>JACADZ010000080.1 GCA_013389105.1 Parvularculaceae bacterium | reverse complement strand
TCGGTGCCGGCGACCTTGAAGTCCATGTCGCCGAGATGGTCCTCGTCGCCGAGAATGTCGGAGAGGACCGCGTAATCCTTGCCTTCGAGAATGAGCCCCATGGCAATGCCGGCGACCGGTCGCGTCGTCGGCACGCCCGCATCCATGAGGGCTAGGGATGATCCGCACACGGTCGCCATCGACGAGGAGCCGTTCGACTCGGTGATCTCGGAGACGAGGCGGATGACGTAGGGAAATGCTTCCTGCGAGGGCAGCACCGCTTTCAGCGCGCGCCAGGCGAGCTTGCCGTGGCCGATCTCGCGACGGCCCGCGCCGCCCATGCGCCCGGTCTCGCCGACCGAGAAGGGCGGGAAGTTGTAGTGCAGCAGGAAGGTTTCCTTGTAGGTGCCGGACAGCGCGTCGACCCACTGCTCGTCTTCGCCCGTGCCGAGCGTCGCAACGACCAGGGCCTGCGTTTCCCCGCGCGTAAAGAGCGCGCTGCCATGCGTGCGCGGCAGCACGCCCGCTTCGGCGACGATGGGGCGCACGGTTTTCGTGTCGCGCCCGTCGATGCGGCGTCCCGTCCTGATGATGTCGCCGCGCACGATGTCGGCCTCGATCTCCTTGAAGAGCGATCCGAACACCACTGAGGAGAGCGCGTTTTCATCGCCCTCCTTGCAGAAGACTTCGGCGGCCCTTGCTTTCGCCGCGCTGATCTTCTCATGGCGCGCCTGCTTCTTTTTCTCCGCATAAGCGGCGCGCAGGTCGTCCTCTACCATCGCCCGGATCTTGGCCGCCGTCGCGGAATAGTCGGGCGCCTCGAAGCTCCACGGCTCCTTGGCCGAGTCTTCGGCGAAGTCGATGATGAGGTTGATGACCTCGCGGGCGGCTCTGTGGCCGAACATCACCGCGCCGAGCATGACCTCCTCGGACAGCTCCTTGGCTTCGGATTCGACCATCATCACCGCGTCGGCCGTTCCCGCCATGACGAGGTCGAGTTTCGTTTCGCCCATCTCGTCAATCTGCGGATTGAGGACGTAGTCGCCGTTGATGTAGCCGACGCGGGCCGCGCCGATCGGGCCGAGGAAGGGGATGCCCGAGACGGTGAGGGCGGCCGACGAAGCGATCATCGCGACGACGTCGGGGTCGTTCTCCATGTCGTGCGAGAGCACGGTGGCGATGACCTGGACTTCGTTCTTGAAGCCCTTGGCGAACAGCGGCCGGATCGGTCGGTCGATGAGGCGCGAGGTCAGCGTTTCCTTTTCGGTCGGCCGGCCCTCGCGCTTGAAATAGCCGCCCGGCACTCGCCCGGCGGCGTAGAATTTCTCCTGATAGTGAACGGTCAGCGGGAAGAAATCGAATTTGGGATCAGCCTCTTTTGCGGCGACGACCGTGGCGAGAACCGTGGTTTCGCCATAGGTTGCGAGCACCGCAGCGTCGGCCTGGCGCGCCATGCGTCCGGTTTCGAGGATGAGCTTGCGGCCGCCCCACTGGATGGATTTTCTGGTGATATCGAACATGTGGTGGTTCTCTTTCAATGTTCGCCGGCGCCGGATTGCGCGCGGCTCGTTTGCGGATGCTGAATAGTCAGCCGCGAATAGGTTTTTCCCTATTCACCCATTGCTCATTTCGGTTGCATCCTGATCGCGCCGTCGAGACGGATCACTTCGCCGTTCAGCATCGGGTTGCGGACGATCTCGAGCGCGAGCGAGGCGAATTCCTCGGGCTTGCCGAGGCGCTTCGGGAACGGGACCATCGCGGCGAGCGCGTCCCGCACCTTCGGGTCCATGCCGGCCATCATCGGCGTCCAGAAAATGCCCGGCGCGATGGTGTTGACGCGGATCCCGATGTTCATGAGATCGCGCGCGATCGGCAGGGTCATGCCGACGACGCCGGCCTTGGAGGCTGAGTACGCCGCTTGGCCGATCTGGCCGTCAAACGCCGCGACCGAGGCGGTGTTGATGATGACGCCGCGCTCCCCGTCTTCCAAGGGCTCGTTCTTCTCCATGGCTTCGGCGACGAGGCGGATGCAGTTGAACGTGCCGACGAGATTGACGTCGATGACGCGCTTGAAGTTTGAAAGAACGTGCGCGCCGTTCTTGCCGACGGTCTTCTCGGCGACGGCGACGCCGGCGCAGTTGACAAGCACGCGGGGGGCGCCGGCGGCCGACAGGGTTTTCGCAAGAGCCGCCTTCACGCTTTCTTCGTCGGCGACATTGGTCTGGCAGAAGACGCCGGCGATCTTGCGCGCATGCGCTTCGCCCTTGTCGGCCTGCATGTCCCAAACGGCGACCCTGGCGCCCTCGCGCGCGAGGGCCTCGGCCGTCGCCCCGCCGAGACCCGAAGCCCCGCCCGTGACGACCGCCGCCACTCCACCTAATTTCATGCGCATTCTCCCTATACGGACGTAACCCGGGACGCCGGCCTTCCGGCGCCCGGGCGCGGGGCCATGCCCGCGTTGATCGCTAGCGGCGCAGGCCGAGACGATCGATCAGCTTCTGGTATCGAGCCTCGTCGGTCGACTTCACGTAGTCGAGGAGGCTGCGGCGCTGCGACACCATTTTCAGGAGGCCGCGGCGAGAGTGATTGTCTTTCTTGTGGTCCTTGAAATGCTCGGTGAGATTGGCGATGCGCTCGGAGAGGATGGCGATCTGGACGTCCGGGGAACCAGTGTCCCCCTTCTTGGTCGCGTATTCCTTGATCAGTTTCGCCTTACGCTCTGGCGTAATGGACATGTCTTTCTCCACGGCGTCGGGGGAATGTGCCGGCCCCTCCGGGACGCCGTCCAGGGAGGTCGAACGAAGCGCTCGTCTAGGGGATCGCCGCCATGATGGCAAGGGCGGAGCGGGGGGGCGGGCCTCTCGGCCGCGCCTCAGCGTCGCGGGGCAGGGCAGGTCCGGCCAGCGGCGTCGCTCGCGGCGGGGCTGGCGATGCGGCTTCAGCGGATGGCTGATTTCAGCGCGGCGACGAGGTCGGTCTTCTCCCACGAGAAGCCGCCATCCACGTCGGGGGCCCGCCCGAAATGTCCGTAGGCGGCAGTTCTCGCGAAAATCGGCTTGTTGAGGTCGAGATGGCGGCGGATGCCGCTCGGCGACAGGTCCATGACCTCCTGCAGCGCCCGCTGGATCGTCTCCTCGTCGGCCCCCGCGCCCGTTCCGTGGAGATCGACATAGACCGAGAGCGGGCGGGCGACGCCGATGGCGTAGGACAGCTGGATCGTGCAGCGCTCGGCGAGGCCGGCGGCGACCACGTTCTTGGCGAGGTATCGCGCCGCATAGGCGGCGGAGCGATCGACCTTGGTCGTATCCTTGCCGGAAAAGGCGCCGCCGCCATGGGGCGCGGCCCCGCCATAGGTGTCGACGATGATCTTGCGGCCGGTAAGCCCCGTGTCGCCGTCCGGACCGCCGATGACGAACTTGCCGGTCGGGTTCACGTGCCACTTGCAGTCCGTCGCGATCCGCAGATCGCGCAGGGCTTCGCGGATGTAAGGCTCGACCACGTCGCGCACGCGAGCCGAACTCCAACTCTCGTCGAGATGCTGGGTCGATAGAACGATGCTGGTCGCTTCTTCAGGCTTGCCGCCCTCGTAGCGCACCGTGACCTGGCTCTTGGCGTCGGGGCCAAGACGCGCCGCATCGCCCTTTTTTGCCCGGCGCGCCGCCGAGATAAGCTCGAGAATCTTGTGGCTGTAATAGAGCGGCGCCGGCATGAGCGTCGGCGTCTCGCGGCAGGCGTAGCCGAACATGATGCCCTGATCGCCGGCGCCCTCGGAATTGCCGTCTGCGGCTTTGTCGACCCCGATCGCGATGTCGGCGGACTGTCCATGGAGGAGCACTTCGATATTCGCGGTGCGCCAGTGGAAGCCGTTCTGCTCGTAGCCGATGTCCTTGATGGCGGATCGGGCTGCCTCAACCACGCGATCGGGCTTTACCGCGCCGCCGTTCATCAGCGATTGCGGCGCGCGCAGCTCTCCGGCGATGACGACCCGGTTGGTGGTCGCCAGCGTCTCGCAGGCGACCCTTACGTCCCAGGGGTTCATCCCCGTGGCCGTCGCCTCGCGATAGACGAGATCGACGATCTCGTCGGAAATGCGGTCGCAAACCTTGTCGGGATGGCCCTCGGATACGCTCTCGGACGTGAAGAGATAGGACTGGCGCGGCATAGCGCTTGCGGCCTCATATAAGGAAAGCTTTATGTCGGCGGGCTTTTAGCGAGCAGCCGCCGGCCTGTCCAATGGTTTCCCGCCGGTCAGGTGCGGGCGTCCTCGGTGTTTTCCGAGAGCGTCTTTACGAGATCCAGCACCTTCCTGCGCACCTTGGGGTCCTTGATCTCCGCGAAGTGGCGGCAAAGTTGGACGCCCTCGGGCGAGTGCAGGAGCTCCATGAAAGATTCCTGCTGGCCCTCGGCGAAGCCGTATGAGCCTTCTTCTGCTGAGAAGTCATCGTAGAAATACTGCACCGGGACCTTCAGGATGCGCGCGAGCTCGAAAATACGGCTCGCCCCGATACGGTTGGAGCCCTTTTCGTATTTCTGAATCTGCTGGAAGGTCAGACCCAGCGCGTCGCCGAGCTTGTCCTGGCTGAGGCCAAGCATCATGCGGCGCATCCGCACGCGCCCGCCCACATGCACGTCAACCGGATGCGGTTTCCTGGCCATTCTCACCCCACCGGGCTCGCCGTCCGGCGCGACTATAGGCGTTTCGCCGCGGCGCGCAAAGGTTGCGGCCTAATTGGTTGTTCGCGCTCGCTTTGATGGCAAGGCGGCCAGGACAAACGCACCTATTGCGAGCATTAGGAAGAGCAGGTCTCCATACCGCGCGTAAATGGTCGGGGGCAGCGCCCCCGGCAGGGCGGCGTCGATGCGCCCCGCTTTGTAGAGCGGGACTGACTGCAACAGCCGTCCCCGGGCGTCGAAGAGAGCAGAAACGCCTGTATTCGCCGATCGGGCCATGGGCAGCCCCGTTTCGATCGCCCGCAGGCGGGCCTGGTCGAGGTGTTGGCGCGGACCCGAGGAGTCCCCGAACCAGGCGTCGTTGGTGGCGGTGGCGAGCCAGTCCGGCCTCTGGCGGCGCGGATACAGCGCGCCGGGAAAGATGGTCTCGTAGCAGATGAAGGGCGCAAAGCGGGTCGCGCCGTCGTCAAAAGTCATCGGCCCTTTTCCAAAGGCGAACCCGTCCTCGTAAGGCGCCAGCTGGGCGAGGCCGATCGCGCGCAGCGCTCCCTGCAGAGGCAGATACTCGCCGAACGGCGCGAGGTGATGCTTGTCATAGTAACCAACAGCGCTCAGCCTGCCGCCGCGCGCGGCGAAGAAGCCGATCGAATTGTAGTATTTCTCGCCTCCTGGGCCGGTCTCTCGGCGCACCGTGCCGGCCAGCACCATTGCGTTGGCCGGAACGGCCCGGTCGAGAAGGTCGAGCGCTTCCCCATACTCCTGCAGGTAGGGCGCGGCATTCTCCGGCCACAGAATGTAAAGCCGCGCTGCGCCCGCGGCTTCTCCCGTCGATAGGTCGAGATGCAGCTTGAGATTGCGGGTCCACAGGTCGCCGTCGATCTTCTCGCGCTGCGGAATATTGGGTTGGACGATGCGGATGGAGACGTCCTCGCGAAAACCGGGGTCCGGCCCGGCGAGGCGGAAGGCGCCCAGCACGTAAAGGACCCCTGTTCCAAGGAGCATCGCCAGCAGCCCCTGGACCCCGGCCCGGTCGCGCGCGAGCGCCGGCGCCGCCGCGAGCATGACGACAATGAGACTGAGGCCGTAGACGCCCCACCATGCGGCAGTCTGCGCCCCGACGGCCGTGCCGGCGAGCGCCTGGCCGGGCAGGTTCCACGGCAGCCCGGTGAGCACATGTCCGCGCGCATATTCGAAGGTCATGTAGACGCCGGAGAATGTGAGGACGCGCCGAGGGCCCTGCCGCCAGATCGAGACGGCGACGGCTGCGGCCGATCCCGTGAAGAGTCCAAGAAAGGCCGGCAGCCCGGTCACGGCGAAAGGCGCCATCCACGCGAACTGTTCGGCCTGGACGAGAAAGGAAAAGCCGAGCCAGTAAAGGCTGACCAGGAAATAGCCGAAACCGAAGAACCAGCCGGCGGCGAATGCGGCGCGGCGCGGCTTCGGGCGGCGCGCCGCGCCGTCGATCAAAAGGACGAAGACGGATAATCCGACGGCGAGCAGAGGCAGCAGGTAGAGCGGGGCGAAGGCGAGCGCGGCCCCGGCCCCCGATAGGAACGCCGCCAGCAATCGCCTCGCGCCCGTCAGCGTCGAAACGCGCATCGCCGCTAAAGCGAGGCGCTCGTTGACCGCGTCAAGGGGGCGCGGCGCGCGCGCGGCCTGCTTCATGTCGGCCTAGACAGGCGTTTCGGCGGACGCGGGCGCAATGGCGCGGCGGCGGATGCGGATCTTCCTGACCTTGCGCGCGTCCGCCTCCATCACCTCGAATTCGAAGCCTGAGTCGTGGCTCAAAACCTCGCCGCGCTGGGGCACGCGCCCCGCCAGCGAAAAGACGAGGCCGCCGAGCGTATCGACTTCCTCGTCATGGATGATCGGCGGAAATCCTGTCGCCTCGGCGAGCTCGGTCAGCTCCACGCGCGCGTCAGCCTCCCAGCCGCCGCCGGCATGCGGCTTGATGGTCGGCGCATCGTCCTCGTCATGCTCGTCATTAATGTCGCCGACGATTTCCTCGACGAGATCTTCGATGGTGGCGAGCCCGTCCGTGCCCCCGTACTCGTCAACGACCACCGCCATATGAATGCGCGTCTGCTGCATTTTCAGCAGGAGATCGGTGATGCGCATCGACGGAGGCACGAACAGGATGTCGCGCTTGATCCGCTTCAGCACCGGTCCTTCGATCGCGCGCGCTTCTTCCGGATGGGCCATCAGATGCACGACGTCCTTCAGGTGCACCATGCCGATCGGATCGTCCAGGTCGCCTCGGTAAATGGGCATGCGCGAGTGACCGCCGTCGGCGAACGCCTTGACGAGGTCGTCAAGCGAAGTCGTCGAGTCGACGGCGACGATGTCGGCGCGCGGCGCCATCACGTCCGCGACGCTCTTTTCGTAAAAGGCGAGCACGCGCTCAATCATGTCGCGCTTGGCGCGCAGAGGCTTGCGCTCACCCTCGGCCGAAATTGTCGGCTCCGTCGCGGCGTCGGCGGCGTCGGCCGCGCCGCGAGCGAAGAAGCCGCGCAGCCTCCTTATGAAGCCTGAAGGACCGTCCTCAACCTCATCGGCTGACTCATAGGTCGTATCGGACCTGGTCCTCGAATCCTCTACGGCCATCTCCGCCCTAGCTCTCCGTATAGGGGTTCTTGATCCCCAGGGACGCCAGTATTTCAACTTCCTTGCGCTCCATGACAAGCGCCTCCTCGTCGCTTTCATGGTCGTAGCCGACAAGATGCAGAAGGCCATGGACGATCAGGTGCGCGGCGTGGTCAGCGAGGGACGCGCCCGCGTCGTCGGCCTCGCGCGCGCAGGTTTCGAAGGCAAGCGCCACGTCGCCGAGAAAGCCGGGCGCCTGTTCGCCCGAAGGAAAGGATAGAACATTGGTCGCCGCATCCTTGCCGCGGAATCGCGCGTTGAGGTCCTTGAGCGTTGGGTCGTCGGTGAGCAGCAGAGCGACCGCGCCCTTTAGCGCCGGCTCGGCGGCCGCGGCGGACGCAGCGACGCGGCGCGCGAGGGCTCGAGCCTCAGGCAGGCGATCGCGCCAGCCAGGGAAGTCGAGAATGACGTCGACGCCGGCTCCGGTCACCCGCGCAACCTCGCACAAGGCGATCGCAGGCGCGTGATCGGCCTGCGGGCCGTCACTTCTTCTTCAATGCGCGCATACGCCGGTCGCGCGCGTCATAGGCCTCGATGATGCGCGCGACGAGCGGGTGGCGCACGACATCCGCGGAGGTGAATCGGGTGACAGCGACGCCGGACGCTCCCTCAAGAAGACCGACCGCATCGGCGAGCCCGGACTTCTCGCCATGAGGCAGGTCGCACTGGGTCGGATCGCCGGTGACCGCCATCATCGCGCCCTCGCCAAGGCGCGTCAGGAACATCTTCATCTGGGTCACGCTTGCATTCTGAGCCTCGTCGAGGATGACGGCGGCGCGCGCAAGGGTTCGTCCGCGCATGAAGGCGAGCGGCGCGATTTCGATCTCGCCCGAAGCGATGCGGCGCTCGACATAATCGGCGAACATCATGTCGCCGAGCGCGTCGTAGAGGGGGCGAAGATAGGGATCGACCTTTTCCTTCAGGTCGCCCGGCAGAAAGCCGATGCGCTCGCCGGCTTCGACCGCAGGGCGCGACAGCACGATGCGTTCGACCGCGCCGGCGAGGAGGAGGCCGACCGCGTGCGCGACGGCGAGATAGGTCTTGCCTGTGCCGGCGGGGCCGATGCCGAAAACGAGGTCATGACTGCGCAACGCCTTGAGATATTGGCGCTGATTGGGAGAGCGCGGCGAAATGAGACGCCTTGGCGTTTTCACGCCGGCGTCGCCGTCGCTTCGCTCCGCCGCCTGGTCGGCGAATGCGACAGCGGCGCGAACATCTGCGGACGCGAGCGCCCCGCCGCTCTCAAGCCTCTTGTAGAGCGCGTTGAGAACGCTGGTCGCGCGGGCCCGGGCCTGCGGCGCGCCGGAGACGGCGAGGCGATTGCCCTTTGGATCGATCCGCACGCCAAGAGCCTCCTCGAGCAGCATGAGGTTGGCGTCGTGCTCCCCAACCAGATCGGCGACCAGGCGGTTGTCGGCGAAGCTCAGGAGCTCGATTTGGTCGGCGCGGTTTTCGCTCAAAAAACCCTGATCCCCTCGCGGGCCGCCGAGGCGTCTGCGGCCAGCGCGTTGGCGCTCGCTGAAACGATACGGGCGGCGGCGATCTTTCCTAGCATGGATTGTGGGACGGCCGCATGAACGCTTTGCAAATAGGGCGAGCGGCCGATGAGCTGCCCGGCGCGCCGCCCGCGCTTCTCGAACAGCACGGGCAGCTCCTGACCGACGAAACTCGAATTGAAAGCGACGCGCTGCGCCTCGACCAGGGCGAGGAGTCGCGCGAGGCGTTCCTCCTTGTCGGGCTCCGCAACCTGCCTGCCCATGGAGGCGGCCGGCGTCCCGGGTCGGCGCGAGTATTTGAAGCAATAGGCGGAGGCGAAGCCGACCCGATCGACCAGCGCCAAAGTCGCCTCAAAATCCTCGGTCGTTTCGCCTGGGAAACCAACGATGAAGTCGCTTGACAGCGCAATGTCGGGACGGGCCCGCCGCAAGCGGTCGATCAGCGTGAGATAATGGGCGGCGGTATGGCCGCGGTTCATGCCTTCAAGGATTCGGTCCGAACCGCTCTGAACAGGCAGGTGCAGGAACGGCATCAGTTTTTCAACGGTCGCGAAGGCGTCGATCAGATCATCGTCCATGTCGCGCGGATGGGAGGTCGTGAAGCGCAGGCGGGCGAGACCCTCGATTTCGGCGAGATGCCGGCAGAGCTGGCCGAGACCCCATGAGCCGTCCGGCAAGGCACGGATCCCGCCGCCGCCGCCGGGGGCGGGGGCCGACCGCCAGGCATTGACGTTCTGACCGAGCAGCGTGATCTCGCGGACGCCCTTCTCAACCAAGTCGCGCGCTTCACGCTCGATGGCCGCGGCGGATCGGGAAATTTCGGCGCCGCGGGTATAGGGGACGACGCAGAAGGTGCAGAACTTGTCGCAACCCTCCTGGATCGTCAGGAACGCCGCGGGACCCTGGGCTTCGCGTGCGGCGGCAAGCACGTCGAACTTTTCTTCGGCCGCGAAGTCGGTGTCGACGCCGCCGCCGGCCAGGCGATCTCGCCGCGCGAGGATCTCCGGAAGACGGTGATAGCTCTGGGGTCCAACCACGATGTCGACGAGCGGCATGCGGCGCTGGATTTCGCCGCCTTCGGCCTGGGCGACGCAGCCCGCGACCGCAATCGTGAGGTCGCGTCCCGAGGCGTTGCTCGCGGCCTTGAGCGGTTTGAGGCGCCCGAGGTCCGAGAAAACCTTCTCAGCCGCCTTCTCGCGGATGTGGCAGGTATTTAGGATGACCAGGTCAGCCTCCTCGGCGGTTTCGACCGACCGATAGCCGTGCGGCCTCAGGAGCTCGGCCATCCGCTCGGAATCGTAGACGTTCATCTGGCAGCCATAGCTGCGGATGAACACGGTTCTTCCAGGGCTGGGACGCTCTTCGGCCTCGATCATGCGGGCATCTAGGCCGGGCGGTCGCCGCGCCGCAAGGAGGCTTGTGCTCGCACTCTTGTGACCCCCGGCCTCATTGATCGGCAAGGCTGTTGCGGCACACTGGTTGCGCCCGGAGACTGTAGTGACGAGGAGTGGCTTTGCGTCGGTCTAGTCCAGTTCTTGCGATTGCGATCGCCGCCGCCGCGTTCCCTGCGGCCGCCGCTGAAAACGCGGAGCCGGTCGTCGTGGAGATGTTCCTGTCGCAGGCGTGTTCCGACAGTCCTGCCGCCGCTGCAGTGCAGCGCGAGATCAGCAAGCGGCCCGACGTCGTCGCGCTCACCTGGCACATCGACTATTGGGACGTTCTGGCGAACCGCAAGCATGGCCGCTGGGAAGATCCGTTCGCCGCAGCCGCGTTTTCCGCGCGTCAGCGGGTCTATAACCGGAATATCCGGGAACGCTCCACCGTGTTCACCCCGCAGGCGATCGTCAACGGCGCTGCGAGCGAAGTCGGCTCAAGGCGAGAAGGTATTGAGGAGCATATCGAATTCGAGCGCATGAACTCGGACGACAGGGTCAGCACGTCGATTAAGCGCGTCGGCGACATGATTGAGGCGAAAGTCGATCCGGAAGGCGAGGATCCGCGCGACGTCCTCCTCGTGAGGTTCGCCTCGTTCGCGGCGACGCGCGTCGGCGGCGGAGACAATTTCGGCGTCACCTTTGAAGAGCGAAATGTCGTGCGGCAGATTTCCAGGCTCGGCATGGTAACCCACGAACCGGAGACCTTCATCTTTCCCGCGCCGCCGCAAGGTCAGGGCTGCGCGGTGATCGTGCAGCATGCCAATCAGGGGCCCATCGTCGGGGCCCGCTACTGCCCTTGACCCTCTAGAACGTCAGAAGAAAGTTCACCCGCGTTGCGGCCTGTCGTGCGAAACGCAGCGTCATCGCCTTGCGCCTTGCCGCGGCGAGCGGGCGCTCGACCGCGTCGCGTTCGACGATGCCGCCATAGGCGTCGGCGATGATGAGTCCCTCGCTTCCCGGCAGGATCGCACGGGGAAAGTCTTCGGCCACGGCGAAGAAGAACAGGTCGCAATACGGCAGGTAATCCGCCCATTTTGCGTCCGCGTCGTAATCGGCCTGGCAGGACTTGACTTCAGCGATGGCGAGCCGCCCCTGCCGATCGACGCCCGCAACGTCGGCCCGCCGTCCGTTCGGAAGGCTGAACTCGATGAGCGGCGCCAGTCCGAGTTCGCTGAAGAGGCGCGTCACGCCGCGCGTCAGCGCGAGCGTCGCTGAAGGCCGCGAGAAGGGCTGCGGCGCGTCCGCCGCGTCCAGTAGTTGGTTCTGCATTTGTTCATGGAAGCGCGGCGGCGTTCCCGGGTCAAGAAGGATCTCAAATCCGGTCGCCCCCTGTGATGCGCGTCACAGCCGGCGCGCCCCCCGATCAAAATCTCTGTCACATCGACGGAAAGGTGTTCCGTGAGAACTGGGAGAGCAAAAATGAAAACCTTGAATACAGCCGCCGCCGCCTGCGTCGCCGCCTTCCTCGCCAGCGCCGCCGCCGCCGAAACACTGCCGGCGGACCCCCATCTCAGTCTGACGCAGAAGCTGAAAGTCGTCAGTCTGCAGACCGAAGAAAGCATCACGAAGCTGGTGCTGGCGAGCGCCGACGCGCGCTTGCGGTCCAAGATCGACAACCTGACGGTTCAGAAACCGTTCCTCAAGACCTTGCCTGCATTCACGATGGCAAGCGCGTTCACCGATTGACGACGACAGAGTGCGAGGGCCTCGGATCGAACTTCGTCAGTCCCATGATGATGGAATCGCGGACTCCGAGATGAGTTTCCCACTGAGCCCGCAAGAGGCCCTCGCGAACAAACCCAAGCCTTACGAAGGTTCGAATCGAGGCGACGTTATCGGGGTCGATGTCGGCGAAGATACGCCGCGCGCCCCTCGCATCAAAAATGTGATCGATCGCAAGGGCGAGCGCGCGGACGGCCAGTTTTTTGCCGCGCGCGGCCGGCGCGATCATGCAGGCCACCTCCCAGACATGCCGGCCGCGGTCGAAAAAGGCGATTCGTCCCAGCGCCTTGCTCTCGCTGTCAGAGGCGACCGCCCAGCTCGTATCCTCAAAGCCCGCGGTTGAGGCCGCAAGAAACGCCGCCGTTTCGGCGACGGTCGCGAATGCAGGCTCCTGCAGGTAGCGGCAGCTTTCTTCGTCTCCCCAAATGGCCTGCAGCGCCGGCGCATCGCCCACCGGATCGAGCGGGCGAAGTACGAAGGCTCCCGAGGGGTCGTTCAACAGCATGACGCTTGCCGTCGGGGCGGTTCAATGACCTTGCGGTTCTCGTCCGCAAGCGCGACGAGGCGCGTCTTGCCGTCCGGGGCGACCTTGACGACGGCAAACCGGGCCGCCGCGAAGAGATCCGCCTCGCCCTCCTGAAAAAAATAGCTGTCCGGGCAATAGCGCATTGCGCCGCCGCGCCTTACGTAATCCAAGCGGATCTCGTCCGCGGCAGGCACATCATCAGTCGCCGGAATACGCGAGAAGGCGGCGACCCCGTCGGCGTCCACTTTGAGAAAGACCTCGCCGCGCTCAGGCAGCGCTTCGATCTGATCGACCGCCGGATAGATCGTTTCGCGGAACCAGAGCACCATGTAATCGCCCTGAAGGATCGAGCGCGGATCAACAGGGCCGAGGGGCAGGAAGATGGCGCGCGCCTCCCTGAAGTCGGCCTCAAGCTTCATCGCCGACCGGTTGACGACGGCGAGCGCGCCGATGAGGAGCAGGCCGAACGCAATATTCGCAAGAAGCGAGCGTCGCGCGCCGGGCGGCGCAGCGGCCGCAGGCGCCCCCCGCTGCAGTCGTCGGAGCGCAAGGGCGCCGCCGAGCGTTGCTGCGCCAAGCCCGGCGAGGATTGCGGATTTCTGCAGCAGCGTCATCGACAGGTCGTAGTAGAACTTGCCGACGAACCAGGTGAGCGCGACGACGCCAACCGCGGTGAGACCGCGATGGCCCGCCGCCATGCCCGCGAGCAGGATCAAGATGGCGATCGCGCCGGCGTCCGGCAGCAGCCAGATGCCTGCGGCGATGAGAGCCGTCGCGGCGAGGAGCCCGGGCAAGGGGTAACGATCGCGCAAGAGGATGAGACACCAGACCGCCCCTGCCGCAAAAACGGCGCTGCTGGCAGGGCCGGCGTGGAGCAGCGAGGGAACGCCGATGAAGCCAGCCCCGTTGCGAGCCGCCTCGTAGAAGAGCATCGGCGCGATCAGCAGCGCGGCGCCTGCGGCGCCCAGGCGGTCGCGCGCCAGCGTGAAGAAGGCGAGCCCTGCGAGCGCCGCCGCGGCCGGAAATACCTGCAGCGGAAGCGTCGGTCCGTCCTGACGATCTGCGAGCACGATGAGGGAGGCGCCGACAATCCAGAACCAGGCGCTTGTCGTCAGGAAAGCGAGGATGCCGTCCTTCACCCGGCGCGCGGCGAGGGCGGCGGGGGCTAAGTAGAGCGTCGCGGTCGCAAGCCCGGCGTACGCGACCTTGGTCGCATCCCCGCCGCCGTCCGGCTGGTCGCCGCCAAGGAGATCCCAAACAAGGTACCAGGTCCCGACCGTGGCGGCGGTAAGGCCTGCCGAGATCATCGCAATCGAAAAATGGCGGCGGAAGTCGCCGGCGCCCGCGCGGCCGAGGACCGAACCGGCGGCGACGAAGGCGAGTCCGATGGCGAGACCGGTCGCCGCCGCGGCGCGCATCTCTTTGTAGTTTGTGAAGAGAAAGCCGACGAAGGCGAAGATCGCGGCGGCGGCTAGGAGTCCGGCGATCCAGCCGCCCGCAGCGAGAAAAGCCTCAACATACCAAGGATTGTCGCGGCGGGGGCGCATCGGTTGGCTCATGAGGCGCCCCCGCGCGGGCGCAATAGCCTTGCGAGGACCGCGGTGACGCCGACGACCCACACCGCGCTGAGGAGGAAGCCGAAGGCGATCTCGCCGATGCTGTCGAGGTCCAAGCGCCAGACTGTGCGCACGCCGACGCCGCCAGCAAAGACGGCGATCGCAAAGAGCGCCAGAGCGCGAGCCGGCCGATCGTTTCGGACGACGCCGTAGAAAAGCAACGCGCCGCCGCCAACGACGGCAAGCGCCAATGTGCCGTAAACGCCGCTTTCGAACGGCTTGTCTGCGAGGGCCTCGTCCAGAGCCCCGAATGTCGCGGGAACGAGGGCTGAAGCGAGGAAGAGCCAGCGTTGCCAGTTCGGCTGCGGACCTGCCGCAATGCTGGCCGCGAAATCGCGCATTAACAGTACGGCGAAGGCGAGGACCGCGTAACTGGCCGGAACGACTTCGACGCCGAAGCCAAAACGAGGGCGAAGGATTTCTTCCCCCCAGAGCATGAAGGCAGTCGATGCGATGACGAACCAGACGCCGAACAGCGCGTCGGAGCGGGCGATCAAGGCAAGGGGGAGCGCGAAAGCGGCCCAGATCGCAAACAGCGGCCAGGGATCGGCGCCAAGCTGATAGACCTGGCCGAGGACCGCCATCGAAACGCCGATCATGACGGTCGCGGCGACGCCAGCAACCTGGCCTAACAGGGAGCGTTTCGGCAGCGCCGCGAAGGCAAGAAATGAAATCGCCATCGCGCCCTGCGGCAACGCGATTTTCGTCAGATCGGAGAGTTCGCGCCAATTATAGGCAAAGAACATGATCGCCGCGGAAATGAGCTGGGCCGCCCCGAAGAAAATGAACAGCGCAAATGCCCATTTGTCCGGGCTCGCCCCGCGTGCGCGGACGTCGCCGCTCTGCGCGCCGGCGAACCAGCGGGCGAGCGCGTCAAGGGAGCGCTGCTGCGGCGTATCGCCCATTGGGTTATTCCACCGGCATGAGGAAGGCCTCGGTCAACGTCGACCCGTCCGAATAAATGAGATCATCGACCCGCCAGCCTTTGGCGCCGTAGGCGAGGCGGTAGACAACGCGCTTGGTGACGTAACCGTCGGCAAAATCGACCGGAACCAGCGCGGCGCCTGGAGCGGTCGCGCCCTTTCGAACGGCGAAGCGCGTCGGAAACTCCTGGCTGTCCGTAAACGGATCGCCGTTGATCGGCGGGACGAGATCGGGCCCGAACTCGCGCTTAAAGTAATCGTCGACCTTGCGCGCGAGCGCGGCGGACATCCACTTCTTGCGCGCGTCCGCAGCCGCTTTCAGGAAGCCATAGTCGTGGTTGAAATGAAACTCGAGGAGGCCTTGAACGACGCTCTCGGGCGAACCGGGGCGCGCCGTCGCGCCATAGGCGCGGCTCATCGTCCAGATTACGTTGTCGAGCGCGAAGAGCGTGGTGTCGACGTCGGCGTCGTGAAACTCCCAGATGCCCGAGTCGCAGGTGAGGCTGACGCCCGCCACTTCGCCTTCCGCGAATCCGAGCGCGCGCGCCGCGGCGTTCGGCGGCGTGGGCAGGCCGCCCTGAAAAAGTCCGTCGGGCGGCATGGCCGTCGCCTCGTATTTCGCATTCCGGCAAGCGAGCGGCTTCGGCGCGACGACGGTCTTTTCGCCAAAGACAACCCGCTTCCCGACCATAGTTTCATCGATCGCCGCGTCGACCGTCCACGGCGCGACGACGCCGTGCGTGATGCGCCAGACGCCGAGATGATCGGCGTCCGGGGGCGCGGCGGCAATGGGCGTCGCTGCCGCCAGCATCGCCGCCAAAAGTGATCTCATGAATTCCCCCTTATTGCCCCGGGACCTGCGGCGGATAGGACCAAAGCGTCATCCCAATCCAACCATAATTCCACAGATAGAGCGATAGCGCGGCCAGAGTGAGCGACGCGACGCCGGCAAGGAGTCTCGCGCCAAAAGCGACCCGCGGCGCCGCGAGCGCCGCAAGCAAGCCGAGAGCCGCGAAAACGGGAAGCGCCAGCGTCGCGGCTGCAATCGTCAGCGTGTAGGCGCTGGGACCGCCCATATTTGCAATGAAGCGACTAAATCCGCCCGAGGCGCCAAGACCGAAGGCGGCGACGATGGCTATCAGCGCGATGAAACCGAGATAAGGCCACAGCCAGGCTCGCCATCGGTTCGAATTCATAAAAAGGCCGAATGGCCTTAAAAGACACCAGACCAGAGTCGTGAAAAAAGCGAGAGCTCCGCTGAAAGCGGTCGCTGCGAGTAATGAGAGCGGCGCGAAGGCGCTGACGGCGCCGACGCGGAGATAGGCGTCCTGCAGACCACGGATCATCTCCATGCGGTCGCCGGTCGCAATAAAAATGCGATCCGGTTCGGCGGCGCCCTCCCTCGCGAAGAGCCCCCCGCCAAATGCGGCCAGCGGCGCGCCGCCGGACCCGAAGGCCGGTCCGACAACCAGAACGCCGTCCCTCTCCTCGACGCGGACAATGTCGAATGCGTCGGTCAGGACGCGCGTGAACTCCGAGCGAGGCGTCATCTGCCGATAGAAGCCCTCATAGACGCCGAGGTCGATCCCCTCGACGGGAGAGGCCGCCGGCGGTATGGGGCGTTGCGTCCGCAGGTAGCCGATGACGAGCGCGCTCACCTGCTCATAAAGTTCGCTGTCCGGCGAGTTCATCATGAACACGAATCCGAGGCCCGCGTCGCGCAGATAGCCGTACTCCGCCAGAAATCCGTCGATGCCGCCGTTGTGGCCGTAGAAGACGCCGCCGGACCGCGTCGGCGCTCCATGAACGCCAAGGCCGTAGCCGAGCGAAAGGCCGTTTCGCGCGGCGAGAGAACGCGTCGGGGTCTCGATGCGTGCAACGCCCTCGGGAGAAACGAGCTGAACGCCGTTCCACTCGCCGCGGCGGATCAGGAGCGCGACAAACTTGGCGAGTTCCGCAGCCGGGCAGTTGAGCGAGCCGGACGGCCTCATGCCGATATGGACGTAAGGCTCGGGAGAGCCGTCGCCGGAATAGCTGTTCGACAGCTTCGCCTTGACGCCATCAGTCAAAAGGAAGCTGCAGTTCTTCATACCTAGCGGTTCGAAAATACGGTCGGCCATGAGATCGTCAAACCGCCGCCCCGTCTTCTTCTCCATCACATAACCGAGGATCGCCGGACCGGCGTTGTTGTAGGAGGCGTAGGTTCCGGGCTTCCACCTCGAAGTGCGCGATTTCGGGTTGAACGATATGCCGTCGAGGAGTTCGGCGTCGGGACCGAAGTCGCGATATTCCGAGAACTGAACATCGTCCCAGCCAGTCGTATGTTCGGAGAGATCGACGAGGCGCACCGGGTCGGTCTCCTCCCACTGGTTCTGGAAGGCGACTTCGGGAGCGGCCGTGCGCAGCGTTTCGTCGAGGTCGAGCACGCCGTCCTCGACGAGCATCATGGCGAGGACGCCGGTGAAGGACTTGGAGATGGACCCGGCGCGAAAGACCGAATCGTCGCTGACCGGTCGCGTTTTCTCGCGGTCGATATGGCCGTAGGCCCTCGTCCAGGACGCGCCGCCGGCGTCGACGATGGCCACTTGAAGCCCCGGCGCATTCGATGCGGCCGCCGCCTCGCCGATCCGCCTGTCAAGCTCCTCGAGCGTCCCCGGCGCCGCCGCCGGCTCGTCGCTCGCCGCCGCGCCGGCGACATGGAATGCGGCGAGAATCAGGACCCACGCAAGCCGCTTCACCAACTCCCCCTCCAACGCTTCTCCCCGACCGACAGGATAGCACGAAAGCAGCGACGCGCCGGCGACACCCTTTCTTTACCGTTCGCCCCGACTTTCGGCGCAGCAGAGGGAGCGGGCGTTGCAGGCGAACGGAAGCGGAACGGACGGCCGTCGGTCGATCACGGTGGTCGTGCCGGCGTTCAACGAGGCCGAGAGCCTCGAGGCGCTGCTCGCGCAGATTTCGGCCGTCATGTCGGACCTCAAGGCGCGATACGACGTCATATTCGTCAATGACGGCTCGACCGACGCGACGCGAGAAACCCTCGACCGTCTCGCCGAGCGCCACCCCAATGTGCGGGTCATCGAATTCCGCCGGAATTTCGGCAAGGCCGCGGCGCTGGACGCCGGTTTTCGCGCCGCGACCGGCGATGTGGTCTTCACCATGGACGCCGACCTTCAGGACGACCCGGCGGAAATTCCGAAGTTTCTCGAAAAAATCGACGCCGGCTTCGACGTCGTGTCGGGCTGGAAGAAGAAGCGGCTCGATCCGCTCGACAAACGTGCGCCCTCGAAACTGTTCAATGCGGTCGTAAGCCGTCTCGGCGGGGTCGCGCTCAACGATTTCAACTGCGGGTTCAAGGCGTATCAGGCCGAGGCTGTGCGGGATCTGCACCTCTACGGCGAGCTGCACCGCTTCATCCCCGTGCTTTTGCACTGGCGCGGCTTTAAGGTGGGCGAGGTCGTCGTCAACCATCGCGCGCGCGAGTTCGGGAGGTCGAAATACGGCGCCGGTCGGCTGTTCAAGGGCGCGCTGGATCTTCTGACCGTCATTCTCAACACCCGCTTCCAGACGCGGCCGCTGCACGTGTTCGGCGGGGTCGGCGCGGCGATGGGGGCTGCAGGGATAGCTATTCTGCTTTACCTGACCGCGCTGTGGTTCCTCGGCGCCGGCCCGATCGGCAACCGGCCGCTTCTGTTCCTCGGCATCCTATTGTCGATCTCGTCGCTGCAGTTCTTCACGGTCGGCCTGCTCGCCGAGTTCATCCAGAGGCATTCTGCCGGCGCGCGGCCGCAATGGTTGGTGCGCCGTACACGGAATCTTGAGTCGCTTGAAGAACTAGACCGCGAAATCCGGCGCCTCAAGGCGGCCGGCGCCGCACTGAAGGAAGCCGCTCCATGGCCGACGCCGCAACAACAACCATCCGTCACGACACCGGCGAGCGCCATCGGCGCAAATACGCCGACAAGAACCCGCTCCAGCGCCTAGCGCTCGGACGCTTTCATGATGAAGCCGCAGCCGCGATCCGCGAGATGGCGCCGAAATCGCTTCTCGATTTCGGCTGCGGCGAGGCCTTTCTCGCCGAGAAACTCGCCGAGCGCGGCGTCGATCTCTCCGGCTATGTCGGCGTCGACCTTCGCGGCGAGGCGATTCTCGACGCCAAGGCGCGCCTCCCCAATCTCGCTTTCGCAGAAGCCGACATTTTCGCCTGGCCTGCAGACGGCAGGCGCTTCGATCTCGTGCTCGCGAGCCAGGTGCTCGAACACCTCGTCGAGCCGCGACCCTACCTCCAGCGCCTTGTCGCGCTTTGCAGAGGAAAGCTGCTACTGACCGTTCCGCTCGAGCCCTGGTTCCAACTCATCAATTTCGCCCGCGGACGCGACCTGGCGCGGCTCGGCAATCATCCTGAGCACGTCAATCGCTGGAGCTTTGAGAGCTTTCAGAGCTTCGTCTCGGCGGACGCGGCCGTCGAGCGGGCCTGGATCGTCTTTCCGTTTACGTTCGTCATCGCGCGTCCAAGATGACGCAGCCGCGCCGCCAGTTGATCCTCGGCGCGCTCGGCGCGGCGATCGTCACCTTGCTGTGCGTTGCAGCAGCCGCCCGAACCGGCGCCGTGGAGGACGCCTTCGACGCGCTCGGGCGCGCACCGGCGTTCGCGGTCGCCGGCGTCTTCGGCCTCATGGTCGCTGTTTCGGCGCTGAGATATCTTCGCCTGCAGCTCGCCATTCCGGGAGCCTCGCCGCTGGAGACGTTTAACGCCGCCGCCCTGCACGCAAGCGCGGCGGCGGTCATCCCCGGCAAGCTCGGCGAACTCGTGCTGCCCGTCGTGGTGCGGCGACTTACGGGCTCAAGCTTTCTCGCCGGAGCGGGGCTGCTCGTCATCTTCCGGCTCCTCGATCTTGCCGCGCTCCTCGCTGTCGTGGCGGTCGCCGGCATCCTCGCCGGCGGCGCGCCGGTCATTCTGGCCCCGGTCGCGGCGGCCGCGCTGACGGCGCCGTTCCTGTTGCAGAAGCTCGCGCCCCTCGCCGCCGGCCGCCTTGACGGCCGCCTCGCGGCGATCCTTGCGAATATCTCGGAGATCGTCGGGGGACTCACACGCGCCCGCCTCGCAGCGATTTTGACGGTGACGATTGCGGTCTGGGCGGCGCTATGGTGGGCCGCACTCGCGGCTGCCCGCGGCGCCGGCCTTGACGCGCCGGCGGCTGTCGCCGGGCTCGCGCTCGCGGCGGCGTCGGCCG
>JACADZ010000184.1 GCA_013389105.1 Parvularculaceae bacterium | reverse complement strand
GTTCACGGTCGAGCGCGACGGGGGGCGGCAGCCCGCGCCAGACGGTCGTTGATCGCGGCGCCGAGCCCGTATTGCGGCACGGGCATCACGGCGATGGTTGCCGCACCCGACGCATCAAGTGCGCGCAGATGCGAGAAAAGGTTTGCCGCCGCCTCGATGAGATCGCCCCGCGGCGACAGATTCAGCACCGCTGAGGCGCGGTCCGCGCCCCGCGGCAACCGCGGCCCGAAGGCGAGCAAGGCTTCGCCGGCGGCCACGTCGGTTGCATCGCGCCGCAACGTCGCGCGCGGTGCATAATGCGAGGCGAGCATGCCGGGGGCGAGCGGCTCTTCGCCTTCGGATGCGGGCGGGGGCGCGGCCTCGTCTAACGGCCGTTTGAGCACGCGCTCGATGTCTTCGCGTGGCACGCCGCCGGGGCGCAACAGCGTCGTTTCGCCGAGACAGGCGACGATGGTCGATTCGATGCCGACCCGCGTCGGGCCAGCATCGAGCACGAGATCGATCAGGCCGCCGAGATCGGCGAGCACGTGCGCCGCCGTCGTCGGCGAGACGTGGCCGGAGCGGTTCGCCGACGGGGCGACAACCGGCTTGCCGAAGGCGGCGAGCAGCGCATGCGCGACCGGGTGGTCCGGCGCGCGCAGCGCGATCGTGTCGAGCCCGGCGGTGGCGAGCTCGGCGACGGCGCATCCCGGCGCTTTTTGCAGCACCAGCGTCAGCGGCCCCGGCCAGAAGACCTGGGCGAGCCGTTCCGCCGCCGCATCGAACTGTGCGAGCCGGCGGGCTGCCGCAAGGTCCTCGACATGAGCGATCAGCGGATTGAACGACGGCCGCCCTTTGGCGGCATAGAGGCGCGCGACGGCCGCCGCATTGGTCGCGTCGGCGCCGAGCCCGTAGACCGTTTCGGTCGGGAAGGCGACGAGACCGCCGGCGGCGAGGCATGCCGCCGCCGTGCGGATCGCCTCCGGATCGGGGTACATGAGGCGGGTTGCGGCGGTCACGGGCATCGTTGCCCCAGTGGAATGGAAACGTAGTCGAAGCGGGGAAGTTGTTGCATTTCAGTGACTCGCACGGGCGCGCCAGCCTTTGGCAGGCGCCGCGCGCGGGGTCAATGGCGGCGTGGCCGCGATCTTCGCCGGCGCTTGCGTATGGCAGAGGGTCGAGGCTATAACTCCGGCCCGCATCTAAATCGGAGTGTAGCGCAGTCTGGTAGCGCACCTCGTTCGGGACGAGGGGGTCGCAGGTT
>JACADZ010000008.1 GCA_013389105.1 Parvularculaceae bacterium | reverse complement strand
GCGCCCGCGCGAGATCGCGGCGACGCCGGCCGCGCTGGTCGAGGCGATCGGCTAGCGCGGCACGTCGCCCGAGGGATCAAGACCGTTTCCTGACCCGCATTTTCGGAAATGCGCTCCGGCGACCGCCGTCGCGCGCAGCGAGCGCGAGGTCGAGCGCCTTGCGCATGACCGTCGGCAGGCGGACGGTCAGCGGGTCGGCCCATTCCTCGCCGGGCGTCGGCGCCGCCGCGCCGAGATGGACGTCGAGATCGAGGCGGAAATGGGTAAAGACGTGGCTGACGCGCCCGACAGGCGCCGCGATCGCCGCCCAGCCGTCGACGTCGGGCTCGCCGGGTTCCCAGACCGTGCCCGGGAGGGCAAGCATGCCGCCGAGCAGACCCCTCGAGGGACGGCGTTCGAGAAGCACGCGGCCCCTTTCATCGAAGAGCGCGAGCGCGGCGCCCCGGCGCAGCGGCCGCTCCCGCTTCGGCGCGCGCCGCGGCAACGCCGCCGGATCGCCTGAAGCCGCGCCGGCGCAATCGTCGCGCAACGGGCATCTCGGGCAGTCCGGCCGCCTTGGGGTGCAGACGCCGGCCCCGAGATCCATCAGCTCCTCGGCGAATTCGCCGGCGCGGCGCTCGGGCCAGATTTCGTCGAGCCGCGCGCTGATGAGCGGCTTCGCCGCCGGAAGCGGCGCGTCGATCGCGAAGTAGCGCGCCGCTACGCGCTCGACATTGCCGTCGATCGCCAGCGCGCGCCGGTCATAGGCGATGGCGGCGATCGCTGCGGCGGTGTAGGGGCCGATCCCCGGGAGGGCGCGCAATTGATCCTCCGTGTCCGGAACGACGCCGGCATGACGCTCGACGATCGCAACGGCGCAGGCGTGCAGATTGCGGGCGCGGGCGTAGTAGCCGAGCCCCGCCCACTCGGCGAGCAGCTCCTCGGGCGGGGTCGCGGCAAGCGCCGCCGCGTGCGGCCAGCGCGCGACGAAGCGGACATAGCGCGGCGCGACCGTCGCCACGGTCGTCTGCTGGAGCATCACCTCCGAGAGCAGGACATGAAACGGATCTGGACGTTCGCCCGCCGCGCGCGCGCGGGGACCGACCCGCCACGGGAAGTCGCGGGCGTTCTCCCCGTACCAGCGCAGCAGTCGGGCGGCGGCCGTTTGCAGTTTCTCACGCGCCATGACGGGCTTGTCGCATGGCGGGCCCGGCCGGTTTGGGGGATTTTTCACCATGCCGTGCTGTCGCGCCGGAAATTTGCTAGGAGCGCCCCATGACTTTCGTGACGAGGCCGGCCCGGGCCGCGCCGCCCCATCTGAGGCGCTACGCCGCCGGCGTCTTCGCCGATCTGGCGCGCCGGACGCGTTTTGTCGATCCGAACCTTATCGAGGCCTGGCCGGCCCTGGTCGGGGCGGAAATCGCGGGTCTGTGCCGCCCGGGGCGCCTCTCCGGCGGGCGGGCGGGGAAAACGCTCGAGCTGATCGCGCCGAACGGGGCCGCAGCCGCACGGGTCCAGTTCGAGGCCGAAGCGATCCGCCGCCGGCTCAACGACCATCTGGGCCCCGGGGTCATCGGTCACATCTCGGTGCGTCAGTCGGCGAACCCCGCTGTTTCGGACGGTCATCTCGAGGGCGCGCTGGCGCGGTTCAAGGCCTCTGTCCGCCAAAGATCAGGCGAATCCTGACCCCGCCTGCCCCCACGGTCCGCCTAGACGCCGGTCCGGCCGGCCCGCTACAAGCGCCGTTGAGCGCTAGACGAGGTTTTCATGCTGACCCTACATCGCGCGGCGATGGCCGCGTTCGCCCTGGTTCTCGCCGGCTGCGGCGAGGCGGCCTCCAACTCGGACAGCAAGGCGCCGGCGGCGGCGGCCAAGCCCGCCCATGAGAAAGAGAGCGGGATCAAAGCGAGCGATATGGTGATCGGCGACCCGAACGCGCCGGTGACCATCATCGAATACGCCTCAGCCACCTGCCCGCACTGCGCCGTCGTCGACGCCGAAATCCTCCCCGAAATCAAGAAGGCCTATATCGACACCGGCAAGGCCAAGCTGGTGTTCCGCGAATTCTGGACGCCGCCGCAGGAGCTTTCCATGGTCGGGGCCATCGTCGCCCGCTGCGCCGCCGAAAAAGGCGGCAGGGACGCCTATTTCGCGGTGATGGGCAATCTGTTCCGCACCCAGGAAACCTGGATCAGCCAGAACTGGAAGACCGAGCTTGAAAAGCTCTCCGCGCAGGCGGGCATGGACAAGGCCGCGTTTGACGCCTGCCTCAAGCGCCAGGATATCTTCGACATGCTGCAGGCCCAGTTCAAGGAAGCGACCGACAAGATGAACGTCACCGGCACGCCGGCCTTCTTCGTCAACGGAGAGAAAACCGCCTCCTACTCGAAGGAAGACATCTCCAAAGCCATCGACGCGGCGCTGACGAAGTCCGGGGGCTGAAGGGGAAAAGCCGCGCTTTCCCGCGCGAGAGAATCGGCGGCGAGTGAGGATCGGGCCGCTCTTGCCCGATATTTTGTCGCGCCGCCTGGGGTTTTGTCTTGAAGTTCAGCAATCTCCGCCTGCTCGGGTTCAAATCCTTCGTCGAGGCGACCGATCTCGAGATTCGCGATGGCCTCACCGGCATTGTGGGCCCGAACGGCTGCGGCAAATCCAATCTCCTCGAAGCGCTGCGCTGGGTGATGGGGGCGACCTCGGCCAAGGCGCTGCGCGGCGAGGACATGGCCGACGTCGTCTTCGCCGGCACGTCGATGCGCCCCTCGCGCAACTGGGCGGAAGTCGTCCTGACGCTCGACAACGCCGACCGCAGCGCGCCCGCTGAATATAACGACAGCGAGACGATCGAGATCTCCCGTCGCATCATCCTGAAGGACGACGGCACCCAGTCGATCTACCGAATCAACGCCAAGGAGGTGCGCGCCAAGGACGTGCAGCTCCTGTTCGCCGATGCCGCGACCGGCGCCAATTCGCCGGCGCTCGTCCGGCAAGGCCAGGTCGCCGAACTCATCAACGCCAAGCCGCAGAACCGTCGCCGCCTGCTTGAGGAAGCCGCCGGCATCACCGGTCTTCATTCGCGCCGGCACGAGGCGGAACTGCGCCTTAGAGCCGCCGAGCAGAATCTGGAGCGGCTCGACGACGTGATGGGCGAACTCGAGACCCAGCGCGCCGCGCTCGCGCGTCAGGCCCGCCAGGCGACGCGCTATCGCAACATTTCCGGCGACATCCGCCGCGCCGAAGCCATGGCCGCCTATCTCCGCTGGAAGGAGGCGGTCGACGCGTGCGAGGCCGCGCAGGCCGGGCTCTCGGAAGTCGCGGGCCTCATCGAGGAAACAGCGCGCGCCGCCGCCGCCGCGTCGATCGCGCAGACCGCGCGGCATGAGGCGCTCGACCCCTTGCGCCGCAGCGAAGCGGAAGCCGCCGCGGGGCTGCACCGCCTCAATGTCGCGCGCGAGAACCTTGATGAGGAGGCGCGCCGCGCCGCCGCCGAACTCGATCGCCTCGCCGGCGAGATCGTCCGCCTAAAGAGCGACGGCGCGCGCGAGCGCGACCTCCTTAAGGACGCGGAAGAAGCGGCGGCGACGCTGTCGCGCGAGGAGGAGGGCCTGCGCGACCGCGAGGCCTCGGAAAGCGCGCGTCTCTCGGAGGCCGCCCTCGCCATGTCGGCGGCCGCCGCCGCCTGCGCCGAGATCGAACGCGCCTTCGACGCGAGGAGCGCCGAGGCCGCGGAAATCGACGCCCGCCGGCGCGCCGTCGCGG
>JACADZ010000162.1 GCA_013389105.1 Parvularculaceae bacterium | reverse complement strand
CCCCTGAAGGGTCGCGGAAGACCACCGCGTTGATAGGTCGGGTGTGGAAGCGCAGCAATGCGTTAAGCTAACCGATACTAATTGCCCGTGCGGCTTGACCCTATAACCTTGAACTAAAACATCAAGGTGCAACAGCACGCAACAATCACCCCCCAATTCACTTCTTCCACGGCGTTCAGATACCAGGAAAACAACCATACCCTGTATCCCGAACCCCGAAACCCGTTTCAGTCTGGTGCCCATAGCGTCTTGGCCCCACCCCTTCCCATCCCGAACAGGACCGTGAAACAGGACCGCGCCAATGATAGTAGGCTCCCCGCCCGCGAAAGTAGGTCAGCACCAGACTACCCCCACCCCAAAAGCCCGACCTCCCCATAGGTCGGGCTTTTTTGCTGGCGGGCATGCCTATATAAGTACGAGATTATCCCGATGAATCAATTCTGATTCATCCATGTAGCCGAGCAGGCTTTCTATTTCCTGACTGGCATGCCCTGCAATCTTGGCCAGCTCCATGCTGCCATAATTGACAAGGCCGCGAGCAATCTCTGTCCGTGCGGTGTCGAGGCAAGCAACGACTGCGCCGCGCCCGAACTCTCCTTCGACCGTGCGTACCCCGATCGGGAGGAGACTTTTACCATTGCGTAGGGCGCCAACCGCCCCATCGTCAATGATGACCGCGCCCGCCAAGCGCAGGTGATCGGCCAACCACTGCTTGCGGGCAGCCAGGGGGGTGGTGCTGGCCTTTAGGAACGTTCCGATTGCTTCGCCGTTAGCGACACGTATGAGAGCCCCGGATTCCCTGCCACCGACAATCAACGTGTGAGCTCCGCTACGGGCGGCACGTTGTGCCGCCTTGACTTTGGTGATCATCCCACCTTTGCTGATTGCCGAGCCTGCTCCACCCGCGATCGACTCTAGGGCGCGGTCTTCTGCTTCAGCTTCCGAAATCAGCACAGCATCGGGCACAGCCCGAGGGTCTGCGGAATAAAGACCCTTCTGGTCAGTGAGAATGACGAGCACCTCTGCTTCGACCAGGTTGGCAACCAGGGCCCCCAGAGTGTCGTTGTCTCCGAACTTGATCTCGTCGGTAACGACCGTGTCGTTTTCGTTG
>JACADZ010000091.1 GCA_013389105.1 Parvularculaceae bacterium | reverse complement strand
GCGGGCGCGGGGGGGGGGGGGGGCGCCGCGGGGTGGGGGGCGCCGGCGGCGTTTCTCGCTTGCGCGCTGTTCGGCTATTTGCCGCTGAATTTTCCGGGCGGCCGGCTCTTCATGGGCGACGGCGGCAGCCAGTCGGTCGGGTTTCTGATCGCGGCGTTCGCCGCGCTTACGGCGAGCGGCTCCGGCGGGCCGGTGACGCCGCTTTTCACGCCGGTCGCGTTCTTGCCCTTCCTCTTCGACGCGACCTTCACGCTGGCGCACCGAATACGGCGCAAGCGGAACATCTTCGAGGCTCACAAGGAGCATCTTTATCAGCTCCTCGTCCGCATGGGCCGCACGCATGAGCAGGTGACGACGCTCTATCTGACCTTGACGGTGATATCGACGACGGTCGCCATAGTCGCCAACGCCATGGATCCGCGCCTGCAGTTCGCCGCCGTCGCGCTGCTCATCGGGCTTTACCTGCCGCTCGCCCTCGCGATCTATCGCCGCGCCGCCGACCTCGGGCTTTTCGCCGAGCCGCGTAGGCGCGTCAGCGAGCCGCCCGTCGAGCGCATCCGTCCGCTGCCGGCGGCCGCGGAATAAGGCTTCAGGAAACCCGTTCGGTCGACTGCGCAGCGACTTCGGCGAGCGCCGCCGCGTACGGGTTCAGCGGCGCCCGGGCGAGATCATCAAGCGCGCGCAAGGCGTATCGCCGCGCGCAGGCGAACGTGTCGTCGAGTGCGCGCGTCGCGACGATGAGCCGGCGCGCGCGATCAAAGTCGTCGGCGCCCTGACGCCCCTCAGCGATCGTGCGCCGCCAGAAATCCCGATCCGAGGGACCCGCGCGGTCGAACGCGTAAACGACCGGCAACGTCATCTTGCCTTCCCGGAAATCGTCGCCGACGCTCTTGCCGAGCGCCTTTTCGCCGCCCGCATAGTCGAGCGCGTCGTCGACGAGCTGGTAGGCGACGCCGAGATTGCGCCCGAAGCTCCGAAGCGCGTCTTCGGCCTTGGCGTCCGCGCCGGCGATGACCGCGCCCGCCTGCGACGCCGCTGCGAAAAGCGCCGCCGTCTTCGATTCGACGACGGCGAGATACATGTCGAACGTCGCTTCGAGATTTTTCTGCGTCGCCAGCTGGAGAACTTCGCCCTCGGCGATGACTCCGGCGGCGCGCGAAAGAATCTGCAAGACTTTGAGGTCGCCCGCCGAGACCATCAGTTCGAAGGCCTGGGAGAACAAATAGTCGCCGACAAGGACGCTTTCCTTGTTGCCCCAGAGGACGTTGGCGGTCGCCTCGCCTCGCCGGAGTCGCGAATCGTCGACGACGTCGTCGTGGAGAAGCGTTGCGCCGTGGATCAGTTCGACGGCGGCGGCGAGCCGGACATGATCGTCGCCGCGATAGTCGAAGAGCCGCGCCGACGCGAGCGTCAGGAGCGGGCGAAGCCGCTTGCCGCCGGCGTTGATAAGGTGGCCGGCGATGTCGCTGATCATCGGCGTTTGCGAGCGCATCGCCGTGAGGATGGTCCGATTGACCGCGGCAAGGTCTTCGGCGCAAAGGCCGCGCAGATGAACGACCGCGGCGGCGAAGCTTCGCGCGCCCTCGTCCTCTCGAACCAGCGGTGAAACGGCGAGATCCAAGTTTGTGCTCACGAAGGGCGGCCGAGTCTCATCGCGAGATTGGGCCGCAGGGTCAAACGGGTCAAGGCGCGCCCTTGCGGCCTATTCGACACGTTCCGTCGCGATGATCTCCGCCTGAGGCGCAGGCGGCGCGGCGTCGGCGCGGCGCCGTCGCTTCCCGAAGTTGCGATGAAAGGACCGCTGGGCGCGCCGGCTGGCGCGGCGCAGACGCCGTCGTCATTGCGCTTTGACGAACGGCCATTATGCTAGCGCAGTCCGTCCTCCGGCGTCGGCGTTCCCGCTGTCCGTCGATTGGGCGGGCGAGGAGCGGTTTTCCATGAACACCACCGCGGGCATCGTCGCCGGGCTCCTGGTCGCCGGCGCCGCCGTCACGCTGGTCCGGTTCGCGCGCCGCAAGGCGAACGAATTTCGGGCGGCGATCGACGAGTTGCGCGGCGCCGCGTCGGAATCGGGCGAGGTGCTTGATTTCGAGCGCGATCCCGCGACCGGCGTCTACCGGCGCCGAGCCTAGGGGCGTCGTTGCGGACCGGGGCGCGCCAGGGCGGCGAACGGCTCGCCTTCATCGACTTTGAAGCCTCGGGGCTCGGCGCGCGGTCATGGCCGATCGAAGTCGGCTGGGCTTTCGAGGACGGGGCCGGCGAATCCTTTCTTGTCAGCCCCGCTCCCGACTGGTCGATGGAGTTCTGGGACCCCGAGGCGGAGCGCCTGCACGGCATTTCGGCGCTCATGCTGAGCGACCTCGGGGTCAGCGCCGCCGCGGCCTGCGACCGGATCGGCGCCGCGCTCGGCCCGTGCGCCGTCTATTCGGACGCCCCGGACTGGGACGGTTTTTGGCTCATGCGGCTCTATGACGCCGCGGGACAGAAGCCGCCGATAAGATTGCGCGATTTCCGTCAGCTGATGCCGGATCTTACGGCGGAGG
>JACADZ010000002.1 GCA_013389105.1 Parvularculaceae bacterium | reverse complement strand
GCCCTGCAATCCGGCGACCTCGCCCGACCAGCGCTTCAAGAGCGCTGCAAAGCTGAAGGCGTCGCCCGGGCGGTCGCGCGTTGCGAGGAGCGCGTCCGCCGTAAGCAGCGCGCGCAAATGCGGGTCGTCGAAGGCCCCGTCGAGAATGTCGGTGAGCGAGGCCGACAGAAAGCGTTCGACCTCGACCGAAAGAGGCGGAACGAGCGCCGGGAGATCGCCGCCGTCGAAGAACGGCCGCAGCGCCCGCGCCGCATCGAGGGCGGTTTCAAGAAAGTCGGCGAAGCGCTCGCCGTCGTGCTCGGCCATGGCGACCACGGACTCGCGCGAGCGGTAGAGATCGCCGTTCAGCAGGAGCGCGCCGCCGTCGGCGAAGAAATAGACGCTATCGAGCCGACGCGCGGCGTATTCGAGGCCATGGCGATAAAGATCGAGGCTGGCGATCAGCTGCGGATCGAGATGCGTGACGAGATGATCGCCGTCGGCGCTGAAATAGCCGCCCCAGAACTCGCGCGGCTCTTCCTGGAGCGCCGCCCCGCCGGCCCCGAGCAGCACGGTCTTAAGGCCCGCCTTGCCGAGCAGCGCCGCCGCGACGAAGCCGTCAAAGCTCGCGCCGACCACGACGGCGTCGACGCCGCCTTCGATGCGTCCGCCCTTCCCCGGCGCGCGCTGCGCCCAATCACTCCCCACTCACGAGCTCCAGCGCGAGTTTGGCGGCGGCGCCGATCGGGTCGTGTCCGGGCGGCGGGGCCGCGACGGATTTCTCCGGCGCGTCGCCGGGCGCGGGCGCGGCCTGCGTCACGCGGATGTCGATGCGCTTGATCTGCTTGGTCGCGCCGTTGAGATAGGGTTCGAGCCGCTGCACGATCTGCATGCCGAGCGCCTGACGGTCCTGCTCGGACCACTCGCGCACTTCGTTTTCGGTCTTGAGGCAGGACGGGCAATAGGGCGCATGAACGAGGATCTCGTCGCGGTTGAACTCGAAGGAGATCGGCATGCGATCGACCAGCCGACCCTCGAGCGCCGCATCGCGGGCGTCGGCGATGGCGTCGAGGGAGTCGGCGACGTAGTAGACGGCGTTCTTGCCGGCTTCGAGCGCCGGGGGCGCCTTCTGGAATTTGAGGAGGACGTCGGCGACCGCGCCTTCTCGGCGCGCCAGCGGCGAGAACGAGGGGGCGATGTAGAGGCCGGCGCGGGCGGCGGCCTCGACGCTCGAAGCCATGATGCGCCGGACGCGCACTGTGTCGCCGTTTTCGAAGGAGACCACCCGGCTCCGGCGCTCCATGCTGATTTCCCGCAGGCGCGAATCGATGATTTCGACGCCGGCGGCCCTCGCCGCCTCCTCAAGCACGTCCGCGAGGCCCTTGCCCTTGCCGCCGTTCCGCACGCGCCAAGCCGCGGGCTCGCTCAATGACGCCAGCGCCAGCGCCGAACCCGGCTCGTCGCCGCCGAGCCCGAAAGGGGAAAGCGCGACGCTGGCGAGATGCGTGCGCAGGCGATCGTCGGAAAAATAATCCTCGAGAAGTCCGGCGGTCGACGCCGTGAGGCGGCGCGCCGCATCAGGACCGGCCTTGCCGGAGAGCGCGGACAGGAGCGGCGCTTTTCCGCGCGATCGTCCGGACGCGGATGAGCGGGCGATCTCCTCGCCTTCGCGCCAGAGGCGTTCAAGATGCTCTGAAAACTCCGCCCAAAGATGATAATCGGCGCCGCCGCTCTTCTTTAGCGACTCCTCCGACTTGCGGCCGCTCATGTAGGTCGCGACGGTTTTTCCGTCATCGAACAATGAAACGCGGGCCGCGACCGGCTGGGCGTCGAGGCCCGCATCCTGAAGATTGAGCTTGCGCCATACGAAATCCGGAACGCCGGGGGTGGAGCCGGCGCGCCCCTTCTTTTCGCCCCCGCGCGCAAGCGCCACGGACGCGCCGGCGCGCGCGGCGCAGGCGGCGGCCGCAAAGCCCGCAGGCTCGGCGCCGACGATCAGAAGGTCGAGTTCCGGTTTCTGCTTCATGCGCTGCAAGCTGCCGCGACCACGATCTTCTCAAAAAGGCGGCGGACATCGTCCAATCGAGCGTCCAGCATGCGTTCTGCCTCCCTGATGTCGGCGGCGCCGAGCGCCGTCGCCATCCGCATCTTCAGAGCTTCCCCGCTGGAGTGAGGATCGAAAATTTCGCCCGTTGCAGCCCGGCTGAGCTGCATGATGGTTTCGAAACATTCGCCGGCGGCCCTGAGCGCCCTAGCCTCATCTTTTGCAAGAATGCTTTGATTATCAAGCAGATTTATGAGTGCCGCCGTCAGTTGTGGCGTGGCCCGGAGGTTCGGTCCAGACGCGAGCGCGAGGAATTCCACGATGAAATCGAGGTCGGCGAGCCCGCCTGAGGCAAGCTTGACGTCCCAAATTCCCTTGGCGGGCTTGGCTTGCGCCAGCCGGGCCCGCATTTCGGCGACGTCGCGGGCGAGCGCGGCCCGCGGCCTATCGCGGGCGAGGACGGCGTCCATGACCGCCCGAACCTTGGCCGCCGCCGCCGCATCGCCGGCCACGATACGGCCTTTGAGGAGGGCCATCGCCTCCCAGGTCCAGGCGTCGGCGGCGTAGTATTTCTCGAAAGCCGACAGGCTGACCGCGGCGGGGCCGGCGCCGCCCGAGGGGCGCAGCTGCATGTCGACCTCAAACAGCGATCCCTCTTCCGTAACGGCCGACAGAGCCGTCAGGGCCCGACGCACATATCTTGGATACCAGACCGACGCCTCGACCGGCTTTAAGCCTGTCGACTGGGCGACAGCCGGCGCGTCATAGACGAAAATCAGATCGATGTCGGAGCCCGCCGTCATCGCGCCGGCGCCGAGCCGACCGAGACCGATGACCACGAGGCCCCCGTCGATGTCGCCGAGCTGACTGACCGTTTCCGCTCTCGCGACCGGCAGAAGGCCGGCGACGCAGCAATCGGCGATGGCGGTGAAATGCGCGGCGGCCGCGTCGGGCGCTATCGCGCCGATGACGAGCTGCGCGGCGACATCGAAGCGGCGCTCGGACGCCCAGCGCCGCGCCGCGTTGAGTTTCGCCTCGTAACCCTCCGCAGACTGAAGCTTCAGGGCGAGCTCGGTCCGCATCGCCTCGGCCGAAGGCGGCGGTCTCGGCCAGTCGTTTTCGAGCAGCGCCTCGACGAGATGGGCCCGCTTCGCCAGCTGGCGCCCGAGCTCCGGCGCAATCGTCATGATCCGGATCAGATCCTCGAAGATGTGCGGGTTGTTGGCGAACAGCGAGAAGACCTGCACGCCCGCCGGCAGCTGGGCGAGAAACCGGTCGAAGGCGATGAAGGCGGCGTCCGGATCGCCCGCCCGGCCAAGCTCTTCGAGCAGCCGCGGCCCGAGTTTGGTCAGCAGTTCCCTGGCGCGCGGGCTCCTCGTTGCGCGCAAGGACCCCGTGTGCCAGCGGCGGATGACGTCGCTGACGTCGGCCGGCCGCTTGAACCCGAGGCTTGAGAGGGTCGCCAGCGTCGCCTGGTCGTTCTCGACGCCCGTGAAGATGAGACTGCCGGCCGAACTCGACAGCCGCTCCTCCTTTTCGAAGAGCTCGGCGAAATGACGATGCGTGGAGACGAGCGTTTCCAAGAGGCGCGATTCGAACGCCGTCGGGCTCTCCTCGCCCAGAAAAGCGGCGAGGCGGGCGACCTCTTCGCTCTCCCTCGGAATTCTGTGCGTCTGTTCGTCGTTGATCATCTGCAGGCGATGCTCGACGCGCCGGAGGTAATGGTAGTTCGCCTGCAGCGTCGCATGGTCGGCGTCGGCGAGTCGGCCCATCTCGGCAAGTCGCGAGAGCGCGTCGAGAGTCTTGCGCTCGCGCAGCTTCGGCTCCTTGCCCCCGAGAATCAACTGCTGCGTCTGGGCGAGGAACTCGATTTCCCGGATGCCCCCGCGGCCGGTCTTGACGTCGTGGCCGAAGAACTCGATTGCGCCGCCGCCCTTGGCCGCATGGATCTGACGCTTGATCGAGTGGATGTCTTCGATGGCGGCGTAGTCGAGGTATTTCCGCCAGACATAGGGCCGAAGATTGGCGATGAACCTCTCGCCGACCCCGATGTCGCCGGCGGCGGCGCGCGCCTTGATGAAGGCGGCTCGCTCCCAGTTCTGTCCGTGCGCCTCATAATAGGCCTCGGCGGCGCGCACGGAAATCGCGGCCGCCGTCACGCCGGGGTCGGGGCGCAGGCGCAGATCGGTGCGGAACACGTAGCCCTCAGGCGTCCGCTCGCTCATGAGGCGCAGCAGATCCCTGGCGGCGGCGACGCTCACGGCGCGCGCGGCCTCCGCGTCGGCGAAAGCGGCGCTTTCCGGGTCGAACAGCACGATGAGGTCGATGTCGCTCGAATAATTGAGCTCGCGCGCGCCGAGCTTGCCCATGGCGATGATCGCGACGCCTGAGGCGCGCTCGCAGTCGGGCTCGCCGGCGCGCAGGAAGCCCTTTCCCGCCTGCTTCTTAAGCGCCGCGCGCAGGCTAGAGTCGACGGCGGCGTCGGCGAAGTCGGAGAGCGCCGCCGCGGCCTCAAGGCTGTCCCAGACGCCGCCGATTTCGGCAAGGGCGGTCAGGAGCGCGGCCAGCCGCTTGGCGCGCCTTAGCTCCGCCATCGTCTCCTCGGGGCTCGACGCGTCGCCCGCGGCGCGGGCCCGGCCGACGATGTCGGCGATGGCGGCCTCGGGGGCCGTCTTCATCAGAAAGAGGGTTTCCTCCGGCGACCTGGCGATCAGTCGGCTGAGATAGGGTGACGCGCCGCCGACCGCGGCGAGGAGGCCCTGCGCTTTCTGCCCGAGCGTCGTCAGGCGCGGGCCAAGCGCGGCGCACAGGCGTTCCGAGGCGGCGGCGTCGAAGACCCTCGGAATCTCGCCGACCCGGTTCTCGAGAGTTGGCTCGCTCATGGCCGCACTATGGCGCCGCTCGCCGGCTATTTGCATCAGGCGCGTGCGCGCGGCGGGAAGACGAGGGCGATCGACAGGCCCGGCTGGGACCCGCCGAGCCCGCCGGCGTCGACCTTGAGCGCGGCGCCGTGCGCCCGCGCGATCGCCGCAACGAGGCTAAGGCCGAGTCCGCTCCCCTGGGTGCTCCGGCTAGATTCGAGCCGGACGAAGCGCTGGAAGATGTGCTCGCGATCGCCGGGCGGAACGCCCGGGCCGTCGTCGGCGACGGCGAGCCGAACATAACCCTTCTGGCTCTTGCGCACCGAAATCTCGATGGTCGTCCCGCCGACTGCGTATTTCAAAGCGTTGTCCAGCAGATTGGCGAGGGCCTGGCTGATGAGGGCCCGGCTGCCGCGCACCGGCGGCGCGGCTTCGGTCTTGAGCACGAGCGCGAAACCCGCCTCCTGCGCCGCCGGCTCATAGAGCTCCGCCATTTCCTGCGCGATGGCGACGATATCGACCAGCTCCATGGCTCCGGCCCCTTCGCCTGACTCGATGCGCGCGATCGACAGAAGAGCATTGAACGTGCCGATCATGCTCTCGGCCTCGGCGAGCGTCGCCCGCACCGCCTCGTCCTTGGCGGCGGGATCGGCGTTCAGCGCCTCGGTCAGGCGGTTGCGGATGCGCGTCAGCGGCGAGCGCAGGTCATGCGCGATGTTATCGCTGACCTCCTTCATGCCGTTCATCAGCCGCTCGATCTGGTCGAGCATGCCGTTGAGATTCATCGCGAGATTCTCGAGCTCGTCGCCGGCCCCGGTGAGCGCGATGCGCTTGGAGAGATCGCCGGTCGAGATGGCGCGCGCGGTCTTGTTCACGGCGTCGACCTGGCGCATCAGCGAGTGGGAAAAGGCGAGCCCGATGACGAGGCCGAGCGCGATGGTCGCGAACGCGAGCTGAAGAATGAGGCGACTCGTGCGCTCGCGCAGCCGCTCCCGGTCCGAGACGTCGCGCGCGATGAACACGAGAAAAAAGTTCTCGGCGTCGGGGCTCGCTCGAAAACGTCTGATCTTGGCGCGGCCCTGGCGGATTTCAACGCCGGCTTCCTTGCCGAGCGCATCCGCGCGCGGGCGCTCGAAGGTGAAATTGAAGAAGCCGGCGTCGGCCGTCAGCGCCTCGGGCGGCAGGGCGGTGAGATTGCCGGCGAGCGGCACGCCGGAGGGCGCGCCGATCAGCATGTAGATGCCGCCGTCGCGCCAGGCCGCCCGGTCCTGCGTCGCCCGCCTGAGCGCCGCGGGCCCCTCCTTGGCGAACACCTCGGCCAGCACCTGGAACTCGCCGTCGATGACCCGGTCGACCTCCTGTTCGGCCGAACCGAAGGTCTGCTGGTAGATGAACGCGCCGAGCAGCGCGACCGAGCCCGCGAAGACGAGCACGTAGATCAGCGTGAATCGGAACGACGCGGTGCGCAGCAGGCGGAGCATCCGCGAGCAGATAACAGAGATCGCCAGGGCGCGAAACGGCCGGTGCGAAAGGCCGGTCGCCGAGCGATCCGCCCGACGCCGAACCGCTCAGGCCGCGTCCTCGATCGTATAGCCCGCGCCGCGGATCGTCTTCAGCAGCGGCCGCTCGAACTCCTTGTCGATCTTCGAGCGCAGGCGCGAGATGTGCACGTCGATCACGTTGGTCTGCGGATCGAAATGATACTCCCACACGTTTTCGAGAAGCATGGTTCGCGTCACCACCTGCCCCGCATGACGCATGAGGTATTCGAGAAGACGGAACTCGCGCGGCTGGAGGTCGATCTTCTTGCCCGCGCGCCGGACCGTCCGCGTGATGACGTCGATTTCAAGATCGCCGACCGCGTAGCGCGTCGTGACGTTGGACGGCGCGCGCCGCCGCCCCAGCGCCTCGACCCGCGCGAGGAGCTCGGAGAAGGCGTAGGGCTTGACGAGATAATCGTCGCCGCCCGCCTTGAGCCCCGCGACGCGGTCGTCGACCTCGCCGAGCGCGGAGAGAAACAGCGCCGGCGTCGCGTCGCCGGCGTTGCGTCGGCGAGACAGCAGCGAAAGGCCGTCGAGCTTCGGCAGCATGCGGTCGACGACATAGGCGTCGTAGTCGCCGGCCTCGGCCATCTTGAGGCCGGTCTCGCCGTCGACGGCGTGATCGACGACATGGCCGGCGTCGCGCAGGCCCTTCGATATGAAGGCTGCGGCCTCCGCATCGTCCTCGATCACCAAGATGCGCATGCTTGCTCCGTACAGTGACTGAACCGGCGCCGCCTCGGTCGGCCGCGGCCGCCTGAGGAGGCCGCGCCACTTCGGACAGGAGCCCTATTTCAGGGGCAGGGCCGAGAACTGTTTGACGTCGCCGTACTGGTGGCGAATGAGGATCGCCTCCTTGCCGGCCTTCTTCGCTTCCTCGACCAGACGGCGCAGGCCGGTCCCCGACGTGACGGCCTTGCCGTCCGCCTGCAATATGACCATGCCCGCGCGAAGTCCGGCGTCCTCGGCGGGGCTGTCCGGCTTGACGCCCGTGATGACGACGCCCGAGACGCCGTCCGGAACGCGGAATTGCGCCCGCGCCGACTGCGACAGCTCGGTGACGCGCAGGCCGAGTTCCGACGAGAGAGAGTCCTCGTTCGGCGCGGGCTGGCGGGTCGTCGGCGCCGCGCCGTCGGACGGACGCTCCTGCAAAGTGACCTGAAAATTGCGTTCGGCGCCGTTGCGGATGATTTTCACCGATGTCTTCGACCCCGGCGGCAGGGCTGCGACGCGGCGCGTCAGCTCGCGCACGTCGTTGACCGCGGCGCCGTTGACCGCGACGACGATGTCCTGGGGCTCGATCCCGGCTTTGGCGGCCGGCGATTCCGGCACCACGTCGCCGACAAGCACGCCGTTCGTCGTCTTGCGGCCGAGCGCCGCGGCGAGATCTTCCGTCACGTTCTGCAGCGACGAAACGCCGAGGAAGCCGCGCGTGACCGAGCCGTTCTTGATCAGCTGCGCCACGGTCTGCTTGGCGACGGACGCCGGAATGGCGAACCCGATGCCGACCGACCCGCCGGTTTCGGAATAGATGGCCGTGTTGACGCCGACGACCCGGCCCTTGAGGTCGAAAGTCGGTCCGCCGGAATTGCCGCGGTTGATCGGCGCGTCGATCTGGATGAAGTCGAGGAACTGGCCGTCACGGCCTTCGCCGCCGATCGCCGAGACGATGCCGGCGGTGACCGTTCCGGAGAGTCCATAGGGGTTGCCGACCGCGACCACCCAGTCCCCGACCCGAAGGCGCACGTCGTCCGCAAACTGAACGAATGCCTGTCCTTGCGGCGGATCAACCTTCAGCACGGCGAGATCCGTGAGCGGATCCGAGCCGACGAGCGTCGCCTTCAGCGTTTTCCCGCCGTTGAGCCGCACGGTGATCTCGTCAGCCCCGTCAACCACATGGTTGTTGGTGACGATGTGCCCCGACGCATCCACGAAGAAGCCCGAGCCTTGCGCGTTCTGGCGCCGGCCGCCGCTGAAATCGTCGTCGCCGCCGCCGTCCGGAAGGCCGAAGCGGAAACGGAACATTTCCCGGAGCTCTTCGGGGAGCTGTTCGCTGAGCGGGCTGGCGCGGACTTCGCGCTCGGTCAGCACCGAGACCACTGCGGGCGAGACGCGTTCGACGAGATCGGCGAAAGAGAGCTGGCCGTTCGCCGATACCTGGGGCGCAAGCAGTCGAGGAGCCTGCGCCTCGGCGGTGACGGCGAGGCTGGCGATGACGCCCGCCGCGCCGACGCCGAGAGCCAGGACGGGTAGATGCTTGCCGGAAACCTGAAAGCGACTGAAAGACATACCTGTTCCTCTTCGACTTCGTCCCGGGCCTTGGGCCGCGGGGCGTATTTACGCGGGATGGCTTTGGCGCGCATGGGGCGGCCGCAGTCGGACCGCATTAAAAGTTGTAAATGGCTCAATCAATTCAAGAGTCAAACGCGACCGGCGCGCGCCCGGCTCGTCTTGTCGCCCGCGCAAATGTGATTTGACCGCTCAGGCCGGCACTTCGTCCGCGTCAGTGGGCTCAGCCGCCGGCGCGCCGTCGCGTTCCTCGCCGCCGCTGAAGCGCCGATCGTCCCGATCCGGACGACGCGGCCGATGGCGACGGCGGTTGTTGCGCCGGTCGTCCCCGTCGCGGCCTGCGTCCCTGGGCTCGCGCTCGTCGCGCGACGCGCCCTCCTGGCCGTGGTCGCCCCGCGGCTCGAAACGCGGCTCGGAGCGATGCTCCTGCGTCGGCCTCGGCTCGCCGTCGTCGTCGCGCGGGGCTTGGTCCGATTCCGCCTCGGCCGGCCGCTCGGCCCGCTCGGCAGGGCCGTCGCCATAGGAAGGACGCCGCTCGCCGAACTCGCCGATCGAGGGTTGTTCGCCTTCAAAATCGCCCTCGGCCGGGGGCTCGGCGCCCGGCGGCGGCTGGGCCGGCTGCATGGCGCGGATAAGGCGGTAGTAATGCTCTGCGTGCTGAAGGTAGTTTTCCGCCTTCACGCGATCGCCGGACGAGGCCGCATCGCGGGCGAGCGCCTGGTACTTCTCGTAAATCTGGTTGGCGGTGCCGCGGATGCGTACGTCGGGCCCGTTCGAATCGAGCGCGCGGTTGATGTTCATCCCGCCGCCGCCGCCTCCGCCGCCTTGGCGACGGCGCTGGTTGCGATTGCGCTTCATGAAGTTGTTGGGTCGTCCGTTCAAGTCCAGTCCCCTGTTGCGCACGCCGCGTCGCGGCGCATTATTGCCCCGTCAGAGCGGCGTCGCCGTCTCATGCGGCCTCATTCATTCCCGTCCGGATCAATACGGCCGACTCCCGGCTGTCACGCCCGTCGGCCCACCATCGAATAGCGACGTCTCCGTCTCGACATTCAAGAGCCGGCTGAGGGTCTTTGGTTGAACCTTGGCGCGTTCTCCGCACCGGACCGACAGCGAGGCATCCTTGGGAAAAGGCGGCTATGCAAAGGGCTATCCATACGCCGATCGCCCGCCTTCGGAAACATGATAGCCTTCCTTGCCGCCAATTCAAATGTTTTTTTGCCTCACCCGTCGATGACGAGCGCACGAGGCCTGCCGGCGAGATCCTTCTCGATTGTTAACGTCTCGGCTCTAAAGAACTTCGCCGCCAGACGCGCCAGATCCGCCTCCTGCCCATGGCCGAATTCGAGCGCGATCAACCCGCCCGGCGCAATCAGTCGGGCGGCTGCCGGCAGAATTCGGCGATAGGCGTCAAGTCCGTCGACGCCCCCGGCGAGCGCCAGCTCGTCCTCAAAGAGCCGCACTTCCGGGGCGAGCCCGGCGAGGTCGCGAAGGGGGATGTAGGGCGGATTCGACACGATGAGATCGAACCGCCCCGCCGCCGCCTCGGCGAAATCGCCGCAAAAGAACGACGCGCGCGAACGCAGGCCGAGTCTTCGGGCGTTCTCGCGCGCGAGCGCCGCCGCGCCAAACCGCATGTCGACGCCGACGCCGGTCGCCTGGGGAAAGACGTTGAGCAGCGCGCACAGCACGGCGCCGCTGCCGACGCCGAGATCGAGCACCCGAAGCCCCGCAGCAGCGTCGAACCGCCGGCGCGCGGCCTCGACCAGAAGCTCCGTGTCCGGACGCGGGCTCAAGATGCCGGATGCGAGCTTGAAGCTAAGGCCGTAGAACTCCTTCTCGCCGACGATATGTGCGGCGGACTCGCCGCGAAGCCGGCGGCGCACCATCCCCTCAAGACGCGCCATCTCCGCGGCGGAGAGGCTGCGCTCGCCCGCGAGAATGAGCTCGGCGTCGGACAGGCCGAGCGCCGCCTTCGCAAAAAGCCGCATGTCGAGATGCGCCGTGTCCGAATCGACGAGGCGCGCTGCGCCGCTGCGCAGGTACTTCTCAAGCCGCATCGTTCTGCAGCGCGGAGAGCCGGTCGGCGCGATCCTGCGCGAGCAGCGCGTCGACGACCTCGCCGAGCGCGTCCCCCCGGATCACCTGGTCGAGATTGTAGAGCGTCAGGTTGATCCGGTGATCCGTGACCCTGCTCTGCGGGAAGTTGTAGGTGCGGATGCGCTCGGAGCGATCGCCCGACCCGACCATGCCCTTGCGCGCCGCCGCGCGTTCCTTCTCGGCGCGCTCGCGCTCCATGTCGTAGAGACGCGCGCGCAGGATTTTCAGCGCCTTGGCGCGGTTCTTGTGCTGGGATTTCTCATCCTGCTGCTGCACGACGAGTCCCGTCGGCAGGTGGGTGATGCGTACGGCGGAGTCCGTCGTGTTGACCGATTGTCCGCCGGGCCCCGAGGCCCGAAAGATGTCGACGCGCAGGTCGGCGTCGTTGATGACGATGTCGACCTCCTCCGGCTCGGGAAGCACCGCTACCGTCGCCGCCGAGGTGTGAATGCGCCCTTGCGTCTCCGTCGCCGGCACGCGCTGCACGCGGTGGACGCCGCCCTCGAACTTCATCTTCGCAAAGACGCCCTCGCCCGCAATGTTCGCCTGGATTTCCTTGAAGCCGCCAAGGTCGGCTTCCGAGGCGGAGAGCACCTCGACCTTCCAGCCCTGCAGTTGCGCATAGCGCTGATACATGCGGAAGAGATCGCCGGCGAACAGCGCCGCCTCGTCGCCGCCGGTGCCGGCCCGGACCTCGAGGATGACGGAGCGGCCGTCGGCCTTGTCCTTGGGCAGCAGCATCAATTGCAGTTCCTGCTCGATCGCGGGCGCACGCGCCTTCAGCTCCTGCAGCTCCTCGCGCGCCATCGCCGCCATCTCTGCGTCGCCGCTTTCCGACAGGTCCTTCAATTCGATCATCTGCCGGCGGATGGAGGCGAGCTCGCGCGCCTTGTCGGCGACGGGCTTCAATTCGCCGTGCTCCTTGGAGAGGCGCACGATGTCCTCGCCTCGGGTCACGGACGACATCGCCGCCTCGACCTTGTCGAAGCGGGCGATGAGCGCGTCGATTTTCTCGGTCGGGATCATGGCCGCGCTTCATGCCGCAAACCGCCCCGAAGAAGCAATGCGCCGCGAGGTGGAAGAACCGCAGGAGGCGGATGAGCGGAGCCGAATCCGCCGGCCGCCGCGGCGAGCGAGGCCTTTGTCGAACTATTCCGCGGCCACGGGCGCTTTCGCAGCCTCCGCCGCTTCCTTCGCCTTGATCTCGGCCGCGCGCTTTTCGACGAGCTCGACGAGGTGGTCGAGGATCTTGTCGTTGTCGAGGCGGTGGTCGGGCTCGCCGTCGAGATAGACCTGGCCGTAGTCTTTCCCGGCGCCGCCGCCGGTGAAGCCGATGTCGGTCTCGCGCGCCTCGCCCGGCCCGTTGACGACGCAGCCGATGACCGAGAGCGACATCGGCGTCGTGATGTGGGCGATGCGCTTTTCGAGCTTCTCGACGGTGTCGATGACGTTGAAGCCCTGGCGCGCGCAGGAGGGGCAGGAGATGACGTTGACGCCGCGATGACGGAGCCCCAGCGACTTCAGGATGTCGAAGCCGACCTTCACTTCCTCGACCGGGTCGGCCGAGAGCGACACGCGGATGGTGTCGCCGATGCCGGCCCAGAGCAGCGAGCCGAGCCCGATCGCCGATTTGACCGAGCCGATGCGCAGGCCGCCGGCCTCGGTGACGCCAAGATGCAGCGGGCAGTCGATCGCGTCGGCCAGGGCCTGGTAGGCGGCGACGGTCAGAAACACGTCGGACGCTTTCACGGAAATCTTGAACTCGTGAAAGTCATTGTCCTGAAGAATTTTGGCGTGATCGAGCGCGCTCTCGACCATCGCTTCGGGGCAGGGCTCGCCGTATTTCTCGAGGAGGTCCTTCTCGAGCGAGCCGCCGTTGACGCCGATGCGCATCGAGCAGCCATGGTCCTTCGCGGCCTTGATCACCTCGCGCACGCGCTCTTCCGAGCCGATATTGCCGGGATTGATCCGAAGGCACGCCGCGCCCGCGAGGGCCGCCTCGATGCCGCGCTTGTAGTGGAAATGGATGTCGGCGACGATCGGCACGGGCGCGTTCTTCACGATCGTTTTCAGCGCCGCGGTCGATTCAACGTCCGGGCACGACACGCGCACGATGTCGGCGCCCGCTTCAGCGATCTCGTTCACCTGGCGGATGGTCGCCTGCGCGTCCGACGTCAACGTGTTGGTCATCGACTGCACGGCGATCGGCGCGTCGCCGCCGACCGGCACCTTGCCGACCATGATCTGACGGCTTTTGCGGCGGGCGATGTCCCGCCAGGGTCGTACGGACGACATGGCTCTATACCTTTGACCTTCGGCCCCAAGATTACGCGGCAGGTCGCCTTGTCAAGCGCAGGGCCATCAGCCGCGCAAGACTGGCGCGAATTCGCGTCCAGTTCACGCCTTGTGACGCTTCGTTAACGCCGTTTTACGGCCGCTTGAATTCGAGCGTGCGCCGCAGGTCGAAGGCGGCCCGGGGCGCGCCGTCCTCCGTGCGCGGGGAAAACCGCCATAGCCGCGCCGCGTTGAGCGCGGCGTCGTTGAAGCAGGCGTTGGTCGAGGACGCGACCCGCTCGCCCGAGACCACGCCCGCCGTCGTGACGTTGAAGGCGACCTCGACCCGCTCGACGTCACCTGCGCCGGCTTCGCAGCGGCGCGGATAAACCGGCGCGATCGCTTCGAGGAGCTGCGCCTCGACGATGACGGGGAGCGGGGCGGCCGG
>JACADZ010000069.1 GCA_013389105.1 Parvularculaceae bacterium | reverse complement strand
TCCGTATACGAACCGACCATGTTGCGGAAAAGCCGCGCTCCTGAGGGCGTCCGCGGCTCGGGGCGGCTTGCCTCGCGCCGCCTCCCGGCTAATCTGTGCGCCGTTCATCGAGCGGGGGCTCATGGTCGGGCGCAAGAAGGAGAAGACGCCGAAGGCGCCAAAGGCGCTGAACATCACCCATGGGCGCATCTTCCAGCGCTACTGGGCCTCGATCATCGTCACCTTCCTCCTCATCATCGTCAGTTCCGGCCTTTGGCTGGTGCAGCCCTTCCTCCTCGGCGTCGCTATCGACGGCATGACCAAAGGCCAGTGGATGGGCGTCATCGGACTTGCGGCCCTCCAGGTTTTCGCGCTCGTCGTCGGCGCCCTCAGGCGGCTTTACGACGTGCGCGTCTATACGCGCATCTATCGCGACATCGGCGCGGAGACGCTCGCGGCCTCCAACGCCGCCGGCGTCGAACTGACGCGCATTGCGGCGCGGGCGAGCATGCTGCGCGAGGTCGTCACCTTCTTCGAGTTCCGCCTGCCGGCGACGCTCCGCTCGTTCCTTGATCTCATCGGGTCGCTCGGCTTTCTGGCCTTTCTTTCCATGGGCGCGTTCTACGCCTGTCTCGGCGGCCTCGGCGCGATCCTCGTCACGGGGGTTTTGTTCAGCGGGCGGCTCATCCGCGTCAACGCGGCCCTGAACGACCAGCTCGAGCGCGAGGTCGACATTTACGCCGGGAGGAGCCCGGAAGAAGCGCGCGCGCATCTCAAGGCGCTGACCGGCCATCAGGTGCGCCGCGCCGACCTGCAGGTCGTCATGTTCAGCGCCAATTCGCTGGCGCTGATGGGCGTCCTTCTCTACTCGCTCTACCATGTCGTCTCGGTGCAGGGCGCGGCGATCGGCGCCGTCTTCGCCGTGTTCACCTATGTCATCCGCTTTCTCGGCGCCGTCGATTCGCTCCCGACCGCCTATGTCGAGCTCTTGCGCACCATCGAGATCACCCGCCGCATCAACGACATCGTCATCGCGCCGGAGTCTCAGGACGAAGGCCAACCGTCCCGAGAGGCCGCTTCCGAGGTCGAGGCGGCCCAGCGCTACGCGACGGTCGCGCGCATGATCGAGGAGAGCCGCCGCCCGCGCCGCGGCTTCATCGAGCGCGCGCTATTCGGCGGGTAAGGGCGAATCCGGCGCCTTTAGATTCCGCGCGCATTGCGAGGGCTCCTCGAGGACCAGCGCGGCCGTCTGGGCGAGGTAGTGGGGCGAATAGCGTTCTTCCGGGTTGGTCGCAGAATAGCGGGCGTCTGAAAAATCGAACGGGTAATCCATCAAGCCCGGAGCAAGCGTCACCTTTTGATAGGCGATGTTTCCGGCCTGTTTCATCGCTGCATCGAACAGCTCTCTGATTTTTGCAGCCCGCAGCTCGGCGAGCTTCGTGTTCAGCTGCTCTGAATTGGTGCATCCGCACCAGTCGAGACTGCTCGATTGCGCAGCGAGTTTCAACGTGACGGGCTTATCGCCCGCGCACCCGGCAAGAGATTCGATGATGGACGTGAGGCGCGATCGAATATCGGCTGTGTCGAGGCCGACAAATGCGAAGCTCTTGGGATCAAAGCCCGCCTCTTTGCTCGGGATGGGGCATTCCACGTCCTTCGTGGCTTCGGTGCACAGGCTTTCGCCCGGGAATGCGCCTTTCTCGAAGAAAAAATGCCAGGCGAGGCGGTCATAGCCGCGCGGATCGACGTCATCGGCGGGGAACTGCGCGAAATGCAGCTCGCGGATCACTTCGTGCCGCACCGGATTAAACGTGTAGCCATGGATGGTCGTATTCTTGATGATACTCGCGGCCGCGGAGCCGGCGATATGGGCTGTGAAATACACGCACGCGCTCGAGGCGAAGCCGTAACAGACGAGGGCCCAAAGTTTCGGGCTGAGCACATGATGAAAGTCCCACGGCTTCGCTGACCCGGCGGAGGCGTCGCTAGGTGGCGCCGAACCCTCTTCTTTCGTTGCGCTCTCGTTCTCAGAGGCGGGTTGGGCGGCCCCGTTCGGGTTGTTTCCGCCCGACCCATGTCCTCTCGCTCGCCGCCGCCCCCGCCTGAAAATGTCGGCGTTGAACGCATAGAGCCAGAGCATGGCGCCGGCGCCGGCAATTGCTTTGAGCACCCGCGCGTCGCGGCCATGCACCTTGGCGGCCTGGTCCAGCATGTCCCGCAAACTTTTCTCTTGCTCATCGGAGATTCCGTCTACCGCTTCGCCCTTGCGAAGGTCTTCGCATATTTCGCGGCTCCATTGCAGTTCCGGGTGCGAATCACGAACTTCTTTTACGGACTCCACGCTGCAGATCTGAGACGCCTCATACTCCTCAAGGGACCAGATCGCGGCCGCCGACACGAGCGCCCCAATGAGCACGCCCGCAAGCGCCGCCAAGGCGCGCCACGGCACGTCTTCGCGAACCAGACGACCGATGCGGCGGCACAGGTCGACCGCCGCCTTCCAGACCTGTTGCAGCCATTCCCACATGGCGACGCCCTCTTTCCTCAGTCGCGTAGGGAGAATTCGCGGCGGTGACTGTGACCGTGGAAACAAAAGCGCGGCCGGGTCGCCCGCCCGACATGGAAACCGCCGGTTGCAAGGGCGTCTTTATTGCGACTTAGGGGTTTGATATTTCCCGGATCTTGCGCATCCGCGCGAGGGTTCCGGGGGTTTCCATGCGTTTTCGCTCGCGCGCGGCGCCCGCCGCGGTCTCGGCCTTGCTCCAACTCGGATTCGCCGCGCCGGCCTCGGCGGAGGGGCTCGACCTTATGCGCGGGCCGGGCGCGGGGTTTGCCGGAACCGCGATCGTCCTTCTGCTGATGGCGCTGCTGACGGGCGCGATCTTGACCTCGCGCAAGCTGGACGGCTCGTCGCTTTTCAACCGCCTCTTCGTCGTGGTCGCGACGACCTCCGGCTTTTTCAGCGCCGTGTCCTCGGCGATCGGATTCCAGCTCATCGTCGGTCAGGAGTCGGACGATCTCTTCCGCAACGCGCTGCTGCCGCCCGCCTTCGGCGTCTTCGTCTTCTTCCTTGCGGTCGCAATCTGGGTCGGCGGCGCGGAACTCGTGCGCGAGCGCGACTGGTTCCGCGGCATGGGGCGCGGCCTCCTCTCCGACATGGCGTTTTTCCTGGAGCGCTGCATCAAATTGTTCGTCGTCATCCCGGTGCTCGCGATCATTCTCTTCTTCGTCTCGACCTGGACGACCGTGGTCGGCATCGCCGGGGTCGACGCAGTGCGCCACACCTACAATTTCGAGATCGCGCGCCTGCAGAGCGAATGCGCCAAGATCACGGCCTGGCGCCAGAAGGATTTCCTCTTCCTCGAAGACCTGCGCCTCTCGGTCGCCAACGCCAAGGCGGCGGCGCGCAAGGAGCGCGACAGCGGAGCCCAGTCGGGCTCGGCCGGGCGGGGGGCCGTCACCGATTACATCGACGGCGTCGCCGACTGGTACGAGACGCTCGGCAAGAGCGTCGCTGCGATCATCGAGGGCGAGGATCCTTCCGGCGTCTCTCCCTACGACCCGGACGTCTGCGCCTCGACCATCGACAACCTGAAGCGGCGGCTCGCCGACGACGGATTCGAAAACTACGACGCCTGGGCGCGCGAATTCGAGACCGGCTTCGAGAACTTCGCCATCGTCGTCAATCGCTGGCGCCAGGACCGGCGCATCGAGCGCCTGCTTGATGCTCAGCTCGCCGCCTTCGACCGGGCCAATCCGCGACCGGCGGCCGACGCCGAGGGGCGGCTCTCCGCCGGCCAGCGCGCGGCGATCGAGCGCTATGCGGAGGACGTGACTGAGGCGCTGAAAAGCCTCCTCCGCAAGCAGCGGCTATCCAAGCCGCCGGTTCCGGAGAAATCCTACGCGGAAATCTACCCTGAGCGCGGCCTCGACATCCTGCCGGCGCTGCTCAAGCCGGACCCCTTGAGCGCGCCGCCGGCCGAAGCGCGCGTCCCACGCACCGCCGCCGTGGTCGCCGCCGAAAGCATCCCCGGTCTCTCCATCATCAATCCCCGTGACGCGGTCATCAAGAACGCGAAGATCTTCTCCGACGTCTGGGCTCTCGGCCTCGCCTGGGACTACGCGTCCTATATCCTGATGCTCGCCTACCTATTCTTTCCTTCTGCGGAACGCGCGGCGGGGCGCAAGGACCCTTAAGGCGAATCATGCCGCCCGCGGACCTTTCCGCACGCTGATTCCGATGCAAGCCGGGACGAGCGACAGACAAGCATTTCTATCGCGGGCGGCGGGAAAGTCGCGCTATAGAGCCGCGTATGACCGACGCGCCGTTCCGCCTCAACCGCAAGCTCGACGTCGCCGCGCACGCAAAGCGCTACGCGGCGCGCGGGCGGGCGCACATCCCGGACATTCTCGAACCGGAAGGCGCCGAGCGGCTTGCATCCTTCCTCGAAGCGGAGCCGCGCTGGAACCTCGTGACGCTGATCGCCGGCCGGCACCGGGACCTCGACTCCGCCGGCATGAGCCGTCAATCGCCGGAGGAAAAGGCGAAGTTCGTCGCCCATGTGCATCAGCCGGCGCGCGAGGGGCGGTTCCAGTATCTCTACGAGAACATCCCGGTCTACGACGCCTGGCACGCCCGCAGGGCCGAACGACCGCTCCTCGACGCCTTCTTCGAGTTCCTGAACGGCGAGGAGTTCCTCGCGTTCGGCCGCGCCGTCACGGGGGCCGACGACATCGGCTTCGCCGACGCCCAAGCGACGCGCTACGGTCCGGGGCACTTCCTCACCATGCATGACGACCGCGTCGAGAACAAGGATCGCCGCGCCGCCTATGTCGTCAATCTGACGCGCCAGTGGAGTCCGGACTGGGGCGGGCTCACCGTGTTCGCGACGCCGGACCTCCACATCGAAGAGGCCTTCACGCCGCGCTTCAACGCGCTCAACATTTTCAAGGTGCCGCAACCGCATGCGGTGACGCTCGTCGCGCCCTTCGCCGCGCGCGCGCGCTACGGCGTGACGGGTTGGCTCCGCGCCGGCGAAGATCCGGGCCCGTGAGCCTCGCGCCGATTTTCATCGGCGGCTGCCCGCGCTCCGGCACGACGCTGCTCCGCGCCATGCTCGACAGCCACCCGGCCATCGTCTGCGGTCCGGAATTGCGGGCGTTTCCGGCGCTCGCGGGCCTGTCGGCCGACATGCGCCGGGTCATGGGCGCGACGCTTGAGGCGCATTACCAACTGCCGGCGGACGGACTCGACCGGATATTCGCCGATCTCATGGCCTCGTTCCTCGAACCGTTGCGCCGCGCCAGCGGCAAGCCGCGGGTCGCCGAAAAGACGCCGGCGAACGCGCTGCACTTCGCCGAACTCGCGCGCCTATTTCCGGAAGCGCTCTTCGTCCAGATCATCCGCGACGGCCGCGACGTCGTCGCCTCGCTCCTCGCCATGAACTGGAAGGATGCGAAGGGCGCGCCCCTCCCTGTCACGCGCGACGCCGGCGCTGCGGCGCGAGCCTGGGCGGGGCATGTGGCGGGGGGACGTGCGGCCCCGCCGGGGCGCTATCACGAGCTGCGCTATGAGCGCCTCGTCGCCGATCCGGAGGGCGAACTGCGCACGCTTCTGGCGTTTCTCGGCGAGGCCTGGAGCGACAGTGTGCTCGACTACGCCGCGCGCGACCGCGCCGGCGAGGGCGCCAACGAGTCGAGCGCCGCGCGCATCGCGCGCGATGTCGATACGACGGCGGTCGGGCGCTGGCGGCGCGATCTCTCCGCGGCGCAGCGGCGCGCCGTCATCAGCGAAGCGGGCGCGCTCCTCGCCGAACTCGGATACGCCGATCATGACGCGTGACCGCGGCCCCATCTTTCTCGGCGGCTGTCCGCGCTCCGGACTGACGCTTATACGCGTCATGCTCGACGCGCATCCCCGTATCTCCTGCGGGCCGGACAGCGGCGTCCTTTCGATCGCGCGAGCGGCCCGCGAGCTTGGCGAGACGCTCGGCGATCTGCACGCCCGCGATTTTCATCTGCCGCCGGAAGAAGTGCGGGCGAATTTCGCCGATGCGATCGCCCGCATCCTCGGCGCTCGCGCGCAGGGCGCCAAGGCCCGCTTCGCCGAGAAGTCGCCGCTGAACCTCCTTTTCTTCGAGGACTACGCCGCCATGTTCCCGGCGGCGCGGTTCATCCATGTCGTGCGTGACGGCCGCGACGTCGCCGCTTCCCTGCTCGCCCGGGCCTGGAAGGATCCGCGAACGGGCCGCGTCTTCGAGTATTGCGCGAGCGCAGAGGGGGCCGCGCGGTACTGGAAGGGCATGGTCCGCCTCGGTCTTTCGGCCGAGACGGCGCTCGGGCGACGCGTCCTGCGCGTCCGTTATGAAGACCTCGCCGCGGCCCCGGAACCGACCCTGCGGGCGCTGTGCGCATTCCTCGACGAACCCTATGCGGCGGAGATGCTGCGCTTCAACGAGCGCGCGCTCGATCTCGCCGGCATGGAGGGCGAAAGCGCCGCGGCGCTGAAAGAGAGGGTCAGTCCCCGTTTCGTCGGCCGCCATGCCCGCGAGCTCGGCCCCGGCGACGTGGCTCGAATCGGCGAGATCGCGCGCGACGAACTGGATGCATTGGGTTACGCCTGACGGCTCGCGGCCTGAATCAGCGCACGTAAGAGGCGCCGTTGACGTCGAAAGTCGCGCCCGTCGCCGAGACGCAGGCGTCCGACATCAGGAAGACGATGAGGCGCGCCACCTCTTCCGGGTCGGCGACGCGGCCGAGCGGAATGTCGGCCACGGCCTTGCGCCGCGCCTCCACGTCCTCCGGCGCCATGCGGGTTTCGACCCAGCCGGGCGCGAGCGCGTAACAGAGAATGTTCTCGCCCGACAGCGCTCGGGCATAGGTCCGCGTCAGCGCGATGAGCCCCCCTTTGGAAGCGGCGTAGGCGGCGTAATCGAGGCCGTCGCCGCGGAGGCCGGCGCGGCTCGCCACATTGACGATCCGTCCCCCGCCGAATTCCCGGAAATGGGCGATGGCGGCGCGGCAGATGTCGGCGGGCGCGCGGAGATTGACGGCGAGCGTTTCCTCCCAGCCCGCCTCCCAACCGGGACCGCCGGCGATGGGGCTCGCGCGATAGACGCCGGCATTGTTGACGACCGCGTCGAGCGCGGGGGCGACGGCGAGGGCGCGGGCGACGAG
>JACADZ010000176.1 GCA_013389105.1 Parvularculaceae bacterium | reverse complement strand
TGGCTGATCCTGCACGGCCGCTACGTCTGCAAGGCGCGCAAGCCCGATTGCCCGGCCTGCCCGATCGTGGATCTGTGCGAGTACCGGTCCAAGACGCGGCTCGAGAACCGATGAGTCCCGATGTTCAATCCTAGCCGCGACCAGGTCCGCCGCTTCTTCTGCGACACCTGGGCACGCTATGGCCGCAGCGAGCCGCTTTCGGCGCTGGAGCAGACTGCGCTGCAGGTGATCCTCCTGCATTCCGAGTACCACGGCCTGCTGGAGGACCCCGAGCGCCATCTCGATCGCGACTACACGCCGGAAAGCGGCGGTGTGAACCCCTTCCTGCACCTGTCTCTGCATCTGGCGATCGCGGAGCAACTCTCCATCGACCAGCCGCGCGGCATCCGCAGCGCATTCGAAGCCCTGCAGACACGCCTGGGATCCGAGCACGACGCCCTGCACGCGGTGCTGGAATGCCTGGGCGAAACCCTATGGCAGGCCCAGCGCCAGGGCACCGGGCCGGACGAGCGTGCCTATCTCGATTGCCTCGCGCGCCGCCTCTGAACTCCGAACCAGATACTGCCGCACAGGGCACAGAGAACACGGAGAAGAACAGAACCGAGCGCGTGGGGTCTGCTATATGGCCGATGGGCAGAGGCGTGGTTCGGAGCAGCGGACAGACGCACACTTACTTCCCTCTGTGCTTTCTGTGTTCTCTGTGCTTTCTGTGCCTGCGGTGCAAAAACGAAAAAGGCCGGCGCAGCGGCCGGCCTTTTCTCGCAGCTTGCTCACCGGTATCAGTACTTGACCTGGAGCGCCTTCTGCCGTGAGTAGTACAGGGCGAGGTTGCGAATCTCTTCGTCGGTCAGCGGCTGTGCCATGGGGGACATCAGGGGGTTCTGGCGGGCACCCTTCTTGTAGGCTTCCAGCGAGTGCGCCAGGTAGTCGGCATACTGCCCCGCCAGGATCGGCGTCTCGGGCGTGAGCGGCTTGGTGCCGTCCTCGCCATGGCACGCCGCACACACCTCCGCAGCTTTCTTCTTGCCGGCCTCGTAGTCCGCAGCCAGCGCCGGGGCGGCGGCCAGCGCCACAGCGCAGGTCGCAGCGAACAGCAGCTTGTTCATCGTCGTCATCCTCTCGGCCATGCCCTGGCTAGCTAGTTAGCCCCGGTGTAATAGGCAGCCAGATCCGCCATGTCCTGCTCGGAGAGCGAGGCCGCCACCCCGTTCATGGACGGGTGCTTGCGCGCACCGTCGCGGTAGTCCTGCAGCGACTTGACGAGATAGCCCACGGTCTGCCCGCCCAGCTTGGGCGCCGAGTAGACCACCGGGTAGGCGGTGCGGTAGCCGGCAATGCCATGGCAGCCCTCGCACATCTGCTTCTTCTGCTTGCCTGCCTCGGCGTCTCCATCTGCAGCCTGGAGCGGCAGGCCCGCGCACAGCGCCAAGCCCAGACCGATGGCAACAACGGTTCGGGAGGAGATCATGATCGCACGTTCTATCGGGATTAAGTAGTTGTTATGGGATGCAAATCAGCGCGAACTGTAACGGATCGCCGCGGACAGGTCAATGCTGCAGGTCGTTGCCCCGGGCCTCAGCCTCCGGGCAGCGGGCCGCCCTCCATGATCGGCACGCTCTGCATGTAGCGGTTGTCGTGCGTGTCCTCGACCTCGACCCGCAGCTCGCCCTTCTCCCTGGGCACGAACCAGAAGCGGAAGGTCGGGTTGTCGCTCAAGGAGAAATCCACCTCCGCGCTCATCACTTCCCTGCCGGCGTACGTCACCAGGACGCTGCGCACGAACTGCGGAACCGCGTCCGGATCGAAGTCTGCGGCCAGGGCCGATTCGTTCGGATGACGGATGTTGACCTGCACCAGGTTGGGCTCGTTGTACTTGATGGTGTCGTCGAAGCGGAACTTCATCTTGCCCAGCAGCGCGGCCGGGACCCGGTACTTCCCGCCCGGCGCCGAGCAGCCGCCGGCCGCCTTGACCCAGCGCGAGTCCATCCACAGCTTGCCGTCGTTGGTTTCGGCAACCGCCCGCACATGGCTGTAATCCTCGAACCGCAGGCGGGTTTCAACCTGCGCCCGCCCGCTGTCCGGCGTGAAGTGGAACACGCCGGCTGCCGGCGAGGGATTGCGCTCGACCAGCAGATAGATGGTCTTGATGTAGCGCTCGGGGGTTTGATCGATCTGCGC
>JACADZ010000104.1 GCA_013389105.1 Parvularculaceae bacterium | reverse complement strand
TGTGGTAGATAATCACAGTGATCCCTCGAAACCCAAATGGGCGTCGGACACCCAGATCGCCGAACTCGTGAATGTGATACAATATTTGAAAGGCCCCCGTTCCGATATGCGCGTGGCCGCGGAGCGAGTTCGCCAGATCATGGGCGTGAACCCTTAATTCGCTTTTAAAACTTTATATCCTCATTTATGCTAGACGGAGACAATCATTCAACACCGATGGAACGAAACGATGCCCCGAACAATGAACTCATCGAGTTCAAGGACAAAATGAAGGCGTGCTATGACCGAGCCTTCCAGGCTACTCCGGGCAATCTGCCGGAGCCGACAAAGAACGACGGCCCCATGGAATTGGCCAAATACCGTTCGGCGCTTGATATTCTGGGCGAGGATTTTTTGACCGACACCGTGAAAGCCCAGATGGTCGCGCAGATCGAAAAAGCCGATGCGAATTCATTGAGCGCCGCGTTTAAAAGCGGTACAAAGTACTGCCTTGCCGTCATGCCGCAGGTGAACGCGGAAAGTATTAGCGGGAAACTCTATCGTCTTGAAGTGGATGCCAAGGGCCTCACCTACCGCTATACTTCCGATCCTGCGTATTATTTCCTCAATCTTCCCAAAGAGGTCCAGGAACAATGCAGTTTCAAGGTCCCGGCGTACAAAAGCAGCTTGGGACCCGACGACGATGAGCGGAAGGAACTTCAACGCCTCTTCGAACAGGCCTGGGACAACCTCAAGGCCTTGCTCAAACAGGAAAAAAAGGCGGCGTAACCCCTTTCGACCAAGTTTGCGGCGGAAGGCCGCGGCTCGCTTTCAGCCTGACGTTCTGGTATAGTGGTCGTGCTTTTGAGTTTTGACGCATGATCGTTTTTGAAAATGTCACCAAAAGGTACGGGCGGACAGCGGTCCTGGATCGGCTGAACCTTTCCGTCCTGCGAGGGGAGTTCGTTTCCGTCATCGGTCCTTCGGGAGCCGGCAAATCGACGCTCATCTACTGCCTCATGGGAGCGGAAAAGATCCAGCACGGAAGGATCAGCGTGGACGGCTATGTGGTCAACGAGATGGACGAACGGGCCCTGCAGTACTTCCGCAGGAGGATCGGAGTCGTGTTTCAGGATTATAAGCTCCTGCCGCAGAAAAACGTTTACGAAAACGTCGCGTTCGCACTGGAAGTCTGCGGGTATGAAACCGCGGACATCAAGAAACGCGTTCCGGAAGTCCTGGAAACGGTGGGCCTCCACGAAAAGTTCCGCCAGTTCCCGCACCAGCTTTCCGGCGGCGAAAAACAGCGTCTGGCCACGGCCCGCGCGCTGGTGCACAACCCAAGTTTACTGCTTGCCGATGAGCCGACGGGGAACCTTGATCCCGCGACGGCGAAAGGTATCATTGACCTTTTTCTGAAGATCAATAAAGATGGGATCACGGTGATCCTCACCACCCACAATCCCCTTTTGGTCGACCATATCCGCAAAAGAGTGATCACCATGGACAAGGGCAAAGTGGTGAGCGACCGCCAGCACAGCGGATATCATCTGGAAATCAAATAACCGTTTTGAGACGATGGCAAGACTGTACAAACAATCGGGAGTGGACATCACGATGGGCGACAAGTGCTCGGCTTTGGCTTACGAAGCGGCGAAAAAAACGTTCGCTTCCCGCCAGGGCATGTTCGGCGAACCGGTGAAGATGGACGGCGGTTTTACCGGGGCATTGGACTTCGGCGATTTTTACCTCGTCCAGAACTCCGACGGCGTGGGGTCTAAAATCGCCATCGCCGACGCGGTGGGAAAGTACGACACCCTCGGCTATGATCTCCTGGCCATGGTCGCGGACGACGCGATCTGCGTGGGCGCGGAAACTGTCGCCATTACCAATACGATTGACACGAACAAAGTCACGGAAAAAGTGATCGGTCCGCTCATGGAAGGCCTCAAAAAGGCCTGCATCGAACAGAAAGTCGTGGTTCCGGGCGGAGAGATCGCCGAAATGCCGACGCTCGTGACGGGAAACACCTGGAACGCGTCCGCGGTGGGGATCGTGGAAAAAAAGAAATTCATCACCGGCGAGGGCGTGGCGCCGGGAGACAAGATCATCGGGTTACGGAGCCGCGGCTTCCGCTCCAACGGTTTCAGCCTGGTGCGCCATGTCCTCAAAAAAAGTTTCGGAGCCAAATGGCACACCAAACGTTTCGACAGGAAACATACCTGGGGAGAGGTCACGCTCATTCCTTCCATCATTTACTCCAACGCCCTGCTCGAATTGCTTGGAAGATACAAGCAAAAACGGACGTGCCATATCAAGGCCCTGGCTCATGTGACCGGGGGAGGGATTCCGGGTAATATTACACGCATTTTAGGTAATAATGGGGCTTTCCTGGACAATCTTTGGGCACCGCATGACCCGATGCTCAAACTCCAGGAGCTTGGCAAGGTCAGCGACAAGGAAGCCTATGAGGTCTGGAACATGGGGACGGGCATGATCGTCATCAGCGACGAATTTGCGAAGATCGAAAAGGCCATGGACAAACACGGCATCCAGGCCCGCATCATCGGCGAGGTCACCAAAGAACGCGGAGTGAGACTCGTGAGCCAGGGCTTTTTCAAACCGGGAAAACAGCTGGTGTTTGAGGATTAGCCGCAGCGTCCGTATATTCAGGTGGCCGTCCGCGGATTTGACTTTTTGGGAGGCAGGATTATATTGTCACCCAAATTTCATAATGTTCAACATGTATGGCCATGCGGATCGAACTCACCCCGGAACAGTCACGTGACCTCCACGAAAAGCACGCCGCGCCGACCATGAGCGATGAAGTGAAGGTCGCTTTCAGGAAAAACCGTGACGAATGGGCCGCGGAAGGATGCCTTCCGGAAGGTCTCACTGCCAGCGTTCTCGAACAGATCGAGTCGGAGGTCAGCCGCAGGATCACTTTGCTGATGGCACAGATCGAACTTGATCCCGCTTCCGTCGAAAAAGCGGGCGATTTCATGGCAAAGCTTGCATCGCTGAAACGCGCAAAACTCATCCGCGAAGATGTTTATGAGCGGGCGATGTCAGTATTCATGAACAACGGCCGGAAAGGACTTCTCGACCGAGGGGATTGAAGAGGAACCGTCGTTGAAGCGGAACCGCCGCCGAAAATTTACCGGAAATTTAGGAATTTTTCATGAGTGGGGCGTAATGTGAACGGTATAATCTTTTGCCGTATTCGTGGAAAAATTTCTTCATGCCCTCAATTGCGTACCCGGTTTCAGCCGCCGGACACTCGCCCGGATCTGGAAAACGTTCGGCGGATGGCGCTACCCGTGGGAGAGCGCTTCTTTTCATGAACTCACGGCGGCGGGATTGAAGCCGGAGGTTGCGGAGCGGCTGTGCGAATTCCGCAAAGGGTTTGATGCGGAACGGGAGTTTGCGAAATTGTGGGAGAAAGATATTGTGGTCGTCAGCCGCGCTTCGGGCGAATACCCATCTGTCCTTTTTCAGCTTCCCGATGCCCCTTTTCTGCTCTACCGCAAAGGAGCGACGATGACCGCCCATCCGCGGATGATCGCCGTGGTGGGAACCCGCAATCCTTCCGTGTACGGGGAAAAAATTGCATACGATCTTGCCGAGGCCCTGGCACAACGCGGCGTCAGCGTCGTGAGCGGCCTGGCCTTCGGCATCGATGCCATCGCCCATTTTTCCACAGTAAGCTGCTCAAAACCGACGATCGCCGTCCTCGCATCCGGGCTTTTTGACATCATCCCCACCACCCATCACCGCCTGTCCGAAAAAATCCTCGAAACCGGAGGGACGCTCCTTTCCGAATATCCGCCATCCGACCCCGCTTACCCGATAAGGTTTCTTGAACGCAACCGCATCATCGCCGGATTGTGCGAAGCCACGGTCGTGATTGAAGCGGGTGAAAAATCGGGTGCGCTCGTCACCGCCCGCCTTGCGAACGAATACAACCGCGACGTTTACGCGCTGCCGGGAGATATCACCCGTCCGCAAGCCCGCGGATGCCTAGAACTTTTATCCCGCGGAGCTCATCCCCTCCTAAGCATCGACCAATTTCTGGAAGACCGGGGACTGTCTTCCCAAAAAATTCTTTCCGCTTCTTTGACCGAAAACGAACGCCAGGTTGTGGAGGCCCTGTCCGGCGGGCCCTGCTCGACCGACCAGCTCGCCGAACTCACCTTTTTGCCCATTCAAAAGCTTAACGCGTCGCTTTCGGAACTTGAGTTCAGAG
>JACADZ010000037.1 GCA_013389105.1 Parvularculaceae bacterium | reverse complement strand
TATGTTCTTGCGCGGGGCTGGCGGCCGCCGCCGCCGGCGCCGGCCGGGCGCTGGCCGCGGCGGGCTTCATGGTAAATCCTTTGGCGCCAGCCTTTTCTTTCAGGGCCTTCAGGCGCTCCCGCCGCGCCTCAATCTCGCTGGCGGGCACTTCTTCAGAAGCGCTCATGTCATTCTCCCCGCAAAGACCCTCGCTGGATCGCAGCGAAAAGCGATTGTTGCGCTTGCGAAGGGCGAGGTCAATCCGACGCGCTAGATTTTTCCGCTGGTGCGGCTCATCAGCACGCCGAAGATTGTTGCGCTGCGGCAGCGGGGTGCTAGGCTTGGTAATTGCAGGGGCGCGCTGATCTTTCTGGGACAACCGCTTCCGGGGGAGAATTTGTGGCCGGCCGCAGACAGGGTTTTGAAGCCCGGGAACACGAGCCCGCGAACTATCGTTTACGTTCGGACGTAACGATATCGTCGGCGACCAACCCCCAGACCGGAACCAAACAGTATTACGTCAAGAGCGGCGAAACCGGGGAGGTATTCGAACTCGGCGAGGAGGAGTATTTTTTCTGCGTGCGCCTTGACGGCCGCGTTTCCTTTGCGGAATTCCGCCACGCTTTCGAGGCCCATTTCGGCGCGCGCCTCACTTTCGAAAAGTTCGTGGGATTCGCCGACGATCTCGTGCGCATGCGCGTGCTCGAGCCCTCGGCGGGAGACGCCTTTGCAAAGGCGGCGAGCGCGCTCATCGAAGATATCCTCGATCCGGAAGACACCGATCCCCGCGCCACGCCCTTCCGGCGCACCTTGTTCGACCCGTCGCGTCTGTTCGACGCGCTGGCGGCGATCGCCCCGCTCGGCCGAGCGCTCGAATTCTCAGTGCTCCCTCTGCTGGTCGCGGCGATTGCCATTTTCGCCCACAACACCGGCGCGGCGATTGGCGACTTCCGCGAAATCGCCCGCGACCTGACGATTTTCGTCATTATTCCGGTGGCGGCTATCGCCATCAATCTGATCGTGCGGCTCATCCAGGGCGCCACGGCCCATCGCGCCGGCGCCGAAGTGCGCGGGCTTGGCGTCATTTTCGTCTTTGGGGTCTTGCCGCGCTTCTACCTCGACGAGAACGCCATCCGGGCCCTCGACGATCGCACGCAACGGCGCATCTATTCGGCCTCGCTCAAGACGCGCCTCTTCATCGGCTCCGTCACCATGATTCTATGGGCGGCGCTGCGCCCGACAGGCGGCTGGCCGGCGGAATTCATGTCGCTGCTCAGCCACCTCGCCTTCGTCTCCTTCGCCTGGGCGGCGATCCCGCTCCTGAAAAATGATGGCTACACCTGGATGACGCTGGTGCTCGGCCAGCCGCAGCTGCGCGAGCGCTCTCTGGCGTTTCTGTCGATGCGTCTGCGCGGAAAGAAGCCGCCTTCGGAAATGGCGGCGCTCGATCAGACCCTCGCCCTGCTCTACGGACTGGCGACGCTTCTTTTTCTGGCCGGCGTCGTCGTCGCGCTCTTCATATTCATCTCCGTGAAGCTGGAGGGCGCGCTAGGCGGCCCGGGCGTCGTCATCGCGTTTGGCTTCCTGGCGTTGTCGCTCGCTTGGTATCTCACATCGCTACGCGCCGCTGAGCGCGTGCGCCGAGCGGTCCGCGAGAACATGCGCGAGTCCGTCCAGAAGGGCGCAGCGGCGGGCGGCGCAGCCGTCATTCAACTGGCGCAGCCGGCGAAAGCGCCGCCGCGGGCGCAGCCGACGGCGCCGTTGAAGCCGACGAAGAAAAAGCTCTGGCTGCGGTTTGTTTGGTCGGGCCTGGCTCTGGCCTTTCTGATCGTGCTGTTGCTTCCCTACCGCTACAAGCCCGGCGGCGAATTCGAAGTCCTGCCCAACTGGCGCCATCAGGTGAACGCGCGCATCGAAGGCGAGATCGCGGAGATTTTCGTCAAGGAAGGCCAGTGGGTCGAAAAGGGACAGCCGCTGGTGCGCCTCAACAATTGGCTGCTCGAACGGCAACTCGCCGAATCCAAGGCCGAGCTCGACCGGTCCCGCGCGGTTCTGGCCGGTCTTCTCGACGGCGCCACGCGCGAAGAGATCGCGTTTGCGGAGAGTCAGGTCGCGAGCGCCGCGTCGCGTCTCGGTTTCAAAAAGACCGAACTCGACCGCAGCGAGCTGCTGCTGAAGGAAGGAATCACGACGCTGCGCGCCGTCGAGGCCAAACGATCCGAATACGGAGCGGCGCTGGCGGACCTGCAGGTCGCCAAGGCCAATCTCGCTGTGGTCAAAGCCAAGGCGACCGAAGCCGATCTCGACGCCGCACGCGCGCAGGTGCGCAAATTCGAAAACGAAGTCGCCTTCCGACAGGAGGATATCGAGCGTTTGAATATCGTAGCGCCCTCCAGCGGCGCGGTCGTCACCGCCAATGTCGATCTGCGCGCCGGAGCCTTCCTGAAAACCGGAGATTTGGTCGCCGAAATCGAAGACACGCGCACGGCCCGCATCGTCATCAACCTGGCGGAAGCGGATCTGCAATATGTGAAGGTCGGAGACCGGGTTCAGGCCAAGCCCTGGGGTTACAGCGGGCAGCTCCTTTACGGGAAGGTCGCCGATATCGCGCCCAGCGCCGACGAGTCCAAGGCCGGGCGTCACGTGCGCGTGGTGACGGAATTGCCCAATGACGACAACAAACTTCGCCCCCAGATGAGCGGCTACGCCAAGGTCGAGGGCGAGATGATGCAGGTCTGGCGCGCCTACCTGCTGTTCTTCATCCGCTTCGTACAGGTCGAAGTCTGGTCCTGGTTCCCCTAGAGCTTCGCGCCGTGATCCGGAATCACGGCGCCGGCTCCAGCCGGTGTTGTCGCGGCGTTTTCGCGCAAAACCGCGCACGCTTTTGCGCGCGCCGCGCTAATAGGCGCGGGCGCCGCCGCGGACGGTCGCTGCGGCGAGCCGCATAGCTGCAAATTTGGCAAGCCCCGGCGAAACGGACGTCTGCGGATCAGCTTTGGTTGATGCGGGCGCTGCGCGAGATCGGCGCGCCTTCCGCGACCCCTCGAAGCCGCGAATTTCCGCATTCGCATCGCCTGCGACGACGCGGGCGCACCGATCGCCCGCCTCCGAAGTCGTCGTGGAGTTGCAAGCGCTTGAGCGCCGCGAAACCTAGTCGGCGCGCGCCTGATTGGCGACCTGCGCGCAGGCCCGGCGGCGGGTCGAATGAAAACGGGACCCTTTCGGGTCCCGCTCTCAGCCTCTGCCCCTTTATCGCAGGTCGACGCGCGACGCCCGATCGACCGGCGTCGCCGCCGCCCTAGAATTCAGCCGTGAGGCTCGCCGACAATGTGCGACCGCGCGCATAGGTGTTGGCCTCGGTGCGGCCCGCAGTCGAGAGCTGGAACTCCTCGTGATCTGCGCCGAGCAGGTTCCTCGCGGAGAACCCGAGGATGAACGGCTGTCCGTAGATCTCGATGTTCTGTTTGTGATTGAGGTCGAGCTGGATGCCCGGCGTCTCGCGTGTGGAGGGAAGGGACCCAAGGCCGCGCCGCGTAATGCGTTCGCTCACCCAGCCAAGCAGAAGGACGGTCTGGGACCGCTCCGCCTCCCAGCCGAACTGGGCATTGACGATATGCTTGGGCGTGCCCTGGAGCTCAGTGCCGTCGAGCCCGAACACGCTCGCCGGGGCCAGAACGCGGTTCGGCAGCTGCGACGGATCCACGATAAGCTCGTCGGTCCCGTTCACCTCGGATTGGGTAAAGGTGTAGTTCACCGAGAACAGCCATTCCGGCTCAAGCAGAACGGGAACGTCGAACGGCATGTCGAACCGCGTGCGGTATTCGAATTCGCCGCCGTAAAGCGTCGCTTGCGGCGCGTTGATGAAGCGCGTGACGGTGCCGCCCTGCGACGCGAGGATGACTTCCTCCACCGGGTCGTCGACCTTCTTGTAGAAGCCGGCGAGCGTCACGAACTGATTTCGCCCGAGATAGTACTCGTAACGGGCGTCGTAATTCGTGAATTTGCTGTCGGTGAGGAACGGGTTGCCCTGATAGACCCGGTCCGTTTCCGGATCGACATAGGGCGTGAAGGCGAGTTCCCGGAACTGCGGCCGCGCGATCGTCTGGGAGAAGCCGGCGCGGAGCAGCATGTCCTCGGCGAAATTCCACGTCGCCGTGACCGCGGGGAGGAAGTAGTCGTTCTCGATGTTGACCGGCGCCGCGAAGGGCGTGAGGCCGAACGAGTTGAGTGTACGGACTTCCTGGTCGGCGTCTTCGTACCGGACGCCCGCCGCCACCTGAACGCGAGGAATAATCTCGGCGTCGACCGCGAAATAGGCTGCGCGGTTTTCGAGGAAGCCGTCATAGCTATCATCGCGACCGGTGAATTCCTGCAGCTGGAAGCCGTCCGGGCGGATCGAGTCCGGCTGGAACAGGAAATCCGGCCGGTTGACGCGAACGCTGTTGGGGATCAGCGCGGGGTCCGTCGTCGTCTCGATGAAGGAGAACTGGCGCTGCGTGTAGTCGCGATCGGTCTTCGAATAGACCAAGCCGGCGGACAGCACGAGGTCGCGATAGTCGCTGAGCGGGATCGTGTAGTCAGCGTCAAGACCGGCGTTGAACACTTGGTCGTTCAGGTAGGAAAAGCGCGTGCGGTTGCCGAGCGTCCGACCGCTATAAATGAGCGGGAACGTCACCGTCTTGTCATAGGCGATGAACCGCTCGTAGGGCGCGTCGCGGCGCGACTCCGAGCCCGCGGCGCGCCAACGCACGTTCAAGGGGCCGAAGAAGTGGTCTCCCGACACCTGGATCGACGCCAGCTGCCGTTCATACCACGCCGTCGCCTCGCGGTGTATGCCGATGGTGCCCGATGCGTTGTCGTCGGTTCCGTCGGCAGATTGCGCCTTCTTCTGCGTCGAACGAACGAGGAGGCCGGACAGCCTGACGAGATGATCTTCGCTGAGTTTGAGGCTGGCGCCCGCGAAGGCGTTGAAGACGATGTCCCAGTTGGTCGTGGTCGCAACGAAGTCGTCTTCGATGAGCCCCGAGACGACCGATTGCCGGATCGCGTCTTCTGTCCGCTGTTGGCTGTCGTAGCCGAGCACCCCGACAAGGCCGAGTTCAACCCCGCCGAGGTCGAACGTGTCGCCGGCCGTGACTTCGCCTTCGACGTCCGGGTTCTGGAGTTCGCGCTGGAGCACGGTGAACGGCGAGTTCACGAGGCTTTCGCCGATGGTCTCGAGCTCGGTCGGCGTGAAATTGAACTCGTTGATCAGCTTGCCTTGATCGATCGCCGCCTGCAGCGCCGGCGGCGTGTTGCGGAGCGAGCCGCCAAGGCCGGTCCAGTCGGCGTCCGTGCCTTCATAGACAAGACCGTTCTTCATGGTCGAGACGGTGTTGAGGCCGCCGCCGAGCTTCACGGTGAGAAAGCCTTCGTCGGGAAGGTCGATCGTGCGCAGGTCAATGATCCCGCCGCCGAACTCGCCGGGGTAGTTCGGCGAGAATGTCTTCTGCACCGTGGCGCCGCCGAGGATGTTGGACGGGAAAAGATCGAGCGGCACCTGGCGACGGAGCGGCTCGGGGCTTGGAAGCGGCGAACCGTTGAGAAGCGCCGAGGAGTAGCGATCGCCTAGGCCGCGAACGTACACGAACTTGCCAGAAACGAGCGACAGGCCCGACAGGCGGGTCAGCGCCAGCGCCGCATTGTCGTCGCCGGCCCGATCAAGATCGTCAACCGTGAGCACGGAGACGACTTCGGAGGTGTTGCGCTGCGGGTCGGGGATGTTCCGGCCGACAACCACGATTTCGTCGACAGGCTCTGCGGGAGAAGGTTCCGTTTGAGCGACGGCGGCGCTCGACGCGCACCACACCGTTCCGAGCAGCAAGGCCGATTTCAGCCGTCGCCGCGAGTGAGACAATTTCATTTTACGCCCCGGGATTTTCATGTTGACGAACAGGCTCGGGCGGCGGCGG
>JACADZ010000067.1 GCA_013389105.1 Parvularculaceae bacterium | reverse complement strand
TCCTCGGACGGCTCGCGGACGCGCTCGGCATTCATCCCGAACATGCCGCGGCCATCCCCCGCGGCGCGGCGGCGGCCTAGGGAGTCGTCTTTATACCGACGAAAACCGAGTCGACGGTCTGTCTTTGACGGCGCGCCGACAAGCGGCCCCTCAACATGGATGTTTTGTCAGGGGAGCGCCAATACAGATTCGCCCGTGAGCGCATGGACTTGTGCGGACGTCTCGACTAGGAGGCCATCAGGAGCGGGTGCGACCCGCCCGGCGCCGCGCTGTCACATGGGCGCTTCCAACAGAACAACGCCAAGGATTGAAATCTACCATGACATCGCTTCTCGACACCGTACTTAGTCACATCACGCCGTCCATCGCCAGCGCGGCGGCCTCGCAGCTCGGCGAGAGCGACTCGGCGGTCGGCAAGGCCGTCAAGGCCATTGCGGCGTCCATCTTCGCCGGGCTGATCGGCAAGTCTAACGATGCAGCGGCGTTCGGCGGCCTCTTCAGCGCGCTCGCTGACTCGAAGAATGCGGGCTTCCTCAATAACATCGGCGGACTGATTGGCGGCGGAAATCTCGCCCACAATGATCCGAAGGATATTTCGGGCAAGCTCATCGGCGCGATTTTCGGCGACAAGACAGCGAATTTCCTCAACGCCGTCTCTCAGTTCGGCAATCTGAAGCCGGGCTCGGCGTCGGCCCTGCTTGGCCTCGCCGGTCCCGTTGTCATGGGCGTTCTCGGCAAGAAGATCGCGGCCGACAATCTTAATGCGGACGGCCTCAAGCAGCTCTTGAATCTCGAGAGCGACTCGATCCGCGCCGCTTCGCCTCCGGGCGTCGCCGAAATGTTCGGCCTCGCCAAGATCGCCGACATGGGCCGCGCCGCCGCGACGGCGACAGCGGCGACTGGCGCGGTCGCGAGCGCCGCTCAGGCCAAGACTGGTTCGCCCTCCTGGCTCTGGGCAATACCCGCCGTGCTCGGCCTTGGCGTGGTCGGCTGGCTGTTGACGCGCGGCGACCCGGCCAAGACATCCGACGCGGCGGCCCCGGCCCCGGCTATCGCGGAGAGCGCGGCGGCCCCGGTCGAGTCCGCCCCGGCCGCGGAGACCCCGATCATCGCCTCGATTGAACCGGTCGCGACGGAATTCATACGCGATCTTGGCGGCTTCCAGCTCAAGGGCGCCCCGGACGGCGTCGAGGCGAAGCTCATCGCGTTTATCGAGTCGGGCAAGGCTCCCTGCACCGACGCCGAATGCTGGTTCACCTTCGATCGCCTCACCTTCAACGCCGGCTCGGCCGAACTCGACCCGGTGAAGTCGCAGGAGCAGCTCAATAACATCGCGCAGATCCTCAAGGCGTTCCCCGGCATTCAGCTGAAGATCGGCGGGTATACAGACAATACCGGCTCGCAGGCCGCGAATCTGGCCCTGTCGCAAGCGCGCGCCGAAGCCGTCGTTGCGGCGATCGCCGCGCTTGGGATCGACCCAAGCCGACTCTCGGCCGAAGGCTACGGTCCGCAATTCCCGGTCGCCGACAATGCGACCGAGGAAGGGCGCGCGCAGAATCGCCGTATCGACGTGCGCGTGCGCGCGCGCAGCTGACAGGCGGCGACCCGGCTCCACTCAGAAAAGCGCCCCCGCCAAGGGGCGCTTTTTTTGCGTCAGGAAGAGGTCTAGGACGTGCCCATGACGGACGCCCCTCTCTACTACCGAAGCGCGCCGCCGATCGGCGAGATCCGCCTGAACCGGCCGAACAAGCTCAATGCGATTTCCGCGGCGATGTGGACGCTCCTCAAGGACGCGGTCGCTGCGGCCGCGGGCGACGTCGACGCGCGTCTGATCGTCGTCTCGGGTGAAGGCGGCCACTTCGCGGCCGGGGCCGACATCGCCGAGTTCGAGCGCCTATACGCTTCGCCCGAGAGTTCGGCCGCCTTCAGCGAGGCCATGCTGACGGCGCTGTCCGCCCTTGAGACTCTGGGCAAGCCGACCCTCGCCAAGATCCGGGGGGTCTGCGTCGGGGGAGGCTGCTCGATCGCCCTCGCCTGCGACCTCCGCTACGGGGCGCCGTCGGCGCGCTTCGCCGTGACGCCCGGCAGGCTTGGTCTCGTCTACTCGCTTGCCGATACGCGCCGCCTCGCGACGACCGTCGGGGTCGCCAACGCCAAGGACCTCCTGTTCACCGGACGGCGGATCGACGCCGAAGAAGCCCTGCGGATGGGTTTTCTTGATCGTCTTTATACAGACGAAGAAATCGACGAGGCGACGCTCCTCCTGGCGCGGCGTATCGAGGAGACCTCTCCCTATTCCGCCGCCGCCTCGAAGAAGATGTTCGCCCTCCTCGCCGAAGGCGCAGCGGACGACGACCCGCGGGCTGCGGCGGCGCTCGCCGAAGCGTTCGGCGGCGAGGACATGGCCGAAGGTCGCAAGGCGTTTCTCGAAAAGCGCCGGCCAAATTTTAGGAAGCGCTGAGGCGCGATCCGAAGGCGCGAACTCGCGAACGCCTTCTAGAAATTGTCCTTGAGCCAACCGCCGACGCTCGCCGCGAGGCCGCCGGCGTGACGCGGCGAACGGAGCTTCAATGGACGCTTGGTTCGGTCGGCGCGCGCGGCGGCCGCAAGTTCGATCAAGCCGGCGCAGACGGAGAACTGAGGCGCGGTCGCCGCGTCCGGCGCGCCGGCGAGAGGCGTCGGGCGCCCGAGTCGCGCCTTGACCTTCAGAACCCGCTCGGCTGTCTCGCGCGCGCCGACGAGGAGGCTGCCCCCGCCCGTGAGCACAACGCGCCGGACGCCGGAGCACCGGCTCCTTGTCGACAGGCGCTCCGCAGCCTTTTCGAGGATCTCTTCGAGGCGCGGCGTGATCACCGCCGACACTTCGGCGCGCGACACGCGGTGTATGTCGCTTTCGTCGCCAAGCTGCGGGAAATCGACGAGCTTGTGCTCATCTCCGACGCCGGCGAGCGCCGAACCGTAGAGGGTCTTCACCCGCTCGGCATGCGCGAGCTCCGTGCCGAAGATCTGCGCGATGTCCCGGGTGATGTGGTCGCCGCCAAGCCTGACCCCGCCGCAGTCGACAAGCGCGCCGCGCTCATAGACGGCGAAACCGGCCGACGCGGCTCCGATATCGATGAGGATGCAACCGAGTTCCTTCTCGTCGTCGATCAGCACGGCCTCCGCGGCGGCGGCCGGCGCCGGATAGCGGCGCTCGATGGCCAGTCCGCAGCGCTCAATCAGCGCGTCGGCGTTGAGGAGCGTCGCCTCATTTGCGCCGACTCCGAGAATTTCCGCCGTCAGCACTGCGCCGGCGAGGCCGATCGGACTGAACGACGTCTCCTCGCCGTCGACGAGAAAGCGGATCGGCGCAGCATGAAGCGCGACGCACCCGTCGGCGGCGGCCGCTTCGCCGCCCGACCTCAGGCATTCGTCGACATCCTCCTGCGACACCCGACCGCCGACGAGATCCACCTCGGCGCCAATGCGGCGGCACAGGAGGGACCGCCCGTTGACGGCGGCCAGCACCGACCTGACCCGCTCGCCGGCCATGCGCTCGGCCGCATCGACGGCGGCGCGAAGCGCGTTTTCGGCCGCTGCGGGCGCGCCGCGCTCGGAAGCCGGCGCGCCATGGAGGCCGGCGCCGACGATTTCGACGGAACGCCGACCTTCCGTATCGGGAGCGATGTGGGCGATCAGGCAGGCCGCTTTCGACTCTCCGACGTCGACGGCGGCGACCAGATTGACGTCTCGCGACCTGATGGGCCTGCCCCAGACCATGCATTCACCTAAAAGTCCGGCGCCGGCGCGTTCACGGAGCGGGCGGCGCAGGCTCCCCCTTCGGATGGGCGGTCAGCCGTTCCGGATTGCGAAGGTCGATATATTCGACCGTGCGGTCAAGGCTGACGTCGTGATCGAGGAGGCGCGTCAGGACTTCGAACGCCTCCTCGAGGTCGCCCTCCGGCATCATCACGTCGACGCCGCTGCGCAGGCGCAGGTTCCAGCGGCGGTCGCTGACGCGGGTGAGCGAGGAGGTCATTCCGGCGATCTCAGGCCGCGAGGCGAGCTCCTTGAGAATATCGGCGGCCGCCTCGGAGGCGCCGGCGCCGACCACGAGGGGAAGGTCCGGGTACTGGTCCGCCTTGATGCTGCGAATGATCGCGCCCGCCTCATCGATCAGATGAAGCTGGCCGGAAAGCTGCCACACCGCCGCGGGCGTTCGCTCGCGGATCGAGACATGGATCGTATCCGGGAGCAGGCGGCTGACCGCTGCCGACCTGACCCAGCCGAGATTTTCGATGCGCCGCCGGGCGTCTTCGAGATCGACGTGCAGAATGGAACCGCCGACGACCGGGCCGACGGCCGCTTCGATCTCCTCAACGCTCGCCTCGCGGCGCCCCATCAAGGTCACGCGCCTCACCTCGAACCCGGCGCCGACGGCGGCGCGCCGCACCGAGTTATCGACACGCTCGGCGAGGATCCCGACATAGCCGCCGGCCCAGGCCGCCGCGGCGCCGACAAGAAGGAGGACGATCGCGCCCGCCACGCCCGCCAGCCCGTAGCGGCCGGCGAACGCCTGCACGCGCGCTCCTGGAGACCGAGAACGGGCTTTAGCCGGCTTTTTCGGCCTCACCTTTGGCATGACGCGTCCTCGATGAGCCAGGCGCAAAGGTCCGCAAACGGAATGCCGAGATGGGCCGCCTGTTCGGGCACCAGCGATGTCCCGGTCATGCCGGGCTGCGTATTGATCTCCAGAAAGTAGACCTGCTCGCCCCGCGCCGCCTCGTCGTAACGGAAATCCGACCGCGAGACGCCGCGGCAGCCGAGAGCGCGATGCGCCGTCAGCGCCAGCTCGAGGCAGCGTTCGGCGATTCCCGCCGGGACGGGAGCAGGCAGCACATGCCGGGAGCCGCCCGGCGCATACTTGGCTTCGTAGTCATAGAAGGCGAGTTCCGTCGTGATCTCGGTGACGCACATGGCGCGGTCGCCCATCACCGCAACGGTGAGCTCGCGCCCCGGAATGAACTTCTCGACCAGCACGTCGTCGCCGAGCGCCCACTTGTCGGAGGCGAGTTCGGACGGGGGGCGGTTATCGCCCTTCCTGATGATATGCACGCCGACCGACGAGCCTTGCGCGTTCGGCTTGATGACGTAGGGCGGCTCCATGGCGTGGCCGCCGGCGGCCGCAAAGCGCGAGATGACTTTTCCTTCCGGCGACGGGATCCCGGCGTCCTTGAGGACGAGCTTGGTGCGCTGCTTGTCCATGGCGAGCGCGGAAGCGAGCACGCCGGAATGCGTATAAGGAAGACCCATGACCTCAAGGAGGCCCTGGACGCAGCCGTCCTCGCCCCACTGGCCGTGCAGCGCATTGAAGACCGCATCCGGCTTCAGTTCGGCAAGGCGCTTTGCAATGTCGCGCTCAGCGTCGATCTCGGCAACTTCATAGCCCTTGGCGCGCAGCGCCTTCGCGCAGGCCGCGCCGGAATTGAGCGAGACTTCCCGCTCGGCCGACCAGCCGCCTTTGAGGACCGCCACTCTCTTGTATTTCACGCGAACTCTCCGATGCGCCTGACCTCCCAGCGGAGTTCAACGCCGGTTTTGTTAAGCACTTCTTTACGAAGGCCCTCGACGAGCGTTTCGATGTCGGCCGCGCTCGCCTTGCCGCGATTGATCATGAAATTGCAGTGCATCGGCGAGCATTGCGCGTCGCCGACGACGCGCCCGCGCCCGCCGATTTCGTCGATCAGTTGCCAGGCCTTGCGGCCGCCCGACAATACAGGGTCCGGATTGGCGAAGGTCGAGCCGCCGGTCTTCTCGCGGATGGGCTGCGATTTCTCGCGGCGCTCCATGATTTCCGCCATGCGCGCTTCGATCTCCGCAGGATCGCCGGGCCGGCCCTTGAACTGCGCCTCGACAAAGATGAGGCCGTCGGCGGCGGCGCAGCGGCGGTAGGCGAATCTCATGTCGGCGTTCTTGAGAACGAGGCGCTCGCCGGCGCGGGTGTAGGCGATCGCAGCGACGAGAACGTCCTTCGTCTCCTGCTCATAAGCGCCGGCATTCATGGCGAGCGCGCCGCCGATGGTTCCCGGCACGCCGCGATAGAATTCGAGCCCGGCGATCCCGGCCTTGGCGGCGATCCTTGCGACCTGCGCGTCGAGCGCGGCGGCGCCGGCGCGCACGTGCGAGCCGTCGATTTCGATCTTCGCGAACGGCGCGCCGAGCCGGACGACGACTCCGCGCACGCCGCCATCGCGCACGAGCAGGTTCGAGCCGACGCCGATGGGATAGACGGGAATATTCGGATCACAAGCCTTAAGGAACCCGGCGAGATCGTCCTCGTCAGCCGGCGTGAACAGCACATCCGCCGGGCCGCCGACGCGAAACCAGGTGATCGCCGACATGTCGGCGCGTTCGACATAGCGGCCGCGAACGGAGGGAAGATTGGCGGCAAGAATGCGCGTCATGCGCCGACGCCCCAGGAAAATCTCGTCCCCCCATTCGGCCAAGCCTGCCTGCGCCCCTCGCGCCTCGCGCGAATGGGGGAGAAGGATCGGCGGGGCCGCCCTGCTCTAATGTCTCGACAACGCATCCGCCAGACCATTGGCGTATTTCGTGATGTCTCCTGCCCCGAGACACACGACATAGTCGCCGGGCTCGGCGACTTCGGCGACGAGGCGCGGCAGGTCGTCGAAGGACAGGAGCGCCCTCACATTGCGATGACCGCGCGCGATCGCCCCGGCGACGAGCGCGTCGCGGGTGACGCCCTCGATCGGCGTCTCGCCGGCCGTATAGATATCGGCGATGAGGGCGACGTCTGCGTCGTTCATGCAGGCGCAGAAATCGTCGAACAGATCTCGAACGCGCGTGAACCGGTGCGGCTGGATGACGGCGATGACCTTTCCGCCCGTCACGTTGCGCGCAGCTCTCAGAACCGCCGCGATCTCGACCGGATGGTGGCCGTAATCGTCGATGATGGTGACGCCCTTCCACTCGCCGGCCTTGGTGAAGCGGCGCTTGACGCCCGAGAATTTGGCGAAGCCGGCCTTGATCGCCGCCTCGCCGACGCCGAGACGGCGCGCCACCGCCGCGGCTGCGAGCGAGTTCAATACGTTGTGGGCGCCCGGCATGGGCAGGCGCACGTCGGCGATGCGGGCCGTCTCCTCCGCGCGCCCGGACTTGCTCCGCTCCCGGAAGATGATGTCGTAGCGGGCGAGTCCCTTGTCGAACGTGATGTTTTCGGCCCGGACATCCGCCTGCGGGTTGACGCCGTAAGTGATCAGCCGTCGGTCGGTGACGCGCCCCACCAGCGCCTGCACCTCGGGGTGATCGAGGCAGACGACGCCGAAGCCGTAGAACGGCGCGTTCTCGATGAACTGGTCGAAGCCGCGCTTCAGCGCGTCGAAGCCGCCCCAGTGTTCGAGGTGTTCCGGATCGATGTTGGTCACGACCGCGACCGTCGTCGGCAGGCGGAGGAACGAGCCGTCGCTTTCGTCCGCCTCGACCACCATCCAGTCGCCTTCGCCGATCCGGGCGTTGGTGCCGTAGGCGTTGATGACCCCGCCATTGATGACGGTCGGGTCCATGCCGGCCTCGTCGAGCAGCGCGGCGACCATGGTCGTCGTCGTGGTCTTGCCATGCGTGCCCGCGACCGAGACGGTCCATTTGAGCCGCATCAGCTCCGCGAGCATGTCGGCGCGGCGAACTACCGGGATGTGGCGCGCGCGGGCCGCCAGCACTTCCGGATTGTCGCGACGGACCGCCGTCGAGACGACGATCGCATCGGCGCCTTCGACATTTTCGGGGCGATGGCCGATGAAGACGTCGATCCCTTTTTCGCGAAGGCGCGCGACATTGGCGCTTTCAGAAATGTCCGAGCCGCGCACGTGATAGCCGAGATTGTGCATGACTTCGGCGATGCCCGACATGCCGATGCCGCCGATGCCGATGAAATGTACGACGCCGACGTCGAAGGGGAGGCGAATCTTGATTTTGCGCGACTCTTTCATGCGGCCTTCCTGCCCGCTTTGGCGGCGATCTCCTCGAGAAGGTCGGCGAGCGCCTTCGCGGCCCCGCCGCGCACGCGCCCCCGCGCCGCCGACGCCATCGCGGCAAGGCGCGCGGGATCGGCAAGGAGCGGCGCGATCGCAGATCGCAACGCCTCGCTTGTAAAGGCTTTTTCGGCCAGAACTATGGCGGCGCCCGCCTCGGAGAGCGCCCGCGCATTGCCGGTCTGGTGGTCGTCCATGGCGATGGCCAGCGGCACGAGGACAGACGGCCGGCCGATCGTGGCTATTTCGGTGACCGTCGAGGCCCCGGCGCGGGCGATCACAAGATGCGCCGCGGCGATGCGAGCAGGCAGGTCGCCAAAGAACGGCGCGATTTCGGCCGCGACTCCCATTGCCGCATAGGCCGCGCGCACGCCCTCGATTTCGTTGTCGCGGACCTGCTGGGTCACGCGCAGCCGGCGGCGCAGCTCCTCGGGAAGCGCGCTGATCGCTTCCGGCGTCACCTTCGAGAATATCGACGCGCCCTGGCTGCCGCCGAAGACGAGGAGATTGACGAGGCCGCCAGGCGCCGGCCCCGCGTAAGGGGCGCCCGCCAGAGCGGCGGCGGCGTCGCGCAGGGGATTGCCGACTTCGATTCGGCGGGCGCCGGCGGGCGCCTTTTCAAGCATCGGAAAGGCATGGGCGAGGAACGCGGCGTCGGCCGCCAGCATCCGGTTGGTGCGGCCGAGCACGCCGTTCTGCTCGTGAAGGCCGTAAGGTATCCTCAAGATGGCCGCCGCCTTCATGGCCGGAAAGGATGGATATCCGCCGAAGCCGACGGCCGCGGCGATCTTCCGCTTGCGGAATTCTGAAAGCGCCGTCATGAGCCCGCCGGCGAGCGAAGCTGCTGCGAACGCCTTGGCGATCGGACCGCCGATCGACGGGCTTCTTGCCGATATCTCGAAGCGCTCGTCGGCCGGAAACTTGGCTGCATAGCGGGCCCCGCGCTCGTCGGTGACGAGAAGAACACGCCAGCCGCGCCGCTTCAGCTCCTGCGCCAGCGCTTCGGCGGGAAAGAGATGTCCGCCCGTGCCGCCGGCCGCGAGCGCGATGACGCCGCGCTCGCTCACGGCATGAACTCCCGGCGCCGGCGCGCGAGTTGCGGGGTCCGCGTCAGCGCGAGCGCGAGCCCGAGGGTGAGGCCCGCCGCGAGGAGCGATGAACCGCCATAAGAGACAAGCGGCAGCGTCATGCCCTTGGCCGGCATGGCCCTGAGGGCCACGCCCATGTTCACAAGACTCTGCAGGCCGATCTGCGCGGCGAGGCCGGCGACAGCGCATTGCGCGAACAGGCTCTTCTGATTGACCGCGCTGACGAGGAGGCGAACCGTCAGCGCGGCGAACAGCGCGAGGACAATGAAACACAGGATAAAGCCGAACTCCTCGCCGGCGACGGCGAAGATATAATCGGTGTGCGCGTCCGGGAGCTGCATCTTGACGCTGGCGCCCTCTCCGCCCCGGCCGAAGGCGCCCCCATGGGCGAACGCCTCGATCGATTTCAGCGACTGGTAGGCGGCTGCGCTGTCCTCGGGATTGAGAAAGGCGTCGATCCGGCGCGCAAGATGCGGCGATAGAAAATAGCCGGCGGTGAGCGCGCCGACCCCGCTGAGGCCGATCACGGCAAGACCGAGAATGTTGGCGCCGACCACGAAGAACATGGTCATCCACACGGCGGTCAGCAGCGCCGCCTGGCCGTAATCGGGCTGTGCGATCAGCATGGCCATGAGCGCCGCATAGAGGCCGCCGGCGATGGCGGCGCCGGGAAAGCGCTTGTCGCGCACGCCCTCCGCCATCATCCAGGCGGCGGCGACGGCGAAGCCGGGCTTGACGAACTCCGACGGCTGCAGGCCGAACGATCCGATGGAGAACCAGCGTTTCGAGCCGTTGATCTCAGGCGCGAAAATCAGCGCTGCGCCGAGCAGCACGAATGCGGCGGCGAACAGCGCGACGCCGAGGCGCCTCGCGCCGAGCGGCGAGAGAAACGAGACGCCGATGATCAGCGCGAGCGCGGGGCCCATGAACAGAAGCTGGCGCAGGGGAAAGTGAAACTCGTTATCGATCTTCAGCCGTTGCGCGGCCGCGGGCCCAGCCGCGGTGAGGATCACGAGCCCGATCACGACGATCGCCGCGATCAGCGCCAGCGTCACCCGGTCGACCGACCAGAACCAGCGGGCGAGCGGCGAGGAGTCGATGCGCGAGGGCGCCTTCATGCAGCCTCGCCGGCTCGGGCCGCCTTCTGGACGATGCGGCGGAAGATCTCGCCGCGCTCCTCGAAATTCCTGAACTGGTCGAAGGAGGCGCAGGCGGGCGAGAGCAGCACGACCGGGGCCTCGCTCCCGCTTGTCGCCGCGTCGCGCCCGGCCCGCGCCGTCGCGGCGGCGAGATCGCCGCATTGGATGCACGCAACCGCGCCGGCGAGTTGCGCCTCAAAGGCCTTCGCCGCCTCGCCGATGAGATAGGCGCCCCTGACTTTACCCATCAACGAACGGAGCGATTCGACGCCGCCTTCCTTGGGCTTGCCGCCAGCGATCCAGTAGATGTCGTCATAGGACTTCAGCGCCCGCGCGGCCGCATCGGCGTTGGTCGCCTTGGAGTCGTTCACATAGAGAACGCGTCCGATGCGGCCCACGATCTCCATGCGGTGCGGCAGGCCTTCAAACCTCTCCATGAGACGGACGGCGAGCGCCGGCGAAACGTCCATCGCCATGGCCGCGGCGAGCGCGGCGGCGGCGTTCTGCCAGTTGTGCTGGCCGCGGAGCGAGGCGATTTGCGAGATGTCTCCGGCTTCGCCGGTCTTGCCGTCGAGATTGTAGAAGAGCTTGCCTGCGAGCGCGAATACGCCCCGGCCGAGCGCGCCCTCAGCCGAAACCGGCGCGACGGTCGCCTTGCCCTGGACGGACAGCTCCGCACACATGGCCTGACTCAACGGATCGTCGACTCCGACGATGGCGAAGTCGCCCGGGCGCTGATTGAGGAAGATGCGCTTCTTGGAGGCGGCGTAGCCGGCCATGTCGCCGTGACGGTCGAGATGGTCCGGGGAGAGATTGAGCATCACCGCCGCATCGGCGCGGAGCGTCGAACACAGATCGAGCTGGTAGGAAGAGAGCTCGAGCACATAGACCATCCCGGGCGATGGCGCCGGAAGCGACAGGACCGGCACGCCGATATTGCCGCCGACCGCAGCGTTCATGCCGGATTCCTTGAGGATGCGTCCGATCAGCGCCGTCGTGGTGGACTTGCCGTTGGAGCCCGTGACCGCGACGACCTTCGGTCGCTGCAGATCCGGCATGGCGTCGAGAGCGCGCGCGAACAGCTCGATGTCGCCGATGATCTCGACGCCTTCGCTCTGGGCCTTGCGCACCATCGAATGAGGCTTGGGATGAGTCAGCGGAACGCCCGGCGACAGGACCAGCGCCGAAAGCTCGGCCCACGGCCATTGCTTGGGATGCTCGGCCCGATACTCGGTGTTGGCGGTCTTGTCGCGCGCCGTCTGGCTTTCGTCGAAAGTGAAGACCTGGGCGCCGGACGCGACGAGCGCCTCAGCCGCCGAAATGCCGGTGGCGCCGAGGCCGAAAACGCCGATCTTCTTCTTCGCCATGCGGGGGATCGTGATCATGCCCCCTCTCCTATCTCAGTTTCAGCGTCGCAAGGCCGATCATCGCCAGGATGAAGGCGATGATCCAGAAGCGGATGACGATGGTCGATTCCTTCCAGCCGAGCTGTTCGAAGTGATGGTGGATCGGCGCCATTTTGAAGACGCGCTTGCCGGTCAGCTTGAACGAAGCGATCTGGATCATCACCGACAGCCCTTCAAGCACGAACAGGCCGCCGACGATGGCGAGCACGATCTCGTGCTTGGCGGCGACCGCCATCGATCCGATGGCGCCGCCGAGCGCGAGCGAGCCGGTGTCGCCCATGAAGATCGCCGCCGGCGGCGCGTTGAACCAGAGGAATCCGAGACCCGCGCCGATGATGGCCGCGCAGATGACCGCCATCTCGCCGACCCCCGGGACGTAGGGGACGGCGAGATACTCGGCGTAGATGGCGTTGCCGACGAGATAGGCGATGATCGCATAGGCGCCCGCCGCGATCATGACCGGAACCGTTGCGAGCCCGTCGAGCCCGTCGGTCAAGTTCACCGTGTTTGAGGCCCCGACGATCACGAAAGCTGCAAAAGGAATGAAGAAGAGCCCGAGGGGAATAAAAAAATCCTTGAAAAACGGGACGGGTACGGAGGATTCCAGTCCCTCGGGCGCCGACGGATCGGATCCGAGCGTGGTCATGCAGAACCATGCGGCCAGCAGCGCCACCGCGAACTGGAATACGAGCTTCAGGCTTCCGACCACGCCCGAGGCCTTCTGCTTGGTGACCTTGAGGTAGTCGTCGACGAAACCGAGGCCGCCATAGGCCAGCGTGACGCCGAGCACGATCCACACATAAGGGTTGTCGAGCCGCGCCCAGAGAAGGATGGCCGCGCACATCGAGATGAGAATGAGCACGCCGCCCATGGTCGGCGTGCCCGCCTTGGAGATGATGTGGCTCTGCGGGCCGTCCTGGCGGATCGGCTGGCCGCGCCCCTGCTTCCTGCGCATCCAGCGGATGAGCGAAGGCCCCATCACGAACGCGATGACGAGAGCGGTCATCACCGCGCCGCCCGCTCTGAACGTCAGATAACGGAACAAATTGAACAACTGAAAATCTTCCGCGAACGGGGTCAGCAGGTGGTAAAGCATGGGCCCGTCGGAATCCTTACGAGGCTTCGGCGGCCTTCGGCCGGCCGGAGTTGTTATTTTCAAGAGCGCGCGCGACGAGGCTCACCTTAGAGCCGTTCGACCCTTTGACCACCACAATATCGCCGTCTTCAAGCTCGCCGAGCACGGCGGCGACCAGGCCGGCGGCGTCAGGGGCGGCGGCGGCGCGCATGCCGGCCGGCGCCGCGTCGAACAGGCGCGCCATCAACGTCCCGGCGACGAACAGCCGGTCGACCCGGGCCGCCGACAGCGCGGGCGCGAGCGAGGCGTGGAGCGTCGGACCTTCGGGTCCGAGTTCGAGCATGTCGCCGAGGACGGCGATGCGCCGCCCCTTGCCGCGAGGCTTGGCCGCGCCGAGGAGCGCGAGGGCCGCGGCCATCGAGGCGGGGTTGGCGTTGTAGCTCTCGTCGATGAGCGTCGCCTTGCCGCCGCCGGCGAGCGCGATCTCCCGGCGCGCGCCCCTTCCCTCCGCAGGCAGATGACGCGCCAGCGCCGCGATCGCAGGGTCGAGCGGCGCGTCGATCGCGAGGACTGCGGCGAGGACGGCGAGCGAGTTCACCGCCTGGTGGAGGCCCGGAGCGCCGAGCGCATAGGAGACGGGCCTGCCGAGAATGGTCGCCTTGATCGCGCCGGCGTCGCCCTTAAGCGCATAATCGACGAGGCGAAGGTCCGCGTCTTTGTGCTGACCGAAGGTGAGAAAGCGGCGGACGCCTGCTTCCTCGGCGCGCTTCCTCAGAAGGCCGAAGTGCTCGTTGTCGATCGGCAGGATCGCCGCTCCTTCCTGTTCGACGCCAAGGAAGATTTCTGCTTTGGCCTCGGCGATCTTTGCGGTCGTGCCGAAGAATTCGAGATGCGCGGCGGCGACCGTGGTGACGATCGCGGCGTGCGGTTGCACGAGGCGCGTCAGCGGGGTGATCTCGCCGGCGTGGTTCATGCCGATTTCGATCACCGCGAAGTCCGCGCCCATCGGCAAGCGGGCCATGGTGAGCGGAACGCCCCAGTGATTGTTGAAGCTCTTGTCGGCCGCATGCACCGACCCCGACGCGGACAGCGCCGTGCGCAGCATTTCCTTGACCGACGTCTTCCCGGCGCTGCCGGTGACGCCGATGCGCTTGCCGAAATTGCGGCGGCGCGCGGCGCGGGCGAGCGCGCGCAACCCTTCGAGAGTGTCGCCGACCACGAGAAGCGGCGCTCCGTCCGGCGTATCATCCGGCGCGCGGCTCACCAGCGCCGCCGACGCGCCGCGTTCGAACGCGCTCCGGACGAAGTCATGGCCGTCGCGCGCGTCCTTCAGCGCGACGAAAATATCGCCGCCCGAGAGCGTCCTAGTGTCGATCGAGACGCCGCTTGCTGCCCATTCCTCCGCGACCCATCGGTCGGGATCGCCGCCGCGCGCGCACAAGGCGCCGCCCGTGGCGGCGGCGGCTTCGTAGGCGGACCAGAGCGCCTCGTTGGTCATGGAGCCCGTCCTTGGCTGGCGGCCCGCGCCGCCTCGACGTCATCGAATGGCAAGGTCTTATCGCCGACGGTCTGGCCCGTCTCGTGGCCCTTGCCGGCGATGAGCAATATGTCGCCGGGCCGCAGCATGGCGACGCCCTTCGCGATGGCCGCGCCGCGGTCGCCGACCTCGATGGCGTCCGGCGCGCCTTTGAGGATGTCCGCCCTGATCGAGGCCGGATTCTCAGAGCGCGGATTGTCGTCGGCGACGATTACAACGTCGGCTCCCGCCGCCGCCGCCGCGCCCATCAGCGGCCGCTTGCCGCGGTCGCGGTCGCCGCCGGCCCCGATAATCGCAATGACGCGGCCGGTCGCGTGCGGCCGGACGGCGCGGAGCGCGGTCGCGACGGCCTCGGGCGTATGCGCGTAGTCGACATAGACATGCCCGCCGCCCGCCTCCGCAGCATGCTGCATGCGGCCTGGAACGCCTTCGAGCGACCGAAGGAGCGGCAGGACGCGATCGGCGTCGTCGCCGGCGCCGATGACGAGGGCGGCCGCAAGCAGGGCGTTCTCCGCCTGGAAGGCCCCGATGAGCGGCAGGCTGAGATCATACCGGCGTCCTTGCGGTCCGACGACCGCGATCGCAAGCCCGCTTGCCTGCGGCGCGCACGACAGGAGCTTGAGCGTCTCGCCCGCGGCGCCGGTGGTAAGAAGACGCAGCTTGCGTTCGCGCGCGAGGTCGACGACCCGGCGCGCGCCAGCGCCGTCGGCGTTGACCGCGGCGAAGCCGGCCTCTGACGTCAGGTCGGAAAAGAGCCGCAGCTTGGCGCGGAAATAGTCCTAGAAATCCGCGTGGAAATCCAAGTGATCCTGGGTGATGTTCGTGAAGCCCGCGCCAGCAAACCCGACGCCGTCGGCGCGATGCTGGACGACGGCATGGCTCGAAACCTCCATGGCGACATGGGTGGCGCCGGCCTCAGCCATGTCGCTCAGAGTCTCGTGCAGGACGACTGGCTCGGGAGTCGTGTGGGCGAGTTTGCGGAAAAAGCCCGGCGCCTCCGCGCCGATCGTACCGATGCTGCCGGCGTTCCGCCCGAGCCGGCGCCAGAGCTGCGCGGCGAAGCGCGCCGTCGAGGTCTTGCCGTTCGTGCCGGTGACGCCGACGATCGTCTGCGGCCGCCGGGGATAGAACCGCGCGGCCATCACGGCGAGCCGCCGCCGCGGTTCACGGTCGTAGATCACAGGCACGCGGGCGCGGGCGCCCGGTTCGGCGAGGATTGCAGCGGCGCCCGCATCCTCGGCCTGCGCAATGAACGCCCTTCCGTCGAGCCGGCCTCCTGGAAGCGCGGCGAACAGGTAGCCTGGCCGCACGGCGCGGCTGTCCGAGGCGAGGCCGGCGATCTCGGGGTCGCTCGATGCCGTTTCGCCGGCGAGTTCGGACAGCCTCACGGCGCCCCTCCCTGCTCGGCGGCGGCCGACGCGCTCGCATAGCCGCGGTAGAATCCGGCGAGCGCGGTCGCCTCGCTGACCGGCGCGACGCCGAGGAGCGGCGCTGCGCGGGCGGTGAACCTCGAAAACGCAGGGGCCGCATTCCACCCCGCCGTCGCATAGCCGAACGTCTTCAGGCTCGGCTTGGGATTATCCAGCGTTATCAAAACGGCGTAACGCGGCGCGTAGCCGGGAAAAGCGCCGACGAAGGTCGCGATGCGCGAGCCCGTATCGTAGCCGCCGGCGGCGACCTTGTCGGCGGTCGCGGTCTTGCCGATTGGGAAATATCCCGCCGCCTCGGCCTTCGACGCGGTGCCGTCCGTGACGACGCGACGCAGCGCCCGCCGCATGACGGCGCTCACCCGTTCGGAAAAGACGCGCCGCCCTTCGACAGGCGCGTCGCGGCGCAGGAAGGTCGGCGGACGATTGACGCCGCCGTTGACGACGGCGGCGTAGGCGGCCAGCAGATGCAGAGGCGTCACCGATATGCCGTGCCCGAATGAAATCGTGGCGTTCTCGACGGGACCCCATTTGCGCGGCTGCTCTGGCGCGCGCCGCTCGTGGAGTTCGATCGGCAGCGGATCGAGGAGTCCGAGCGCTGAAAGCGTCGCGCGCTGCCGCTCCGCGCCAAGATCGGCCGCCATGCGCGCCGCCCCGATATTGGAGGAATGCTGGAGCACTTCAGAAAACGTCAGCACCCGGTTCTCGCCGTGAAAATCGTCGATCCAGCGGTCGGCGACCTTGAGCCTGCCCCGCGCGTCATAGGTTGAACTTTCCTGGGCGACGCCGGCTTCGAGCGCCGCCGCCGCAGTGAAGGCCTTGAAGGCCGAGCCGAGTTCATAGCGGTCATAAACGGCGCGATTGCGGCGATGGTCGGCCGGGGCGGCGCCGGGGGCATTGGGATCGAAATCCGGAAGGCTCGCCAACGCGACGATTTCGCCGCTGTCGACGTCCATGACCGCGCCGAATGCGGCCTCCGCGCCGTGCTCCGCCGCGGCCGCGGCGAGCTCTTCTTCGAGCGCCTGCTGGACGCGAAGGTCGAGCGCCGCGGCGAGGGGGCTAAGAGAACCCTGGTCCTCGAGCGCGCGCTCAAGGCCCATGACGCCGCCTCTTCCCGCTTCGGTGTGGCCGACGACGTGGGCGGCGAGCGCGCCCTGCGGATAAAAGCGCCGCACGCGCGGAGAAAAGCGAACACCCGGGAGGCCCAGTGCGAAGACCGCCTCTTGCTGCGCGGGCGTCAGGTCGGCGGCGGCTTCGACGTAGCGCCGATCCTTCAGCTTGGCGGCGAGCGCCGCCTCGTCGAGGTCGGGAAGGATGCGGCCGAGGCTCGCCGCCGTCTCCTCTGCATCCCAGACGTCCGCGCCGGCGATTTCAAGAGCGATGACCGGAAGATTTGTTGCGAGCAGGATGCCGTTGCGATCGACGATCTCCGGCCGGTCGGCGGCGACGGCGACGGCCGTCGATCCGGCGGCGGCTTTTTCCCCGCCAAACGAAACCACGGCCAGCCGCCCGGCCAGCGCAGCGTAGGCGGCGATGAAGGCGACGGCGCACATGGCGACGCGCTTTCGCGCGCGCGCTCCGGAGCGGGAACCGACCCTCGCCGCCGGCGGCGCGTCGGGGCCCGCCGTCGCCGTCTCCTCGATGACGATGCAGCGCGCTCGTGGTTTCGTGCGCTTGCGGAATAACAACATCGCCTTCGCCGTTCCCTCTGTTAGTCGAGCCCGCTCCCCTCGGCCATCGCAAGCGCCTGCATGATGACGTCGCCGGCAGGCGCCTCGCGCGCAAGATCTTGGGCCGGCGCCCCCGCGAGGGCGAGCACGAATTCATCGGCGGTCATGAGCTGCGTTCCCGTCAGCGGACCAAGGTCGGTGTGACGCGCCGCGATTTTCGCGAGGCGCTCCGGGCTCTCGAGATAAGCGACCTCGGCGCGAAGCACCTTGATCATCGAAAGCTCCTGCGCCTTGGCGTCTTCGAGCGCCTTCAACTCGCGCTTGGCTTCGCGCACGGAGACCTCCGCCTTATAGCGGCCCGCAGCCGCGGCGAGGAGGAGAAAACAAAGCAGGATCATCGTAGCTCGGACCATGAAGGTCACCTCCAGTGGCTTAGGGATTTCGACAGCATGAGGCTTGGCGGCGCGAACGCCGCCATGTCGGCGCGCGGCGGCGCCTCGTTGCGTACGCCCGCCCGCAG
>JACADZ010000026.1 GCA_013389105.1 Parvularculaceae bacterium | reverse complement strand
GCGCGCGACATCGCCTCGGCGCTTCATGACGCGCGCGCTGGGGCCCCGGCCGAAATCGTCGCCGCGGCGCGCGCGCTCGAGGCCAGGGACGCCGGCGGGTTTTCCGATCTCCTCGCCGAACTCACCGCCGCGCTAGCAACGGATCCGCCCCTGCTCGCCCGCGACGGAGGCTTCATCGCCAGGGACTTCGATCCCGGGCTCGACGCAGCGCGCCTCCTGCGCGATGAATCCCGCCGAGTCATCGCCGGTCTTGAGGCTCAGTATCGTCAGCGGACGGACTTGAAGGCGCTGAAAATCCGGCACAACAACGTGCTCGGCTATTTCATCGAGACCCCGCCTTCGGGCGCCGACCGCCTGCTCGGGGGCGAACTTGCGCGCGAGTTCATTCACCGCCAGACCATTGCGAGCGCGGCGCGATTTACGACGACCGAGCTCGCCGATCTCGACGCGCGGATCGCCCGCGCCGGCGAGGAAGCGCTCGCCCGGGAGCTTGAAATCTTCGTGCAGCTCGTCGAGAAGGCCGCGCGTCGCGCCGCCGACATCGCCGCCGCCGCGGACGCGCTGGCCGCCCTCGACGTGGCGACGGCGCTGGCGCGGCTGGCGCGCGAGGACAACTATGTGCGGCCGGTCGTAGATGACAGCCTCGCTTTCGTGGTCGAGGGCGGCCGCCATCCGGTCGTCGATGCGGCCCTCAGGCGCGACGGACGCGGCCCCTTCATCGCCAATGACTGCCGGCTGGGCGACGAAACGGGCGCGCGAATCTGGCTCGTGACCGGGCCCAACATGGCGGGCAAATCGACGTTTCTGCGCCAGAACGCGCTGATCGCCATCCTGGCGCAGGCTGGCTCCTTCGCGCCGGCGCAATCCGCACATATCGGCGTCGCGGACCGCGTGTTCTCGCGCGTCGGCGCCTCCGACGATCTCGCCCGCGGGCGCTCGACATTCATGGTCGAGATGGTGGAAACGGCCGCCATCCTCAACCAGGCCGGGCCGCGCGCCCTGGTCGTGCTCGACGAGATCGGGCGCGGCACCTCCACCTTCGACGGCCTCGCCATAGCCTGGGCCGCGGTTGAACATCTTTATACGGAGAATCGCTGCCGGACCTTGTTCGCGACCCACTACCACGAGCTGACGGCGCTCGCGCGCACCCTGCCCCGCGTCGAGAACGTCTCCATGCGGGCGCGGGAATGGAAGGGAGACGTCGTTTTCCTCCACGAGGTGGCGATGGGTCCCGCCGACCGCTCCTACGGCGTCGCCGTCGCGCGACTCGCCGGGCTGCCCCCGGCCGTGATCGCGCGGGCCCGGACCCTGCTCGCCGAGCTCGAAGCGAAGAAGCCGGGGGCGCCGGCGATCGAGGACCTTCCGCTTTTCGCCAGCCTCGCGCCGGCCGAAGGCGGGGCCGGCGCCGCCGGAAACTTGCCGCCGCGGAACCTCGTCCTCGACGCGCTCGCCGCGCTCGACCCCGACCAGCTGACGCCGAAAGAAGCCCTTGACGCGCTCTACCGACTGAAGGGGCTCGAGGCCGGCGAGGCGGCGTCCTGATGAGCGGGGCGGCCGACAAAGAGCGACCGGTCTCGGAAATCATCGCCGCCGCCTGCGAGCGCGAGCGCGCCGGCCAGAGCCATGGCGAGGTCGGCCCGGCCATCCGGCGAATCGTCGAGGCGCGGCGCAAATCGGTCGCACTCGAATACGCCCGCGGCGATATCGCCGCTGAGCGCCTCGCCCGGACCATTGAGGAGGTGATCGGGGCCCTGTTTTCGGCAGGGGCCGCGCTGCACCCGGCGGCGAGGAAGCTCGCGGTCGTCGCGGTCGGCGGCTTCGGCCGGCGGTTGCTGGCCCCTCACTCGGACGTCGACCTCCTCTTCCTCCACGACGGCGATGCGACGGCGATCAGGCCCCTGGTCGATTTCATGCTCTATCCGCTCTGGGACGCCGGGCTGAAGGTTGGCCACGCGGCGCATCCACCGCGGGAGGCCGTGCGCGCCGCCGAGCGCGACATGACGGCGCGAACCGCCTGGCTCGACGCGCGGCTCCTTCACGGAGAAAGTCGCGTCTTCCGCGATTTTCGCCAGGCCTATGAGAACCTCCGCAAGCGGACAAAAAAGCAGTTTATCGCGGCCAAGGAGGACGAGCGCGCGGCCCGCCATGCGCGGGCGGAAACCGGGCGCTATCTCGCCGAGCCGGACCTTAAGGAGGGCAAAGGGGGCCTGCGCGACCTCCATTTCATGCGGTGGGTCTGGAAATACGCTCACGAGACAGACATCGCCGATCCGAAGGGGAGGAAGCGGGCGTTCTCGGCCGAAGACATCGCCGCGTTCCGCCAGGCGGAGCGCTTCCTGTGGTCGGTGCGAGTGCAGTTGCACGCGCTGCGCGGCCGGGCCGAGGAGAAGCTCAGTTTCGACCTGCAGCCAGTCCTCGCCGAGCGTCTTGGCTTCAACGACCGCGGCGACATGACCGCAGCCGAACGGCTGATGCGCCGCTACTTCATGAACGCCATGGAGGTCGGGCGCCTTCTGCGCATCTTAACGGCCCGGCTCGAGGAAGAGCGCGAGATCGCCAGGCTGTCGCCCGCCGCCATCCGGACGCTGCCGAAGGCGCTCGGCCGCGACGAGGCTGGCGAGGGTCCCAATCTGCGGCTCCATGTCGGCCGGCTGCACTTCCAGAATCCCGCCCGGGCGCGCAAGAATCCGATTGATTCGTTCCGTCTCTTCCGCGCCTACGCCAGGCGGCCCGACTTCGCTTTTCATCCCGAAGCGCTCGCGGTCGTCGCCGCCTCGGTGCGCAACGTCACCGCCGAAACGCGCGACGATCCGAAGATCGCCGAACTTTTCGTCAGCTCACTGACGGAAGCGAAAGATCCGGTGAGGCTCCTGCGCGTGATGGCCGAGACCGGGCTGCTCGGAGCCTATCTGCGGGCCTTCGGAAAGATCATCGGCCGCACGGAATACGGCCTTTATCGCCGCTACTCGATCGACGAGACGGCCTATCGGGCCATCGGGGTGCTCCATGAGATCATCCGCGGCGAGGCGAGCGAGAAGCATCCGATCGCTTCGCGCATTCTCGCCGCCGCGCCGGACCGGCGCCGTTATTTCATCGCGCTGCTGCTGCATGAAATAGGCTGGGGCATGAAGGAGGCGGGGATCGACGCCGTCGAGCGCGACATCGCCCGCATCGCCCGCCGTCTCGGCCTTGGCGACGACGAGGCGCGGCTTGTCGGCTGGGCCGGCGCGCGCCATCGCCTCATGCAGGAGACGGTGGAGCGGCGCGATCTCTCCGAACCGGCGAGCGTCAGGCGCTTCGCCGAGGAAGTCGCCACGAGGGAGCGCCTCGACCTCCTGCTCGTTCTCGCCGTCTGCCATCAACGCGTGGTCGCCGCCAATTCCTGGGACGACTGGACGCGCCGGCAGATCTCGATGCTCTACGACAGCGCGCGCGCCTATCTCGAGGGGGGCGAGGAAGGACTCATCCTGCGGCGCGAGGCGTCGGCGGAAGAGGCGCGCGCCGAGGCGAGCGCGCATCTCTCGGCCCGCAGCGGAGGAGAGCGCGCCCGCCAGCTCGACAGACTGCCGACCGCCGTCCTGAAAACCGCCGAGCCCGAACTGATCGGCCGCATCGCCGATCTCGTCAGCGCCGCGGAGAACGAGGGCGCGACGGCGGCGGTGTCGGCGCGTCTGCGCGACGGGCTCATCGAAGCGATCGTCTACGCCGCGGACCGGACCGGCCTGCTCGCCGACCTCGCCGGCGCGGTCGCCGCCGCCGGCGCGTCGGTGCGCTCGGTGCAGGTGACGACCAGCGAGGACGGCAAGGCGATCGACGTCTTTGCGGCGCAGGCGGTCGATGGCGCAATCCCGGACGCGGAGCTCGCAAGGCGCCTCCACGCAAAGCTGCTCGAAGCCGCGCAGCGTGCCCCCGCCAGGCCGCCCTCCTTCTCGCGCCGCATCGGCGACCGCCGCGCCATGTTCCATGTTCCCGCCAAAATCCGCCTCGACGCCGAGGCCTCGGCGTCAAGCCTCATCGTCGAGGCGGAGGGACGCGACCGCCCCGGACTCCTTTATGACCTCTGCGCCGCTTTCGCTGATCTCGGCCTAACCATCGCCTCGGCGCACGTCGCGACCTACGGCGCCCGCGCCGTCGACGCCTTCTACGTGCGCGACGGGAAGGGGCGCAAACCGGCCGATCCCGCCCGCCTCGCGGCGATCGAGGCGCGCCTAAGGGCGGCGCTCGACGGTGGCGAGGGCGCACGAACTCCGTTAACCCCAAAGCCATAATCTCGCCGCACGCCGGCAGGAACATCCGTGAGCCAAGGTCTTTCCCCGCAAGACGCGCCGATGCGCCGCCTCCACTTCGCCCCTGTCGCGGCGCGACGCGCCGCATGAGCAACCTTTTGAAATCCATGGCGACGGTCAGCGGTCTGACCCTCGTCAGCCGCGTGATGGGCTTTGGTCGCCAAGTGCTGATCGCCGGCGTCATCGGAGCGGGCGGCAATCCGGTCGCCGACGCTTTCTGGGCGGCGTTCCGCCTCCCCAACATGTTCCGCCGGCTTTTCGCCGAAGGCGCCTTCCAGGCGGCGTTCGTGCCGCTGTTCCAGGGCAAGCTCATCGGCGAGGACCGGGCCGCCGCCAAGCTCTTCGCGGAGGAAGTCCTCGCGGCCCTCGTCTTCGTCCTCGCATGTCTGACAGCGCTGGTGATGCTGTTCGCGCCGCTGTTCGTCGATTTCGTCGCCTCGGGCTTTTCCGACGATCCTGAAAAGCACGACCTGACGACGCTCTATCTGCGCATCATGTTTCCGTATCTCGCCTGCATGTCCGTGGTCGGACTACTGAGCGGAGTCCTCAACAGCCATGACAAGTTCATGTCTTACGCCGGCGCGCCGATCCTGCTGAACATCTGCCAGATCGCCGCCATCATCGCATTTGCCGACGCCGACTCGCCCGTGGTCGGCGAGGCTCTTTCCTGGGCGACCATGGCGAGCGGCGTGCTGCAACTCGCCCTGCTGGTCTGGGGCGCGCGCCGGCAAGGGTACCTGCTCAAGCTGCGCCGTCCGCGGTGGACCCCGGGCCTGTCGCGGCTGATCATGCTCGGGGGTCCTGGCTTTCTCGCGGCGGGCGCCTTCCAGATCAACATCATCATCGGCACCAACATTGCGAGCCAGGAGCCCGGCGCGGTCTCGTGGCTCATGAACGCCGACCAGCTTTACCAGCTGCCGCTGGCCGTCATCGGCATCGCGCTCGGAGCCGTGCTGCTGCCGATGCTGTCGCGGCGCGTGAAGGAGGGCGACGAAAAGGGCGCCGCGCATGCGCTGAACCGGGCGGTCGAACTGTCGGGCTTCCTCGCGCTCCCGGCCTCGGCGGCGCTGATCGTGATGGCGGCGCCGCTGTGCGACGCGCTCTTCCGAGGCATCGCGACTGACGCGCTCGGTCTCTTTGGCGGCCGCGCCTCGCGCTTCACCGAGCATGACGTCGAGATGACGGGCCTCGCCCTCGCCTTCTATGCCGCCGGCCTTCCGGCCTTCGTCTGGCACAAGGTGTTTTCGCCCGCCTATTTCGCGCGCGAAGATACAAAAACGCCCATGTTTAACGCGCTCGTCTCCATCGCCGTGAACATCGCGCTGTCGCTGATCCTCTTTCCGTTCATCGGCTTCGTCGCCGTCGCCATTGCGACGAGCCTTGCGACCTGGATCCAGGTGGCGCTCCTCGCCATCCGTCTTCATCTCCGCGGCCAGTTCACGCCCGACAAGCGACTCCTCGCGCGCAGCCTCCCGATGCTCGTGGCGACGGCGATGCTCTGCGCCTTCACCTGGTTCGGCCTGCAGCAGCGGGAGATGCTGGCGCCGTACTTTTTTGATCGTGAATGGATCGTCGTTGCGCTGATCGCGGCGGCCGGCGTCGGCCTCTACGGCCTCCTGTCCCTTGCCCTCGGCGCGGTCCAGATCAGCGACTATAAGGCGTATGCGCGTCGGCGCGCGCCGCCGCTTTAGGGGCTTCTCCTTCGCAGACTCGAAGCGACCCTTCCATGCGAACCGCCCTCAACAGCCTCGCCCTTCTCATTGCTATAGTGGAAGCGTTCCATTCGCTTCATATATTGCGCCGCGATGAACATCATGATGCACCCGAATACGCAAAACAGAACTCCGGTGGATAACCCCTTGCCACGGAGTTCCACGGCCCAAAAATTGACCTCGATCTCCTCGACCGGGACTCCAACTCCGGCCAACGCAAAGTAACAGCCCAACAAATTCATCGTCAGACCGATTGCAATGATAATCCATCGCAGGAACTGCATCGCCGCCCCTCTTCCCCGCTTGACCCGAAGATTACCACCCCCCGGTTTTTCAAGCGGAGACTGTTGACATCAAGGCATCAATTGATTTATGCATTGATGTATGCGAACGACGCTCACCCTTGAGGACGACGTTGCCGCGGAGGTCGAGCGCCTCAGGCGAGAGCGCGACACGAACCTGAAGGATATCGTGAACGAGGCGCTGCGCCGCGGTCTCGCGGAAATGCAGCGCCCGGCCGCGCGCAAGGCGATTCGTATCAAGACCTTCGACACCGGAATGGCCCTCATCCCGAACATAGACAACGTCGCGGAGATTCTGAGTTCGCTTGAGGGCGACGCGTTCAAGTGATCCTCGTCGACGTCAACATCCTCGTCTATGCAAGCCTTAGATCCTTCGATCAGCACGACGCCTGTCGCGACTGGCTGAACGAGCGACTGAGCGGCGATGATATTGTCGGCCTGCCGTGGCACTCGCTGATCGGATTTCTCCGGATCGCCACTCACGCGCGGATAACCCAGCGACCCTTGAGCATGCAGCAGGCTTGGGAGCAGGCGACGTCCTGGCTCAAGCTTCCCAATGTTCGGGTTCCTGGGCCCACAGAACGGCACGCACAGACGCTCGCCGCGATCCTTGCGCAGAACGACGTCGGCGGAAACCTCGTCTCCGACGCGCATCTCGCCGCCCTTGCGATCGAGCACGGCCTGACGCTGTGCTCGACCGACGGCGACTTCGCGAGATTCAAGTCGCTGCGCTGGCTCAATCCGCTGGCCCCCGCCTGGCGTTGACGCGCCGACTGGGCGGGCCTTAGGTGCCGGACGCAATCGAACAGGCCCGACCCGATGCCCTACCAAGGTCCACAGCGCGTGCTTTCCGGCATTCAGCCTTCGGGCGACATGCACCTTGGAAACTATCTCGGCGCCATCCGCAAATTCGTCGACCTGCAGCACCAGATGGATTGCCATTTCTGCGTCGTCGACCTGCATGCGATCACGGTCTGGCAGGATCCGAAGAAGCTGAAGGAACAGACCCTTCACATTGCGGCGAGCTACATCGCCGCGGGAGTCGATCCGAAGAAAGCCGCAATCTTCCACCAGTCCGGCGTTCCGGCGCACGCCGAGCTCGCCTGGATATTCAATTGCGTCGCCCGCCTCGGCTGGCTCGACCGCATGACCCAGTTCAAGGACAAGGCGGGGAAGGACAAGGAGCGCGCGTCGGTCGGGCTCTACACCTATCCGGTTCTTCAGGCTGCGGACATTCTCGTCTACAAGGCGACGCATGTGCCGGTCGGCGAGGACCAGAAGCAGCACCTTGAGCTCTGCCGCGACATCGCGGCCAAGTTCAATCACGACTTCGATACGCCCGACTTCTTCCCGCTGACGGAGCCGCTCATCAAGGGCCCCGGCGCGCGCATCATGTCGCTACGCGACGGCGCGGCGAAGATGTCGAAGTCCGATCCTTCCGATCAGGCGACGATCTACCTGAAGGACTCGGCGGACGATATCGCGAAGAAGATCAAGCGGGCGAAGACCGATCCCGAGCCCCTGCCGTCCGAGACGAAGGGCCTCGAGAACCGGCCTGAAGCCGCCAATCTGGTCGGCATCTACGGCGCGCTCGCAGGCATGAGCGACGACGAGGTCCTAAAGGAATTCGGCGGCAAGGGCTTCGGCGTCTTCAAGCCGGCGCTCGCCGATCTCGTCGCCGGCAAGCTCGGCCCCATCGGCGCCGAGCTCCGCCGCCTCGAGGCCGACCCCGGCTATCTCGAAAAAACCCTGCGCGAGGGCGCCGCTCGAGCCGCGGCCGTCGCCGATCGCACTGTCGCAGAAGTGAAAGAGATCGTCGGCTTCATTCGCTGACAGCGGACCCTGTTCACGAGAACAGCTTCCCGTATTTCGCCGCCACGTCCGCGAGGCTGATCTCGTTGAGGAAGGTGGAATAGGCAAGATAGGAGACGAGGTAGCGAAGATCCGTCGCCCAGGGCGGCAGGTATCTCGGGTCCGCAAGAAGACCCGCGTCGCGCAGCATCTTCATCGCCTCCAGGTCGGCCAGATCGATCTTGCCGACGAACAACAAGCGGATCCAAGCCGCATCGCCCTTCCTGACCGCCGTACGCAGATAGTTATGCACTTCAAGAAGGCCCTGAAGGTAGACCGAGTCCTTGGTGAACGGCGCGCCGCCCTCGACGAGGCCCCCCCGCACCACGCGGCGGGCGCTCTCGAAAGCTTCGAACGGCGCGTCGGTGGCGCTCCGCTCACGGAAGAAATTGAATATATCGATGAAGTCGGCGCCTTGCGCCGCCATGTCGATGGCGATGACGCGATCGGCGAGGCGCTTGAAGCGCGAAGGGTCGAGCGCCCCGGAGATGAATTCGGCGAACACGGCGAGGCCTTCCTGCGTGCGGGCGTTGCCGGGATGGCTTTCGGCGAGGAGCGGAAAATGCGGTTGGGCCTGCCCGTTCTTGCCGGTCGCGATGTGGACGAGGGCCTCGTGCTGGAGGATCTGGGTCGCGTCGAGGTCGGAAAACGACGCGTCGCTCCTGAGTTTGATGTAGTCGCGGCCGGCGGCGGCCTTGCCTGAAACGTTTGCGACGACCTCGACGCGCGGGCTCGCGGCGCCGAACACGGCCGGAAGCTCGGCGTCGAGACGCCTCTTTATGTCGACGGCCGTATGGCGCGCCGGCGGCTCAAGCTTCTTCCCGCCGTCGTCAAAATCGGAGAGGAGGCTGTCGAGGCGCCGGGAGAGCTCGAGCGCCGTTCGCCTGCCATCGGCGATCGGCGAGCCTGGCGCGCCATAGAGCGCGCAGGAGTGGACATAGAACTCCTTCGTGCCGACCGATTGCAGGAGCGCGGCGGTCCGCTCCGCGACGTCGGCGAAGCGCCGCAGCCACTCATGGACCGGGCTCGACCCGGCGAGAAGGCCGCGCGCCGCCCTGACTTTGTCTAGAGTCGGATCGGCGTCGATGCGGACATAAGTCGGCCTTGGCGGCGATTTGCAGCCCGAACGGAAGAAATCGTCGGCGAGCGAACGGTCCCAGCTCAGCGTCCTCAGGACCGGCACGCGCTCCTCGGCCGACAGCAAAAGCGTCGCCGCCGATACGAGACGTTCGATTTCGGCGTCGGAAAACAGGGCCATGCGCGCCTCGCCGCCCGTGCGGCGTTAGAAGGTCGCCGAGAAGAGCGGCTGATCGGCCCCGAAGCCGGCGCGCTTCATGCCGTCGCCGTTCCAGGCGAAGGCGATGGCCCCGTCGCGCGACACGGCGATGACGCCGCCAATCCCGCCGAGCCGCGCGACGTCCTTGATAAGATTGGCGGCCGCCGTCGCCAGATCAGCGCCCTGATAGCGCACGCGGCTGGCGACATCCTGCGCGCCGCCGGCGAGGATGAAATATTCTCCATAGCCGGTGCAGGACGCAGCGACATATTCGTCCGCCCACGTGCCGGCTCCGATGAGCGGCGTGTCGCCGACGCGGCCCTCGAGCTTGCCGAAAACGCCGCCGGTCGATGTCGCCGCGGCAAGCCGCCCCGTGGCGTCGAGGGCGACGGCCCCGACGGTGCCGTGCGGCGGCAGCTCTTCCTTCGTCGTTTCCTCGGGGAGGACGCCGAGGGGCACGGTGTAGTAGCTCCGGGGGTTGGCGACGAACTCAAGACCGCGGCTCTTGCAGAAGTTCTCGGCGCCGCGCCCGGCGAGAAGCACATGAGGCGTCGCCTCCATCACGGCCCGGGCGCCCCTAATCGGGGAGACGATGTCGGCGACGGCCGCGATCGCCCCAGCTTTGCGTTCCGCCGCGCCGCCTTCCGACGGCAGACCGCCGACCATGATGGAGGCGTCAAGCTCGGCATATCCCGCCTTGTTCGGGGCCGACCCGCGGCCGGCAATGTAGAGACCCGACGCCTCCATGTCGGCGACTAGAGTCTCAACGACGTCAGCGGCCGCCGCGCCACCCTTCAGCATCGTTTCGCCGCGGCCGGCGAGGTCAAGAAGATGCGCTTCCGCCTTCGCATAGTCCCGCCCCGCCTTCGCGAGCGCGCCCCCATGGATGGCGAGCGCGACTTTCGGCGATTTGCTCATGCGGATGCTCCGATGTCCTCTGTCTCAATTTAGGAACGGTCGCGCCCGACCGCCAGCCGGACCGGCCTCAACCGTTGATGACCGTCGGCGGCTGGGCGCGAATCGCCGGGGCCAGTTGCGGGCGCTCGCCCGCGCGCCGTCCCTCCAAGGCGCGCCGCATCGCCTCGCGCCAGATGACCGCCGGCGCGCCGCCGCCGGATAGGTCTTCAAGCGGTCGATTGTCGTCACGGCCGACCCACACGACCGCAACGAGGCCCCCCGCATGTCCGGCGAACCACGCGTCGCGACTGTCCTGGCTGGTGCCCGTCTTGCCCGCCGCGCGCCAGCCGGGAATCGCCGCGGCGCGGCCCGTTCCCGTGGACACGACGGCTGCGAGCATGTCGTTAAGGGCGGCGACGCTGCGATAGGAGGCGGCTACATCGCGCATCGCCTCGTCGCGCCGCCACAGAAGGGCGCCGTCGCTCGTGCGGATGCTGTCGATCGCGTGGGTTTCGATACGAAAGCCGCCGTTGACGAGGGGCGCATAGGCCCCGGCGAGCTCGAGGGGGCTGACGGCGTCAACGCCGAGGGCGAGGGCCGGTCCCCGGGTCGTCGTACGCGCAAGGCCCATGCGACGCGCGGCGATGCGGACTGCGCTGCGCCCCACCTTCTCCTGGACCCGCACGCAGGCGCTGTTAAGCGATTGAGCGAGCGCCGTCGTGAGACTCACCGCGCCGAGGTAGCGCCCGCCGTAATTGTCGGGGGTCCATTTGTCGATGGCGAGCGGCGCATCGAGGACCATGTCGTCGGGACTGAGGCCAGCCTCGAGCGCCGCCAGGAAGACGAACGGCTTGAATGCGGACCCAGGCTGCCGCAGCGCCTGGCTGGCGCGATTGTATTGGCTCTTGCGGTAGTCGCGCCCGCCGATCATGGCCCGAACCGCGCCCTCGGCGTCGACGATGACCGCCGCGGTCTGGGCTTGCGCGGGCAACGGCGCCAGCAACAGGCCGGCCGCTGCGCCCCGCTCGAGCGCCGCCTGGAGTCTCGGATCGAAGGTCGTCTGGACAACGAGGTCCGCATCAACTCCAACACGCGTCCGCACCTCCGCGAGAATATGGTCCACGAAATAGGGTGCGGCGGCGAATTTCGGCGCGGCGAGCACGACGGTCTCGCGCCGCGCCCGGGCGGCCTCGAAAGAGGTGATGAATCTCGACTTCTCCATGGCGTCGATGACGACGCGCGCCCGCAAGCCAGCGTCCTCGGGGTTTCGGCTGGGGGAGTATCGCGACGGGGCCTTGAGGAGCCCGGCGAGCACGGCGGCTTCCGCCAGACTCAGGGCGCGCGCCGGCTTTGCGAAATAGCGGTGTGAAGCGGCGTCGACGCCATAGGCGCCGGCGCCGAAATAGACACGGTTGAGATATAGCGTCAAAATCTCATCCTTCGTGAACTGCAGCTCGAGCCACAGCGCGAGGGACAGCTCCTGGAGCTTGCGCCTAAAGGTGCGGTCCGGCGACAGGAACAGGTTCTTGGCGAGCTGCTGCGTGATGGTCGAGCCGCCCTGCACGATCTCTCCGGCTTTGGCGTTTGCGCGGAGCGCGCGCAGCACGGAAACGGGATTGAAGCCGACGTGATGGCGGAAGTTGCGGTCCTCGACGGCGAGCACGGCGAGAGGCACATAGGGCGGCAGATCGCTAAGCCGAACCGGCGCGCCTCGACTTTCTCCGTGGATGGGGATGGGCGCGCCGTCTACGTCGAGAAGGGTCACGCGTCGAACGGACTTTTCTGCAGCCCAAAGATTGTCCGTATCGGGAAGCTCGCGCACTGCGTAGGCGGCGGCCCCAGCGAGGACGAGGAGCGCGGTCAGCACCGCCACGCCGGCGTTGGCGGCGTGGCGCACAAGCGCGTCGCCGACCCCCGCGCCGCCGCGCCGCCGCGTCTTGCGGCGGCGCTGGCTCGGACGCCGCCTGCCCCGTCTTCCGGAACCCATGAAAAACCTTCGCAAGCGCTAGGTTAACAGGGCGTGAATCGTCGCGATCCGCCGGCGCGACGAACCGCCTCTCGGCAGGTGCAGCGCTCAAGGCGCTTTTCAAGTCGAGCCGCGACCGAGTAACATTACAGCCTCGATAGGGCCCGCACCATGACACCGATTGGTCTTGCCGCCATCGTGACCGTGCTTGGCGCCATGGCGCCGGCGGCGGGCGCGCCGAAGCCGCAATTGCCCCCGGACGCGAGCGTTCTGGAGCCTTTTAAGGGGGCGCCGGGCCGGATTGCGGATCATCTTGGAGCAATCAATTGCGCTGCGCTCACGACGCTCGCCCTTCCCCACGGCCGCGTTGTGTCGTCGGAGGTTGTTTCGGGCGACTTCACTCCACCCGGATGGCCGGCGCCAATCACCGGCCTTCCCGAGTTTTGCCGGGTGGTCGCGGAGGCGACGCCGACTCCAAGCTCGATGATCGGTATCGAAGTATGGGTCCCGACCTCAACCTATGATGGGCGGTATTTGCAGGTCGGCAACGGCGGTTTTTCGGGATCCGTCGTCTACCAGTCGCTCGCTGAGGGGATCCGTCGCGGTCATGCGACGGCGTCAACCGACGACGGCAGCCAGGCGGGAGGTTCGGGGAGCTTTGTTCTCGGGCAGCCTGAAAAACTAGTCGACTACGGGCATCGGTCGCTCAAGGAAACTGCAGACACGGCCAAGGCGGTCATCCGGGCGCTGAAGGGATCGGACCCGGTCTATTCCTATTTTCACGGCTGCTCGAACGGCGGCCGTCAGGCGCTGATGGTGGCTCAACGCTATCCTGACGAATTCGACGGCGTCGCCGCCGGCGCGCCCGCCAATAATTTCACGCGGCAGTTTGCGGCTTTCGCGTACAACGCGACACGCTTATTGCCGGCGGGCTCCCTGGTCGCAACTCCGGAGTCGCTGGCGGCGCCGCCGGGCGGTAGCCCCGCCGCCTACATCACGCCGAGTCTGCCGCCCACGCTTGCGTTTCACATCTCGCTCCAGGCGCTGACCCAATGCGCAGGACGCGACGGCGGACTGCCCGGGGACCGCTTTCTCACAAACCCGCAACGGTGTTCGGTCGATCTCGCTGCGCTCTCGTGTTCGAGCGCCGGGGCGGACGCGGCTGCGTGCCTCACCGACCCTCAGAGGGCGCTTGTGCGCGCGATCTATGACGGTCCTCGGACGTCGGACACCGGCGAGGAAATCTATCCCGGACTCGAACCGGGAGGCGAATGGCATCCGTTCAACTGGATGCTTTGGCTGACCGGCCACCCTTCCCGACCGCCCGCCGGCTTCCAGGCGCTGTTCGGAGCCGCCTTCTTCAAGTACTTCGTCTACGGAGATCCGGCCTTCAACATTCATAATCTCGCCTTCACGGCGGAGGAAATCGCGTCGCTCGATAGCGCGCTCGGAGAAACGCTGAATGCGGTGAATCCGGATCTTAGCGCGTTCCGCGCGCGCGGAGGCAAGCTGTTGCACTATCATGGCTTTGACGATGCGGCCGTTGCGCCCCGGAACTCGATCAATTACTGGTTGGCCGTACGGCGATCAATGCCCGCCGGGACCGACGGCTTTTACCGCCTGTTCATGGCTCCCGGGCTCGGACATTGTTACGGCGGTCCCGGGCTCAACTCATTCGGCAACGCCGGCAAGGCCGATCCCTTCGACGCCGACCATGACCTCGTTCTTGCGCTTCAGCGCTGGGTTGAAGAAGGCGTAGCGCCAGAGCGCATCATCGCACGGCACGTTCCCGAGGGCATTCCGGGCGATACCGCCTTTTCCAGACCGCTCTGCCCCTACCCGGCGCTGCCGCGCTACGCCGGCACGGGCGACAGCGCGCTCGCGGCGAACTGGTTGTGCGCGACACCGAACATCAGGCTGAAGATTCCGCCAAAGTTCAGGAACCGGCCGCGCCTCCCGGACTGGCTCGAACCTCCAATCCTTGACGATACCCGGCAGACGCCCGCCGAGTGAGCGCTCGCCGGATGCGAGGGACGCTAGGCGCTGGGGCCCGACGACGTGTAGCCTCTTCACTGAGGCTGGACATCCGGGACGTCCGTGAGCAAGACCGACATTCGTGTCGAGGAAGACGCCAAAGAAGCGGCCATCATCGAGGCGGCGCAGACGACCTTTCTTGCGCGGGGTTTCGACGCCGCCAGCATGGACGCGATCGCGCTCGCCGCCGGCGTATCGAAAAGGACCGTCTACAATCGCTTCCGTTCAAAGGAAGAGCTGTTCGCCGCCGCCATCAACGAAAGCTGCAAACGGCTGATGCCCAAAAACGTTGATGAGGTCGCGGCGCACCTGCCGCCGCGCGACTTCATTCGCGCAATGAGCTCCGTCATTGTGCACGGAATATTTTCCGATGAGTCGATCGCGCTCCGACGGATCGCCACGTTTGAGGCCGGCCGCAATCCAGAGCTCGGCAAGCTCTTTCTGGAGGCCGGACCTCGCTGGCTGGTCCGTAACTGCGCGCCGCTGCTTGAGCGATTGATGGCGGAAGGCGCTCTGAGATCTGGGGACGCCGAAGAGGCGATCTGGCAGCTCGGCTTCCTCATCACCGAGCCGCTGCATACCGAGATCCTGCTTGGCGATCCGCCAGCGGACATCGAGGCCGCCATCGACGAACGCCTGGACCGCGGGATCGACGCTTTTCTGAAGATTTACGCACGCTAGACCGGCGGCCGATATATCCGCATGGCCCGCCTGTCCAATTTTTTCGTGGTCCAGCAGGGCTTCGAATAGCCGGTGATTTCCACGTTTTCGCTCGGCGCTTTAGGCGGCCCGAGATCAGGAACCAGAGGCTCAGGTCTATGTTGTGGCCGCACTGCGCCACCCGTCAGACCGTGGCGCAGACTATTTGGCGGCGGCGCGGCTGACGTCAAGGCGGCCGGCCATACATTGCGCGAGGCTCAAAACAAAACCGGCGCGGTCGCCCGCGCCGGTTTCGTCTTCCAACTCTGCGAACAGCTTACATGAAGCTGATCTTGATTTCGGTGCGGCGGTTGAGCGGCTCGCGCACGCCGTCTTCCGTCGGTTTGGCCGGATTATCTTCGCCGAACGCGGTCATGTCGATGCGGTCAGCCGGCACGCCGTTAGCGACGAGAGCGTCGCGGACGACGTTGGCGCGGCGTTGCGATAGCGCCTGGTTGTAGGCGGAGCCGCCCGAACGGTCGGCGTTGCCCTCAACCTTCACGGTCTGGATGTTGAACTGAAGCGCACGCTGCGCGGTTTCGCGGATGAGCGCTTCGGCTTCCGGCGTCAGGTTCGACTTGTCGTAGTCGAAGTAAACGATGGTCTGGATCGGCTCGCCAACAACTTTCTCAGTGACTTGCGGCGGGCACTCAGACGTGACCGGCACGGACGAACCGTCCCAGCAATCCTTGTATTCCGCCTTGGCGGGCGCCGCGCCGAAGTTCCAGCGCAGACCGGCGAACGCGCTGTGGCTGGCATAGGCGCCTTCATACTTGAAGGGGGCGCCTTGGAGCAGGCCGTCGAAGGTCGGCTGGAGCGTGCCGAAATAGCGATAGGAGAGGTCGAGCGAAAGGCTTTCGGCGAGCTTGAACGCAAGGCCCGCAATGCCCTGGTAAGCAAGCCGGCGATCCGAGTCGTCGACCACGATGTTGTTGATGCCGTTCAAGCCGAGCGTGCGAACGCCGACGAAATCCGCGTCGAGATGGGCGAAGCCGACGCCGCCGCCGACGTAGGGGGTGACCCAGTCGCCGCCGATGAAATCAAGGTCCTTGATGACATTGATCATGAGCGCGTAGGCCGCGATGTCGCCCGACATCTGCCCTTCCGGGAAGGCCGAGATTTTCGGCACGTCCGCGGTCATGCTGCGCACGTCGTTATTGCGATAGCTGAACTCGATCTCCCCGCGCCAGCTGTCGCCGAAGTACTTGCCGAGGGCCGTGTAAACACCGATCCCGTTATCGGTGTTCATTTCCGAGTCCCACGGCGCCTGCGGGCCGGCGACGGCTTCAACGTCGAGATCGTCTTCGAGATAGGAAAGGCCCGCGCCGATGGCGCCGTAGAGGCCTTCATACGCGAACGCCGAGGGCGAAATCGCAATCGTGGCGGCCGCCGCGAAAAGTGCAGTCTTGAGTTTCATCAGTCCCCTCCTCAGGTGAACGAATGGTATGCCGCCTCGCCTGAATGCGGCGCCCGTTTCCAAGGTTTCCTAGCCAATTTAGGTTCGGACATACAGCGATTTTTCTGCAAATCGCCGGAAGTCCTTAATAAGCCGTTTATCATGTGGCGCCGACGCATCGGTGACGGCGACCCCTTGAGACCCAGTCGCCGCGTTTGTCTACCGGACCTGTATTTTCGCCTTTCGTGTGGCATCAAGGCAACAGACTGATTGATGCGTCGGTTCCGACTTAATAGGGTCCAGTCGACGGTGCCCCTTTAGCGGGGAGAATAGGGAACGCGGTCAGAAGCCGCGGCTGTGCCCGCAACTGTGAGCGGCGAGTCTGAGGCACGAAGCCACTGGGCCCCATGACGGCCCGGGAAGGCGCCTCAGGCGAGGACCCGCCAAGCCAGGAGACCTGCCGTCACGTCGCTCTCGCCCGGCCGGGACCAGCCGAAGCGATGCGGACGAAACCCGTGCGGCGACAATAACACAAACTTATGGAGTCGCCCGTGACGGGAACCCTTGTCCTGCGCAAATTGCGCCTGAACGCCATCGCCATCCTGATCGTCGCCCTAGGCGGGTCGTCCGCTGTCGCCGCTGAGGAAAGCGGCCGCTGCAGCGGTCCGGTCTCGGGATCCATTCCGTGTGCAGATGAAATCATCGTCTCCGCCCAGCGCGCGCCGCGCCGCGCCGCCGATGTCGGCTCCTTCGTTTCGGTTATCGACGCAGCCGACATCGCGGCTGGTCAGTATGTCTTCGTCGCCGACGCGTTGCGCGATACGGTCGGCGTTTCTCTCGCGCGCAACGGCGGCCCAGGCGGGGTCTCGAGCGTGCGGCTCAGGGGGGGCGCGAGCGGCCAAACTCTGGTCGTCATCGATAATATCGTCGTCAATGACCCGTCGGCGCCTCAGGGAGGCTACAATTTCGCAAATATCGACGTCGCCGACATCGAGCGCATCGAGATCCTGCGCGGACCCCAGGGGCTCCTCTACGGCGCCGACGCCATCGGCGGCGTCGTCGTGATCACCACGAAAAGCGCCGGCCGGGAAGCATTCTTTGAGGTCGAGGGCGGATCACGTGGAACCGGCCGCGGCGGTGCGACCCTTCGCGCAGGCGATGAGCGGCAGTTCGGCCGGCTGACGGTGTCGGGACTTCGCACTGACGGCTTCTCGCGGGCGGAGGGCGGCGTCGAGCCCGACGCGTTCCGCACGATTGCCGCATCCGCCCGAGCCGGCGCCCGGCTCGGCGGCGGCTGGCGTGGAGAGCTTCAGGCGCGGGGCGGCGTCTCTCGCGCGGAGATCGACGGTTTCCCGCCGCCGGCCTTCGCCCTCGCCGACACGCTCGAGACGGAACGAACGAGCGACTACGCCGTCTCAGGCCTCATCGCTCATGATCACGAGCGCCTCAAGGGAACGCTGTCGCTTGGCTGGTCGGCCGTCGATCGGGGCAACTTCGACCAGGGGGTCGAGACCTTCGCCGCCGAGGGGTCGCGGGCGCGGGGGTCCTACATCGCCGACATCCGCCTGTCGAAGCGTGCGGCGCTAATCGCGGGCGTCGAAGCCGAACGCACAGCGGCGCAGGTTTCCGGCATCGACGAGCACGCGACGCGGGGCGCTGCATTCGCCCTCATCGAGATCAACCCCATCGACGCCTTGGCCGTCACCGGGGGCGTTCGTCGCGACGAGTTCTCGAACTTCGCGGGCGCGACCACGGCGCAGGTCTCGGCGCGATGGGCGATTGCGGAGACGCTCGTCCTTCGTGCGAACTGGGGCCAGGGCTTCCGCGCGCCGACTCTGTTTGAACTCAATTTCGACCAATTCGGCGTCGTCCCCAATCCCGACCTTCGGCCTGAACGCGCCAGCGGTTTCGATGCGGGGTTAGAGTGGCGTCAGCCGCGCATCGCGCTGCGCGCCGCCTATTTTGAAACGCGTACGCGCGATCTCATCGATTTCTCGTTCGCCCAGAACGGTTATTTCAACATCAACCGCGCGCGCTCGCGGGGAGTCGAGGCTGAGGCGGAAATCTCGTTCAGCGAATGGCTCGGTCTTGGGCTCGTCTATACGCTGACGGACGCCGAAGATCGCGGCGCCGGAACGCCGCTGCCGCGCATCCCGAGGCATCGGGGCGTTGTGACCGCGACCTACCGGCCGACGGCGGCGTGGTCGCTAGCGGCCAGCCTTTCCGCCAATGACGACGAGACCGACTTTCCGACGGCAACCGATTCATTCGTCCGACTGGACCTGCGGTCGGCCTACTCGGTCAGCCGCGCGATCGAGATCTTCGCCCGCCTCGAGAACGCAACCGATACGAACTATCAGGACGTATCCGGCTATGGCGAGGCCGGAGCTTCGGTCTTCGCCGGCTTGCGGCTTCGCCTGTGACATCCGCGGGATTGATCGCCGCTGCCGCCTTGCGCGTGTTCTCGGCCGATTTCTGCGCCGACCAGTTCGCGCTTGCGCTCGCGGACAGGCGCGATATCGCCGCCCTGTCGCCGGAAGCGGGGCGCGACTTTTCGTTCCTGCGCGAGGAAGCCTTCGGTCTCCCGCAGGTCCGCCCCGACGCCGAACAGATCCTCGCCCGCGACGCCGATCTCGTTCTTCGGTTCTGGGGCGGCGATCAGGCGCGCTTCGAGCGTCTCGGCGTTGAAGTCCTGACCTTGCCCTACGCGAGCGACTTCGACGGCGTGGCCGCCAATATCCGCACCGTCGCCGAAGCGCTCGGGCAGACCGCACGCGGCGAGGCGCTCATCGCCGACATGGCGCGAAGGCTCGAACGCCTCGCCGCCGGCGCGAGCCGTCGACCGCGCGCGCTCTACGTGACGCCAGGCGGCGTCACGGCGGGCCGCGGCACGATGATCGACGCCATTTTCTCGGCCGCGGGCCTTATCAACATCGCCGGCGAGTCGGGCCTTGAGGGCTGGCCGCCCTTGCCGCTCGAGCGCCTCGTCGCCGACCCGCCCGATCTCATCGTCGCCGGCTTCTTCTCGGCGTCGTCCGAGAAAGCAGACCGGTGGTCGGCCGCTCGTCACCCGGCTTTCGACGCCCTCTTCGCCGAAGCGCGCGTCATTCATCTGCCTGCTGACGTCCTCAGCTGCCCCGCCTTCTTCTCGGTGGACGCCGCCGAGACAATATGGCGTGAACTGGAGACCGGGCCCCATGCCCCATAGCCGCGCTTTCGCGGTCGCAGCCGGCGCAGCGACGCTCGCCGCCGTCTCGGCGTCGATTATGATCGGGCCGGCCGGGATCGGCCTTGCCGACGCGCTCGCCGGGGACAAGCGCGCGGCGCTCATCCTTTTCGAGATCAGGCTGCCCCGCGCGCTCGCCGCCTTTCTCGCCGGCGCCGCGCTGGGTGCAGCCGGGGCCGCGCTCCAGGGTCTCCTGCGCAACCCCTTGTCCGATCCCGGCGTCCTCGGCGTGTCGAGCGCCGCCGCACTCTGCGCGATCATCGCCGTCTACTTCAACCTCGCCGCCGCGCACGCCCTGTTCGTGCCGCTCGCCGCGATCACGGGCGCGCTGGGCGCCGTCGGCCTGCTCTTTGCGCTCGGCGCGGGCCGCGTCTCGGCCACGCGGCTCATTCTCGTCGGCGTTGGGCTTTCCGCCTTTTCGGGCGCGCTGATCGCGCTCGTCATGAACCTAGCGCCGAACCCGTTCGTGCTTTCCGATCTCGTCAACTGGCTGTTCGGCAGCGCCGCCAATCGCTCTTTCACCGACATCGCCCTCGCAGCGCCCTTCATGGCGGCCGGGCTTGCCGCCGCCCTGTGCGCCGCGCCAGGGCTTTCCGCCCTGGCGCTGG
>JACADZ010000203.1 GCA_013389105.1 Parvularculaceae bacterium | reverse complement strand
TCCTGCGTCTGCTCGGCCGCACGCTGACCGAGCCGTCCGACTTCATCCGCGCCTTCCTCGCCAGCGAGTACCGCGAGGTGGTCGAACGCTACAAGGCGGCACTGTTCAAGGCCCTGCCGGACGTGCCGAAGGCCGAGATCGTCTGGCGTTTCCACTTCATGCTCGGCGCGACCTCGTACGCGATCGCCGGCACCGACGCGTTGCGTCTGATCACCGACTGGCAGATCGAGGATGCCGACGCCACCGACCGGCTCGACCGCCTGCTGCCGCGCCTGATGTCCTTCCTGCTCGGCGGCCTGCGCGCGCCGCTGCCGCAGTTTCCTGACGCCGAATGAACTTACCGAGGAGAATCCCGTGTTCGATTTTCTGATCCTGCTTGTCGCCGCACTGCTCGTCCTGCTGCTGGTGCGGCCGCTGCGCCGCACCCTGCTGACCCGCCCGATCTTCGCCGCTTATCGCAAGGTGTTGCCGCAGATGTCGGATACCGAGCGCGAGGCGCTCGAGGCCGGCACGGTCTGGTGGGAGGGGGAACTGTTCCGCGGCAATCCCGACTGGCGCAAGCTGCAGGGCTATCCCGTCCCCCGTCTGACGCCGGAAGAGCAGGCGTTTCTCGATCATGAGGTCGAAGAGGCCTGCCGCCTCGTCGATGACTGGCAGGTGACGCACGAGCTGCAGGACCTGCCGGCCGAGGCCTGGCGCTATCTGAAGGACAAGGGTTTTCTCGGCATGATCATCCCGAAGCGCTACGGCGGTCTCGAGTTCTCGGCCTATGCCCATTCGCAGGTGGTGACGAAGCTTTCCACGCGTTCCTCGGCGCTCGCCGTATCGGTGATGGTGCCCAATTCGCTCGGCCCGGCCGAACTGCTGCTGCACTACGGCACCGAGGCGCAGAAGAACCACTACCTGCCGCGGCTGGCGAAGGGCATCGAGATCCCCGCCTTCGCGCTGACCAGCCCCTGGGCCGGTTCCGATGCCGCCGCGATTCCCGATACCGGCATCGTCTGCAAGGGCATCTGGCAGGGCCGCGAGGTGCTCGGCATGCGCGTGACCTGGGACAAGCGCTACATCACGCTGGCGCCGGTATGCACTCTCCTGGGCCTGGCCTTCCGCCTTTACGATCCCGACGGCCTGCTGGGCAACCGTAAGGACATCGGCATCACCTGCGCGCTGGTGCCTTACGATCATCCGGGCGTCGACACCGGCCGCCGCCACTTCCCGCTCAACGCGATGTTCATGAACGGGCCGACGCGCGGCAAGGACGTGTTCATGC
>JACADZ010000116.1 GCA_013389105.1 Parvularculaceae bacterium | reverse complement strand
GGTTAGGGTGACATTTTGTCTACTTTTGCGACATAAAATCGGAAAGAAGAATACCAGAGAGGCTTCTTTCGGTCGCACAAGCCTGTAGTGTCTTCCGAGCTGCACTGACATGTCGTCGCGATGGAACGACGCCGGGTCAGGTGAATTCAGCGGCGAGGCGGATGGTCTGGGCGTGGATATCGACAATATCCTCGACATCGCGGGCGTAGCCGCCGGCCATGGTCACCGCGACGGGGAGGCCGTGGGCGCGGCAGCGGCTCAGCACCAGGCGGTCGCGCTCGGCCAGGCCAGATTTGGTGAGCTTCAGGCGGCCAAGACGGTCGCCCTCGAACGGGTCGGCTCCGGCCAGGTAGATGACCAGATCGGCTGCGGAGACGGCCAGGGCACGGTCGATCCCTTCTTCGAGGATGCTCAGGTAGAGGTCATCGCCGGTTCCATCGGGCAGTTCGATGTCCAGGTCACTCTGTTCTTTGTGGTAGGGGAAGTTCTTCTCTCCGTGGATCGAGAAGGTGAAGATGGAACTATCGCCGCGCAGGATGGCGGCGGTTCCGTTGCCCTGATGCACGTCGCAGTCGAGGATAAGGGCGCGGCGGATGCGGCCTTCGGCCTGCATCGCGCGGGCGGCGATGGCGCTGTCGTTGAGGATGCAGTAGCCTTCGCCGTGGTCGCGGAAGGCATGGTGCGTCCCGCCGGCGAGGTTGGCCGCTGCGCCCTCGACCAGGGCGGCGCGGCAGGCGGCAATGGTCGCGCCGGAGGAACGCCGGGTGCGCTCGACCATTTCCGGCGACCAGGGGAATCCGATGCGGCGCTGCTCTTTGGGCGTGAGCAGGCCATGGCGGACGCGCTCCCAGTAGTCGCGGTCATGGGCGCGGAAGATTTCGGCGTCGGTCGCGCCATCGGGCACGAGCAGGTTTTCCGGCGCGATGATGTTTTCTGCTACCAAGCGCTCGCGCAGGCGGCTGTACTTCCGCATCGGGAAGCGGTGATCCGGCGGCAGTGGGAGAACGAAGTGATCGGTAAAGTAGGCTTTCATTTGGTTTCGATCATAATCATTCGCAAGCAAACAGAAACGATACGATTTCGTAAGATTAGTTAATTGAGCGAAATAACAAATTATTCACAATTTTGCCGTGGATTTTTATACTCCTTAATTCTCTTCTCTCAAAGACTCCTCTATACCGACGAGCAGATGAACAAAACCTCTCAACACTGTGGACAAGTGTAACACCGAGAGAATGATACCTCTCACTCCCAAAGAGAGCCGAGTCCATCGACCATTAGAAATAGATCGCTAAGCATTGTCTTGGGGGAGGCTTACGATGAACGAGTTAGATCGTTTATTTGTCGAGGATCTGGGGATTTACCGCCACTGGGATCCGCAGAGCGAACGTTATGCCGGGGGCGATGCGCTGCTAACGATGCTGCTGACCGGGTGGCAGGTACGCGGGTCAGTCATCCAGGACACGTACAAGTGTTCTGGGGCGCGGCAGATGAGCCTGTTTCATTTTGAACTGGAAGCCCACGGGGAAAGCGTGTCCATGGCCGTAATCGGCAATCCGTATGTCGAGCGGGTCATCCATGAGCGGCATCTGCGGGTGGTGCATCTGGAACGCTCGCACCGCCTGGAAACGCAGACGGTCGAAGTCGCGGTTCCGGCCCGCCTTCGCAAAGAAGCCGCCGTCTAAAAGGTCAGCCGCCTCCCCAACAGATTGGTCACGGTGACGCCAATCAGGAACCCCTCTCGCTGAGAGGGGTTTTTCATGCCCCGCCCCCGCGCAGATGCAGCAGCGCCAGCGCCATGACGGTCGCCCAGGGCAGCACTTTGAAGGCCCCGGCCCGCAGCGCCGATTCGACCTCAGCCTGATCCAGCAGCAGGAGTTCCTGTTCTTCCAGGTCATCACGGTGAAGGTCGCGGGTCTTGACCGCGCCCTGGGCCAGATACAGGTGGGCGATGCCCGCTCCCCGGTTGCCATCGACGGCATACTGGCCGAGGGCTGTCCAGCGCGGCGCGGTGCAGCCGGTCTCCTCGCCCAGTTCACGCTGGGCGGCCAGCAGCGGGTCTTCATCTGGTTCGATGTAGCCGCCCGCCGGAGCCAATGACAGCCCCTCGACCGCGTACTTGGTCTGGCGGAAGCAGAGCCACTTGCCCTCTTCGGTGATGGCGGCGATGTTGACGTAGGACGGGAGCCTGACCCAGGCCCAATCGTCGATGACGCGGCCATCGGGGAGTTCGATGCGGCGGCGTTCGACGGTCAGCCAGCGGCCATTTTCCAGGAGGGTGTGCTGCTCTAAGGTTTTCCAAGACTGCATGGGGGTCGCTTCCTCGTTGAAGGACGGTCAAGCCAGCTCACAATAGCAGCGCGGCGGGAGGAAGTCAAACCGCAGATGGGCAAGAATAACCCACCGGCGAAAACATTAAGGCTGGCGTTTGACCGGATAAACGGAAACACGATACAATGAAGCAATCATTTCGCCGGATTCATTCTGAAACGTCATCCGCCATCTGGGATGGGAGGGAACACCGTGGGTCGCTGGCCGAACAAGTATGTGATTGGCCTCACGGGTAATATTGCTACCGGAAAGAGTGTTGTCCGCCAGATGCTCCAACATCTGGAAGCCTATACCATCGATGCCGACAGCCTGACGCACCGAGCCATGGCTCCAGGCGCGCCCGCTTACAAACCGGTTGTCGATACCTTTGGGCAGTTCATCCTGGACGCGGACAAGAACATCAACCGGGCGCTGCTCGGCACGATTGTGTTCTCCAACCCAGGCGCATTGGCCCGGCTGGAAGCCATCGTGCATCCGATTGTCGGCGGCGCGGTCGCTACATTGGTCAGCCGCGCGACGCAGAAGGTGGTCGTCATCGAGGCGATCAAGCTGTTGGAAGGCGATCTGGGCAAGGCGGTGGATGAAGTCTGGGTGGTGGATGCCTCGCCGGAGACGCAGCTCAAGCGGCTGATCGAGAAGCGGAAGATGTCGGAAGCGGAAGCCCGCCAGCGCATCGCCGCGCAGCCGCCCCAGGCCGAAAAAATCAGCAAGGCAGCGGTGGTGATCCATAACGACGGCAACGTGGAAGAGACCTGGAAGCAGGTCCAGGCCGCCTGGGTGAACATCCAGAAAAAGATTGCCGCTATGGGCAGCGCGGCTCCCGCAGCGGCCGTCCCGGCCGCGCAGCCGCTCCAGCCAGCCGCCGCGCCGCCCGCTGCGCCCGCGGCCGCTCCCGCAGCGGCCCCGGCGGTTCCAGCGGACATCAAGGTACACGTCCGGCGCGGGATGCCCAGCCATGCCGAGGCCATCGCCAACTTCATCAACGCTTCGGCGGCCAAGACGGTCACGCGCATGGACATCATGATGGCCTTCGGGCAGAAGAGCTATCTGATCGCGCAGGACCAGGCCGACCGGATGCTGGGGGTGATGGGCTGGCAGGTGGAGAACCTGATCACGCGGGTGGACGAGTGCTACCTGACCAGCGCTGCGCCGCTGGCGCCGGTGGTAGACGGGTTGATCGCCGCCATTGAAGCGGCCTCGCGCGATTTGCAGAGCGAAGTGGCGTATTTCTTCCTGCCGGATACACTGCCAGCGGAGCTGGCGAAGAGCTTCCAAGACGCGGGGTATGATCTAACCACCGTGGAGCAGATCAAGATTCCGGCCTGGCGCGAATCGGTGCAGGAAATCCTCAGTGAGTTCAAGAGCGCCCGCATCTTCAGCAAGAAGCTGCGTGAAGACCGGGTACTGAAGCCGATTTAGGGGAATTGAACCACAGAGATACAGAGGGTGAGGGCTAGAATCACAGAGGCGTCCGAAATGGACGCCTCTACGTTTGGGCTGGCAGGTTCCGCCAGAAGAACGGCTTAGCCTTCTTCTTCGCGGATGATTTCGATCTTGACACGGGCGACCAGGGCGGCAATCGCGCCCAGGGCGGCCAGCCAGGGGGCAGCCAGCGCCGTAGCGACGCCAGCGACCGCGCCGACGGTCAGCGAGACCTGGATCAGTTCGCGGTCGTCAGCGGTCTTGATGACCAGCTTGCGGACGTTGCCCTGCTTGATAAGGTCCTGCACCTGATCGACCAACTGGTTGCCGGCAACTTCCAACTGCTCGGTGATCGTCTTGGCGCCATCCGTCTTGGGAGCTGCAGGAGCTTCAGGAGCTTCCGGCGGCTGCGGGACTTTGACTTCATCGCTCATGATGTTTCCTCCACTCAGGGCCGCCAGCGGCGGCATGCAATGTGATGTACATTCCTCTATACGCATGAAGGGGTCAATTGGTTGCAGATGATTCAGTTTTCCGCGGACGGACTGCGCGTACTGGATTCCTGTATCGCAATCTTCTGCAGGCGCATATAATAGGGGCAGGTCTTATAGCTCCCTTCGGAGGCTGGCGCAATGAAGCGGCGACGCAGTGCAGCGATCATCCCACTCACCCTGCTGATAGTTCTGGCAGCGCTGATCCCAACGCTCAGCGTGCAGGCGGACTTCGGTGTCAACTGGTCGGCGACGTTTTTCAACAACCCGAACCTGACCGGAACCGGGGCGCCCCTGGCTGGGATCAACGGCATCAACTTCAACTGGGGGGCTGGCCCGGCCGTTGTCAACGGCGTGACCGTGCCGATCACAGGCTGCACGGCGGCTAATCCGCCGGTTGCTCCGCCTTATCCCGATGGGGGCACGTCGGCGGATTGCAGCAACTACTTCTCGGCGCGGTTCACCTCCACGCAGAATCTGGCGGTGGGGAATTACACCTTCACCGTCTCCAGCGATGACGGCGTGCGGATGTACATCAACGGCGCGCTGGTGCTGGACAAGTTCATTGGGCGGCCGCTGACCACCGACACCTTCACCTATACGGTGACGACCTCGCCCGTGAACATGACGGTGGAATACTTCGAAGGCATCGATCAGGCGTCGGTGCAGGTGCAGTGGTTCCCGGCGAGCGGCGTCACGACGCCGGTCGGTACGCAGCTTTTCCTGACGCCCGCGCCGGTGGTCACGGCCGTTCCGCCGCTGACGGTCAGCGTGATCAACGTCAAGGGGCTGGCAATCCGCACCGGGCCGTACCTGGGGGCATCGCTGATCGGCGTGCTGCGTCCGGGGACGGAATATCCGCCAATAGCCCGCAACCAGGATGAAGGAACCTTCACTTGGTATCTGATCAACACCGGGACAAAGACCGGTTGGGTCTCCGGGCGCTATCTTCAGATCACAGGCGACCCCAACACCATCCCGCTGCAAAGCACGGTCTTCGAGCAGATCGACGGCGCAGCAGACACCGGCGTGCTGGCCGTGCCGCGCTCGATCATGAATCTGCGGCGGCGACCAAGCCAGCGTTCCGAGCTGCTGTCGCAGGTTCCCTGGGGCGCGGAGATGCCGCTGCTGGGACGCACCATCCAGAGCGGGCAGAACTTCTGGCTGCAGGTCCGGTATGAAGGGCTGGTCGGTTGGATCTACGCGCCGTATGTCTCGATCCGGGGCGACGTGAACGCCGTGCCCATCCACTAGAAAAGACGCTGCGAACGAAGACCATGGCGGCCAGGGATGACCTGGCCGCGGTTGTGTTCTGTGGGGATCAGCCGGGTCGAGGCGTCTCCGGCTGGCGGCGCTCGATATCAGCCAGGGTTTCGCCCGCGTAGCGGCACAGCAGCCCCAGCAGCGCCAGATCGTCTTCCGAGAAGGGTTCGTCTCCCGGCTGGTTGAGCGCCTCGATGACGCCGTAGACGCGACCGTCGCCGATCAGCGGCGCGGCGGCAATTGACTGCGTATGGAAGGTGAACTGCTCGTCGATGGCCTGCGAGAAACGCGGATCCCGGCGGACATCGCGCACCAGGGCTGGCTCGGCGTGTTCGACGACCCAACCGGCGATGCCGCTGCTGGCCGGAATCCGGTAGCCGAGCAGGTTGGCAGCCAGGGTACCTTTGACCAGCATGAAAACCAGTTCGTTCTTCTCGTCGTCGAGGAGCATGAGCGAGCCATCCGGCGCGTTGAGCAGGCTGAGGGCTTTGGTGAAGACCCGCTCCAGGAGCGGCAGCAGTTCGGCGTCGCTGGTCATGGCGCGGCTGGTCTGGACGAGTTCGTGAAGAATCTGGACGAATTCGCGCAGGTTATGGAGTTCCTGCCGAAGCTGTTCGTTTTCGGCCTGGAGGCGGGTATTCTCCCGACGCATGACGGCCATCGGATTCATGACCATCGGCCAATCCTTTCGACTGGAGCGAACGGTTCATCCCGTATTGTAATCTGAATCCAGGCCGCGCGCTTGTTAGGAACTGTTAGAATGGCGGTTAAGCGCAGGCTCGTCGTCATCCTCGATGACTTCCAGCACCTCGCCATCATCCGTCAGCGTCAGGCGGTCGCGCTTGCGCTTGTATTCCGCCAGCGGAGCTTCGCCGCGCCGGGCGCGTTCGCGGTCGATAGCGACTTCAATAGCC
>JACADZ010000189.1 GCA_013389105.1 Parvularculaceae bacterium | reverse complement strand
GGCGTCGATTTGACCGTCGACATTGACGGCACGCCGCGCGCGATGTGCTGCGCCGGCTGCCAGGCCGTGGCGCGGGCGATCGTCGCCAACGGCCTGACCGACTACTACAGGCACCGTGACGCGCTGCCGGAAAGCCCGCGCGAGGCGATTCCCCAGGCGCTGGAGGAGCTGGGGCTGTTCGACCATCCCGAGGTGCAGAAGAACTTCGTGCGTCCCGTGGGCGAGCACGAGCGCGAGGCGGCGCTGATCCTCGAGGGCATCACCTGCGCGGCCTGCGTCTGGCTCAACGAGGCGCATCTGGCGAAGCAGCCGGGTGTCACCGCGGTGGACATCAACTACGCCACGCGTCGCGCGCGCGTGCGCTGGGACGAGCGGGTGACGAAGCTGTCGACCCTGCTCGAGGCGGTGCAGGCGATCGGCTATCGCGCCCATCCGTACGACGCGACGAAATCCGAGCAGCTGGCCCAGCAGGAGCGCCGCACCGCGCAGTGGCGGCTGTTCGTCGCCGGCTTCGGCATGATGCAGGTGATGATGTACGCGGTGCCGGTGTATCTGGCCGATGGAGACATGACGGCCGACATCGAGCAGCTGATGCGTTGGGCGAGCCTGCTTTTGACCCTGCCGGTGATGGTCTATTCGGCCGCGCCCTTCTTCGCCAGCGCCTGGCGCGACCTCAAGTTCCGCCGCGTCGGCATGGATGTGCCGGTGGCGCTGGGCGTGGGCAGCGCCTTCCTCGCCAGCGTCTGGGCCACCCTCGTCGCGGCCGGCGAGGTGTATTTCGATTCGGTGACGATGTTCGTCTTCTTCCTGCTGACGGGGCGTTACCTCGAGATGATGGCGCGGCAAAAGGCGGCACGCGGGGTGGAGTCCTTGGCCCGCGCGCTGCCGGCCTTTGCCGAGCGTCTGCCCGGATGGCCCGCGGCGGGTGAGGGCGAGCGGGTCGCGGTGGCGGATCTGAAGGCCGGGGACTATGTGCGCGTGCGTCCCGGCGAGGTGATTCCCGGCGACGGCAGCGTACTCGAGGGCGAGAGCCGTTGCGACGAGTCGCTGCTCACCGGCGAGAGCCGGCCGGTGGCCAAACGCGCGGGCGATGCGGTGACCGGCGGCAGCGTCAACGTCGGCAGCCCCCTGGTGCTGCGCCTGACGAAGGTCGGCGAGGCG
>JACADZ010000107.1 GCA_013389105.1 Parvularculaceae bacterium | reverse complement strand
TTGGAAAGTTGCCAGGCCAGGACATAACGACTAAACCAATCCATAATGGCGACCAGATACATAAACCCGCCGGGTAAAGGAATATAAGTGATGTCGCTGCTCCAGACTTGATTAGGCCGAGTGATCGCCAAGCCGCGCAGCAGGTACGGATAAATCTTATGCTCTGGCGCGGGCTTGCTGGTGGCGGGCTTGGGATAAACGGCTTGCAAGCCCATCACCTGCATTAAGCGCCGCACTCGTTTAGCATTGATGACGTACCCCAGGTGTCGCAGATGGGCCGTCATCCGAGGCCAGCCATAAAAAGGCGTTTGCCTGTACTGTTGATCAATCAACCGCATCAGCTCCAGGTTCAACGGTGAGGTACTCGCTGGCTGGTAGTAGAAACTGGCGCGGTTGAGGTCCAGGAGTTCACATTGACGACGGATACTGAGGTTGGGATGGTCCTGTTCGATCAACATTCGTTTGGCCTCAACTGAGCCGGGTACTTTTTTTTAACCATTCCACTTCCATCTTGAGCCGCCCAATCTGTTCGTACAGTTGGGCTTCCGTCTGAGCCATGTCCCGTTGTTGTTGCTGGGCCGCTCCATTGTCGAAAATGGTCGCCCCTTCTGCCAGCAGTTGCCGTTTCCATTGGCTGACCTGGTTGGGATGCAGTTCGTGTTCGCTGGCCAGTTGGTTGACCGTTTTCAAGCCTTTGACAGCTTCCAGCGCGACCTGAAATTTGAATTGAGCACTATAGTGTTTTCGTTTCTTGGTCAATTTACTCCTCCACAAGCTTGGTAGATTATACTTTAATCCACCTTAGCTCGTGGTCCAGTTTTTGGGGCCAATTATAGTTGAAGGAAGTACTTCCTGACGATGGTAAATATAGAATCAGAAAAAATATGGAAGTATATGTTCAAGAAACATTCTATGAAGCAGTTGGATTAGACAAAGAAACAAACCCTGGTAATTGGGTTATCCGAAAAGGTGGATACGGACTTCAGAGAAAATAAAAAGAGTCTGACTTGTCTTTCGACAAATTTTTGACCTTAAAAACCGAATTGAGTTAAACTTGTGCCACTATGGCAGAAGTAGACATCCAAACTGAACGGATCGATGACATACCCCTGTTGGTGGCTCAGCAGCACCGCATGGGCCTTCCAGAAATTATTGATCGGGTAATTGAAGCGCATGGCAATCGACAAGGGCTGAGTATAGGCTGGACGGTGGTCGGCTGGTTGAGCTTTATTTTGTCGGAGGCGGATCATCGGCTGAGTTTTGTCGAGCCGTGGGCGACTAGCCGGTTGAGTAGTTTGCAGAACTTGCTGCCTGGCTTGGAGGCGGCGAGTGACTTTTCGGATGACCGGTTGGGTGATGTGCTGCGGTACTTGAGTGATGACGTAGCTTGGAGCCAGATCGAACAACAACTGGGCGGACATCTGGTCCGGGCGTATCAATTGCCGAGTGAGCAAGTCCGGCTGGATAGTACCAGTGCGGCGGTTTATCATGACCCGGCCGAGGGGAGCTTGTTTGCCTACGGGGTGAGCAAGGATCATCGGCCGGACCTGGCCCAGTTCAAGGTGATGTTGGGAGCGTTGGACCCACTGGGCTTGCCTCTGGCGACCTTGATTGTGGGGGGCAATCGGGCCGATGACAGCCTGTACCTGCCGGTCTGGCAGCAAGTGCGCACCGTATTGAACCGAACCGGCTTGTTGTACATCGGGGACAGCAAAATGGAAGCGCTGCTGACCCGGGCGACGCTGGCCCATGAGGGTGATTACTACCTGACCCCCTTGAGCCTGAAAGGCCAACAAGCCGAGTTGTTGAACCAGTTGCTGGAACCGGTCTGGTCCAAGGAGCAAACGCTGACCGATGTCGTTGACCCGGATGGCGATGAGGACCAGCCTCGGCTGCTGGCGCAAGGCTACGAGACCAGCCGGAGCCAAACGGCTGTGGTTAAGGAGCAAGTGGTGACCTGGTCGGAACGGGTGTTGGTCATCTATTCGCCCAGCTGGGCCCAACAAGGCCAGCAGGGCTTGGCCAAACGGTTGGCTCACGCCGAAGCCAAGCTGCGGGCCTTGACCCCGCCACCGGGTCGGGGCAAACACCAATGGACCGAGTTGGCCCCGTTGCAGGCTGAAGCCGAGGCTATTTTGGAGAGCCATCGGGTCAAGGGGTTGCTTCAGGTGACCTACCAGCGCCTTGAAAGCGTCCGTCAGCGGCGCAAGTATAAAGACCGCCCGGCTGAGACCGAGGTCAAAGTCCGTTATGAACTTAAGATCAGTCGCCAGGAAACAGCGGTGGCTGAGGCTCAGCGGCACTTGGGCTGGCGCTTGTATGTCACCAATGCGCCCACCACCGACTTGTCCCTGGCCCAGGCCGTCCTGGCTTATCGCGGCAGTCCCCAAATTGAGCACGATTTCTCTCGCTTGAAAGGCCGACCGTTGGGGCTGCGGCCGGTCTTTCTGAAACGGGAAGATCATCTGCAAGGACTGGTCCGGCTCTTGACCCTGGCCTTGATGGTCTTGACCCTGGTTGAGTTTGTGGTCCGGCGTAACTTGGTCGCCCAACCCGAACCGTTGGTCGGATTGTACCCAGGCAACCCAACCCGAGCCACCGCCCGTCCAACCACGGAGCGGCTGTTGCACGCTTTCCAAAATGTGACCTTGACCCTGGTGCAATTGCCCCATCAGACCATTAAACACGTGACACCTTTATCGCCGTTACAAATTCGGATCTTAACTCTGCTTGACTTACCAATTTCAATTTACACCGACTTGGCTGTGGCTTCTGCTCCAATTCCGCCATAGCCTCTCAATTTTTATCGAAAGATGAGAGTAGAAGTAGGGCAGTCAAAATCTCTGCTGCTGGTGCAGTGCTTCCCTTTATTACTACTGGTTCGGCAACAGAATTGCATATTTCGGACAATTCTATCGATTATATTTTTACCGATCCGCCTTTTGGTGCGAATCGTATGTACTCCGAACTAAACTTTCTTTGGGAAGCGTGGCTGAGAGTTTATACGAACTCTCAGCCAGAGGCAATACAAAACAAAGCACAGAACAAGGGATTACAAGAATATGAAACCTTAATGACAAGAAGCTTTAAGGAGTATTACCGGGTTCTCAAACC
>JACADZ010000198.1 GCA_013389105.1 Parvularculaceae bacterium | reverse complement strand
GCCTCGGCCGCGGCCAGCTCGGCCTGGGCGGCCTTGAGCGCCGGGCTGACCTCCCGGGCGCGGGCCAAGGCCTGGTCCAGGGTGAAGGCTTGTTGCTCAGCTGTCGCGGAGCCAGGCGCAAAGCAGAAGACGAGCATCGCCGCCCACGCATACGCGCAAGCGCACGCTGCCGGGCGCAGTGGCGCGCCGGCACGCATACCGGAAGACATCGAGCACCTCTCCAGATGTGCCGCCCCGATGTTCCGGGCGCAGCAGCTCGTTGGACGACTTAGGGCTGTCCTACGTCAGAGAGGAGCGGCGTGGCGGCCGCAGGCCGGGTTTGTCGGCAGGGAAGGGAAGGTGGTGAGGGGAGAGGCCGACCGGACTCGGACCGGAGTCGCGTTCGGGATCGGCGCATGTGCCGGTCAATCCCTGCATGTGGGTTTGCGCGTGGCATGCCTCGCTGCAAGTGCCGAGACCCGTGGGTTGGCCTGACTGCGGCTGTTCGCCAGACAGGATGTCCCCGCCCGCGGGATCCGATGGCCAACCGGAATGGCTCAGGCACTCGGCCAGCGCGCCTGGACTGAAGCTGCCCAGAGCAGCGGTCAGGACCAGGACGGCTGCGAGCGCTCCGATCAGCCTGGACAACTCGACTTGCATGCCGCGGAGTATAGCGGCATTGTCCGCTGGAGGGTACCGACTCTGCCAGGCATGAAAGGCGCCGTCAGCGGCGCCCATCGGGCGCCCGGGCGGCCCGCGGCGCTACCCTCCCGGTGGGGGCGGTTCCGCGATGAGATCGAGAGCCGGCTCTTGGTCCGGGATCTCCCCCTCGGAACGTTGGATTGCACGCCGCGGGTCAGCGGGACAGACACTGTTCACTTCTTGGGCGTGCCTCCCTGCATCTGCATCTGCTCCATCAACTGCATGTGCTCCATCATCATCTGCATCATGTCCATGCGGTCCTCCATCCTCTTGTGACGGGTCTCGGGGTCGCCCATCATGCCGTGGCCGCGGCCGCGCGCGCCCGGGCCCATCATGCCCATCATCATCGGACCTCCCATCATGCGCATGTCGCGCATCTGCTCCTGCATGGTCTGCATGTGCTGCTGCATCAGGCGCTGGCGCTCCTTCGGATCCTTGGCCTGCTGGATCTGATCCATCTCCTGCTGCATCTTCTTCATGCGCTCCTGCATCTGCTGCATACGCTGCTCCTGGGCCTGAGCCTGCTCGTCGCTCGGCTGCTGCGACCACGCACCGGGGGCCGCGAGCAGCAGCGCTGCGAGGGCCGCGAATATCAGTTGTCTCATGATCGTTCCTCCACGCTCGATGTCTCGGGATGGTGCTCGTGACTCGACCCGGGATGTGCCGGTATGGCGATTGAGGCCGAGTGTGTGACCGACCGCACTAACGCGCGCATCGGTGCGCCGCTTTGCCGCCCCTGCCGTTGTACAACCGACCGAAAGCATCCAACGAGATCGAGAGGAGAATCGTAGCGCTCGCGTGCGACTTGGACTTGATGCAGGTCAAGCCCGCCCGAAGGAGTCGGCGCGGTTCGTCGATCGCTCGAGGAGCTTGGCGTTGACCGCCACGATGACGGTGCTGGCCGCCATGAACACGGCGCCGACGGCCGGCGAGAGGAAGAACCCCAGCCCCGCCGTCAATCCCGCGGCGAGCGGAATGGCCACCGTGTTGTAGCCGGTCGCCCACCACAGGTTCTGCACCATCTTGCGGTAGGTGGCGCGCGACAGACCCAGGATCGCGGCCACGTCGCGCGGGTCGCTGCGTACCAGCACCACGTCGGCGGACTCGATCGCCACGTTGGTGCCCGCGCCCACGGCAATGCCCAGGTCCGAGGCCACCAGCGCGGGCGCGTCGTTGACGCCGTCTCCCACCATGGCAACGGTCAGGCCCCGCGCCTTGACCTCGCGGATCTTGTCTGCCTTGTCCGCCGGCAGCACTTCGGCGAAGTAGTCGTCCAGACTTAGCTCGTCGGCCACCGACTTGGCCACGGTCCGGTTGTCCCCCGTCAGCATCATGCACTGGATACCCATCTCTTTGAGCTTCGCGATGGCTGAGCGCGATTCCGGCCGCACGATGTCGGCGAGCGCGATGGCCCCGAGTGGATGGCCGTTTCGAAGCAGGAAGACCACGGTCTTGCTCTGGGATGTGAGCCCGGCGACACGCGCGTGGTCGATGTCCACGCCTTGCTGGGCAAGATAGGTGGGGCCCACTACCCCGATCTCCGCGTCGCCGATCCGGGCCAGCGCACCCTGGCCCGTGATGTTGCGGAACCCGGTGACGCCTTCGATCGGGATCGAAAGCTCCTTCGCTCGTTGCACGATGCCGCGGGCAATCGGGTGCTCGGATTGCGACTCGAGCGCAGCCGCAAGCCGCAATATCTCGCGATCGTCATTGTCTGCCAGCGCCACCACATCGGTGACGCCGAAGCGGCCCTCGGTCAGCGTGC
>JACADZ010000181.1 GCA_013389105.1 Parvularculaceae bacterium | reverse complement strand
GGGGATGCGCGCCGCCAGCGAGGAACCCGGCTTGGAAAAGCGATCCGACATCCTCGGGTGCGATCGGCCCGTAGGCGATGCGTCCGGCGGACGTCTCGACTTCGATCAGCGGTTCCAGCCAGTACAGCCCGCGCGAGCCGTTGCGTCGGATCCGGACCGCCTGGCCGCGGCGCTCGGCTTCGGCCTGGATGGCGCGGGCGATCCGCTGTGCGCCGACCGACAGCGCGGACGTGTCGCGCGGCACCCAGACGATCGCGCTCACGTCGGCTCCTCTGCGCCCTGCAGCAGGGCGCGCAACCGGGCTTCGTCGAGGCGGCCGTACACCTGTCCGTCCAGCATCGCCGCCGGAGCGCAAGCGCAATTGCCCAGGCAGTACACGGGTTCAAGGGTGAAGGCATCGTCTCCTGAAGTACCGCCGAACGCGATGCCCAGCACCCGCTTCGCGAAATCCGCCAACCGCTCGGCCCCCATCGACTGGCAGGCCTCGGCCCGGCACAGCCGCAGCACGTGGCGTCCGCCCGGGCGAGTGCGGAAGTCGTGATAGAAGGTGAGCACGCCGTGCACCTCGGCGCGCGACAGGTTGAGCACCTGCGCGATCCGAGGCAACGCCCCGGGCGGCACGAATCCGAGCGTGTCCTGGATCTCGTGGAGCAGCGGCAGCAATGCTCCGGGGCGGTCCTGATGGAGGGTGATTGCGCGCTCGACCGCATCCCGCTGCGCTCCGGAGAGCGTGCGGGCCGCCGCTGCAGATCGTGCGCCGTCGTTCACCCGTGGCTCCTGTTCGATGCCATTCCTGCCTCGACATATGCAGCACAGTGCATATGTCGGGTATCGTCCAGCAGAAACGACCAAGCTAGCAGCATGCCTGTCCGGCTTCAATATGAATTAGAGTGCATATACGGCGCATGGAAATCCGCCCTGCGTGGGTGTTCAGCAACGAGGCCGGAACGGATAGGAAAGTTGAACCGTGTCACACGCCCAGCTGAGCTCAATGCACTGGCAGTTCCGGCTGTCTGTACAGCATCACCAGGATGTGGCTACAATGCAAATTGTGGCCACATAACGGGTGCGCACATGGAAGTCTCGATCAGAGATCTGAAGAACCGCCTGTCCGAGTATCTGCGCCTCGTCGCTTCGGGAGAGGAGGTCGTGGTGACATCGAGGGGCAAACCGGTCGCCCGGCTGCTGCCCCCACGCGCGCGGAAACGGGCTGCGACACCAGAACAGGAGGCGATTGCCCACCTGCGCAGGCAAAGCTGGTTGCGACCCGCTCAGGGCAAGCGGTCGTTGCCTGCACAGACTGTTCCCTGGCCTTCCGATGCCACACCGCTATCCGAACTGGTGCTGGAAGATCGCGGGTGATCCTTTATTTCGATACCTCCGCCCTCCTGAAGCTCTACGTCGACGAGCGCGATTCCGACAGCGTGCGCAAGCTGTACTCGCAGGCTGGGTTCGTGTGCACGCACCTGATCGCCTATGTCGAGTTGCTCGCGGGGGTTGCCAAGGGCACGAGCCTTGGGCGGTTGTCTGCCGAGCAGCAAGTGCAGTTGCTCGCTGAGATCGAAGCGGGCTGGCGCCAGCTCGAAGTGGTTGAGATCGACGAGCTGCTTGCCAGGCGAGCCGGGCATCTCGCGTTGCGCCATGCGTTGCGCGGTTTCGACGCGGTTCACCTTGCCGCCGCAGAGCGCGTGATGGCGGAAACACCGACGACAGCGAGGTTCGGCTTCGTAGGCGTCGATCTGCGGATGCGCTCTGCCGCGCAGCTGCTCGGCATGGAGGTCCTGCCGGCGTCCGGTGCAGTATCGGGCTAGACTATGGCCATGGACTACGGCTTCCAACTTCCCATGCGCGGCCCGCTGGCGAACCGCGAAAGCATGGTCGCGCTCGCCAGGCGCGGCGAGCAGCTGGGCTTCACCTATCTCGCCTTCCCGGACCACATCGTCATTCCCCGTCAGATCGACTCGCCGTACCCCTACAGCGCGGGGCGCAAGATGATCGGCATCGGCGAAGGCGATTGCCTGGAGGAGATCACGGCGATGGCGTTCGTCGCCGGAGTGACCCAGCGAATGCGGCTGCTCAGCTCGGTCATGGTCGTACCGCATCGCCCGCCGGTGTTCACCGCCAAGGCGCTCGCCACGCTCGATGTCCTGTCCCAGGGGCGGGTCATTGTAGGGATCGGCGCGGGCTGGATGGACGAGGAGTTCCGCGCCATCGGTGCGCCGCCGTTTTCTGAGCGGGGCAAGGTCACCGATGAGTATCTCCGGATATTCAAGACGCTGTGGACCGAGGACGATCCGCGCTTCGAAGGCAAGTACGCGCGGTTCGAGAACGTCAGCTTCAATCCCAAGCCGGTGCAGAAGCCGCACCCGCCGATCTGGGTGGGCGGCGAGAGCCCGGCGGCGCTGCGGCGAACGGTGGCGCTGGGCGATGCGTGGTACCCGATCGGCTCCAATC
>JACADZ010000197.1 GCA_013389105.1 Parvularculaceae bacterium | reverse complement strand
GCTGCCGGAGGGCGTGCGCGTCTGGCTCGTGCACGGCGTGCGCGACGACATCGTGCCTCCCGAGGACAGCCGCATCCTCGCGCGGAGCGGCACGCGCGGACTCGTGCGCCTCTTCGAGGTCGACGACGACCATCCGCTCTCCGCCACCGTCGAGAGCGGCCGGCTGATCGAGCTGGTGCGCGAGCTCGCGGCCGAGGCAGCCTGACGACCGCGCGCTACCGTCGAACGCGTGAGCGCGCGTCGCTTCTCGCTGGGGTCGCCGGTGGCGTGGGCCCTCGCGGCCGCGCTCGTCGTGCTGGCGCTGTGGCTGGTGGCGAGCGTCGCGCGCAGTGCCGAAGGAGAGTCCCCCGTGTCGTTCGAGCTCACGTCGTCCGCGTTCCAGCACCAGGGCGAGATCCCGCGCCGCTACACCTGCGAAGGGGCGGACACGTCCCCGCCGCTCGCGTGGACCGATCCGCCGGCGGGGACGAAGAGCCTGGCCCTCGTCGTCGACGATCCCGACGCGCCCGATCCGAAGGCGCCGAAGATGACCTGGGTGCACTGGGTGGTCTACGACCTCCCGCCGTCCGCGCGCGGGCTTCCCGAAGGCGCGGGCAAGCAGCCGCTCCCCGACGGCGCGCGCGGGGGCAAGAACGACTGGAAGCGCCAGGACTACGGCGGGCCGTGCCCGCCCATCGGCCGGCACCGCTACTTCCACAAGCTCTACGCGCTCGACGTCGCGCTCGGCGATCTCGGCGCGCCGACCAAGTCCGAGCTCGAGCGCGCGATGGAGGGCCACGTGCTCGCGCGCGCCGAGCTCGTGGGGACCTACGAGAAGCAGAAGCGCTAGGCGGGCCGTGATCCTCTCGTCGCTGCACCTGCCGCTCCCCCAGTTCGAGGCCGCCACCGGCTTCGAGCTGCGGCCCGAGGGCGCCTGCCGCGACGGCCGCTGCATCCCGCTGCCGCCCGAGGTGGTGAGCGACGAGGACGCCACCGTCGACGTGGAAGTCTTCGCCCGGCGCCTCGGCATGGGGATCGCGCAGGACGCCGCGCACGGCCTGTGGGCGCTCGGCCCGGAGAGCGGCGGCAAGGTGATCGCCGACGCGCGCTGCCCCGAGATCCGCCTGCCCGACCTCGACGGCGAGGAGTTCGCGCTCTCGTCGCTGCGCGGCCGGAAGCTCGTGCTGGTGGCGTGGGCGTCGTGGTGAGGCTGCCGCGAGGACCTGCCCGGGTGGCAGGCGCTGCACGAGGAGCTCTCGCCCCGAGGTGTCACGGTCGTGACGGTCGCGCTCGACACCGGCGGCCCCGACGCGGTGCGTCGCTGGATCGAGCGGGCGAAGCCGACCCACCCGTCGCTCGTCGACGAGTCCCACCGTCTCGACGTGCTCCTCGGCTTCTCGAACGTCCCGACCTCGGCCTGGATCGACGAGCGCGGAATGCTCGTCCGGCGCGGCGACGGCGCCGCGATCCAGGAGAGCCAGCTCGCGCGCCTCGAGCTCAGCCCCGCGCTGCCGCCGCGCCTGCGCGAGACGCTGCGCGAGGCGAAGAAGATCCGCACCGAACCGGCGGCGTACCTGGCGGCGCTGCGCGACTGGGCCGAGAAGGGCGAGGCCAGCCGCTACGCCCGCGCGCCCGACGAGCTCCTCCGCCGCGCGCGCGCGTGCACGCCCGCGTGGTCGCTCGCCGCCGCGCACTTCGAGCTCGGCCAGCACCTGCTGCGGACCGGCCACGGGG
>JACADZ010000215.1 GCA_013389105.1 Parvularculaceae bacterium | reverse complement strand
GTTCGGACCAATTCGAACCAATTTCAGGAGACGTCATGCGCCCGACCCTGCCCCGTCTCATCGTCACGCTCGGCCAGTGCGCCGCCGCGCTGGCGGCCGCCGCACAGCCCGCCGCCGCGCAGGAGTGGCCGGCACGGCCCGTCAAGCTGATTGTGCCGTTCGCGCCGGGCGGCTCGGCCGACGTGTTCGGCCGCTTCCTCGCGCAGCGGCTGCAGGAGGCGCTGGGCCAGGGCTTCGTCGTCGAGAACCGGCCGGGTGGCGGCGCCGTGATCGGCACCGACGCGGTGGCCAAGAGCGCCCCCGACGGCTACACGCTGCTCGTGATGTCGAACACGCACACCGTCAACGAGACGCTGATCGCCAACAAGCCGTACCAGCTGATGCGCGACTTCGTGCCGGTGGCGCCGATCAACGCGTCGGACCTGGTGCTCGTCGCCCGCGGCACGCTGCCGTCGAACACGCTGCCCGAGCTGATCAAGGCCGCGAAGGACAAGCCCGACGGCATGACCTACGCGTCGTCGGGGCCGGGCACGCCTTACCACTTCGCCGGCGAGCTGTTCAAGCACCTGGCCGGCATCCGCATCGTGCACGTCCCGTACAAGGGCAGCAGCGGCGCGCGCACCGATGTGCTCGGCGGCCAGGTCGACATGATGTTCGACGCGATCCCGACGATGACCGAGCACATCAAGTCGGGCAAGGTCAAGGCGCTGGCCGTCAGCGGCCGCGCGCGCTCGCCGATCCTGCCCGACACGCCGACGCTCGCCGAGGCCGGCGTGCCCGGCTACGAGGCGACGATCTGGCTCGGCGTGATGGCGCCCAAGGGCACGCCGGCGGTCGTCGTTAACCGCCTCAACGCCGAGATCGGCAAGATCACCGGCAACGCCGACGTGCGCCGCGCCTGGACCGCGCAGGGCACCTCGGCGATGACGATGAGCGTCGACGAGTTCACCAGGTACCTCAACGACGACATCGCGAAGTGGGCCAACCTGATCCGGGCGGCCAACATCAAGGTCGACTGACGCCGGCGCGGCCGTGATGACGACGACGCTGCACCTGCTGTGCGCCGGCGCTGCACAAGGGCTGGTCAAGGCCCTGCAGCCCGCGCTCGCCGAGGCCACCGCCGCGACGATCGCCGGGCGCTTCGGCGCCGTCGGCGCGATGAAGGAAGCCCTGCTCGCCGGTGAGCCGTGCGACCTGATGATCGTGACCGACAAGATGGTCGGCGAGCTGGCCGACGCTGGCGCCTTACGCGCGGACACTCGGCGCGCGCTGGGCCGCGTACGTACCGGCATCGCGGTGCGCCACGGCGAGCCGCAGCCCGACGGCGCGACGCCCGCGGCGCGGCGCGACGCGCTTCGCGCGGCCGACGCGAGCTACTTCCCCGACCCGCAGCGTGCGACCGCCGGCAGCCCCTTCGCGGCCGGGATGCGCGAGCTCGGCG
>JACADZ010000180.1 GCA_013389105.1 Parvularculaceae bacterium | reverse complement strand
GACAACGTCCATTCCAGCGTCGTTGCCCCAGCACCCCACGGATTGGCCTCGGCCTGGCGCCTGCGCATGAAGGCTTCCACGATGCCGTAGAAGAAAATCAGCAGCGCGAAGGCGGATAGGTAGGAGCCGATCGACGACACGTAGTTCCAGCCGGCGAAGGCGTCTGGATAGTCGGCGTAGCGGCGCGGCATGCCCGCCAGCCCGAGGAAGTGCTGCGGGAAGAACGTCAGGTTGACGCCGATGAAGCTGAGCCAGAAATGCAGCTTGCCGACGGCTTCCGAGTACATGCACCCGCTCATCTTAGGGAACCAGTAGTACCACCCGGCGAACAGCGTGAAGAGAGCGCCCAGCGACATCGTGTAGTGGAAGTGCGCCACGACGTAATAGGTGTCGTGCAGCGAGCGATCGACGCCCGCGTTCGACAAGACGACACCGGTCACCCCGCCGACCGTGAACAGGAAGATGAAGCCGATGGCGAAGTACATCGGCGTCGTGAAGCGGATCGAACCGCCCCACATCGTGGCGATCCACGAAAAGATCTTCACGCCGGTGGGCACCGCGATGACCATGGTTTCGGCCACGAAATAGGCTTGCGGGTTGACGTTGATGCCGGCGGTATACATGTGGTGCGCCCACACGATGAAACCGACGACGCCAATCGCCACCATGGCGTAGACCATGCCGAGATAACCGAAGACGGGCTTCCTCGAGAAGGTCGAGATGATCTGGCTGATGAGGCCGAAGCCGGGCAGGATGATGATGTAGACCTCGGGGTGACCGAAGAACCAAAACAGGTGCTGAAACAGGACGGGATCACCGCCCCCGGCCGGATTGAAAAACGTCGTGCCGAAGTTGCGGTCGGTCAGCAGCATGGTGATCGCACCAGCGAGAACAGGCAGCGACAAGACGAGCAGGAACGCCGTTACGAGAATCGACCACACGAACAACGGCATTTTGTGCAGCGTCATACCGGGCGCGCGCATGTTGAAGATCGTGGTGATGAAGTTGATCGAGCTCAGTATCGACGAGGCACCTGCGAGGTGCAGGGACAGAATCGCGAAATCGACCGCCGGTCCGGGATGACCCGAGGTCGAGTTTGGCGCATAGGCGGTCCAGCCGATGCCGGCACCTTTTGCGCCAGCCGGCCCCTCGACGAAGAGCGAGATGACGAGCAGCGCGAGGGCGGAGGGCAGCAACCAGAACGAAATATTGTTCATCCGCGGAAAGGCCATATCG
>JACADZ010000073.1 GCA_013389105.1 Parvularculaceae bacterium | reverse complement strand
GAGCGCGCCCGTCACTCCTCCATGCCGCCCGGCGTCTGGTTTGGTTCGGCCGCTCAGCCCCTGTCTCTCAACAGCCTCTGCTTCTGGCGGGACCAGTCGCGCTCCTTTACGGCGTCGCGCTTGTCGTGACCCTTCTTTCCGAGGGCAAGGCCGATCTCGATCTTGGCGATCCCGCGCTCGTTGAAATAGAGCCGCAAGGGGGCGAGCGTATAACCTTTTCGCTCAACCGCCTGGGAAAGGCGCGCAATTTCCCGTGCGCGAAGCAGCAGCTTGCGCGGGCGTTTCGGCAAGTGATTTTCGCGATTGCCCGCCGAATATTCCGGAATGTTGGCGTTGAGGAGATAGATGCCGTCTCCCTCCGGCGAGGCGTAGGCTTCCGCAATCGTCGCCCGCCCCTCGCGCAGCGCCTTCACCTCGGTGCCCGTCAGCACGAGCCCCGCCTCGACGACATCCTCAATGTAATAGTCGTGCCGCGCGCGCCGATTCTCGGAAACGACCTTGCGTCCGTCCTTTTTCGCCGTCATGCGCTGATGAGTCCGAGCGCGGTGAGCGCTCTGCGGATTTCTTCCTTCACGGCCTGCGGCGGCGGAACCAGCGGCAGGCGTAATTCTTCCGTGCACAACCCCATGAGCGAAAGGCCGTATTTGACGGGGCCCGGATTAACGTCGCGGAACAGAACCTCGATCAGCGGCGTCAGGCGATCCTGCATGGCGAGCGCGGCCGCGTAATCGCCCCTAATAGTCGCGGCCTGGAGGCGCGCGCACAGTTCAGGCGCGACATTGCTGGCGACCGAGATGCAACCGCGCCCGCCCATGGCGTTGAAGCCGACCGCCGTCATGTCCTCGCCTGACAGCAGCGTAAAGCTCTCGCCGCTGGCTAGACGTTGGAGCGCGACGCGCGACAGGTCGCCAGTCGCATCCTTGAGAGCAACGATGCGCGGAAGCTTCGACAGCGCCGCGATCGTCTCGACAGAGAGGTTTGCAATGGTCCGGCCCGGCACGTTGTAAAGAATGATCGGCAGGCTCGTCGCGTCGTGAAGCGCCTTGAAATGGGCGAAGAGCCCGACCTGGCTCGGCTTATTGTAGTATCCAGTCGCGGCCAGCAGTGCGTTCGCCCCGACGCGCTCGGCGCGGCGTGCGAGAGTGATAGCCTTCGCCGTATCGTTCGACCCTGCGCCGGCTATCACCGGGACCCGGCCGCGCGCGGCCTCGACGCAGAGGCGGACGACCTGCTCGTGGTCGTCCTCGGAAAGAGTCGGCGATTCGCCGGTGGACCCGGCGGCCACCAGACCCGCCGTGCCCGCCAAGACCTGGCGATCGACCAGCCCGGCAAAGGCCTTCTCATCGACGGCGCCGTTGCGGAAAGGCGTCACCAGCGCGGTCAAAGAACCTTCGAATTTCAACATTCCCGCATGTGCCTTATTTGCGGCCTTCGATACCGCCTATTAAGCAGTGCGAGCAAGAAGCGGCTTGGCCGCGGGGACGAATACGCTAACGTGCGCACCAGATCGGGGATTCTCGGGAGTAAAGGGATGCCAGAAGCGCGATACGGGCGCTCCCTCGCCGGCTGGGCGGCGGCTCTCGTTGTTTCCTGCCTCGCCCTGCCTGCAAGCGCGGAAATGGGCGTCCCGCGCCTCAAACCGCCGCCGCCCGGGCCTCAATACGCGACCCGGTCGGACATCATGCTGCTCGCCGAGATCCAGAAGGCGATCGACAAGCGCGACTTCCCGACGGCCAAAGCCATGACGGAACGCCTGTCCTCGCCGGTCTCAAAGAGTCTTGGCCGCTGGTTCTATTTCTACGCCGAGGACCCGCTCGTTTCGCTCATGGACGCCGACGCCTTCCTGGATACGCACCCGGATTGGCCGGGAATCGCCAAGATCCAGTCCCATGTCGAAAAGCGCATCACGACTAACGCGTCTTCGCGATCCGTTCTTGACTTCTTCGAGACACGCGATCCCGTCACGGGCGAAGGCATGCTCGCCCTCGCCCGGGCCGAGTTCGCGGTCGGCAAGGCCGACGCCGGCAAAGTCTATGTGAAGGAGGCGTGGAAGCGCTTCAATTTCACCCTGCAGGACGAGCAGCGGCTGATCGCCAGTTACGGACGCCATTTGTCCGTGGACGATCATATCGCGCGCGCAGACCGTCTCCTGTGGAACCGGGAGGTCACCGCGGCGCGCCGGGTGCTCCATTTTCTGCCGGCGCGAGAGAAGCGCATGGCCGAGGCGCGGGCGGCGCTCCTGCTCGGGCAGGAAAACGCGGCGACAATGTTCTATTCGCTCAAGGACGATGAGCGTCTAGATTCCGGCGTGCTTGCCGCCGCGGTGCGATACTTCCGCCGCCGCGAGGAGGAACCGCGCGCCGTCACCCTGGCCATGCAGGCCTCAACCGACCCCGCGGCGTTGCGAAATCCCGTGCGCTGGTGGGAGGAGCGCCAACTGCTGATGCGCTGGGCGCTGGAAGAGCAACGCTACGAAGACGCCTACAATATGGCGGCCGCCCACGGGCTCGAGCCGGGGCAGCAGTTCGCGGAAGCTGAATTCAACGCCGGGTGGATCGCGCTGCGATTCCTCAACGCGCCGGAGCGCGCCGAGACGCATTTCGCCGCGCTCGCGGGCTCGGTCGGCGCCCCAATCTCGTTGAGCCGCGCCTACTACTGGCTCGGCCGCGCCGCCGAGTCGAAAGGCGCCCTCGACCTCGCCAATGTGCGATACAGGGAAGCGGCGCGCCACATTTTCACCTACTACGGACAATTGGCGGCCGAGCGTCTCGGCGGAGACTTCCTAAAGGTCGTATTCCCGCCGCCCGTGACGCCGACGCCGCAGGACCTCGCCCGCTTTTCAGCGCGCCCCGCCGTCCACGCGTTGCGGGTGTTGTCGGACATGGGCGACGCCAAGACCTTCCTCACCTTCTCCTATCACATCGACGATCAGCTCTAGACGCCCGGCGAGTACGCCGAACTGGCGCGGCTCGCCGATCGTATAGGCGCGACGCATGTGAAGGTGCGCGCGGGCAAGGTCGGCGTCGGGCGCAACGCCTTTGTCGGCGACGCCGTTTATCCGCTCGTGTCTATACCCGAACAGGCTCGCCGGTATGCGCCGGGCGAGGTCATACTGGGTATTTCGCGGCAGGAGAGCGAATTCAATCCGCGCGCCTATTCTTCGGCGGGCGCTCGCGGGTTGATGCAGCTGCTTCCATCGACCGCAGAGATCACGGCGAAGAAGGAAGGCCTCAAGTATTCGCGCGCCGCCCTGCTCGACGATCCGGAGTACAACATGACGCTGGGGGCCGCCCACTTATCGCACCTCTTTGCCCGCTATAACCAATCGAGGATCCTCACCTACGTCGCTTACAATGCGGGGCCCAATCGCGCTGTCCAGTGGATCGAGCGTTTCGGAGATCCGCGCTCCGCTGGAATAGATCCGGTCGATTGGGTCGAACTCATTCCGTTCCAGGAGACGCGCAACTACGTGCAGCGCGTGCTCGAGAACTCTCAGGTCTATCGCGCGCGACTCAACGATGCGCCGATCGCCGGCAAGCTCGCAGGCGATATTGAACTCGGCGGGGCGCCGAAGCGCGCGGGGCTAGTGCCCAACCGGCTGTTCGCGGGAACGCTGCCGCCCCTCCCCGAACGAACCGCGCGCTTTGCGGACGCGGCGGACCTTGTCGATCTCGATCCGCCGTCGCCCGGACCGGAGCCGGCGCCCGCGGAAACGACGCCTGCATCAGGCGACCTTGAGACGGGCCTTCCGGGTAGTGCGCTTGATGAAGCGGACAGCGCCGACTATCTCGGCGACGGTCCAAGGCTCGCCTCGACGAAGCCGAAAGGCCGTCTCGCCGTCGAACGCGCGGCGGAGGCCCGGGCGAACCCAACACCGACGGCCAATCAGATCCCAGCGCCTCCGCGCCTCGCGCCATCGGCTGCGACGTCGCCGGCCTCGCCAGCCACGAACCCGCCAGCCATGGCGCCGATCAGAGCTCTCGAAGATAAGCCGCCCAGCACGCTACGATCCGTAAACGCGCTGTCCTCAGACGCGAGCTGCCAGACCTATCGCGATTACATCGCGACGACCGCCCGCGAGAATGCGTCGGCCGCCGATCTCAACAGCGGCATGCTCGCTGAGGCTCGAAGCGGCGCTCGCGCCTGCGAAGAGGACCCAGGCGGCGCGCCGGCCCCCAGCCCGCGCAATTAGTTCGTCCCTTTGCAGAGAAACCCGATGCATGAGGCTTGCGCGCGCCGACAATTGCGGACATTTTCCGCCGGACTTGGAGAGGTGGCCGAGCTGGTCGAAGGCGCGCCCCTGCTAAGGGCGTATACCCGTTAAACGGTATCGAGGGTTCGAATCCCTTCCTCTCCGCCAGATTGCTTCAGACCGGTTCATGCGCATCATCACGACGACTGACGAGCTGGCCGCGTTTTCCCGGGATCTGCGGGCCACGCCCTACGCCGCGGTCGATACGGAGTTCATGCGCGAGCGTACCTATTGGCCGGTGCTCTGCCTCATCCAGGCCGCGGCCCAAGGGGTCGAGGGCATTGTCGATCCGATGGCGGAGGGTCTCGACCTGTCGCCGTTTCTTGAGTTCCTCAGCGACCGCAACGTCGTGAAGGTGTTCCATGCCGCCCGGCAGGATGTCGAAATATTTCATTTGAAAATGGGCGCGACGCCGTCCCCCATCTTCGACAGCCAGATCGCCGCCATGGCGTGCGGCTTCGGCGACCAGATCGGCTATGAGCCGTTGATGCGCGGCCTGCTCGGCGCGCGCATCGACAAGGGGTCGCGCTTTACCGATTGGTCCCGCCGGCCGCTGTCCAACGCGCAGCTGACATACGCCCTTTCGGACGTGACCCACCTGCGCGACGCCTATCCTCTCCTCCTGGAACGGCTCAAAGTCGACGGGCGGGGCGAGTGGATCGAAGAGGAGATGGCCGCCCTAGCGGACCCGGCGCTTTATCGCGTTATGCCCGAAAAGGCCTTCGAACGGCTGCGCCTGCGCGGCGTTCGCCCGAATGAGGTCGGCATCGTCGTCAAGCTGGCCGAATGGCGCGAGCGCGAGGCCCAGGCGCGGGATATCCCCCGCGGACGGGTTCTGAAGGACGAGACCATTTTCGAACTGGCGCGGCTGAAGCCGAAATCGGCCGAGGACTTGGCGCGGGCTCGCTCCATACCAGAAGGTTTCGAGCGTTCGCGCGCCGGCGGAATGATTCTTGAGATGATCAGGGCGGGCGCGACGATGAAGCGCTCCGATCTCCCGAGCATCGAGGAGGAAGATTCCCCGCGCGCGGCCGCGCCGCCCGACGTCGTCGATTTGCTCCGTGTGCTGCTCAAGCGCCAATGCGAGAAGCATGACGTTGCGCCGAGGCTCATCGCGTCGGCCGCAGACATAGAGGCGATCGCCGTAAACGACGGAGCGGACGTGCCGGCGATGCGCGGGTGGCGCCGGCGCATCTTCGGAGACCTCGCACTGAAGCTCAAACGCGGCGAGATCGCCATGAAGCTGACGAACGGCGAGGTCGATCTTGTGGAGTCGCGCTGATTACGCAGGGTCAGAAGTAGGCTTCAACCGGGGTCAGTCCGAATTCAGCGGCGAGGTTCTCAAGCCGCTTCTGCGGTATTTCGCCCATGAGCGACTGCACCGCCTTCGGCGCGCGAAAACACAAGCGACCCTTATCGCGGACGAGCTCGCAGCCTTCCAGAACATGAGGCGCCTTTGGCGCGAGCGATGTCGCAAAGCGCATGGCTAGCCCGAGGCGCAGCGACCGATCGCGCTCTTCCGGGGCGAGCATCGCCACGATTGCAGCATCAGGCTCGCCGGCTCCCTTGCCTTCATGACGGACAAAAAGAGCGTAGGCGATTTCGATGCGCTCACGGTGCGTGACGCCGTAGAACGGGGCGCGCAACGCGGTGTCGAAGGCCTGCAGTCCCCGCATGTCCGGATGAAAATATGCGGCGACGTCGGCGAGGATGCAGGTCGCAGCGCGAAGCCGGGCCTGCGCCGGCGTTTCATCCGCAAACAGACGGCGGGTCACTAGCTGGAGCGCCGGTCCCATGGCGGCGTCGGGAGCCAGGCGCTCGGCGAAGAAATGCGCGCCTTCGATCAGCGGATCGAGAGCGCGCGTTTCCGACGGCAGGTCGAGGTAGAGGACGCCCTCGCGCGCGCCGCCGGCGGAAACGATGACTTTCTGAGCCTCGCTCCGTTCAAGCAGCGCCTTCAACGCAGCGGCTGCGAAAGGGAGCGTGTCGAGACGTCGCTTGGTGATGCCGGGTATGACCTCGAGCGAGCGCCGGCTCTGCCGCATCACGAGTTCGCAGACGCTGACGGCTTCGGCCCGGGACATCTCGTAATGATGCAGCACCGTCAGCGGATAGGATTTCAGCTGCATGTGAATGCGAGCTAGGGCGCGCCAGGCGCCGCCCACCGAATAGAGCGCCTGAAAGCGCCCAGGTTGCAGCCAGCCGACCCTGGCGAGCGCCCTGTGCGCGGTCTCGCTCGCCGGCCCGATTCTCTCGCCGGTCTCATGCATGAGCCGCAACGGGCCGATCGACAGCGACACGCTCTCCCGGGGTTCCCCCCCCTCGAGCGCCACGAGTTCAAGGCTGCCGCCGCCCATATCGCCCACTAGCCCGGTAGCGCCAGGCTCATAGGAGACGACGCCGGCGGCGGCGAGCGCCGCCTCCTCGCCGCCGGGAATGATCCGCGTTCGGAAGCCCAGGTCGTCGATCCTGCGTACGAAGGACTTGCCGTCCCGCGCCTCGCGGACCGCAGCGGTCGCAAAGACGTCCGTTTGCGGATCGCCATGCTCCTCGATCAGGCGCCGAAACCGCCTGAGAGTCGCCAGCGCCGCCTCGACCGCGCCGGCGTCGAGGGCTCCGCCGGAGGCCATGTCGCGCCCGAGGCCGCACAGGGCCTTCTCATTGACGATCGGAAAAGGGGCCCGTGGCGGCCCTTCGTAGATGACCAGGCGAACCGAATTCGAGCCGATGTCGATAACGGCCCGCCTCCGGCTGGTCCATGCATGGTTGTCGCTGGCAGTCCCGCTCACGCCCGTTCCAGGTCCGCGCTGTGATGGACTTTTAGAGGCGTTGGGCGCGCGCCTCAACTCAGAACAGCGTCCTCGGCCGGCTCACGCCAAGGGCGGCGCCCCGCCCCGAAAGGCTGGGATTGATCATCATGTAGGTGTGCGCGTTGAAGGCCGCGGCGCCGTTGGCGGCCACAATTCGTTCGTAGCGGCCGTCCGGCTTCAGCCGCCAGCTCTGGGCTTCGTCGCGCAGATTGGCGACGAGAATCTGGTCGAGCACCTGGCTGTGCACGGTCGGATTTTCGATCGGACACAGGACTTCGACCCGACGGTTGAGGTTGCGCGGCATCAGGTCGGCAGAGGCGATGAACAGCGGGGCGCCGTCGTGCGGCAGCGCCTTGCCGCCGCCGAAACAATAGATGCGCGCGTGTTCGAGGAACCGGCCGACGATGCTCTTGACTCGAATATTCTCGGAAAGCCCCGGAACCCCGGGGCGCAGACAGCAAATTCCGCGCACGACAAGATCGATCTGAACGCCGGCGCCGCTCGCCTCGTAAAGCTTGTCGATCATGACGCCGTCGACGAGCGCGTTCATTTTCGCCCAGATCGCCGCAGGCCGCCCGGCGCGGGCGTGCGCGATCTCGGCGTCGATCAGCGCGGCGAGCTTCTGGCGGAGATTGATCGGCGCGACCGAAAACTTGTCGAAAGACTCAGGCCGTGCGGTCGAGGTCACGAAATTGAAGACTTTTGCGGCGTCCCGTCCGATGGCCGGGTCGCAGGTGAAGAGAGAAAGATCCGTGTACACCCTGGCCGTCACGGGATGATAATTGCCCGTACCGACATGCGTGTAAGTCTTCACGCCGCCGCTCTCTTCGCGCACGACGAGGCTGAGCTTGGCGTGGGTCTTATAGTCGACAAAGCCGTAGACGACGTTCACGCCGGCGCGTTCCAGCGCCCTTGCCCAGTTGATGTTGGCCTCTTCGTCAAATCGCGCCTTCAGTTCGACGAGCGCGGTCACGTTCTTGCCGTTTTCGGCGGCCTCGATCAGGGCCTGCACGATCGGAGAGTCCTTGGAGGTCCGGTAGAGGGTCTGCTTGATGGCGATCACGTGGGGATCGGCGCCGGCTTGCTTCAGAAACTGCACGACGACGTCGAACGATTCGTAAGGGTGATGGACCAGAATGTCTTTGGCGCGGATCGCCGAAAAGCAATCGCCGCCGTGCTCGCGGATACGCTCCGGAAAGCGCGGCTCGTACGGTGCGAACTGGAGGTCGAATCGTTCCGGCACGATGAGCTCTGACGTCTGCGCCAGGCCGAGCAACCCCTCGACAAGCACGAAATCCTGCGGGTGGACCTGCAGCTTTTCGCGGATCAGCGTCTGCAGCGCCGGGGGCGTCGACGCCTCGACCTTCACCCGGATGACGTCGCCGCGCCGCCGCAGCTTCACGAGGGTCTCGAATACGCGCACGAGGTCTTCAGCTTCTTCTTCGATCTCTACGTCTGAGTCCCTCAGTACCCGGAACGCCCCGTGAGCGACGATCTCGTAACCGGGGAAAAGGTGGGCGATGCAGAAGAAGATGACCTTCTCAAGCGCAATGAAGCGGAGGCGCTTCGGATCGGCGCCGGGAGCCGTCGGCAACCGCAAGAAGCGCCTGATCTTCACAGGCAGGGGCAGGAGCGCGTTCAATATCCCGCCGTCCCTGCGGCGCATGCTGAGCGCGAGGACGAAGCCGAGGTTCTGCACAAAGGGAAAGGGATGCGCCGGATCCAGCGCAATTGGCGTCACGACCGGAAAGATGTTCTTGAGAAATTCGGCCTCGACCCATTCCGCCTCGGCCGGCGTCAATTCATGGGTGTCGAGAACCTCGAGGCCCGCCGCCTTGAGCCTAGGCTGAAGATCCCGCCAGCAACTTTGTTGGCGCGCCATGAGCTCCTGCGCGTCGTGGTTGATCAGGACGAGCTGTTCGGCCGGCGTCAGGCCTTCCTGGCTTGGGGTGGTCACGTTCTCCCGGACCTGACCGCGCAGGCCGGCGACGCGGACCATATAGAACTCGTCGAGGTTGCTGGCGGATATCGAAAGGAATCGGACACGCTCGAGCAGCGGGTGGCGATGGTTCTGCGCCTCCTCGAGAACGCGATTGTTGAAGGCCAGCCAGGAGAGTTCGCGGTTGATGAAGCGCTGAGGCGACCTTGCATCGGGGAAGGACTGATTAGCGTCGTCGCCCGCGCCTGTCGGCTCGGCGCGAGCAAAAGCGGCCGCGTCGTCGGGAGAGGTCAAGATGCGCCTTTCGGTTGTCCGACCTAACTTATGTCTGAACCGGGGCTTCAAAAAGGTTTTCAATGATCATTTTTGCAAGGGAAACGTTCAGCGAGGCCCCCTCATGAGCGGCCGCCGCGGCGGCGTCTGCGAAGGCGGCGGCCGCGGCGAAGCGTCTTGGAATGCGCGGGGCGGAAAAAGCGGCGAAATCCTTCGAGGTTTTCAGTCGCCGCGCTGCAAAATGCCGCCCCAGGACCGCCTCGAGCAGCGGCTCATCGGGCTCGCCCAGTTCCGCACGCGGCATCGCCTCGAGGCGGGTTTCCAGATCCTTAAGGCCGCCTGCCCACGTCCGCGGCCGGCCGTCGCCGGCAAGCACGGTGCGCAACCCGCGCGCCGCTCGTGATTCGAGGAACCGCAGCAACCGCATCGGGTCTTCTGACTTGTGGCAGTCGTCAAGGGCGACGACATCGTCCCTCGCCCCCAATTCTGCATCCGTCGCAACCGCGATTCCGCTTGCGCCGAAAAGTTCGTGCAAGAGGTGTGTCTTGCCGGAGCCTCTCGGCCCGCTCAAGACAAGAAAGGCTTCTTGCCCTTCCGTGAATGCGCGAATGATCAGATAGGCGTCGCGATTAGCGCCGGTCACCAGATAGCTGCCGGGCGGATAAAGCCGCGGCGCCTCAGGCAGCTTAAGGGACATCTGGCGCGGCGCATCCGCGCGGCGCTGGTCCATTGCTATTGCGGTTGCGCGATCTTGTCGTCCGTCGGCGGGGCCAACTGCTCGACCGCGTTGTCGATGCGGGGCGCGGCAGGGTCTTCGCGGTTGTAGTTGCCGTCGCTGTAGACGCGCCGCAGGGCGCTGCTGCCGCGCAGCTGCCCGGCTCTTGACGGGGTCGCGAGGAACCACCGACGGCCATCCTCAGTCCAGAACGTCACGCCGTAATTTTCCATGGCGACAGCGAGACGCTGCGGATCGCCGAAGACCCTGAGGCGCATCTCGGCCCCGCGGGGAGAGAGCGCGAATACCTGGACGGAACCGACTAACGGCGTCGCCAGGAGCCCGGCCCTGATCTTGGTCCAGTCGGCGAGCGATTCGAAAAACGCCGTCGTCTCCAGCACGCCCTCGTGAGAATGGTCGATCAGCGTCCGGCTCTTCCATGCGCTCGCATACTTGGCGATGGCCCCCTCGATGGCCCGGTCGGCGAGCGCCGGAAAATTGCCGGATGACTCCGCGAAAACCGCCTGGGCGAGCACCTCGCCGATCCCGGCGGGGGCGATGTCGCGTACACCGCCGCCGACCGTCGGGGCGTCGCCGCCCTGGTAGCCGACCAGCGTCGGATCGATCTCAACGTCCGCCGGCGGCGCATCGACCTCCCGGAAGCCGTTGATCAGCTTGACGGTGAGTTGGTCCTGCCCGCCCGACTGTTTCAACCGTGCATGCGCGACAATGACCTGGCTGACATTGTACCGATCCGCCATTGCGCCAAGCCGCGCCGAGTTGAGCGAGAGCGCCTGTTGGGCGGTGATTGTCGAGGCGTCCTCGACATCGCCGAGCGGCGCCGTCATCGGCGTCAACTCATTGAGATAAGGCCGCGCTCTCCAGGCGGCCATCCACGGGTTGTTGGCTTCCCAGAGGTAGACGCCCCGATCGGTCTCAAGCACCGGGATCACCAAAGCCTTGCGCATCTGGGTCTCGCTGTAGGGGAGACGCGCATTCTTAAGGAGGCGGCGCACGGCGTCCGGCTTGAAGCGGTAGGTGATCGAGGCGCGGTAGGTCGTTGCGGAGCTTTTCTCGGAGTAAACCTCAAAGCTCGACTCAAGGCCCAACATCGAACTGTCGGAGAGGGAAATCGCCGCCTTGCCGAGAGCCGGATCGCCGGTCGCCTCGGCCGGCTCGCCGCGAACCAGACGGGGCAAGTACACCCAGTCGCTTTCGACAGTCAGGCGTCGCAGCAATATGTCGACTGCCCGCCGGCGGCCCTGCACCTGCGCCGCCAACTTGGCGGCGGTCGCCGATTCTCCCGAGGCTTGGACCGGCACGCGCGGCACGACAAAGACATCGTCCTGCGCGGCGAACGCGGGCGACAAGCACAGCGCCAGCAACAGCGCCCCGAAAGCGGCGAGCAACCTGACCATTTTAAGACCTTCCAACCCGGGCGGACGACGCCCGTAACGCGGCCGTCCTTATAGCGACCCGGAGCGGCGCTTGCACCATGTCCGATGCCGGACCGCCAGGGCCTAGTCAGACCGCTGGATGAACTTCTCTCCACAGTTGTCGATGGGGCTCAGTTGCCTTTTGCGTCGTGCATTCGCTAGACGGGCGTCATGGCGGATGCATATCGCAAGGCTGGCGTCGATATCGATGCCGGGGAACGGCTCGTAAGGGCGATCTCGCCTCTGGCGCGGACCACCGCCCGGCGGGGGGCGGACGCCGATCTTGGCGGCTTCGGCGGCCTTTTTGATCTGAAAGCGGCTGGGTTCCAGGACCCCCTCCTCGTTTCCGGTACGGACGGCGTCGGAACGAAACTCAAGCTCGCCTTCGCGACCGGACGGCACGACACGATCGGGATCGACCTGGTGGCCATGTGCGTCAACGACGTGCTCGCGCACGGCGCCGAGCCGCTCTTCTTCCTCGATTATTTTGCGACCGGACGCCTTGAGGAAGGCGTCGCCAGCGAGGTGATCGCCGGGATCGCGCAGGGCTGCAGGGAAGCCGGCTGCGCCCTCATTGGCGGCGAGACCGCCGAGATGCCGGGCATGTACGCCGCGGGCGAGTATGATCTTGCCGGCTTCTGCGTCGGCGCCGTTGAACGGGCCGACCTGCTGCCGCGGGCCTGTCGCCCGGGCGACCTGCTGGTCGGCCTCCCCTCATCCGGCGCCCACTCGAACGGTTATTCGTTGATCCGGAAACTGGTCGCCGAGTCGGGCGCGCGCCTCGACGCGCCGGCACCCTTCGACGCCTCGCAATCTCTCGCTGACGCGCTCCTCGCGCCCACCCGAATTTACGTGAAAAGCGTGCTGCCGCTGGTCAAGAATCCGGATGTGCGGGGATTTGCGCACATCACTGGCGGCGGCCTCACTGAAAACGTTCCGCGCGTTTTCGACGCATCGCTTGCGCCGCGGTTCGATGAGGCCTCGATCCCGTTGCCGCCCCTGTTCGACTGGCTCCGGGAGGTCGGCAAGGTATCGCTCGACGACATGCGGCGGACCTTTAACTGCGGGATCGGCGGCGTGCTGGTGGTCGCGGAGGATGGCGCGGACCGGGTCCTTGCGGCGCTGGCGCGCGGCGGCGAACAACCGCGCGTTGTCGGTCGACTCGTCAAAGCCTGACGAACATGTCGCGCAAGAGGCTCGCAGTCCTCATTTCCGGACGGGGATCGAACCTCCAGGCGCTGATCGACGCCGCGCGCGCGCAGGACTATCCGGCCGAAATCGCGCTGGTCGTCTCGAACCTCGCCAATGCGCCTGGCCTTGGTCTTGCAGAAGGCGCTGGGATAGAGACGGAGGTCATCGATCACCGAGCCTTTGGCAAGGGAGCCGCCGGCAAAGAAGCCTTTGAAGCGGCGCTCGCCGCCGCGGTCGACGCGCGCCGCATCGATTATCTGTGTCTCGCCGGATTTATGCGGCTGTTGTCGGCGGCGTTTGTCGGCCGGTTCGACGGCCGCATTCTCAACATCCACCCCTCGCTGCTGCCGGCGTTCAAGGGATTGAACGTACACGAGGCGATGCTGGCGGCGGGCGTGAAGGTCGCCGGCTGCACCGTACATTTCGTCACCGCCGGCATGGATGAGGGACCGATCATCGGCCAGGCCGCCGTCGCGGTCCTCCCGAACGACACCGCCGATGCGCTCGCGCAGCGCATTTTGGCGGAGGAGCACAAGCTTTATCCGACCTGCGTCAAGCTGCTGTGCGAAGGGCGGGCCCGGCTCGAAGGCGGACGGGTGATTTTCGAAACCGTGTCCGGCGCGGGGCCGCCGCTTCACAACCCGCGGGCCTGAGGCGGCGGCGTCTGCTGCGCAACTTTGCGGTTGCGGCTCTAGCGGCGTTTGTCGGAAGGTCCGCTGATTGCGATCTTCCGGGTGCGGTTTCGCGCTTCGGCGTTCTTCGGCAGCCAGAGCTTTAGAACCCCGTTGGAGAACTCGGCTTTCACCCGGTCCTGCTCGATTTCAGCCGGCAGCGCGATCGACCGCGCGAAAGATCCATAGGAGCGCTCGACGAAATGGTACCCGGAGCCGTCCTCGCGCTCGCTTCGTTCAGCGCGCTTCTCGCCTCGAACTGTCAGGATGTTGTCGCTGATCTCAACGTCGAGATCCTTCTCATCGACGCCGGGAAGTTCAAAAAAGGCCTCAAGAGCGTCGCCGGTTTCCTTCAAGTCGACTCGAGGCGTGAGGGCTCCGACAGTGCCGCCGGACGCAAAGCCTGAAAACCCGGCGAAGGCTTCATCGAAAAGCCGGTTCATCTCGTTTTGAAGCCTGAAGAAGGGGTCGCCGGCGTCTCCCGATGCGGCGGGCAGGCTGCGGTTGCGGTTAAACAAGGTCAGCGGGCGGAACATGATACGTCTCCTTTTCAGTTGACGAACGTGCGACGACGGCCCGCAGCGGCGATTGGCGGCCTATTGCGAGCCGACTCCATCGATCTAGAAAGGAACGCTTGAGGTTCAAGTCGCCGAAGCCCCGGCGCCACCGGCGTCAGAGCGCCGCATCCATTGCCGCCAGGAATTTGCGCACGCGCGCCGCATTGGCGCCGAGGTCAGAGCCGCCGACCCGCGATTTCGACCGCACGTCAATGCGCGTTCCGCCCTCCGCCGGAGCGAGGCGGACGATGAAGTCGTCCTTGAACCCGAACCACAGCGTTGTTAACACGGCCTCGATGACGAGGCCGCCGTCTTCGGGCCGCGACTCCGCGAGCACCTCCATCCTCATGGATTTCAGCACTTCACGGGCCTTGGCGGCCGTCCCCGGAACATCCGCGCCGACGATCAGGGGCTTGATGTCCGGAAAAGCCGCGCGTTGGGAGTCGGCCACCGACTTGCCGGTCTCGCCCACCATGTCGCCCCCCGCATAGGCCGGCGGGTTGCGGCGCGGAAGATCCGCTGCGGCGACGATCGCCGACGGATTTTCGAAATCAGTCGTGATGTCGTGAATGCGGGGGTTGGCTTCGGCGAGCGAGCGCATCTTGATCGGCGCATAGCCGGCGATCCCCGCCGCCAGGTCCGCGACAAGCGCGATCCCGGCATGGCTGCGCGCCGTCAGCAGCGCCCCGACAAAGGCGATCGCCGCCAAGCCAGCCGCGATCAATGTCGGCAAAGCGAGGACCCTCATGACGCCGAAAGCCTGGGAAAGATCGATGACGTCGGCCCGGTAGGCGGGTCCAAGGCCTGCCAAGGCAGCCGCCAGAACGAGCGCGATGATCGAGACCAGAATGATGGCGCGATGCATGAGCTAACTCCCTGTTTTTAGGCATTCTAGCCCGCAACCGGCCCCGGCGACAGCACGCGCTTGCATATCGCCTTGCCGCCAACCATTTCATGACGGTCGGAAAGGCGAAAAAATGTCGCGAAAAATCACCGTCACCCTGTCCCATGACCTCGGCAAGGATGAAGCGAGGCGTCGGATATCCGACGGCTTCGACAAGCTCCGGAACGGCCTCGCGGGCGGCATGATGTTTCAGTTCGCTCAGAGCTGGTCGGGTGCTGATAAATTGTCGTTCACGGCCAAGGGCCTCGGCCAAAACATCAGCGGCGAGATCGACATTTTTCCTCAACATGTCCGGATCGAGGCGACGCTGCCGACCCTTCTCGCTGTCATAGCGGAGACAATCGCCGGAAAGGTCGAACGCGACGGGCGCTTACTTCTGGAGAAGAAGTGATGGAGCCGGTTGACGGCTCCCCTCGGCCGGGTTCAAATTGGCGCGTCGCGTAACCGCGGCTCCCAGTTCAGTTGCGTCGCGTTCTCAAGGCAGCGAGCCGCCGCTTTTGGCGCTCTTTGCAGAATTTGCAGAATCGTGGGGAATCCAAATGCGATATGCACTGGCCGGAGCGGCGCTGGTTCTGACATCGGGCTGTGCGATATTCGCGCCGACGCGAGAAGCGCGGCTCGCGGCGCCGGCGGAACGCACGGTCATTGAAGCCGACGGAGCGCTGGAGCCTGCTTCCGTCACTGCGCCCCGGCTGGCGAGCGGCGCGCCGATCGGGCTGACCCCCTGTAAAAAGAAGTCCTTTCCAGCCCGCGACTGCTGGCGCCGGGGCGACCAGCACATCCTCTTTCCACCTTCGATCTCGACCGCGGGCATGCCCGCGATCACTACGGAAAGCATTCCGGTCGCGGACAGGCGCTGACGGCTGGATTCAGGAGATGGTTCGGCGCGGGCGCCTGAGCGGCTTGGCGTAAACCGGCAACTACGCCGCGCGGCCCAAGCCAAGTTTCAAGGCGTGTGGCGGGCAGGCATTCGCACAGCGTGCGAACCCCGCATCAATTTGCGTTCGCCGGCTTGAACAGTTCAAGCGCGCCGACCGTCAGCGCCTCGACGCCCGTCTTGAGCGTCGGCTCCGGCAGCGGCGCGAAGAACGGCGAGTGGTTCGAGTGCGGAACCGGCCCCTTGCCGGCCGTCGCCGCCGCGACCGCCTTCGGATCGCTGCCGCCGATCCAGAAAATGAAAGACGGGATCTTGTCGGCCGTCTTGCCGAAATAGGCGAAGTCCTCGCCGCCCATTGTCGGCCGCGTCTCGATGACATTGGCCTCGCCGAAGCTTGCCTTGAAGGTCGAAGCGATCCGCGCCGAAAGCGCCGGGTCGTTGTACGTGGCGGCGAGAGACGAGTTCTCCACCTTCACCTCCGGCATGAGCTTCTCCGGGAGCCCGGCGGAGGCGGCCTGCGCGCGGGCGATTCGGCGGATGCCGTCGAGCAGTTTCTGGCGGACGTCCTCCTTGTACGACCGAACCGTGATCTGCAGATGCGCCCCGTCCGGGATGATGTTGTGCTTCGTGCCGGCGTTGAAGGCGCCGACCGTCACGACGCCGGAGTCAAGCGGGTCAAGTTCGCGGGATACAAGGGTCTGGAGGGCATTGACGATCTCGGCGCCGATCACAATCGGGTCTTTGGCGAGATGCGGCATCGCCCCGTGGCCGCCCACGCCCTTAATGAAGATATCGACCGAATCGACGCTCGCAAGGGCGTATTCGGGCGTATAGGCGATCGTACCGGCCGCGTTCACCCCGTTGACGTGCAGGGCGAGATTATAATCCGGCTTCGGAAACCTGCTGAAAAGACCGTCGTCGAGCATGGCGAGCGCGCCAAGACCGAGTTCTTCCGCCGGCTGAGCGACCATCACCAACGTCCCCTTCCACTGGTCCTTCATCGCGACGAGACGGCGCGCGGCGCCGACCCAAGAGGTCATGTGCACGTCGTGGCCGCAGGCGTGCATGACGCCGGCCTCGACGCCGCGATAATCAGTCGTCCGCACCTTGCTTGCGTAAGGCAGATTCGTGCGCTCTTCGAGCGGCAGGGCATCCATGTCGGCGCGGATGAGAACGGTCGGCCCTTCGCCGTTCCTCAGGACCCCTACGACGCCGTAGCCGTCGACGCCCTCGCGAACCTCGCCGCTGATTTCGGCGGCCTTCCTTCGCGACCAGGCCGAGCCGACGCCCGTCGTCACCTCAAAGCCGAGCGACTTGAGCTCGCTCGCCAGACGCGCCGAGGACTTCGATTCCTTGAAGGAGAGCTCGGGATTGGCGTGAAGCTCTTTATAGAGAGCGACGAGGCTCGGGAGGTCGGCGGCGACGTCGGCCCTGAGATCCGCGCGGGCCGGAACGGCGGCGAAAAGCGCGAGGACCGGGAGGGCGGCGAGACGTGTCTTCACGGGCTTTGATCCTTCTTAGGTTCGTAGGTGAAATCGACGATCGGCATCGGTCCGGACGCAATGCCGGAGCGCTCTTTCTCATTCGCGACCATTGCGCGAACCTCGGCGGCGAGCGCCTTTGCGTCGTAGACGACGCCGTCCTTGATCACGGTCTCGACGCCGCCGACGCGCTTCGGCTTGTTCGTTTCCGGATCAAGGCGGATATGGCCCGTCGCATAGAGAACTTTCAGATTGGCGAGCGGGTTCTCGCCAAGGATGACGAGGTCGGCGCGCTTGCCGACCTGGATCGAGCCGATCTCGCCTTCCGCGCCGAGGATCTTCGCCCCGTCGAGCGTCGCGGCCTTGATAACCTCGAGGGACGAGAAGCCGGCCTCGCGCAGCATCTCAAGCTCAGTCACATAGCCGAAGCCGTAGGTTGAGTAGATGTAGCCGGCGTCCTCGCCGACGCCGACCAGTCCGCCGTGGTTCTTGTAGTCGTTCACGAACGCCATCCAGCGCCGGTAGTTGTCGCGCCAGGCCGCTTCCTCTTCCGTGCCCCAGTCGAACCAGTAGGAGCCGTGGGCGTTACGGTCGGGGGCGAAGAATTTCCAGAGCGAGGGCATCGTGTAATCGTCATGCCAATCGGCCCGCCTCGATCGCATCCAGTCGCGGCTTGCGACGTAGATGGAAAATGTCGGGATGACGGCGAAATCGCGCTCAAGGAGCGTGTCGCGCACGTAGTTCCAGCGCTCTGAGCCGGGGCTCGCCGCCTGGGTCCAAAGCTTGCCTGCTTCCCCGAAGCGGTCCTGTTCGTCGTTGTAATTATAGTCGGCCGGATAACGCTGCAGAGTCTGGTCCTCGAACAGGGCTTCCGGCAGCCCGTACCAGTGCTCCATCGAGCCAAGACCGTGCGCGGAAGTGTCGAGTACGTCGGCATGCGCTACATCGAGCTGCGCGTGGTGCATGGTGGTCTTGAGGCCCTGCTTCTTGGCCTCGTCGAGCCCGGCCCAGAGGATTTCCTCGGGCGCGCCGAAGAACTTCACGCCGCGCGCGCCTTCGGCCTTGAGGCGCCGGATTTTCGCGCGAGCCGCTTCCGGCGAATCCACTTCGCCCGCCGACCAGCCGCGAAACACTGGATAGGGATAGATCCGCGGCGCGATGATCTCATTGCGCGCGGACTTCGCCGCCATCTCGGCGGTCCACTTTGCGCCCTTCTCGTTGCCAAGTTCGCGCACTGTCGTGATGCCGTGCGCGAGCCACAGTTTCCAGATATATTCCGGCGGCACGCCCTGACCGGTCTCCTCCGTGTGGATATGGCCGTGCAGATTGATGAAGCCCGGCAAAACATATTTGCCATGCGCGTCGATCTCGCGCGCGCCCGGTTCTGCTTTGGGGCGACTGTCTGGGTCGATCGGAAGGCCCGGAGCTCCAACAGCGACAACCTTCGTGATGCGCCCGTCCTCGACGACGATGTCGACGGGACCCTGCGGCGGCGCGCCGGCGCCGTTGATCATGGTCGCTCCGCGGATCACGAGTTCTGGGCGAGGTCCATCGCCGGCGGCGGCGCCCGCCGGGCGGGGCAGAAGGGCCGCCAGCGCCGCTGCTGCGAGAAAACGAATCAACATGAGCCGCCCCGAATCTGAGGGGGCAGGATAACGCCGCATTGACGCGCGTCGCAATCAGGTCGAACAGCCGGCATCAGAGGAAACGCGCGTTATGAGAACCCTGAGCGCCAACGAGCGCTGGCGAACCGAGATGACCGCCGCCTACCTTTTACGAGCGGCGGCGCGCCGGGAGAAGGATGCGAGGCTCAAGGCGCTCTTTGACCGCATGGCCGTTGAAGGCGAGGCGCAGGCGGCCATCATCGCCAAAGACGTCGACAATGCGCTGCTGCAATTTTCGCCGTCGCTGCGTGCGCGCCTCATCGCGGCGGCAGTCGGCCTCCTCGGCCCACGCGCGGCGCGTCCGCTTCTTGTCGCGGCCAAAGTGCGCGGACTGTCCGTCTACAACGGGACTGAGACGGTCGCGGCGGCGGCCGGTCATGCGATGCCGACTGACGTCGCGGCGATCGGCAAGCGCCATGGCGGCGGCCGCGGCGGCTCGCTCCGCGCGGCCGTCTTCGGAGTCAACGACGGCCTCGTCTCTAACATGAGCCTGGTTATGGGCGTCGCGGGCGCGTCGGCGGCCGGCGACGTCATCCTTGTCGCCGGGGTCGCTGGGCTGCTCGCCGGCGCCTTTTCGATGGCTGCGGGCGAGTATGTCTCCATGCGCACGCAGCGGGAGATGTTCGAGCATCAGATCGCCCAGGAGAAGGCCGAGCTTGATCTCTACCCGGAGGAGGAAGCGGAAGAGCTCGCGCTCATTTACGAAGCGCGCGGCGTCCCGATCGAAGAAGCGCGAAACCTGGCGCGGCGCCTTGTCGCCGACCCTAAAGTCGCGCTGGACGCCCTCGCCCGCGAAGAGCTCGGTCTGAACCCGGACGATCTCGGCAGCGCATCAGCAGCCGCGCTGTTCTCGTTCCTGGCCTTCGCCGCCGGCGCGTTCGTTCCGCTTCTGCCGTTCCTGCTCGGTCTTGGCGAAAGGGCGCTGCCGGTCGCCGCCGTTCTGTCCGCGGTCGCCCTTTTCGCGATCGGCGCCGTCATGAGCTTTTTCTCTGGCCGGAGCGCGCTCCTTGGCGGCGCCAGAATGCTTTTCATCGGCGCGCTCGCCGGCGCCGCAACGTTCGGAATCGGTCGCTTCTTCGGGGTAGCGACCGCTTGACCGCGAAAGCAAGGGCGCGCGCAGGACCGACGGGATAGACCCCGGGTGCCAAACGCTTGGGAGAGAACCAATGGACGCGAATGCAGGCAGGGCTTCCCCGCACCTGTCTTCAGTTGCCGCCCACGACGTCGTCATCGTCGGCGGCGGCGCGGGCGGGATCGCCGCCGCCGCGAGCCTTCTGAAACGCCGGCGCGGCTTGAAGATCGCGGTCGTCGAGCCGCGGGAGCGGCACTTCTACCAGCCGGGCTGGACGATGGTCGGGGCCGGGATATTCTCCTTCGAGGAGACCGGCCGGGCGACTAAGGCCGTCATCCCGAACGGCGTCGAGTGGATCCGCCAGGAAGTCGCCGCGTTCAGTCCGGAAACGAGCGAAATAAAGCTCCGCGACGGCCGGCGCCTGCCTTACCGATTTCTCGTCGCCGCGCCCGGCATCAAACTCGACTGGGCCAGGGTGGAGGGCCTCGAGGCGACGCTAGGAAAGAACGGCGTCACGTCCAACTACCGCGAGGGCGTAGCCCCTTACACCTTCGAACTTGTACGGAACTTGAAATCCGGAACGGCGATCTTCGCGCAGCCGCCCATGCCGATCAAATGCGCCGGCGCCCCGCAGAAGGCCATGTACCTTTCCGCAGATTACTGGCTGCGCCAGCAGGTCCTCGACAAGATCGAGATTCATTTCTGCAATGCCGGCGCCGTGCTTTTCGGCGTCGCCGCCTATGTCCCAGCGCTGATGGAGTATGTGAAGAAGTATCGGGCGCAGCTGAATTTCGGCGAGAACCTCGTTGCGGTCGATGGACCCGCGCGAACGGCGTTCTTCGATAAGACGTCTTCCGACGGAGCCTCAACCCGCATCGTGCGCAAGTTCGACATTCTGCATGTGTGCCCGCCGCAGGCGACGCCTGACGTCGTGCGCAAGAGCGCGCTCGTGAACGAGGCCGGCTGGATCGACGTCGACCCGCAGACCATGCGGCACAAAAAATTCCCGAACGTGTTTGCGCTCGGCGACGCGGCCTCGACCGCCAACGCCAAGACGGCGGCCGCCGTTCGCAAGCAGGCGCCGGTGGTCGCGGCGAATCTCCTTTCCGCCATGGACGGCGCGCCCTTGCCGTCGAAATACGAGGGCTACGGATCGTGTCCCCTGACGGTCGAGCGCGGCAAGATCGTGCTCGCGGAATTCGGCTATGACGGCAAGCTGCAGCCGACCTTCCCGGCCTGGGTGAATGACGGGCTGAAGCCGACGGCGCAGGCCTGGCTCCTCAAGGAGCGGATTCTCCCCATGGTCTACTGGCGGCTGATGCTCAAAGGCCGGGAATGGCTCGCCGTGCCGGTTTGACGCAAATGTGAAGCGAAGCGGCGCGCCATGTCGGTCGGCCCTATTGACTACAGCTGTAGATGGTCTTACTGACTACAGTTGTAGCCATAACCCGGAAGCAATGGCGGACAAGATCACCCCGGCTGAACTCGACGTGCTCGAAGAGCTCTGGAAGGCCGCGCCGGCCGCGGCAAGCGACATCGCCGAACGCCTCGGGAAGAAGAAGTCCTGGAGCGCGCAGACGGTCAAAACGCTGCTGGCGCGCCTGGTCGAGAAAGGCGCGGTCCGGTTCGAGCAGGACGGCCGGCGCTATCTCTACTGTCCGGCGATCACCCGTGAGCAATACGCGCGCAAGGAGGCTCGGTGGTTCGTCGACCGCCTGTTCGACGGCCGCACGGCGCCCCTGGTCGCCAATCTCGCGGGCAGCGGCAAGGTCTCGCGCGAAGACATCGCCGAACTCGAAGCCCTGCTGAAGGAGCTGAAGCGTGAACGCAAATGATCTCCTCGCGCGGCTGACTGAAACCACAATATCCGTCAGCCTGCTGATCGTGGTCATCTTGATCATCCGCAGGCCGATCGCCCGGCGTTTCGGGGCCGAGGCCGCCTACCTTCTGTGGCTCGCGCCGGCGCTTCGGATCCTCCTGCCCGAAATCCCGGCGCCGCTCGCGTTCAACGCTTCCGCCCCGGACAAAATCAACGTCGCCCAAATGATCGACGCCTCGGCGGCAGCCATCGCCGGCGAACCGGTTACGGCCGATCCCGCGCCGCTCCTTCTCGCCCTATGGGGCGGCGGCGCAGCCGTATTCCTGCTGCTGCAGGCCGCACGTCAGCGCAGCTTCCTGAGGCGCGTGACGACCAGCGCAGCAGCGCCGTCCGCGCGCCTTTCGGCCGAAGCCGCAATCGCCGCCGACAAGGCGGGTCTCAAGAAGCCCGTCCCGATCTTGGTCGCCGCGACGGAGACCGGACCGCTGGTCTGCGGCGTCCTTAGACCGATCGTTGTTCTGCCCGCATCGTTCGAGACCGCTTTTACGCCGGACGAGCGCAGGCTCGCCCTCGCCCATGAGTTCGAGCATGTGCGGCGCAGCGATCTCGCAGTCGCCCTCGCCGCCATCTTGTTTCGCGCCCTGCAATGGCCGAACCCGCTTGCGCACGCGGCCTTCGCGCGCTTCCGCGCGGACCAGGAAGCCACGTGCGACGCCGCGGTGATGGAGCGCTGCGGCAATCGACCCGACATCGCGCACGCCTATGGCTCGGCCATGCTGAAATCAGCCGCGTGCGTCGTTTCGGCGCCCGCGGCGAGCCTTTCCATGTCCCATCAACTGAAGGAGAGACTGATGCTCATGAAGACCCGGATGACCGGGCGTTCGCGGCTGGCCCGCACGATCGGCGTCGCGCTGGTTGCGCTCGGCGTTGCTGCAAGCGCCAGCTATTCGCAGGCCGGAGAGCCCCAGGAAAAGCGCGTGGTCGTCAAGACCAGCGCCGTCAAGATCATCGCAGTCGAGGGGGACGAATCGATCGAGTATGACGGGATCAAAAACGCCAAGCGAATCGAGTTCCGTGAGGAAGATGGCGTCAGATCGGTGAAGCTCTTCGGAACGGGCGGCAAGCTCCTCGCCGAGAAGAGCTATGGCGCCGGCGACGCTGCGCCTCAGGCGATCGTGATCCGGGGCAAGGACGGCAAGGCCCGCACAGTTGATCTTGATGCGGCGCCGCCCCCGCCCGCGTTCGCGCCGGGTCCGACGCCGCCGCCGGACGCGCCGCTTCCGCCCCTGCCGCCGGAAGGCTCACGCGCCGACTGTGAGGCCCAGGGCGGAGTGTTCGCCGAGAGCGAGTCGAAGGACGGCGCAGAAAAGCGCATCGTCACACGGAACTGCCTGATCACGAGGGCGACCGGGGATCCGAAGTCGAAAGCCGAGGCGCTGCGGGCGACCATCTCCCGGCTGGAGAGCGACGAAAGCATCCCCGCCGATCAGCGCGCCGCGATGATGTCGAAGCTCCGCGAGCAGCTCGCCGCCGCAGAGAAAGAAGCGGCCGGCCAATAGACCTCTAAAACTCCGCCGCAAAAGGCCGCGCGGGCTCGCGCGGCCTTTATGCATCTTTCAGAACAAGGCGCAGATCGCTTCCGCATCCGCGGCGAAGTCGCCGCGCAAGACCGAAGCTTGCAGCGCGGCGAGTTCGTCCGCGAAGAAGCGGTCGCGCTCGACAAAGGGAGACGCAGCCCGCACACGCGCATGGACGCGCGCGAGCGCCTCGGACGTCTTGCGCGGCGCGTGGAAGTCGATGCCCTGCGCGGCCGCCATCAGTTCGCAGGCGACGACGCCCGCAGCGTTCTGCGCGATCGCGCGCGCTTTCCTTGCTGCGCCCGTCGCCATGGAAACGTGATCCTCCTGCCCCGCCGAGGTCGGCACCGAATCGACGCTCGCCGGAAAGGCGAGGCTGCGGTTCTCGGCCACCAGCGCCGCCGCCGTCACTTGCACGATCATGAAGCCGGAATTGACGCCGCCGTCCTAGACGAGAAACGCCGGCAGGCCGCTCATTTTCGGGTCGATGAGCACGGCGAAGCGCCGCTCCGAAATCGACCCGACCTCGCAAAGCGCGATCGCGATCTGATCGGCTGCGAAGGCGACCGGCTCGGCGTGGAAATTGCCGCCAGAAATGATTTCGTCCGTATCCGGAAAGACGATCGGGTTGTCCGAGACGGCGTTCGCCTCAATCTCCAGCGTCTTCGCGGCGCCCCTGAGGAGATCAAGCGCGGCGCCCATCACCTGCGGCTGGCAGCGGAAGGAGTACGGGTCCTGCACGCGGCTGCAATCGAGATGGCTCTTGCGGATGTCGCTGCCGTCGACGGCGTTTCGCAAAAACGTTGCGACGGCGATCTGCCCCGGCTGGCCGCGCACAGCGTGAATGCGCGGGTCGAAGGGCGCGTCGGAAGCCTTCAGCGCATCGACCGACAGCGCGCCGGCGATGAGAGCGGCGGCGAACACGCGCTCCGCCGCGAACAGCGCATCAAGCGCGACGGCGGTCGAGACCTGCGTGCCGTTGAGCAGCGCCAGCCCCTCCTTCGGCCCAAGTTCGAGCGGCTTCAGGCCAAGCCTTTGCAGCGCGGCCGCCGCCGGCATAATCTCGCCCCTGAGCGCCACGCGGCCGACGCCGAGCATCGCGGCGGACATGTGCGCAAGCGGGGCGAGATCGCCCGAAGCGCCGACCGAGCCTTGCGCCGGGATGCACGGGAGCGCATCCTTTTCCAGCATCAGCAACAGGCGATCGACCACCTCGCGGCGGACGCCGGAGTGCCCGCGCGCCAGGCCGATCGCCTTCAGCGCCATCGCGAGGCGCACGACCTCGCGCGAGATGTCCGGTCCCAAACCGCAGGAATGCGACAACACGAGATTGCGCTGCAGCTCGGCAAGCCGCTCCTTCTCGATGCACGTCGACGCCAGCAGGCCGAAGCCGGTGTTCACGCCGTACACGATCTTTCCCGACGCCACGATGCGCGCGATGGAGGCCGCCGCAGCGTCGATCTTTGCGTAAGCCTCGCTCGCCAGGGCGACGCCGGCGTCGGACCATACAGCGCGAAGATCGGCGAGGGAGGCGGCGCCTGGATGGAGGACGATCACCGTCATCGACGCACCATCGGAAGATCGAGCCCGTTCGCTTTCGCGCATTCCAGCGCAATCTCATACCCTGCATCGGCGTGGCGCATGACGCCCGAGGCGGGGTCGTTCCAGAGCACGCGCGCGAGGCGGCGCGCGGCGTCTTCCGTGCCGTCGGCGACGACGACCATGCCGGCGTGCTGCGAATAACCCATGCCGACGCCGCCGCCGTGGTGGATCGAGACCCAGGTCGCGCCGGAGGCGGTGTTCAAGAGCGCATTCAGGAGCGGCCAGTCGGAGACGGCGTCCGAGCCGTCGATCATCGCCTCGGTCTCGCGGTTGGGCGAGGCGACGGAGCCGGAATCGAGGTGGTCGCGCCCGATGACGATGGGCGCCTTCAGCTCTCCGCGAGCCACCATCTCGTTGAAGGCGAGGCCGAGCTTGTGGCGAAGCCCGAGGCCCACCCAGCAGATGCGCGCGGGGAGCTCTTGGAATTTGATCCGTGCACGCGCCATGTCGAGCCAGCGGTGGAGGTGCGTATCGTTGGGAATGACCTCCTTCACCTTGGCGTCTGTGCGATATATGTCCTCCGGGTCGCCCGAAAGCGCCGCCCAGCGGAACGGCCCGACGCCGCGGCAGAAGAGCGGGCGGATGTACGCCGGCACGAAGCCTGGAAAGGCGAAGGCGTTCTCAAGTCCCTCGTCCTTCGCGACCTGGCGGATGTTGTTGCCGTAATCCAAGGTCGGCACGCCGTCGTTCCAGAAGCCGACCATCGCAGCGACATGTTCGCGGATCGACGCCCTCGCCGCGCGATCGACGGCTTTGGGGTCCTTCTCGCGTTTCTCGCGCCATTCGCCGAGGCTCCAGCCTTTCGGCAGATAGCCGTTGATCGTGTCGTGCGCGCTCGTCTGATCCGTCACGATGTCCGGCTTGACGCCGCGCTTGCGCAGTTCCGGAAAAACATCCGCCGCGTTGCCGAGCAGGCCGACCGACTTCGCCTCCCCCGCTTTCGTCCAGCGCGCGATCTTGCCCAGCGCCTCGTCGAGCGTATCGGCGCGCTCATCGAGGTATTTCGTCCGCAGACGAAACTCGATCTTCGCCGCATCGCATTCGACGGCGAGGCAGGAGGCGCCGGCCATGACGGCCGCGAGCGGCTGCGCCCCGCCCATGCCGCCGAGGCCCGCGGTCAAAATCCATCTCCCCTTGAGACTGCCGCCGTAATGGCGGCGCCCCGCCTCGACAAAGGTCTCGTAAGTGCCCTGAACGATGCCCTGCGTGCCGATGTAGATCCACGAGCCGGCCGTCATCTGGCCGTACATCATGAGGCCCTTCTTATCGAGCTCGTTGAAGTGCGCCCAGGTCGCCCATTTCGGCACGAGGTTGGAATTGGCGATGAGGACCCGCGGCGCGTCCTTGTGGGTCTTAAAGACCCCGACCGGCTTCCCGGACTGCACGCACAGAGTTTCGTCCTCTTCCAGGCGCTCGAGCGTCTCGACGATCTTGTCATAGCACGCCCAGTCGCGCGCCGCCCGGCCGATGCCGCCATAGACGACCAGCGTCTCCGGGTGCTCGGCGACGTCGGGCGAGAGGTTGTTCATCAGCATGCGGATCGGCGCTTCGGTCGTCCAGTGCTTTGCGACCTTGGACGGCCCCGTGCGCGGACGGACTTCGCGGGCGTTGCGAAAACGGTCGGTCATGCGTGACCTATCCCGGCGGCGCGCTCGATCGCCCTGACAATACGCTCTTTCGCGACCTCCAGCGTCGCCCACTCGCCGACCTGCGATCCCTTGCCGGGCTCGAGATCCTTGTAGTGACGGAAGAAGTGCCCGATCTGGTCGACGAGGAGCGGCGGCAGGTCGCGGTGACTCTTCACGTCCTTGTAGAACGGATTGAGCGCATCGACCGGCACTGCGAGTATCTTCTCATCGACGCCTTTCTCGTCGGCCATGAGCAAAACGCCGACGGGGCGTGAGCGGATGACCGAGCCGGCGACAACCGGCATGGGCGTGACCACCAGAATGTCGAGCGCGTCGCCGTCCTCGCCGAGCGTCCCCGGAATAAAGCCGTAATTGCTCGGATAGATCATCGAGGTATGCAGGAAACGATCCACGAAGAGCGCGCCCGAACGCGGGTCCAGTTCGTATTTCACCGGCAGGCCGCCGAACGGGATCTCGATGAAGGCGTTGACCTCGTCGGGCGGCCTGCGGCCCGCTGGAATGGCGCGAATATCCATTTATTTCTCCTACCCGTCGATGAAGATGCGCTCCGGGCCCTCGCCGCCGATCCAGTAGACGAGTTCGGCCGGCGAAGCGACGCGCCAGACGCAGAAGTCCGCCTTCTTGCCGATCGTCAGTGAGCCGATTTCCCGGTCGAGCCCCAGGGCCGCCGCGGCGTTGCGCGTCATGCCGGCGAGCGCCTCCTCGGGCGTCAGCCCGAATAACGTCGCGGCCATGTTCATGACGAGCCGCGGTTCGAGAACGGGCGAGGAGCCCGGATTGAAATCTGAGGCGACGGCCATCCGCACCTTGTGCGTGCGCAGGAGATCGACCGGCGGCTTCTTCGTCTCCTTGAGGAAGTAGAAGGCGCCCGGGAGAAGCACGGCGACCGTGCCGCTTCGCGCCATGGCGGCGACATCGGCGGCGTTCGCATGCTCGAGATGATCGGCGGACAGGGCCGCGTAATGCGCCGCAAGCCCCGCGCCGCCAAGGTTTGAGAGTTGTTCGGCGTGCAGCTTCACTGGCAGCCCGCATGCGCGCGCCGCGTCAAACTGCTCGCGCACTTCCTCGGGCGTAAAGCCGATGCCTTCGCAGAAAGCGTCGACCGCGTCGACGAGGCCGCGCGCATGCGCCATCTCCAGCATGTCCCCGGCGGCGTGGCGCACGTAGCTGCGCCGGTCATCGGCGTATTCGGGCGGCAAGGCGTGGAGCGCGAGATACGTCCGCTGCGCGCGCACGCCGACGGCGCGGGCCGCGGCGGTTCCGGCCTCGAGCATCTTGATCTCGCTCGGGGCGTCGAGACCGTAGCCCGACTTGAATTCGAGCGTGGTGACCCCGGCGCGGAGCAGACCCAGCATGCGCGAGGCGGCAAGGCGCGTCAGCTCGTCGACCGAGGCCGCGCGCGTCGCCCTGACGGTCGAAAGAATGCCGCCGCCGGCTCTGGCGATGTCGGCGTAAGTCGCGCCATTGAGGCGCATCTCGAACTCGTTCGCGCGATCTCCTGCGAAAACCAGATGCGTGTGGCAGTCGATGAGACCCGGGGTTATCCAGGCGCCGTCGAGCCGCACGACCCTCTTCGCTATCGCCTCAGCCGGACCGGGGAGATCGGCGCAGCGGCCCACATAAACGATTCGCCCCTCCTTCAGCCCGAGCGCGCCGTCTGCGATGGCGCCGTAAGGCGCCGGCGACGCCGCCTCCAGCGTCGCGAGATGGGCGTCGAGATAAAGCGCGTCGAACATGAGGCTTTGGTTTGCCGCGAGCGCGTCTATAGAGGAAGCGCGCGGACGGGCCAATGCCGCCCGCAAGGCTCGGATGATGACAGCACTATCGGAAAACCGCTCCTGGCGCTCGATCGCGGACCTCATGAGCCCGGCGCTCGCCCGAATCGCGCTTTTGGGCGCGCCCCTTTCGGAAAAATCCCTGACCCCGGGCCGGTGCGACCTCGCGCCCAAGGTCGTGCGCGAGACCCTGCGCCGCTTTTCCGTCTACGATGTTGAATCCGGGGGCGACCTTGGAGCGTTGCGCATTCGCGATTGCGGCGACGTTCCGCTGAAGACGCGCACGCCCGAAGAGGCCTTGACGCCGCTCGTCGAGGCCGCGCGCGACGCCTATGGCGCGGACCTCGCCTTGATCATCGGCGGCAACAACGCGATCACCCGCCCCGGCGCACGCGCTTTGGGCGATCTCTCCCGCGTCGGCCTGCTCACGCTCGACGCGCATTTCGATCTCCGCGACACCGATGGAGGCCTCAACAACGGCAATCCTGTCCGGGCGCTGATCGAGGACGGGTTGCCGGGGAAAAACATCGTGCAGATCGGTCTCGCCCCGTTCGCCAACACGGCGCGGATGAACGAGTTCGCCAGGTCGAACGGGGTCGAGGTCCGCACGCTCGCCGACTGCTTCGAGCAGGGCGTCGTCAAACTCGTGGACCGGGCGCTGACGCGCCTCTCCAAGAGTTGCGACGCCGTCTATGTCGATTTCGACATCGACGTGATCGACCGCGCGCAATGTCCCGGGGCGCCCGGCGCGCGGCCGGGCGGCCTGCCGGCGCGCGATTTCTTCGCGGCGGCGCGTGCGGCCGCGGCATTCCCCAAGGTGAAAGCCGTCGATCTTACTGAATTCGATCCCTCGCTCGATGTCAGCGACGTCACGGCGCTGACGGCGGGCCGCTGGGTCTGCGAGATCCTGAGCGGGTTTGCGGCGCGGAGCGCCAGATCCGCGGGCAAGGCCGGGCGCAAAGCATGAGCGGGCGCCGCGAGCGCAAGAAAGGGGAAACGCGCGCGCGGATTCTCAACGCCGCGATAGCGCTGATGACCGAGCGCGGTTACGACGCCGTGAAGGTCGAAGACATCGCGGCGCGCGCCGACGTGGCGAATGCGACTTTCTTCCTGCACTTCCCGACCAAGGCCTCGCTCCTCTCCGCGTTCAACGAGCGGGTGGCGCAGAGCATCGCCGATCGGCTCGAAGGCTTCTCGCTCGGCGCGGTTGAAAAGCTCGAACTCGTGCGCGCGCTGGTTCTCGACGAATGGGGCCGGCATGGCGACCTTCTCCGGCGGATCGTCGCCGACGCGGCGACCCAGGACGGGGCCGGCCTCATCGCCTCGAGCGAAAGCCTCGCCCGTCTCGTGGCGGACGTCGTCAGAGAAGGTCAGCAGACGGATGAGCTCTCGACCGAGTTCTCGGCCGATCTCGTCGCGACCGCGCTCGTCTCGGCCTGGCGGGCCTCGACCCTCCAGTGGGCGGCGACCGGCGACAGCGCGGCCGCCCGGCGCGCCAATCGCGAGGCCCTCGACCTGATCCTCAAGGGAGCGCTGCCCCGGTAGGACCGTAACCATCTGAAACTGAATGGCTTTGAGAAATTTGCTGCGCTGCCGCAAAATTACTGGACTTCCCTCCAGTTTTGGATATTCTCCACCTTAACGCATCGACTCCGTGGCGTACCGAAGATGCGAGAAAAACTCGGGAGGAGGAGGCCATGGCCAGAAAACTTCGCGACGTCATCAAAGAGTGGTCGCCGCAACAGCTCACGGGGCTCGACGCGTCGTTTTATTACGCCGAAAGCCCGCGCACGCCGATGCATATCGGCGCGCTCGCGATCTACGACCCCTCGACGGCGCCGGGCGGCTTTGTCCGCTTCAAGGACATTCTCTCCTTCATCGAAAGCCGCCTGCATTGCTCGAAGACGTTTCGCCGCAAGCTGAAGACCGTGCCTCTTGGACTGGATCACCCTTACTGGATCGACGATCCCGAGTTCGACATCGAGTTCCATGTGCGCCACATCGCTCTCCCGAAGCCGGGCGACTGGCGACAGCTCTGCATCCAGGCGGCGCGCCTGCACGCTCGCGCGCTCGACCTGTCGAAGCCGCTCTGGGAGCTCACCGTCATCGAGGGCCTCGACAATATCCCCAACGTGCCCAAGGGCTCCTACGCGATCGTCTCCAAGATTCATCATTGCGCCATCGACGGCGCATCCGGCGTCGACATCACCGAGGCGCTGCATTCGCTCGAGCCTGACGCGGATCCGGTCGAGCCGGGAGCGCCGTGGTCGCCAGGACGGCGGCCCGGCGCGCTCGAACTTCTCGCCCGCGCCAACTGGAACAACGCCGTCAAGCCGTTTCACGCGCTCGACGTGGCCCGCCGCATCGCGCCCGGAACGCTGAAGTTCGCGGCCGGCCTCACGCGCGGCGACATCAAGTTGCTCGGCGCCAAGATCCCGCGCACGCGCTTCAACGGCATCGTCTCCGCGCACAAGGCCGTCGAAGCGACGACGTTCAAACTCGAGGACGTCAAGGCGATCCGCCAGCGCATCCCAGGCGTCACCGTCAACGATGTGATGCTGGCGGTTGTCGGCGGCGCCCTTCGGCGCTACCTCAAGGCGAAAGACGAACTCCCCGCCGACTCCCTTATCGCCATGGCGCCCGTCTCGGTGCGCAAGGCCGGGGAGAAGAACGCCGCCGGCAACGAAGTGACGGCGCTCTCCATCCCGCTCGGCACGCATGTCGCGGACCCGCTCGCGCGCCTGCACTTCGCGCATGAGAAGGCGAAGAACCAAAAGGCGATGTCCAACGCGGTCGGCGCGCGAGAGCTCGCCGACATGTCGAAGCTGGCCCCGGCGATGATCACCGGCGTCGCGACGCGACTCTATTCACGGCTCGGCCTCGCGAACCGCCTTTCGCCGATGTTCAATACCGTAGTGACCAACGTCCCGGGGCCGCAGGCCCCTCTCTACATGGCCGGCGCGCGTCTCACGGCGTCGTACGGGCTCGGCCCGGTTATGGACTCGATGGGCCTTTTTCACGCGGTCACGAGCTATTGCGGCGAGATCGCGGTGACGATTACCGCCTGCCGCAAGATGATGCCTGACCCCGCGTTCTACCGGGAGTGCCTTGAAGCGTCGTTTACGGAGCTCTACGAGGCTGCGACCGGCCCGCGCGATGCGAAAAAGCGTCCGCCCGCGGGCGCGCGCAAGCGCGAGGAGGCGACCCGCACGACCAATGGCGCGCCGTCGATCGTGGACGACCTGACGAAAATCGAGGGCGTCGGCGAGAAGCTTGCGAAACGCCTCAACGCCGCAGGGGTCATCCGCTTCGCCCAGATCGCCGCGCTGAGCGAAGAAGACGCAACTGCGCTCGAAGCCAGGCTGGGCCTCAAGGGCCGCATCAAGCGTGAGGCGTGGATCGAGCAGGCCGCAGCGCTGGCGGAAGGGCGAACGCCTCAGACGCGCAACGACGCCTCCGTACACTGAAGGAATCAGCGATGCCGCTCGTCAAGGCCAACGGTCTCGATATTGAAGTTGAAGATTACGGGTCGAAGTCGGACCCCGCGATCCTTCTCATCATGGGGCTCGCCGCGCAGTTGACGCTGTGGCCCATGCCGATGGTGGAGTCGCTGGTCGGCGCCGGCTTCCGCGTCGTCCGCTTCGACAATCGCGATATCGGGCTCTCGCAGAAGCTGCATGAACAGCGCGCGCCGAGCCCGGCCCTGACCATGACGGCGATCAGGCTGCTCGGACTGAAATCGCTCGCCCCCTACACGCTGCGCGACATGGCGGCGGATTCAATCGGCGTTCTCGACGCCCTTTCGATCGAAAGGGCCCATATTGTCGGCGCCTCGATGGGCGGCATGATCGGACAGGTGCTCGCCGCCCGCTCGCCGGAGCGAGTGAAGAGCTTCACCGCCATCATGTCGTCGACCAACCATCCGAAACTGAAGCAGGCGGATCCAGCGGTGCTTCGCCAGCTGTTTACGACGCGGGTCGGGGCCAAGACCGAAGATGAGCTTATCGATCGCATCGTCGCGTTCTGGAACGTCATCGGCACGCCCGACAGCGGCAACGACCCCGCAGAGTTCCGTGAAAAGATCCGCGCCTCGGTCAAGCGCTGCAACTATCCCTCCGGCGTGAGGCGCCAGATCGCGGCGATCGTTGCGACGGGCGAGCTTAGACCCTACGCAAGGAAGATCGCGGCGCCCTCGCTGGTCATTCACGGATCCTGCGATCCTCTTGCCCCGCTGTCGGGCGGGCTCGACATCGCGGCGACCATCCCCGGCGCCCGGGCCGAGATCATCGACGGCATGGGCCACGACCTGCCGCCGAGGCACCTGAAGAAAATCACCGAACTCATCGCCGGCCATGCGCGCGCGGCGGAGAGCCGCGCGACCGCGCAAGCAGCCTGAAGCCAGTCTCATTTGAAAAGGAGCAAGACAATGGCGACGAAGAAGACGACGAAAAAAGCCTCAGCCAAGCCGGCGGCGGCCAAGCCCGCAGTTAAAGCCGAAGCGGCCGGCGACGCGAAGAAGAAGGTCGAGACGATTCTCGAGCGCATCCAGCAGAACTTCAAGGAAGCTGGCGCCGCGCTCGCTTCGTCCGGCCACATCGCCGACGAAAAGCGCCGCGAAGTCCTCGTGACGCTGATCGAGAATGCGCAGGCGAACGCCGATGCGACCTTCGCCGCCCTGCGCGACGTTCTCGAGGCGGAAACGCTGAGCGATTCGCTTCGCATTCAGCGCGACGCGCTGCGCGACGGCATCGAACGCAATCTCGCCCAGGTTCGCGACGTCGCCGCGCTCGCCGCACAAGGCAGCCGCGAGAGCGTCGCGCCGGTGACGGAGTTCGTCGCCAGCCTCCGCGATAAAGTCCGCGCCCGCGCTTGACCAAGCGCTCCCGGCGGCGGCGCATCTCCCCGCTCCCTCGCCTGGACCCGTGACGGCCGGACCCGTCCGGCCG
>JACADZ010000072.1 GCA_013389105.1 Parvularculaceae bacterium | reverse complement strand
GCGCTGCGCCGACTGCGGGACGGCCTCGAGCGGCTCGGCTGGCGGCTTGGCGTGGAAAAGATCGACGGACGCCTTAGCCGCCGGCGCACGCGGCGGCGGGTCGGCGCCGAGAACATCAGGCCCGCCTCCCTCCGACAGGCGCGCTCGGCGACGCGGGGCGGGCGGCATGCGCGGCTGGTCCTCGTTCGCCACGGCGCGGAGCGACGGCGGCGCTTCGCGCCGCGGACGCGCATTCGCCTCCTCGACGACGGCGAGCCGCGCAGGAGCGGCGAGAGCGCTCACCGGGGGACCGCTGCGAAGCGCCGTGCGCTGATCGGCGGCGAGTCCGAACACGCCGTAGTCCGCCTTGTCGCGGATCACGTTTTCGATCGTCTCGGAGCTCACGGTCCGTTCATGGGCGGAGAAAGCGTAAACGAGCGCAGTATCGCAAATGATGTTGATGACCCGCGGCACGCCGCGCGAATGTTCGGCGATGAGGTCGATGGCCCCGTCGCTGAAGACGCGGCCGGCGGCGCCGGCGATCGTCAGGCGCGTGTCGACATAGGCGTCGACCTCCTCGCGGCTGAGCGGCGTCAGATGAAAATCGGCGCCCACCCGCTGGGCGAGCTGGAGCATGTCTGGCCGGTTCAGGAGATCCTTGAGCTGCGGCTGGCCGACGAGAATGAGCTGCAGGAGCTGGTCCTTGCCTGCATTAATGTTCGAGAGCATGCGCAGCTCTTCGAGCTGATCGACGGAAAGATTCTGCGCCTCATCGATGATGAGGACGACCCGGCGCCCTTTGGCATATTCGCCGATGAAGAACTGCTGCAGCTGCGCGAACAGCTCGACATGGGTCTTGCCGGCGAAGGGTTGGCCGTAACCCATCAGCACCCAGCTGAGGAGATCGCCGCGCCCCTGCTGGATGTTGGAGAGAAGCGCCACGGCATGGGTGCTGGAAAGCTGATCCAGCAGCCTGTGAATGAGCGTCGTCTTTCCGCAGCCGACCTCGCCGGTAATGACCGAGATGCCCGCGTGATTGAGCACCCCATATTCAAGCATCGCATAGGCGAGCCGGTGCCCCCGACCCCAATAGAGAAACGAGGGGTCGGGCTGGATCGAGAACGGCTTTTCCGTCAGGCCGAAGAACTCTTCGTACATTAGCGCCTTTCCGCCAGACCCGACGGATCCGATCCGGTTAGTTCTGAGCCAGCAGCGCCCGCGCCTTCTCGACGAACGCAGCTGTTCCGCCGTCGGCGACGGCCTTCTCCAGTTCTACGCGCGCCCTTGCGGCCTCGCCCTTCGCGAGGAGTGCGGCGCCAAGGTGATATCGGGCCTCGGCGAAGTTCGGGGCGACAGCAACCGCCTTTTCGAGCGCTGCGATCGCGCCGTCGAGATCGGCGTTGTGGTACTTCGCCCATCCGAGCGTATCGAGGAAGAATGGATTTTCAGAGTTCTCGAGCACGGCGGCCGCGCGAAGCGCCTTCGACTTCGCCGGCGCGTCCGCTCCTGGATCCTCCAGCACAAGGCTGGCGAAATTGTTGGCGGCCAGCAGGTCGTTCGGTCGGCGCGTCAGGACGTCCTGATAGACTGCGACGGCTTCCGCATTCCTGCCGGTCGCGATGAAATAATCCGCTTGCAGGATCTTGAAGCCGTCATTGCCCGGCGCGCTCCGCACGGACTGGTCGAGAAGCGCGCCAGCGTCGTCGTTGCGCCCCGTCGCGCGGTAAAGCCGGTAGAGGATCTCGACGGCTTCGCTTCGATCAGGAGCGGCGCCGATCGCGGCCTTGAGTTCGGTTTCAACATCCCCTCCGCGATTTTGGGCTTGAAGGGTCTGGGCGAGCAGGATGCGCGCTTCGTAGTTTTTGCCGTCTTTGGCGATCATGTCGCGCAGCATGGTCTCGGCTTCGGCCGCGCGCTTGTCCTGGATGTACGCCCCGACCAGCATGGCGAGCGGTCTGGCGGCGAGCGGGGCCTCGGCGTCGGCCTCCTTGAGAGCCGCGACCGCCCCCGCGTAATCCTTCATGCCGGTATAGGCGGCGCCGAGAATGCGGTTCACCGCGACGTCGTCCGCCTTCACGCCCTCGATCAGGCGCGCCGTCTCTTCGGCCCCTCGCCAGTTCTGCTGCATGAGGCGCACGGCGGCGAGCAGCTTCAGGTTCTCGACGTCCTGAGGATGTCGGGCGAGCGAGTCAAGCAGGACCTTTTCCGCGCGGGAATAGTCGCTCATTCGTATAAGGAGCTTGGCGAAAATATTCGACGAGCCCGGCTCGTGCCCGCTCTTGGCGACGGCCTCGGCCATCTGGCTCGCGGCGTAGTCGAGGTCCCCCTTCTTTTCGAAAGCGGTCGCCAGCAACATCTTCGCGGCTGTCGAATCCGGCTGGTCGCTGGCCACGGCGCGCAGATCCGAAATCGCTTCATCGAGCTTGCCCTCGTCGATCTTGAGCCCCGCGAGCCGAAGGAGCGCATCGGGATTCTTGGCGTCCTCGGCCAGCACCTCGCCGATCAGCTTGCGCGCCTCGTCCTTCTTGCCCTCAAGCAGTCTCAGCACCGCGATTTCGTTTACAGCCCGATGGGCCACGGCGGAGTCTTTGGCCGTCTTTTGAAGGGCCGAGAGAAGGGCTTCCGCCCCGGCGAAATCCTTCTCCTGACGCAGGAACGCCGCAAAACTGAACTTGATCTCGACATCGTCAGGCCGCGCCGCGACGTATTTTTCGAAGGCCTTTCTCGCTTCTGCGCCGCCGCCGATCCGGTACGCGATGCGGACGACATCGAGAACGTGATCGACCTTGTCGGGCGTGAGCCGGGCGACTTCCTCCAGCTGGGCGCGCGCCGCCGCCAGATCGTTTTCGGCGATCAGCGTCTTGGCGAAGATCTGGCGGTAGCCGACATTATCAGGAAACAGTTTGATCAGATTCTCATGCGCCTCGCGCAATTCGTCTTTACGGCCGAGGTTTGAGAGCAGCTGCAAGCGCATCAGGTGCAGAACGGCCTCGTCGCTCTTTGCCGCCAGCCCGCTGTCGATGAACTTGAGCGCCGTCTCGAAATCCTTGTCGAGCGAGCGTTCGGTCGCCAGCACCGCCACGGCCTCGGCGTTGCCGGGATCGGCGGCGATCACCTTGTTCGCGAGTTCAACCGCGCCCGCCTTGTCGCCGAGCTTGAGCTGCACCGCCGCCTTGAGCGCGATCGCGTCGAGATTGTCCGCCGCCAGCGACAGGGCCTTGTCAGCGGCCTCGAGCGCCGACTTTTCGTCGCCGCCGATGAGGTATAGCTTGCCGATATCGACCTGGGCGTCGACGTTTTCGGGCTGCAGGCGGACGATCGTCTGCAGGACGCCGAACATGGTTTGAAAGTCTTGCTTGCGCTCCGCGAGATCGGCGACGCCCATCAGCGCAGGAATGTGCTCCTCGTTAATCTTGAGCGCGTTCTGGAACTGGACGTTGGCGCGTCCGAGATCGCCCTCTTCAAGATATTGCAGGCCGCTCTTCGTATATTTTTCGAGTTTTTGTTCCGGGCTGGAGCAGGCGGCGGACGCGGCGAGGAACGCCATCGCCGAAACGGCCGCCAGCCGCCGGCCGGACGTCAACTTCTTGGGGGCGGTCTTTTGGGCCTCAGACATCGCTTCGCAAACCTCGCACTCTTGAAATGGACTAGCCGGCTCTCGCCGCGACACCGACGCGCTCGACTTCCGTCGGATCGGGCTCTGCATAGTTCATCATATTGGCGCTGAACAGCGCCCGGACCCGGCGGTTCATGCCGCAGGCGGCGATGCCGAGGCCCCGGCGCGCGAGGAGCTTCTCCAGCATCAGCACCTGTCCGAGGAAGGCTCGATCGACCGAGGACTTCGCTGAAAAGCGGAGCGTCACATCTGTCCCGGCGCGGACAGCCTGGCGAAAGGCGTCGCGGACCGGGGCGAGGCTCTCGCGACAAAGGTCGCCGCCAAGCTCAATGACGCACCTGCCGTTTCGGTCCCGCGCGACCGCGACGGCGGCGGGTGCGCCGACCGGCCTGCCGGCCGACAGTTGGGCCCCGAGCCTCGCCCAGCCGATGACCGCCAGCCGAACCGCGTCGAAAGCATAACGCCGCCACAGCGCTGGTTCCGCGAAGATACGCCAGGCCCACTCGAATCCGATCCGGGCGACCCAGCCCGGCGCGCGCCTGATCTTTCCCGCGGTGAAATCTATGACGGCGCCGAGATGGGCGATGACCGGCGCCTGCAGGCGGTTGAAATTGCGGTAGATCCATTCGTGGCCCTTGGCCGCCCCAAGGGCGACGACGACAAAATCCGGGCTCGCCTGATTTATCGCGTCAATGACGTCCGGCCCGCTCATGGAGGCGACATCGCCGAAACCTGGGTTGAGCCAGCCGACGCACTCCACCCCGCCCCGGTCCGCGTTCAAACGATGGCAGGCGGCCTCGCCAGCACCGTCGCGGCCGCCGAAAAAGAACACTTTCAGGCGGCGGCCATGAAAGCCTGGCCGTTGCCGCAAGGCTTCAAAGAGGTCGGACCCAGCGGCGCGTTCCCTGAGCGGCGCGCCGAGGAGCCTCGCCAGCGCCACCACCGGGGCGCCATCCGCGAGAGAGAGATCGGCGTCCAGGATCTGCCTTCGTGCGTCCGGATCGCGGAGAGACCGGACCAGAATATTCACGTTGGGAGTGACGAAGTTGAGCCGCCGGCGATCTCGAGCGCTCGTTTCAACCCGCAGCACCGCCTCGGCGAGCGTGACGCAATCGATCGGCAGGCCAAGCACGCACCAGACGTCGCGATCGAAGTCATCGGCCGAGATCGCCAGGGGCGACGGCTCGGCGCCGCCACCCGTCGCGGGCCCTTCAAGGGCCGGCTGGTCGCTTAAATCGTTAATGACGGCGCGCTTCATCATCATCCGCGGGCTATGCAAGCGCCGCCCACCCCGACGCTCGCCGCTTCGCTGACAGCAAGGCTTACGCCAATTTTCGCCGCTTTCTGAGACAAAGGCCGTGCGGGTTGCAAGGCCCGGCCCCTTCTTGCGATCGGTTGACGCCGACTGTCGGCCGCCGGTCGTCTTGGGTAAATCGCCCCGGCGAGGGCGTGCAACTTGCAGGCGAGGGCCGTTAAGGGCATTTGAAGAGCGTCGTGCTCCGCGTCGCGGAGAGGAGTTGGCCATGGGCGAAGATTTCACTCTCGAAGATGCGCTGATCATCCTGAAGCGGCGGCTGCTTTTCTTTCTGATCCCGGCCGCGGCCGTCACCGTCCTCGGCCTCGCCGTCGTCATGCTCCTTCCAGCCAAGTACACCGCCGAGGGGAGCATCCTCGTCGAGTCCGCGCAGATCCCGACTGACATGGTGAAATCGACCATCAGCAGCTATGCGCGCGAGCGCATCGAGGTCATCAAGCAACGCGTCATGACCAGGGACAAGCTCCTGCAGGTCGCCGAGAAGTTCGACGTCTTTCCGAAGAAGGCGAATCTCAAGGCGTCGGATCGCGTGAAGAAGATGCGCGACCGCCTTCGGATCGAACCGCAATCCCTGGACGCGCTCCGGCAGCAATTCCTCCAGGACAAGACCCTGTGGTTCAAGGTCTCCTACACGGACCCTTCGCCTGAAAAAGCGTATCAGGTCGCCAACGAATTCATGACGCTGATACTGTCAGAGGACGTCCGTACGCGAACAGCCAACGCCTCGAACACGACCGAGTTCTTCGCTCAGGAGGCCGCGCGGCTCGCCGCCGAAGTCGAAAAGCTCGATGCCGAGATCGCCTCCTTCAAGGAGCGCAACTCGGGGTCGCTCCCGGAATATCAGCAGCTGAACCTCACGCTCCTAGAACGGACTAATGACGACCTTTCGACCGCCATGGCGAATCTCGGCTCGATCGACGAGCAGATCCGCTCTTCGCAGACCCTCCTCGCCAGCGTCCTTTCCGGCGCCGGGGAGCAGGGCGGCGCCGCCCAGAAACTCTCGGAGTTGAAGGCGCAGCTCGCGCAGCTGCGCGCGACCTACACCGAAGCGCATCCGGAGGTGAAGTCGCTGCGGCAGCAGATCGGCCAGCTGGAGTCCCAGCTTGCGCCCAGCAAGGAGTTCCAGCGGCTGGACGGCGTGCTGCGGGCCGCCAGGGAGGATTGGGCCAAGGCGAAAAGCACTTTGCCGGACGGCGATCCCGTCATCGCTGAAAAGAGAGCGGCGATCGCCGCAGCCGAGACGGCCCTGTCTGAACAACTTTCCCGCGAGGCGGCGGCCGGCGGCGGCGGCCTCATGAGCTCGCAGATTCAGGCTCAAATCTCGATGCTGCAGAGCCGCCGCTCCTCGCTCGAATTGCAGATCGAGGAAGACAAGCAGAAAGTCGCCGACATTCGCGCGCGGATCGACAAGACCCCGGGCGTCGAAAGCGCGCTCAACGCCCTCGTCCAGAACCGCGACAACATATACAATCAGTATAAGGACGTTCTCGCCAAACAGCAAAACGCCCAGCTCTCGGAGAATGTCGAGGAAAGTCAGAAAGCCGAGAAATTCTCGATTCTCGAAGCGGCGCAGCTCCCGGAGAAGCCTTCAAGCCCGGAGCGGGTGAAGCTCGGCGTCCTCGCCCTCTTTTTCGCCTTTGCGGCCGGCGCCGCGGCGGCGGCCGGAGTCGAATTCCTGTCGGCGACGGTGCGCGGCCGTGCGCACATATCGAAGATCGTCGGCGCCGATCCCATCGCCATCATTCCGAATTTCAGGCGCGATCGCGACAAGCCGCCCGGCTTGTTCGCGCGGCGGGCGGCTCCCGCGGCGGCG
>JACADZ010000171.1 GCA_013389105.1 Parvularculaceae bacterium | reverse complement strand
TGCGGCGGCCTGCATCCGTGCAAGATCGACGTCGATCGCCAGTACGGATTTCGACGCATCCCGCGTCGGCGGCGGCAGCTTCGCCTTGGCGTTGTCGATCCATTCCTGCGCGGCGGGAAAACGGGTCCAGCCGGGCAGCGTGGCGGTCAGGCTTGTCTCGAGCCACTTGGGATGGCGTGGACCTTTGTGGAACTCCGGCAACTTGGTGAAGAACTGATCGACGAATTGAGCCACGCGCCGATACCGGTCGGTGTTCTTGGGCCAGTTGTAGACGGCGAGCACCGACGACACCGCGATGGTCTCGATCTCCTTGCCCTCGGCAATGAGGCCCGGATAGTCCTTGTGGGTCAGCTTGGCAGGCAGGTAATCCTTCTGCAGCGCTTGCTCGTAAGCCACCGGCAGCAGACGCATGCCGCCCTCGAGCTTGAACTTGCTGAACGAGCCTGCGGGCTTGCCGGCGATGAGCACGGTCGCGGCCAACCCGCCGGATTTCACCTGCTGGTAGGCGTCCGCCTGCCCCATGTTGACCTCGATCGGCTTGATGCCGAGGCTCTCGAAGACGAGCCGCGTGGTGAACTGCGTTCCGCTGCCGACATCGGAAAAGTTCACCTTCTTCCCGTCGAGATCCTTGATCCGCTCGATGCCGGGACCGGCGAGAATGTGCATCTCCTCGTTGTAGAGCTGGGTGATGTAGGCCAGCCGCTGGTCGATGCCCGCGCCGAGCTCGCCGGTCTGCTTGAAACGCGCCATCACCGTCGCTTGGGTGATGCCCATGTCCACACCACGCAGATGCAAGATGTCCCGCACGTTCTGCGCACCGCCTTTGCCGATCACCGCCAAGACGCGCAGATCGTTGCCATTGTCGAGCACCGCGCTCATATCGTAGGCGAGCGCCAGGTAAGTGCCGTTCGGGTTTCCCGAGACGATCGTGATCGTGTTCTGATTGAGCGCCTCGCGATACTTCTGGGTCGAGGAGACTGGTGCGATCGCTTGCAGCGTCCGGCTGCGGCGGGTCACCTCGCCTGCGGCCGGGGCCTGCGCAAGGGCACTCGAGTGGCAGATGACGAGTGCGAGAATCCCCGCTCCGACGCGGCACCAACGCCCGTACCTCATGATCGACCTCCAAACACGCGCTGCATGCACTCATGCGCGGCATCCTGTCGCGTCATGGCACAGCCCCAACACGGCGCGATTATGTCGGTGGAGCGGCAGGCACCTCGCGGGTGATTTGTGATGCAGATCCGCAACATACATTCAAGGACTGCCCGATCGCGCCTGCCGGGCGGTCGCGGACGGCGCGCGGCCATGCGCTTGGCCGGCCCGACGCGCCTTCAACAGGTTGTCCCCTGCGCATCCGAGGTTCGTCACGGGCGAGGCTCCAACCAGCAACGCCCGCCCTCGAATCACCGTATGGTCC
>JACADZ010000071.1 GCA_013389105.1 Parvularculaceae bacterium | reverse complement strand
GCCGGCGGCGGCTGCCGCAGCGGTGAAGCGGGCCGCCCCGGGGTCGCGCGATCCAGCACGGCGATCCGGTTGCGCGCGAGATCGGCGAAATGCCCCTTGGGGTAGCGTGAGAGATAGGCTTCAAAATCGGCGCGCTCAGAGCCGTCCTTGATCGAATTCCAGAACGTCGTCTCGATATTCACCGCATCGGCGCGAGGGGCCTGGGCCGCGGCGGCCGCGGGCGCGCCGGGTCGCGCCGGCGTTTCTTTTTGCGCGGGCGTGTGGCCGCGACGACTGATCGCGGCGCGCACGTCGCCGACGAAGCCTCGCCAGTTCGGGTCGTTGCGATCGCCATGCCAGCGCGTCAAATCCGCCGTCTGGAGAAGTTCGAAGCGGACCGGACGGTCGCACTCCTCGATCAGCGCCGGCACCAGCGTGGAACTACGCTCGCCGACGGTCGCTTCCGCGCGCACCCATTTCGAACTCGCTGACCGTTTCGACCACAGAACGACGACCGCGCCGGCCGAGCGCAAATTGCTCTCCGTCACTTCCTCATAGTATTCGCCGGCTCTCAGCGCCGCATCATACCAGACAGAAAATCCCTCTGCCTCGAGGCCGGCGGCGACCTCGCGCGCAACCTCGCGGTCTTCCCGGTTATAGGAAATGAACACGTCCGGCATCTTGCCACTCTCCCGCGCGCGGGGGAAACTACCTGAAGGTTCCGCGATTTGGTAGTAAGTCTCAGCGGCGGCAAGAGCGCGCGGGCGAAAAGGCGCATACGGCCGATTTGACCCCACGGCGGCATGGTTCAGCAGTTCAACACCGACCTTCTGGCCGAAGACGGGGATCGCGCGACCGCGCGCAAGGCGTTTCCGCGAATATTCTTCGCCCTGGACAACCCTGCCTTGCGCCAGATTTTTTCAGGCCATGACGGCCGGGCGAACGTATCCAAAACGCGCAGCCGCACTTGGGGCGTGTTCGCGGTTTTCCTTGCGACCCTCGCGCTGCTTCTGGCTGCGAGTTCCGACCTTTACGAAAACAGCGGCGAAACGGCGATCCGCGCCATCGCCGTGGTCGGCGCCCTGTCGGGCATCGGCTCGGTCGTCATCGCCGTCATGGGCGTCATGTACCGTAAGCGGAAAATCCGTTGGCTGACGGATCGGCTCGCGACCGAGCGCCTGCGCCAGTTCCACTTCCAGCAATACATCGCTCACGCCGCCGAGATTGTCGCCGGCGGCGCCGATCCCGCCAGGGCGGCCTCCTACCTCGAAAGGCGCGAGATCGGGCTTGAAAAACTCAAGGCCGATTTCCTGAGCCGGCTCGACGCCGAATTCCAGGCGCTGATCGAGGCCGACGATTTCGGGGACGGCTTTTTCTTCCCCGGCAAGCCTCCGCCGCCCGCCGGAGAGGCGTCGCTGCTCGAGGAGTATTTCAGCGCCTACGAAACGCTCCGTTTCCGCCGCCAGATCGACTACTGCAACCTGCTCCTTAGCGAGAAGCGCAGCCTCTTCGCCAATGCGCCGGCGCGGCAGGCGAAGTTCTTCGCCGCCCTCGCCATGCTCCTCGTCCTTTCCATCCTGCTCTTCGACGCCGTCGTCTTCGTCGGCGCGATCGCCGACCAGGCCTGGTTCAAGCAGCCGCTGGTCCAGGCCGCCGGCCTGTGGGCCGCGTTCCTCGCGCTCGCCGTGCGCACGCTTGAGGAGGGATTTCAGGTCGAGGGCGAGACGGCCCGGATGCGCCACTACCGCCAGGCTATCAACCGCATCTATCTGCGTTTCAAGAATGCGACTGAGCCCGAGGGGAAGATCGAAGCGATGGTCGAACTCGAAAAGACGGCCTACGACGAGATGGTGACGTTCCTGAAATCCCACCACGAAGCCGAATTCGTGATGTAGGGCGGGGCGGCGGCTCGACCTAAAGCGTATCAAGAAAATCGCATTCCGCTTTGCGGTGGTTGACCTTGTCGAGCGTCGGTGCGTTCAACTCGAGATGCCGGTCCGAGGCGACGAGATAGTCCGGCCACGCGGCGAGCGAGCCGCCGTTCGGGTCGCCGAACTTGGCGAAGTTCGCCCAGTAGGACTGAATGGCCGTCGCCAGCGCGCGGTCGGCGGCGCCGTAGCCGACAAGCGGCACGGTGTTGAACACATAGACGATCTCGGCCGCGTGCACGGCTCCGAAGCCGACAAGCGCCGGCGCGACCCGCGCGAAATCGTAAAGATAGCCCCTGACGCCCGTCGCCGTCCGCGCCCGGATCGACCGTCGGGTCGGACAAGTAAAAGTGATGTCGGTCCGGAACCGTTCGAAGGCGGGGAGCGCCTCGGCGTCGTTCGCGGCCGGATACAAGGCGAAGAGCTGCGCCGACGGATAGTCGAGGGATGTGTTGAGGTCGAAATCAAGAGCTTCGAGCACGGTGAGATACTCGGCGAGGGTATCGACGCCGGCCTGATAGAGCGGACGCCAGAGCGCGATCTCGTTCGCGTTGGTTCCCATGAGGAGCGGCGTCGCGGCTGCCGCGCCCGACTGCAGCAGGTTCAGAGGTTGTCCGGTCAGCACGGCGCCGTCGACGATCGGCGAATAGACTTCGCCCGCAGTGAAGAGCGCGCTGGTCGCAGGGGCTAACGCAGTGAAGATTTCCGCGACGGTCTTGCCGCGCATGCAGGCCAGCGGATCCGGCGCCGCATCGCAGGAAAGCAGCGATTGCGCGCGCAGGCCTTGTTTGAGGCCGCTGTCGGCGACGCTCAAAGGCGGCACGTCCAGCGGCTTCAGGTCGGCGGCGCACGGCCCGCTCTGCATGATGCCGCGCACGAACAGTCCGCGCGCCGGCACAGACGCGACGAGATGGCAGACCGCCACCGCCCCGGCCGACTCGCCGAAAATGGTGACCCGGGCCGGATCGCCGCCGAAGCCCCGGATATTGTCGCGGACCCATTCAAGAGCCTTGATCTGGTCCATGAGGCCGTAATTGCCGGCGGCGCTGGCGGACGATTCGGCGCGCAGCTGCGGATGAGCGAGGAAACCCAAAGGTCCCAGGCGGTAGTTGATGCTGACCAGCACCACGTTCTGGTCGCGGGCGAAGCTCTCGCCGTCATAAACCGGACTCGAACTCGACCCGGTATTGAAGCCGCCGCCGTGAATCCAGACCATCACCGGCAGACCGGCGGTCTGGGAGAGCGAGGGCGTCCACACGTTGAGAAAGAGGCAGTCCTCATCCTGCGCGCCGGACGGCGCTCCGCCGGGAGCGACCGGACTGGTCAGCTGCGGACAGATCGCGCCGAACGACGTCGCCGCCGCCACGCCGGCTGTCGGGACCGGGCTTTCCGGGGCGCGCCAGCGCCGCGAGCCGGTCGGCGCCGCGCCGTAGCGCATGCCGCGGAAGACGGTGACGCCGGGCGTCCCGGCATCGCCCTGATAGAAGCCGCTGGTCGTACCGACGGTCGCCGAGAGCGGGTTGACCGTGATCGCGACGCTGTCCGAGGCCGTCGCGCCCGCGGCGTCCCGAACCGTCAGTGTGAAGACGAGCGTCTGCGCGGAATCTACCGAAGGCGCGGTGAAGGTCGGACTGACGGCCGCCGCGTTCGACAGGGCGGCGGCTGGGCCGCTCGACTGCGCCCACGAATAGGAGGCGATCGCCCCGTCAGGATCGCGGCTCGCCGAGCCGTTGAGCGCCACGACGGAGCCTTCATTGACGGCCTGGTCCGCGCCGGCGTCGGCGATCGGCGCCTGGTTTCCCGTCGGCGGCGACGACCCGCCGCTCCCGCCCCCGTCGCTGCAAGCGGCAGTCGCCAGCGCCGCAACGACCGCAAACGCAACCTTGCGAACCATCCCCATCACGCTACCCGAACGCCCGCCGCTTCCCGGCCTTTTTGAGCGCATTCCGCGCCGCGAACCAAGGAAAATCTCAACCACGCGGTCCCCGGCTGGGATTGCGGGTGAACTGCGCCCGCGGCCGATGCGTAAGGTCGACCATGGCAAGATTCGTCATTATCGGCACATCGGGCCTTGGCGGGACCCTTGCCCGAACGCTCGCGGGCCAAGGCCACTCGCTCCATCTCATCTCGCGCGGCGCGGACGCGCTGTCGGAACTCGGACGCGAGCTCGGCGCGTCCTTCGCCGCGGCGGACGTGACCGACGCCCTCGCGCTCGACGCGGCGATCCTCGCGGCGGGCGCGCCGCTCGACGGCCTCGCCTATTGCGTCGGATCGATCAACCTCAAGCCTGCCCATCGCGTGTCCGACTCCGATGCGCTCAGTGACTTCGAGATCAACGCGCTGGGGGCCCTGCGGGCCGTCAGGTCGGCCCTGCCCGCGCTGAGGGCCTCGGCGCAGACGACGGCGTCGGTCCTTCTCTTTTCAACCGTCGCTGTCGCCCAGGGCTTCGCCAATCACGCGTCCATCGCCATGGCGAAGGGCGCTGTCGAAGGACTGACGCGCGCGCTTGCGGCCGAACTCGCTCCCAAAATCCGCGTCAACGCGATTGCGCCCTCGCTGACGCGCACGCCGCTGGCGGCGTCCATGACCTCGAACGAGGCGACGGCCAAAGCAATCGCCGCGTTGCACCCGCTTCAGCGCCTCGGAGAGATTTCCGACATCGCGCCCCTGGCCGCGCTCCTGCTGTCGCCGGCCTCGGATTGGATCACGGGACAGGTGATCGGCGTCGACGGCGGCCGATCAAGTCTCAGGACCAGAGGCTGATGCACGCCGTCGCCAAGAGCGAGCTTCCGAAGAAGATTTGCGCCGCGTGCGGACGACCTTTCTCGTGGCGGAAAAAATGGCGGCGGGACTGGGGCGCGGTGAAGTACTGCTCAGACCGCTGCCGCACAAGCGGCGACCGCAAGACGAGGCCCTGATCGCCTTTTCGCGCTGACGTCCCGCCCAACAAAGGAATCCCCTCGGCCACGTTTCCGCGCCGAGGGTAATCCTTCAGTGGAAATCCGCTATGCCGTGGCTTTCCGACCGGCGTCGGCGACTCCGAGCCTACCACGGGGAAGTCGGTAGGTAAGCCACGGCCGCTCGACGAAAAAGGACCCCGTGAAGGGG
>JACADZ010000170.1 GCA_013389105.1 Parvularculaceae bacterium | reverse complement strand
CCTTGAATCTGGGTTTCTTCGGCGCCAGCACCGGCGCCGCGGCGGCGCTGCAGGCCGCGGCCGCCCTGGGTGCTCCGGTGAAGGCGGTGGTATCGCGCGGCGGGCGACCCGATCTTGCCGGGGCGCAGGCGCTGCGCTCGGTGCGCGCACCCACGCTGCTGATCGTCGGCGGCCACGACTATGGCGTCATCGAGCTGAACGAAGACGCCTATGCCCAGCTCACCTGCGCCAAGGAGCTGAAGATCGTTCCGGGCGCAACCCACCTGTTCGAAGAGCCCGGCACGCTGGAGGCCGCCGCGTCGGCCGCCGCCGCCTGGTTCCAGCGCTACTGCGTTTGAACCGCAGAGAGGAACTTACTGCAAGGCAACCTCCAGGTTTGGCCGCCAAGACGCCAAGACGCCAAGAAAAAACCTTGGACTCCAGGGAAGCGTAGGGCATGCCGGGTGGCGCCAGTTCTCTGAAAGGGTGGGAGCCCGCGACACGCGGCATATCGCGGGGTTTCCTTGGCGTCTAGGCGTCTTGGCGGCCAAGTCGCTTTTGGTCCTTGAGATTTCGGCTTAGCCAGGCCTGGCAGGTTTAGCAGCCTCGAGGCAGGCGATGACCTCCTCGTCCTCGACCTGACGGAACTCGCGGTAGAACTGCCCGACCGCGTAGAAATCGAACGGCGTCTCCAGGCAGATCATCTCGTCGGCGTACGGCGCCACGCGGTCCAGCGTGTCGATTGGCGCAACCGGGACCGCGCAGACCAGCTTCTTCACGTTCTGGCCGCGAAGGGCATGCAGCGCCGCGATCATGGTGGAGCCGGTGGCCAGACCGTCGTCGACGACGATCACGATCATGCCCGCCGGGTCGATGCGCGGCCGATGCGCCGTATACTCGGTCCGGCGCTTGCGGATGGTCTCCATCTGGGCCTGCTTTTCGCGCTCCAGGTAAGCGTCGTCCGCACCCGCCGAGCGCGCGTGCGGCGCGATGAAAGCCCACCCGCTTTCCTCGATCGCTCCGACCGCGAACTCCGGGTTGCCGGGCGCGCGCAGCTTGCGCACCAGCACCACGTCCACCTCGCCGTCCAGCTGCTCGGCAATGAGCCTGGCCATCGGCACCGCGCCGCGCGGGATGCCCAGCACGAGCGGATTCTGCCCCTTGTAGGCGTGGAGTCTGGCGACCAGCTTCTTCGCCGCGTCGATTCGGTCGAGGAAAGGCATGCTCGTTCCAATCATGGTGCTCACAGAGAATACGACGAGCCCCCGGACGGTTTTTGACCTGGATCAGGCAACCTGCACTGTGCACGACCCGACCGCCGCGGGGCGGCACCCTCGCTGAGGTCTTGTTCGTGGCGTACTCCGGTTCATACCTTCCGCACCGTCGCGCCCCCTCCCTCGCCCTCCCCCGCGCGCGGGGGAGGGTTGGGGTGGTGGGGGCAATGCAGCTGCGGAAGCAGCCGCTATCGGCTAAGAATCAGCAACGCAGGCACGCTCGGCGGCGAGCACGGCGTTGGACAGCAGCATGGTGATGGTCATCGGCCCCACGCCGCCGGGAACGGGCGTGATCCAGGCGGCCCGCTCGCGTGCCGAGTCGAAATCCACGTCGCCGCACAGCTTGCCGTCGGGAAGGCGGTTGATGCCCACGTCGATGACCACCGCGCCCGGCTTGATCATATCGCCGGTCACCATGCGTGGCTTGCCCGTGGCGACGACCAGGATGTCGGCGCGGCGGGTGTGGCTGGTCAGGTCGCGCGTCTTCGACGTGCAGACCGTGACGGTGGCGCTGCGCTGAAGGAGCATGATCGCCATCGGCTTGCCGACGATGTTGCTGCGCCCGACCACGACGGCTTCCCTGCCCTCCAGCTGCGCTCCGATGCTATCCAGCATCGCCATGCACCCGGCCGGGGTGCAGGGCGCGAAGCCGGGCTTGCCGACCACCAGGCTCCCCACGTTCTGGACGTGAAAGCCGTCGACGTCCTTGGCGACGGCGACGGTCTCCAGCACTTTCTGCTCGCTCACCTGCGCGGGCAGCGGCAGCTGCACCAGGATGCCGTGGATCTTCGAGTCGGCGTTCAGCGCCCGAATCCGGTCCAGCACCTCTTCTTCCGCCGCGCTGTCCGGCAGCTCGTACAGCTCGGAGTGGATGCCCGCCTCGCCGCATGCCTTGACCTTGT
>JACADZ010000066.1 GCA_013389105.1 Parvularculaceae bacterium | reverse complement strand
GGCGGGGCTTGCGTTGTGGCGATTGTCCCGACCCGGGGCACGACGATGGAACCCGCGCCCGGCGTTCTCGCCGAACGCCTCGGCGCGATTCAACGCGACCGGGCCTCCGGCTTCCTCGGCGAGGCGGAAGCGGCGGAAGCGATCATCGAGGCGAAGCGAGCGGCCCTGGCTGCAAATGTCGCGCCGACCGCCGAAGCCGTCTCCAGAGGAGCGAGGCTGGCGGCGTTCGCGTTCGCGGGAGCGGCGCCGCTGGTCGGCGCGTTCGTTTACCTCGCCGTCGGCGCGCCGGAACTGATCGGACGCTCCGTTCTCCCTCCGGGCCCGAGGTCGATCGCCGAGATGGCGCCGGACCAGCAGGCCGCCGCCATTCGCGGGATGGTCGAGAGCCTTGCGGCGCGCCTCGGTGAAAACCCCGAAGACGCTGACGGTTGGCGCATGCTCGCGAGATCGTATGCCGTCCTCGGCGAGCAGGCGAAATCCGCAGACGCCCTCCGCGAGCTGTTGAATCGGGTCGAGGGCGGCGTCGACGATTGGCGCGCCTATGCAGCGGCCTTGATGGCGCAGGGGCCGGGCGGGGGTCGGGAAGCGGAGGTCGCTCGCGCCATAGGGAAGCTGAAGTCGCTCGACCCTGATGATCCGATGGCTCTCTATTTTGAGGGCGAGGCGGCGCGCGCCGCCGGCGACGCGACAACGGCCGTCGCGCGCTGGAGACGGCTCCTCGAAGTGCTGCCGCCGGATGCGCCGGTGCGCTCCGCCGTGGAAAAACTGATCGATGAAACCGGGGCTTCGCGAAGCGCGCCCTAGACCGGCGGGCGACAATGCGCATCGCCAGCCGGTCCCGGTATTTTGTGGTCGCGCCCGGTTTCTAAAAACCGGTGATTCCACTTTTTCGCCCGGCGCTTTGGCGCGGCGCAGTTCTTGCTGTTTCGACGTGCCAGAGAATTCGTCGGCGCCGGCGTCTTGGTTAAGATCGTGCGGCGCATTGAGGGAGTAGGTCATGAGAGCCAGTTTGTTCGCCATCAGCCTTGCCGCGCTCGCCTTTGCGGCCGCTCCCGCGAGCGCCGAACGATTCACGGCGAACAAGATTCTGTTCCAGGATGTGACAGGCAAGGTCGAGGTTACGACGACGGCCGGCGCCGAGATTGAAGTCGTGATCCGCCAGGGCAAAACCCATAAGCCGGTCGACCTGATGATGAAGGACGGCCTGGTCACCGTGAAGGGCGAGCGCTGGAAGGACGACGATCACCACGACTGCTGCAACGATCGAATCCGCCGCGAAGTGAATCTGCGTCATGACCGCACGATGTCCGACGGTCCGCCGGTCGATGACGCCTTCTTCGCCGACTATCCGACGATCGTCGTCTCCATGCCGCGCAAGGGCGCCGCGACCTTTGTCGATGCCCGCATGAAGCTGACCATGGGCGACCTCGAGGGTCCGCTCGATCTCGACGCCTGCTATGTTTATGGCGAGACCGGCGCGGTCGAGATGGCTTCGATCGGCGTCCTCTCGGGGAGCCGGCTCATCGTCGGCGATGTCGGATCGGGCCTTGAGATCGACGTTTCGGGCGACGCCGACGTGAAGGCTGGAAGCGCCGCGACAGTTGATGTCGATATTGCCGGTCCGGGCGACGTCGTGCTCGGGCCGATCGACGGCATGCTTGACGTGTCGATCGCGGGTTCAGGGAACGTACGCGCGACCAGCCTTGACGGTCCGCTGACGGCCCGCATCGCGGGATCCGGCGACGTATCGGTCGCCGCCGGGAAAGCGGATCGCCTGAAGGCGATCATCGACGGTTCGGGCACGGTGCATTTCAGAGGAACGGCGGTCCAGCCGGAGCTGAAGCTCTACGGCTCGTCGGAAGTTCACGTCGGCGCGCTTCAGGGGCGGCTTGTTCACCTCGGCTCCGGCGAGGTTTTCGTCGCCGGCAAGAAGCAGGAGAAAGCGAAGTAGCGCCAGGCCGGCCGGATCGCGCGGCCGGCTCCGGAGGATAGTGGGGAACGCCCCGGGCGTCGCGCGGTCCAGACCAGGACCGTCCGCCGCCCGGCGCGGCCGTTGCGGCCTCAGTGCTTGCCGCTACGGATCGAGGCCCGGGCGGATTCGATTTTCTTGCGGACAATAAGCGGGTCGTCAAGGTTCGGAAGTTCGATCACCCCGACGCCAGTACCGCGCACGATCAGCTTGCCGAAACCGAGAATGCGACCCCAAAAAGTCTGGGTGAGCGTCATTTCCTCGATATTGGCGAGGCTGACCTCCTGGGTGTTCCGCGCGATCCAGCCTGTCTTGTAGACCAGCCGGTAGTTGGTGATGACGATCTCGGTCGTCATCAGGTTGATGATGTGGATGAGGAGGATCAGGGAGCCGATGGCGAAACCGATCCCGGTAATGATCCAGCCGACCCGAAGATCCTCATAGGCGACCCCTCGGGCCATGATCATCAGGTACATGGCGACCGGCGCGCTGCCGAGGGCGAACCAGAAGACCGGGAAAAAGCTGTAGGTCCAGTTGAAGTGGGCCCGGTAGACTATGTGCTCGTCGCCCGCCAATGACTTTTCGACGTACCCTGCCATCTCGCGATCCCCGCTCGCTTCCCGTCCCCCTATATAGAGGCGGTCGGTCGGGGCGCAAACGGTCCCAGGCCTTGAAGCCGCGTTGAAACGCCTCGCTTCCCGCGATAAGAGGCGCTCCCCAATTCTCCTAGGGTTCCGCCGACCGGCCCGGCACAATCTCTCCAGCACGAATCGACATGGCGAAATACCAGTACATCTACTTCATGCAAGGCCTCACCAAAGCCTATACGGGCGGCAAAAAGGTCTTTGAAAACATCAATTTGCAATTCTATCCCGACGCCAAGATCGGCATTGTCGGGGTGAACGGGGCGGGGAAATCGACGCTTTTGCGCATCATGGCCGGGCTCGATTCCGAATTCACCGGCGAGGCCTATGCCGCGGACGGCGCGCGTGTCGGGTTTCTGCCCCAGGAGCCGCAGCTCGATCCCTCAAAGACCGTCTTCGAGAACGTCCTTGAGGGCGTCGGCGAGACCAAGGCCAAGATCGACGAGTTCAACCGGATCTCGGCCGAGCTGGGCGAAAACTATTCCGACGAACTCATGGAGCAGATGTCGAGGCTACAGGAGGAGATCGACGCGCTGGGAGCCTGGGACCTTGAGTCGAAGGTCGAAATGGCCATGGACGCCCTGCGCTGTCCGCCCGGGGACTGGCCGGTCGACAAACTCTCGGGCGGGGAGAAGCGGCGGGTCGCGCTGGCGCGGCTTCTTCTTTCCAAGCCGGACCTCCTCCTGCTCGACGAGCCGACCAACCATCTCGACGCTGAAAGCGTCGCCTGGCTCGAAAATCACCTCAAGGAATATCCGGGCGCCGTACTGCTGGTGACGCATGACCGCTATTTCCTCGACAATGTGACGGGGTGGATCCTCGAACTCGATCGCGGCCGCGGCATTCCCTACCAGGGCAATTACTCCAGCTGGGTCGATCAGAAGCGCAAACGCCTCGCCCAGGAGGAGCGCGAGGAGGCGAACCGGCAGAAAACGCTCGACCGCGAGGTCGAATGGATCAACGCCTCGCCCAAGGCCCGCCAGGCGAAATCGAAGGCGCGGTTCAAGGCTTACGACGAACTGCTCGCCAAGGCCGGTCGCGAAGAGATCACGACCGCGCAGATCCAGATTCCGCCCGGTCCGCGCCTCGGCGGCGTCGTCATCGAGGCGGAGGGCCTCAAGAAGGCCTATGGCGACAAGCTGCTGTTCGAAGACCTCTCGTTCAAGCTGCCGCCCGGCGGCATTGTCGGCGTCATCGGCCCGAACGGCGCAGGCAAGACGACGCTCTTCCGCATGCTGACGGGCCAGGAGAAGCCGGACGACGGCGCCCTGCGCGTCGGCGAGACGGTGAAGATCGGCTACATCGACCAGAGCCGGGACTCGCTCTCCGCGACCAAGAACGTCTGGGAGGAAGTCTCCGGCGGTCTCGACATCATCAAGCTCGGCGACCGCGAGGTGAACAGCCGGGCCTATGTCTCGTGGTTCAACTTCAAGGGCGGCGACCAGCAGAAGAAGGTGGCGAATCTCTCCGGAGGCGAACGAAACCGCGTCCACCTCGCCAAGATGCTTAAGGAGGGAGCGAACCTCCTGCTGCTCGACGAGCCGACCAACGATCTCGACGTCGACACTCTGCGCGAGCTTGAGCGCGCGCTCGAGGATTTCGCCGGCTGCGCCGTGATCATCAGCCACGACCGCTGGTTCCTGGACCGCATTGCGACGCACATCCTCGCTTTCGAGGGGGACAGCCACGTCGAGTGGTTCGAGGGCAATTTCGCCGATTATATGGAAGACAAGAGGCGTCGCCTCGGCGACGCCGCCGAAATTCCGCACCGGATCAAGTACAAGCCGCTGACGCGGTGAACCGGGGCCGCGGCCGGTCACTTGCCCTGGCGCCCTCCTTGCTGCATTGGAAGGCCGCACGTTTGCGGGAAGTTTAAGGAGGCGCCCCGGTGTCCGAAGCGCCGAAAGTTAACGAGCGCGAGCCCGCGCCGAAAGATGCGGGGGCGCGGCGCCTGTGGTTCGTCATTCCCGCCTTTAACGAAGGGTCGCGCATCGGCGAGGTTGCGGCCGCGATTCTCCCGCATGGCTCCGTCGTCGTCGTCGACGACGGCTCGAGCGACGGCACCGCGCTCGCCGCGCACGCCGCGGGGGCTCATGTACTCCGCATGCCGCTTAATCGCGGGCAGGGGGCGGCGCTTCAAACCGGACTTGACTATGCGCTGAAAGAGGGCGCGACCCACATCGTCACCTTCGACGCGGACGGTCAGCACCGCCTCGAGGACGCGCTCAGGATGGTGGAGCGCCTTGACCGCGACGACCTCGACATTGTCCTTGGCTCGCGCTTCCTGGGGGCGGCGGAAAACCTGAGCGCCGTGCGCCGCCTGGTGCTCAAGGCGGGAACAATCTTCACCAACGTGACGACCGGGCTGAAGCTCACCGACACGCATAACGGGCTGCGCGCGATCCGGCGCGACGCAGCGATGAAAATCAAGCTCACGCAGGACCGGATGGCGCACGCTTCGGAAATCTTGGAAATCATCGCGGAGAAGCGTCTAAAATGGGCCGAGGAGCCGGTCACCATCGTATATACGGCCTATTCGCTCGCCAAGGGCCAGCGTCTCGGCAACGCGGTGCGGATCCTTGAAGAACTTGTCTGGGGGAGGCTCATCCGATGATCTTCCAGCTGTTCGCGACCGCGCTGCTCGGCGGCGCCGCCGCGCTCGTGCTTCTGCGCGGGTTTTCCTGGCGCTTCCTCAAGATCGGTCTGCTGACCATATTGCTGCTCGCCATCTATTTCATATGGCGCCCGGACGATCTGACCGCCGTCGCGAATGTTATCGGCATCGGGCGCGGCGCCGACCTCGTCGGTTACGTTTCTACGCTGGTGCTGCTGCTGTTCATTCTCAGCAACATGATCCATGAGCGCAAGGTCGAACGCCAGTTGACGGAAATCGCGCGCTACCTCGCGATCCGCGACGCCCGCCGGCCCGGCGACCCCGGACCGAAATAGAGGCGCCCCGATGGATGCGAGCACCCTTGAACGACTCGTGCCGGACGACATTCGCGACGAAACCGCGACGGGTCTTGAAACGCTGAAGCTGCATCTTGAGCGCTATGACTTCGCAGCGGCGGCGGCGAACGGACCGCGCGTTCTCGATATGGCGTGCGGCGTCGGCTACGGGTCGGCGCGAATCGCCGAGCTGAGGCCCGACGTCTCCAGCGTCACCGGCGTTGACCTCAGCGCCGAAGCGATCGCCTATGCGACGCGAAGATATTCAGGCCCGCGGACGCGATTTCTCAACGCCGACGCCATGACCTACTCGGACGGAGCCCCCTACGACACCATCGTGTCTCTCGAGACGATCGAACATCTGCCAGACCCGCGCGGCTATGCGCGGAGGCTGCCGCAGCTTCTCGCGCCGGACGGCGTTCTCGTCGCGTCCGTGCCGATCACGCCGTCGGTCGACGGCAATCCCCACCATCTACACGACTTCTCCGAAAGATCGTTTCTGAAGATGATGGTCGAGGCCGGGTTTGCGCCTGAGAAAACCTTTTATCAGGATCAGCCGTTCTCGCCGTTCGCGGTTGCGTTCAAGACCGATAAGCGCATGGCGGATGCGCGGCCAAGTCTCGCGGCTTTCTATCTGCGGCGCCCCGACAAGCTGCTGCTGCGCCTTAAGGCGACCCTCGTTCACGGCTTCAAGAATCGCTACGCGACCGTCGTTTTTCGCAAGGCGGCGGCATGACAGCGACGCTCGCTTACGCGTTTGCTCTCACGGCCGTGATCGCCATCATGGCCGGTCAATTCCTTTTCAAAAAGGTCGCCCTTGCGATTGCGGGGCAGCCTTTATCGCAGGCGGTCAGGAATCCGGAGGCGCTCCTCTATTTCATGCTGGCGGCCGCCATCTACGGCGCGGCGACGATCTTCTGGGTTCTCGCTCTGCGGCAATTGCCCTTGAGCCGGGCCTACATGCTGATGGCGATCGGTTTCGTGCTGGTGCCGATCGTTTCGCATTTCTCCTACGGTGAACCCATGTCGGCGCGCTTTTTCGTCGGCGCCGCGTTGATCGCCGTCGGCGTCGTGGTCACCAACACCAGCTGACGCATGCTCCGCTGTCCGCTGATCAGCCTGCTGATCGTCTTCGGCTTTTTTGCCGGCTGGACGGTCGGCTCGAATATCGCCGCGCTGGCGGGCCTCGGCTTCGGTTCGCTCTGGGGCGCTTTCGCGCTGGGCGTCATCGGCGCTTACGCCGGGTGGCGCGTGCGGCGGCGGGCCTTCGATCTCCTCGCCGATCCCGGCCTCGAACTGGTCGGCGCGCCGGTCGATCCGCGAAGCCTCGGACGACAGCGACTGGCGGTCATCATCGCCCCTGGCGCGATCATCGCCGCCGCCGGCATTTGGTTCGTCAAAACCAGCGAATTCACGCCGCTATGGGCGAGCATCGTCGCGTGCGCGGTTCTTGCGCTGGCGCTGTCGGGAAGGGGCGGCGCGGTGGCCCCGGGGTTGGGCCAGGGCTCGGGGCCGCGCCATCTCGCTTTCGGCCTTCTGCTTGCGACTATTGCCTCGCTCTACTTCTTCTCAAGCGCGCCGGACGGCGACGATGCTTTCTATCTCAACCTGCCAGTCGGGCTGAAAAACGCGCAGGGTCCGCTATTCGCGGGCGACACGACGCTCGGCGAGACCGGCTGGCCGCTGCTCGGCTCGAACTACAAGGTCGAGGCGCTCCCTACTCTCGCCGCCGCGCTCTCCGCCGTCACGGGCCTTCCGGTGATCGTCGTCGCCCACGCCGTGCTGCCAGCGCTGTGGTGCGTCATGCTCGCCTCGGCGGCCTATGTGATGTTCTTCGCGTTTTTCCGGCGCGACTGGCTGTGGGGCGCCTTGCTTTACGTCCTGCTTCTGGTCGGCCTCGGCTGGTCGTTCCAGAGCTACGGCCTGCACGGAATCGTGCGCCTCTTTCACGGCAAGGCGGTGTGGGTCTCGATTCTGGCGCCGCTGCTCTTTTTCGTAACTTACGCCGCGCTGCGTCGGAGGTCTGGGGCCGGCGCTTTTCTTACGATGGGCCTTCAGATTTCCGCTCTCGGCGCGACGGCGAATGCGATCTATCTCGCGCCCCTCGCCATGGGCCTCGTCTGCGCGGCCCGCTTTTTCGACTTCGGGAGACCAGCGACGACGACGGATCGGCTCTTTCCCGCGCTCTTCCTCGCAACATCCGCTTATAATCTTCTGATCGGGCTCGTGCTCCTCGCGACCGACCCTCCGACGCCGATGCAGAAGTTCGACGCGCCGATCGAGACGGGGGTGTGGTCGCTGTTCAGCAACAAGATTCTGCTCGCGATTTTTGTCGGCGCTGCAGGGCTTGCGGCGCTCGCCGCCCTTGTCGACCGGCGCTGGCGTTTTGCGACGCTCTATGCAGGCGCGTTCTTCCTGTTCGCAGTCAATCCGGCGCTGTGGGACCTTTACTCCGACTACGTCACCGGCAATCTGAGCTTCCGCCTGTTCTGGGCGGCGCCGTTCCCGATGCTGCTCGCCGTCGGCGCGATGACGCTAACCGCCTGGGCGGCGCGGGTCGCCAGACCGGCCGCCGTCGTCGCGGCGCTGGGACTGGCCGTCAGCCCGGTTTCATCCTTGCACGTTGCATCATTCGGGTTCTCGCCGTTGAAGACGGACGACGCCGCCTATGGCGCCGCGGTCGAGGCGGCGCAGGAGGCTGGGAGCGGCCGCGTTCTGGCCGCGGCGGACGTCGCGCGCTGGCTGCCGACGTTCGAAGCCGCGCCGCGCCTCGTTTATGTGCGCGCCGACTATCTGGAGCAGCAGCGGTCCCGCGCGCCCGCCGGCGATCTCGACTGGCGCATGACCTTGCATGACTGGGTGAACGGCAGGGCGCCGCTGGCTTCGACGAACCTTACGGCGCTGCTGAGGGGCCATTGCGTCACGACGATCATTCTGGATCGGGACAATAGCTCTTTCGGGACCCTCGCCGCGCAGCTCGTCGAGCTTGGGGCGTTCGCGGCCGGGTCTACCAACCGCTATGCGCGCTATGCGCTCGACCAGAATTGCGCCGGCGACTGACCCTTCGCCGACCCTCAGTCGAGATATTCCGGCGCCTTTGGGAGCGCGTCGTAGTCCGCAGGTTCGTGCTGGATGACGACGCGCGCGCCGATCTTCGCGGCAAGCGCCTCGAACTTCTCCATGGAGCGGCGCGTCTCCTCCGGGTCCGTGTTCCAGGTCGGAACTGTGCGCTTCTCGCGCGCCTCCGTGAAATGGTAGAGATCGCCGGTCAGAAGCACGGGGCCGGCGTTTGCCAGCGTCACCAGCAGCGCCGAATGACCGGGCGTGTGGCCAGGCATCGACACGATCTTCACCCTGCCGTCGCCGAAGACGTCGTGATCGCCTTCGATTTCCCGCGCCGGGGCGTTTTCGAGCGCGCTGTAGCTTGCGAACTCCTGGGCATTGGCGCGGGCCTCGTCGCGGAACATGAAGGCGCGCTCCGCCTTCTGCACGATGAAGGTCGCGGCTGCGAACAAGTTCGCGTTCCCGACATGGTCGAAATGGGAATGCGAAGCGGAGAAAAACTCGACATCCGCCGGCTGAAGTCCGATGTCGGCGAGCTGGCCGACGAGCGTCTTTGGCGCCGTGATCCTGAAGGCGCCCTCGGTGACGCCGTCCGGCGCCGCGTTGATCGAGTCCGGGAGTCCCGCGTCCCAGAGAAGGTCGCCGGCGGGATGGCGAACGAGGTAGCAGGTGTCGATCAAGGATTTCGTCTGGCCGGCATAGGCGCCGCCTAGGTCGAAGACGCCGAGATCGAGAACGTCGATGCGGCCGCATTCCATGGCGTAGAGCCGGAGAAGGGGGGCTTCAGCCGCGGCGGCTGGAGCGGCCTCGGCCGCCGGCGCGCCGCCCTCGGGGGCGGCTTCTTTTTTGCCGCAGCCGACGAGGGCGAGGATGGCGGCGATGGCGAAGCTGCTGGCGCGGCTCATGAAGCGTCTCCTGCTAAGTCTGAACCCTGTTAGCGTCGGCCGGCCCCTTCCGCCATGCCGTCAAGCACGGGCGTCTGTCGATTTAGAGGATGGGCCCCGCTTCCCTCAGGTCTCCAACCGCCCTAAGAGCCAGCCCCATGGAAAACATCTGGACGTTTCTTTCCAGCCGGCCGACCGATCAGGGGTGGATCGGCTGGCTTGCGCCGACGGTCATTCAGGCGCTGGCGCTGCTGCTGACGCTGCTGCTGGCCCAGGCTTTCCTCATGTATTTCGACCGCAAGGTGTGGGCGGCGGTGCAGATGAGGAAAGGCCCGAACGTGGTGGGGCCCTTCGGGCTCCTCCAGTCCTTCGCCGATCTGCTGAAGTTCGTCTTCAAGGAAATCGTCATTCCGGCCGGCGCCAACAAGGCGCTGTTCGTCATCGCCCCGCTCATCACCTTCGTCCTGGCGCTGATCGCCTGGGCCGTCATTCCGGTGGGGCCCGGTCTGGTCGCCGCCGATATCAATGTCGGCATCCTCTATCTCTTCGCGATCTCCTCGCTCGGCGTCTACGGCATCATCATTGGCGGCTGGGCGTCGAACTCGAAATATCCGTTCCTCGGCTCGCTCCGCTCTGCCGCGCAGATGGTGTCCTACGAAGTCTCGATCGGCTTCGTGATCATCACCGTGCTGCTGCTCGTCGGCTCGCTCAATCTCTCGGACATCGTCGAAAGCCAGAACCGCGGCGGCGGCATCCTCAACTGGCATTTCATTCCGCTGTTCCCGATGTTCGTCGTATTCTTCATCTCGGCGCTGGCCGAGACGAACCGGCCGCCTTTCGATCTCCCCGAGGCCGAGAGCGAACTCGTCGCCGGCTATCAGGTCGAGTACTCCTCGACGCTCTTCCTCATGTATATGATCGGCGAGCTCGCCAACATCGTGCTGATGTGCGCCATGCTGACGATCCTCTTCTTCGGCGGTTGGCATTCGCCGATCCCGTGGGCGCCGCTCGAGAGCGTGCCGGTGCTGTGGTTCTGCCTCAAGGTGGTGTTCTTCTTCTTCCTGTTCGCGATGGTGAAGGCGATCGTGCCGCGCTATCGCTACGATCAGTTGATGCGCATCGGCTGGAAGATCCTGTTGCCGTTTTCGCTCTTCTGGGTGGTGCTGACGGCGGGCGTCCTGATCGCCTTCCCCGGACTCGCCGAGCACTTCCAGAGCTGGAGAAACTGAATGTCGCGCCTCGTCCAGGCCATCAAGGGTTTCGCGCTGCTCGACTTCGTGAAGGCGTTCGCGCTCGCCATGAAGTACTACGTGCGCCCGAAAGCGACCATCAATTACCCCTTCGAGAAGGGGCCCTTGTCGCCGCGCTTTCGCGGCGAGCACGCGCTGCGCCGTTATCCGAACGGCGAGGAGCGGTGCATCGCCTGCAAGCTGTGCGAGGCGATCTGCCCGGCCCAGGCGATCACCATCGAGGCCGAGCCGCGCGCCGACGGCTCTCGCCGCACGACGCGCTACGACATCGACATGACGAAATGCATCTATTGCGGCTTCTGCCAGGAAGCCTGCCCGGTCGACGCCATCGTCGAGGGGCCGAACTTCGAATTCGCGACCGAGACGCGCGAGGAACTTTTCTACGACAAGGAGAAGCTGCTCGCGAATGGCGACCGCTGGGAGCGGGAGATCGCGAAGAATCTGGAGCTTGACGCGCCTTATCGCTGAGATCCGCCCTCAGGCGAAATATCCGACCATGGCGCCGATGAGCAGATAGACGCGGCCCAGCGGCGAGGAGAGATATTCCTCGAGATCCTCGTCGGCGGTGGCCGATCCGGTCGCATCCTCAAGCAGTTTCTCGAAGCCCTGCAGGAAGCCGTGGATGTCGCGTTCAAAGGCGCGGTCCTTGTCGGCCTCCATGCGTATCCGGCGCTTCACGTCGGCCTCGTTAAGCCGCAGCAGCCGGTTGGCGAAGACATTGCGGTCGCCGCGGTCGAAGCGCTCCTTGAGCGCCGGCGGCGGGTCGCCGTAGAGCCTCGTCTCAAGGCTGAGCGTAAACGCCTGCAGTTCCCCGATGATGCGGATCGACTCGCTCCCCGCGTCGCTTTTGCTCGCGGCGGCGAGGTCGAGCGGCTCGGCCTCGTCGGTCTTGTCGAGTATCTCGCGCCAGCTGACCTTGTCCTTGCCGCGCTTGCCGGCTGCGTTCTCCTCCGAGAGAGTGAGCGGCGGCTCAACTTTGGACGCGCCATTGGCGTGCGGCTTGTAGTTGTCGGCCCTTTTCGACGGCCGCACGGTCTTGTCGAGATTGAGAACGCCGTCGCCATTGGCGGTTTTCATCGCGCGCTCCACGAGCGACGGCTTTGCAGCCTTCTCGGCCTTGGCGCGTGCTTCGCCTTCCTCCCTCTCCTTGCGCTCGGCTTCGGCCGCCTTCGCCGCGCGGTCGGCTTCTTCCAGCCGCGCCGCTTCGATACGCATTTCTTCCTCTTCGCGCGCCCGACGCGCCGCTTCCTCCCTGGCCTGACGTTCGGCTTCGACGGCCTTGCGCTCTGCTTCGGCGCGGGCTTCAGCAAGCGCTAGGGCGCGCGCGGCTTCTTCTTCCTGGGCCTTGAGCCGCGCCTGCGCCTGGAGGCGCATATGCGCTTCCTGCTCGCGCAGTTGCGCTTCGGCAAGCTTGGAGAGGCGCTCGGTCTGCGAGGCGATGGCGTCCGCGAGACGGTCAGCGCGTTCCCGCTGCTCGGCGATCAGCGCCTCCAGCCTCGCGTTCTCCGCGTCGAGCGCCGCCCGCGCCTCGGCAAGCGCCTTGTTGCGCGCCTCGGATTTGGCGGCGGCCGCTTCGGCGGCGGCGAGCGCGGCCTCGCTGTCTTTCGCAATCTGCTCTCGCGTCTTGATGAGTTCCGCAGACGCAAGGTGCGAGGCTTCGATCGAGGCCTTCGCCGCGTCGGTCAGCCGGGCTGCGAAAGTCTGCGCCTTGTCAGTATCGGCGGCCACTGACCCGATGAGGTCGGCGGTCGACTTGCGCACGTCGCCGAGAAGGCGCCCGGCAACCTCTGCGACGCGCGAGGCTTCGCGCTCCGCCGCTTCATAGGCGGCGCGGGCGGCGCGCTCGGCTTCCAGCGTCGAAGACTGGATCGCGGCGTCGGCGGCGCGCTTGGCCTCGTCCGCCGCTCGTGCGGCCGACGCGCCGACATTGGCGGCGTTGCGCGCAGCGTCTTCTGCGGCGGCGTCGGCGACCTTCGCAGCTCTTTCGCTGGCGGCTTTGGCCTCGAGCGCGGCCGCGTCGATCCGCCCGGCGGCGTCCGCGATGCTCTGATGAGAGCTGGAAAGGGCCGCGCACAGCGCATTGAAGCTCTCGAGCGCCTGACGCGCCGCCGCGTCGAGTCGCCCAAGACGCTCTTCGAGCTGGCTTTCCGCCTTCGCTGCGACATTGTCGGCGGTATGCAGGGCGTCGATCGACGCGCGGGCCTTCTCCGCGATAGCGCGGGCGAACGCATCCGCTTGCGTGTTGAGGTGTTCGGTCAATTCGATGAGGCGCACGCGCTCCTCGGCGACCCGCGAGACCGCACCGGTCGCCTGCTGCTCGATCTGCGCGCCCGCCGCTTCGATCGCGGTCACGTGCTTGCGGATCATCGCTTCGACGGAAGCGAGGCGGTTCAGCGCGCCGTCCAGGCCGACATTGAGCGCCTTCATCTGATCGCGCACCACGAGCCCGACATTCTTGGCGTTTTCGGCCGCCGATTCGTCAGGATGGATGAAGTGGCGGGCCGAGGTTGCGATGTCTTCAGCGGCGCCCAGCATCTGCATGAGGCGCGACATGACGTAGCCGATCAGAATGATGAGGATCGGGATGCAGGCGCCGATCACAAACACAGAAAAGTCGAGGGCGCCGAGATAGTCGAATCCGGCGGCGCTACCGGTGGTCTTCTGATGGGCGAGGAACTTCCCGAGCGGGACCCCCATCAACGCGGCGAAAAGAAAGAACACGGCGAACAGCCGCGTGCCGAACACCATCTGGCGGGCGAGCAATTCCCAGTTGCGCCGACGGGGCGCCGCCTCCGCGATTTGGACTCCGGCAGGCGCCGCTCCTTCCAGCACGCCCTGCAGGCGCAGGCGGTCCGCCCGAGGAGGTCTGATTTCGGCGGCGTCTTCCTGATCTGTCATTCGGTCGGTTCTCGCGATTGTGATCCCGATAGCCGATTTCGGCGGCCCGGCCAATGAAGGGACCGCCCGGGGCTCGTCCACTCAAGTCGCGGCAATTATTAACAAAATCGGAAGCGCGCAATCGCCTTGCCCGGCGGCGGTCCTCCAGCCTATCCGGATGAACAAAGAAAGAAGTCGACGAGGAGACGGCCATGGCCCGCAATTCGGTGGTCCAGTTCAAATTCGGGCTCGATCCCGAGATCGAGGAAATGCGCGACGCGGTCGCCCGATGGGTGGACGACAAACTGAGCCCCCGCGCCGCGGAAATTGACCGCTCCAACACCTTTCCGCGCGAACTCTGGCCCGAACTCGGCGCCCTCGGCCTTCTCGGGATCACCGCCGAGGAGGAATATGGCGGGTCCGGACTCGGCTACCTCGCCCATGTGGTCGCGATGGAGGAAATTTCGCGCGGCTCGGGCGCCGTCGGTCTTTCCTACGGGGCCCATTCCAATCTGTGCGTGAACCAGCTGACGCTCAACGCCACCAAGGCGCAGAAGGCCAAGTATTTGCCGAAGCTCGTCTCGGGCGAGCATCTCGGCGCGCTCGCCATGTCGGAACCAGGCGCCGGCTCCGACGTCGTCGGCATGAAACTGCGCGCCGAGCGCAAGGGCGATCGCTACATTCTTAACGGCTCGAAGATGTGGATCACCAACGGGCCGCAGGCTGATATAGCCGTTGTCTACGCCAAGACCGATCCGAACGCCGGGCCGAAAGGCATCACCGCCTTCATCGTCGAGAAGGGGATGAAGGGGTTCTCCACCGCCCAGAAGCTCGACAAGATGGGCATGCGCGGCTCCGATACCGGCGAGCTCGTTTTCGAGGACTGCGAGGTTCCCGCCGAGAACATCGTCGGCAAGGTCGGGGAGGGGGTCCGCGTGTTGATGAGCGGCCTTGACCACGAGCGCACCGTGCTCGCCGGCGGTCCGCTCGGCATCATGCAGGCCGCGCTCGACGTCGTCATTCCGTACGTCCACGAGCGCCGGCAGTTCGACAAGCCGATCGGCACCTTCCAGCTCGTGCAGGGCAAGCTCGCCGACATGTACACCGCCATGAACGCGTCGAAGGCTTACGTCTATGCGGTCGCCGCAGCGTCAGATCGGGGCGAGACCACGCGCCAGGACGCCGCGGGCTGCATCCTCTTCGCGGCCGAACGCGCGACCGAAGTCGCGCTTGACGCCATCCAGCTTCTCGGCGGCAATGGCTACATCAATGACTATCCGACGGCGCGGCTGCTGCGCGACGCCAAGCTCTATGAGATCGGCGCTGGAACGTCGGAAATCCGACGCATGCTGATTGGCCGGGAGATTTTCGAGAAAAGCGCGTGAACCGTCGCAACGCTGGTCCGCATCTCGGCGTGCATGCTCAGTCTTTCTTGGCCGCGAGATCACGATCCTCGCGCAGTTTTCTGAGGCGCGCCGTCTTCTCGCGACGGTCGGCCGCCTGACGCGCCGCCAACGCAAGTCCCTCGGCCAGCGCGCCGGCCCTGTCGATAAGGGCCCTCTGACGCTGGCCTGGAGATTTCGGTCCGGAATGCCGACTCATTTCCTGGGTCCGCGCGAGACCTTGAAACCGGCGCCGGCGGCGGCATTGAAGCTTGCCGCAGCCGTCGGTTTTTTCGGCTTATCCTGCTTGGGCTTCCGCTTTTCGCGATTGCTCTGCTGCTGACCCTTGGGCATCGAAAGGTCCTTCTGTTGCAAGGCCGCCCCGCCGGGGGGCGAGTTCGCATTCAGTGGCAACCCGGGAGAACGCTTCGCTCTTCGACCTGATGCGATACTGAAAGAGCATGCGCTCTGTCGGGAGCAGGGCCGTGATCTCGTAGACGGCGCCGGCAACCCGCGCATAGCCGAAGCCCCTGGACAGCGTGACCTCGTCGCCGAGCTTGTAGCGATGGGCTCGCGGGGGTGCGGCTGCGGAGCGGTTGTCGCCGCTCCGGCCTGCCATCGCCCTGTGGGTGGACGACATGTTCGTCATACCAGACGCAACTGGGCCGCCAACGTCTTGCCGCGATCCATTTGCGTTTCATAGCTGACGGCCTGACCGTCGTTGAGGTTGCGGATGCCAGCGCTCTCGAGCGCAGTCGCGTGGACGAACACGTCCTTCCCGCCGTCATCCGGCGCGATAAAGCCGTAACCTTTTTGCGAATTGTACCATTTCACTTTTCCAGTAGCCATGTCGTCTCCGTTCCAAGCGCCCTGCACGGGGGCTTGATTCGGCGCGCGCACGCCCGCGCCGTCAGGCGACCAATGAGTTGAGGAGCTAAGAAGCGCTGACGAGGCCCGGTTAACGGCCCAAAACACAGGTGTGCGTCGTATGGACCCACACGGTGTCGAGATCAAGCTTATTCCGCGAACGGCGGTTTTCGGAGCTTTCGACCGTTCATTGACTATTTACTTTGGAAGGCGCATACGGACTTTGTCTGCGTCTCATGGCGCATGAGCGGAGCGGCGTGAACGCCGGGCGGGAAACCGCCAAAAGCTTCCTTCTTCAGACAAACAATCCCTACGCCCTATTTCACGCGGGTCGTTTCAAACCCAGGCGCCTTACGCGCGCGGCGAGGCCGTTCGCGCGGGGCGACCGATTATGAAAGTCAAAGATACAGTGACCGACTTCTCCACCTTCAACCTCGCCGCCCCGATCGCCAAGGCCGTCGCGGCCTCCGGTTATGCTACGCCGACGCCGATCCAGCGCGAGACGATCCCGCTGGCCCTCAATGGGCGCGACGTGCTTGGCGTCGCCCAGACCGGCACCGGCAAGACAGCCGCCTTTGCGCTGCCGATTCTCAACCACCTCGCGCTCAATCCGAAGTCCTTGACGCGCAGATCGACCCGCGCGCTCGTGCTCGCGCCGACCCGCGAACTCGCCGGGCAGATCGGCGAGTCGTTTGCGAGCTATGGCCGCAATCTTCGCGGCTCGATCGCGACCGTCTTTGGCGGCGCGCCGATCAACCGTCAGATTCGCCTGCTTGACCCGGGCGTCGACGTTCTCGTTGCGACGCCAGGACGGCTCATCGATCTCATCGAACGCAAGTCGCTCTCGCTCGCCGCGGTCGAAATCCTCGTTCTCGACGAGGCGGACCAGATGCTCGATCTCGGCTTCATTCATGCGCTCCGCCGCATCGTCTCCCTGCTGCCGAAAGAACGGCAGACGCTGTTCTTCTCGGCCACCATGCCGAAGTCGATCGGCGAGCTCGCCAGCCAGTACCTCAACGACCCGGCGCGCGTCTCCGTGGCGCCCGCCGCCACCACCGCCGAGCGGATCGACCAGCGAGTGATGTTCGTGCGACAGACCGACAAGCAGGAGGCGCTCGCGCGCATCCTTGCCGATCCTGCAGTCACGCGCGCCCTCGTGTTCACGAGAACCAAGCATGGCGCCGACCGCGTCGTGAAACGCCTCGCGGCGGCGGGCATCGAGGCCGCGGCCATTCATGGCAACAAGAGCCAGTCGCAGCGCGAGCGGGCGTTGTCTTCTTTCAAGTCAGGGCGCCGAAGCGTTCTCGTCGCCACCGATATCGCGGCGCGCGGCATCGATATCGACGATGTTAGCCATGTCGTGAATTTTGAGATTCCCAACGTGCCTGAGCAGTATGTCCACCGCATCGGCCGCACCGCGCGCGCCGGCCGCGCCGGATTTGCGCTCTCGCTCGTCGATGAGTCGGAGCGCGGCTTCCTGCGCGACATTGAGCGCCTGACCCGGGGGAGGATCGCCGTCGACGGCCGCTCGACCGGCGGCGAGCATCCTCCGCCGAGGCCGGAAACGGCGCCCGCTCGGCCTCCCGAAGCGCGCCAGCCGTCGGGCGAAGCACGTCGGCGGAGCCGGCGTGGTCGGGGGCCGCGCGCCCGCGCCGCCTGACAGGCTGAAACTTCGCCCAAGCGCAGCCGACCCCCCTTGCTCGGCAAGAAGGGGGGCGGCTAGGCAGTTCTGTCTTTCAAGGGAACCGTCATGTCCGAATCCGAAGTGAAATACGGCCTCGCCGGGGTCGTCGCCGACGACACCGCCGTCTCCAAGGTGATGCCCGAGACTAACTCGCTCACCTATCGCGGCTACGCCGTGCAGGATCTCGCGACCAAATGCCGGTTTGAGGAAGTCGCCTATCTCATCTGGAACAAGGAGCTGCCGACCAAAGCGCAGCTCGACGCCTTCAACGCCGGGGAAAAGCGCGAGCGCGGCATATCAGCCGAGCTGCTGACGCTGATCGGCATGCTGAACGCCAAAGCGCATCCGATGGACACGCTGCGCACCGCGATCTCGTTCATGGGGCAGGCGGACAATACGGCGAACGATTCCTCGCCCAAGGGCCTCTACGAGAAGTCCCTGCGGATGTTCGCGCAGATCCCTGAGATCGTGGCCGCCGATTTCCGCGTACGCAACGGCCAGGCGCCGATCGCGGCCGATAGATCGCTGGGCTTCTCGGAAAACTTCTTCCACATGTGCTTCGGCCGTGTGCCGCAGCCTGAGGTGGTGAAGTGCTTCGACATTTCGATGACCCTTTACGCCGAACACTCCTTCAACGCCTCGACCTTCACGGCGCGGACGATCGCCTCTTCGCTGTCGGACATTTACTCGGCGGTGACGGGCGCCGTCGGCTCGCTCAAGGGCCCGCTGCATGGCGGCGCCAATGAGGCCGTCATGCACATGCTCAAGGAGGTCGGCAGCGCGAAAAACGCCGAGAAATGGATGCTTGACGCGCTGAAAGCTAAAAGAAACATCATGGGTTTCGGTCACCGCGTCTACAAGAAGGGGGACAGCCGCGTCCCGACCATGACCGACGCCTTCAGGAAGATGGTCGACGTCATCGGGACGCCGGAGGCGCGCGAATTATGGGAAATGAGCCGAATCCTCGACGCGACGATGGTCCGTGAAAAGAATATCTATCCGAATCTCGATTTTCCGACCGGGCCCGCCTATTACCTTATGGGCTTCGACATTCCGATCTTTACGCCGATCTTCGTCGTCTCTCGCATCACGGGGTGGACGGCGCATGTCGCCGAGCAGCTCGCCGCCAACAAGCTCGTGCGGCCGCTCTCGAACTATGTCGGCGTCGCCCAGCGCGACGTGCTCCCGATCGAGCGGCGGGGCTGACGCGCGCCTCGCCGTCCGGAGCGCACGCGTCACTCGCCAGCCAGTTTCCGCTCATACGCCTTGACCAGCGTCATATAGGGATTGACGCGGTCGATGAAGGGCGGGTCGCCATTGGTCGGCGCGTAGGATTCCTTCATGTCGAGATGAAGATGGATGGTCGTGGGCACGGGGTTGCCGTTGGAGTCGAAGAAAACGTTCGAGAACTTGCCGATCCGCTGCCCGGCGACGACTTCCTGACCTTCGACCACCGCGAGGTCGTCCATCTGCAGGTGCAGAAATTGGTACCAGGTGCCGTCATCGGCCATGAGGCGCACGCCGTAGGTGCCGATGTCGTAGATTTCCCCGGCCTCCGGCGCGAGCGCCCAATGGGTTTCCTTGGCGCAGGTGGCGGGACGGATGTCTACTCCGGTATGCCCGCCCTGGGCGCAGAAATACTGGTCGCGGCCGCGCTTCTCGCAGAAATTGTCGCGCCACGGATAGCTGTAGTTCTCCGGATCGCACTGGTTCGGGCCTTTGGCGTTCAGCGCCGCCTGGCTGCCGCCGCTCATATAGACCTGGCTGTTGAGGTACACCGGACCCTCCGCCGGGAAGGTGATGGCGGAATCATAGACCGTCGTATCGACGAGGATGGTCGGCGGCGCGCTGCCGGGGATAAGCTCGCCCGGCGGATGATAGCTGAAGATCTGGCCGTTCTCATCGACAAGCGCGTCCTCGAGCGGCGGCGGATCGTCATCAGCGGGCGGCGGATCATCGGTGTCGTCCACCGGGGGCGGCGTGTCGTCGGGGCTATCGGGGGTTCCCGGCGTGTCGCAAGCAGCAAGGGCGAGGGCGGCGACCGCCGAGACGGCGATTTGGCGCTTCATGGCTGCGCTCCTGTATTGCGGTTGAGAATGGCGAGGCTGTCGGCGATCGAGGTGACGAACTCGTCGCCCGTGCAGTGGGGATCCGCCGCCGGATCCTTGCAGTAGACCGACACCTGGTAGGCGACGTTGAAACGGGAGAACGAGAGATCGACACCCTGCTCGTGATGGCTGATCTCGTAGGGCGCGCTGAGCGACGCCAGCATCGGCATGGCGGCGGCGCGCGCCTTCTTGCGCATCGCCATGGTTTCTTCAGTCCCGCCGACGACGCGCATGCGCGTGCCGATCACCTCGACATAATCCCCGTCCCCCATGTCGGCGAAGGCCGTGAACGAATTCTCCCGCGCCGCGACCTTCATAGTGCTGACGAGCTCCGGCATCATCGGCGCCAGAACCGGGACTCGGGTCTCGGCGACCTCCGCGGCGGAGACCTGCTGGAACTGGCGCGCCGAGGCGGATCGCAGGCCGTCGCGCGGACGCATCTTCTCCTTTTCCGCCGTGCTCAGCCGGCGGGTGAGCTCCATGGTGCGCACCTGTCTCTGAAAATCGGCCTCGGCCTCGGCCGCTTTCTGCATCTCGGCATCCACCGCGCCCCAGTCGACCTCTCCTGCGGATTTCGCGGGTCCCTCTGCCGACACGGCGGCGGCCGCAGGAGACTTCACGCGCGATTTTCGCGGATAGATGATCGGCGCGTCGTCGACTGGCGCCGCGGCCTTGTCTGATCCGGCCGACTGCCGATCAGTCTGCGCCGTCGCGCTCACGACGAGGCCAAGGGCCCCAGCCCCGGCCAACATCCAGATTGCTCGTGGCTTCAGCATGCGAACTCCCCTACTGCGGGCGGTCGAGGCGGCGAGGGCCGCTTCGTCACATCGCCAATTTGCAGATTCAACCGCCATGAGGCGATTTTCAAGCCTTGAGGCGCTTCGAATGCGAAACTCGCACGGAAATTGGACCCGCGGAGCGGTTACGCGGCGGCGGAAATGGCAGCTTCTGCTTCGTTCGGGCCTAAAGCTGCTTCAGCATATAGTCGGCGCTCGACACTTCGAACGCGCCCGGCGCTTCTATGTTCAGCTTCTTGACCACGCCGTCTTCAAGGATCGCCGAGAAGCGCTGCGAGCGCTCGCCCATGCCGAAGCCCCTGGCGTCAAGCTGGAGGCCGAGCGCGCGAGCAAAATCCGCGTTGCCGTCAGCAAGCATTTCGACCTTGCCGAAAGCGTTCTGATCCTTCCCCCACGCCTTCATCACGAATGCGTCATTGACCGACATGCATACGATCTTGCTGACGCCCTTTTTCTTGAAGGCCTCGGCCTGTTCGACAAACCCCGGCAGATGTTTGGCCGAGCAGGTGGGGGTGAAGGCGCCAGGCACGGCGAACAGCGCCACCTTCCCCTTGCCGAGAACCTCGGCCGTATCCGTCTTTTGCGGACCGTCCGGCGTCGCCAGCGTCACCGGAACCGAAGGCACCTTATCGCCGACCTTGATCGTCATGATCTTCTCCCGTTGCGCGAATGCAACTTCAGGTCCAAGCGCGGAACCACGCGGCGGTCAAGTCGTCCTCGCGGCCTGCTTGCCAGCGGCCCGGCGAGTCCATAGCTTTGTTTGATGGCGACCGATCGAAAGACAAAGTCCGGGAAGCGCGCCGCGCCGCGAAGGGCGGGCTGGGATTTCGTGGCCGGCCACCTCCTGATCGCCATGCCCAACATGCGCGACCCGCGCTTCGAGCATTCCGTCATCCTGATGTGCGCCCATGACAAGGATCATGCGATGGGCGTCATCGTGAACAAGCCGCTTGGCGACGTCGAACTCGGGGAACTTCTCGAGCAGCTCGACATCGACCCGCGTGAAGGCGTCGGCGGAGACCCCGTCTATTTCGGCGGCCCGGTGCAGACCGAGCGCGGGGTCGTCCTGCACACCCTCGATTACAGAACCGAGGCGACCGTCGAAATTTGTCCCGGCATCGGGGTGACGACATCGCGCGAAATTCTGGCCGACATTGGCGGACGCGGCCGGAACCGGCCGCCGCCCGCGCGCTTTCTGGTCGCCATCGGGCATGCGGGCTGGGCCGGCGGCCAGCTCGAGGCGGAGTTCGCCGTCAACGCCTGGGTGCATTCAAAAGCGGACCCCGCGCTCGTTTTCGCCGACAATCCCGGCGACTCTTGGAGCAAGGCGCTCAAGAGCCTCGGCGTCACTGGCGCGATGTTGTCGCCGGAATGGGCGTCCGCGCGGCACGGCGACGCGCCCTTGCACTGAACATCTACCCGGTCCGCAGCCGGCGTTGACGGAAAAAATCGTAATCCCCCGATGCGAGCGCCGCGATGCGCTCAAGCTCCGGATCGAGCGTGGGCTCGGGGGCCGCCGCCTTCCGAAAACCGGTCGAGGCGTTGACCGCGTCGTACCAGTGCGGCGCCCAGGGACCGTCCGTGGGGCGCGGTCCCGGCGGCCAAGAGAGCATGCGCTCCGTAAACGGAATGTCGAGCGCCGCGCAAAGCGCGCGCATCATGCCCGGCGGATCGGCAAGGATGTCGGCCGCGTCGACCGCCGGGCAGGGCAGGCCGTCGCGCTCGCATGACTTCGCAATGCGCCGGCAGACGCCGTAGCTTTCGACGATCGGCGCTATGTCGTCATGCTTTTTCGCGAACGACGCGACCATGAGCCTCGGGTCGCGGATGAGAATGAAGTTCCGGTGTTCGCGGAGGAACGACAGGTCGGCGTCGGCTGGGAGGTGGTAGGCGATGTGCTTGAAAAACCGGATAGAGGCGCCGCCCTCATCAGACATCCAGTCCAAAGCGCTGCGAAAATCTTTGGGCCACTCCGCGAGCGTCGCAACCCGGAGGGGATGCTCCGCGCCCGTGCGGGCGAGATAGGCGCCGTAAAAGGGCTCGTCGATTACCGTTGTGTCGGGGCGGTTCTCGAAAGCGCGCATCATCGTCGTCGAAATGTTGCGCGGACCGGACCACATGGAGATGCGGATGGTCATTTAGGGTCGGCGCCCGCGCGCGGCTTCCGCGGCGACCCGCTCTCGGTATAGTCCCTGCAGCCGTTTGACCATCGGGCCGGGACCGTCCGAGATCCGACGCCCGTCGATGACGCTGACGGGCGTGACGCCGGCGAACGTGCCGGTGATGAACGCTTCCTCGGCGCCGTAAACATCGGTCAGGGAGAAGTTCTTCTCGTAAGCCGCCATCCCGTTCGCACGGGCAAGTTCAAGCACCAGGCCGCGGGTGATGCCGCCGAGGCAGTAATCGCCCGGGGAGGTCCAGAGCGCGCCGTTCCGCACGATGAAGAAATGCGTCGAATTGCAGGTGGCGACGAAGCCGTGGGGGTCGAGCATCAGCGCCTCGTCGGCGCCGGCATAGGCCGCCTGAATGCAGGCCATGATGCAGTTGAGCTTCGAGTGGGAGTTGAGCTTCTGGTCCTGCACGTCGGGGAACCCGCGCCGCACATGCACGGTGAAGAGAGTCTTCCCGGCGCTCGCCGTCTCGGGGAGCGGCGTCTTGAATTCAGGGATGATGACGATCGTCGGCGGGCTGATGGTCGCGCGCGGGTCCTGATAGGGCGTCGCCTTCACGCCGCGGGTCACCATGAGGCGGATATGAACGCCCTCATGCGCGTCATTGGCGTCAAGGCAGGCGTAAAGGCGCGCCCTCATGGCTTCCGGCCCGACATTCATCCTGAAGTCGAGAGTCTTGGCCCCCTCGTAGAGCCGCTTCAGATGGCGGTCGAGAAAGGCGATGACGCCCTTGCCGTCCGGGCCCGGATGAACACGCAGACCCTCCCAAACGCCGTCGCCTAGAACGAAGCCGGAATCAAAGACCGAGACCTTGGCCTCCGCCCGCGGATGAAGCTTCCCGTCGATGTCAATGAGGATCTTGTCGTTGCGTGCGTCGGGCACGAAGGCGTGAGTGGAGTGGGTCATGGCTGGCGTCGCGGCTGCCGGCCGTCTTTACACGATGCGCCCGGCGCCGGGCCAGCCGCAGGCCAGGAAGTCTCCGGTCGAAGATGTTCCGGCCATTTGCCGCCATGGCGAACGCGGCTATACGCCGGGCCGCCCAAGCGCGGGGAGAGCGTTTTTTTGCTGTTCAATTCGCTGACCTTCGTGGTCTTCTTCGCGATTGTCGTCGCGCTGCACAATGCGGCGCTGCCGTGGCGGGTCAAGAAGATCAACCTCCTGATCGCGAGTCTCATCTTCTATGGCGCATGGAGCCCGCCCTTCGTCCTGCTCCTGCTGTTCTCGACGATTGTGGACTGGTTCGCCGCGCGCTGGATGGCCGGCGCGAAGACCGAAGCAAGCCGGCGCATGTTCCTCATGCTTTCGCTCGCGGGCAATCTCGGCATGCTGAGCTACTTCAAGTATGGCGGGTTCCTGCTCGAAAACTTCACCGCGGCCGTCAGCGCGATGGGCATCGCCTACAAGGCGCCGGAGTGGAATATCATCCTCCCGGTCGGCATCTCGTTCTACACGTTCCAGACGCTCGCCTACACGCTGGACGTTTATCTGCGCCGCGCCGCGCCCACGAAGTCCTTTCTCGATTTTGCGCTGTTCGTGACATTCTTTCCCCAACTCGTCGCCGGCCCGATCGTCAGGCCGTCGCAGCTAGTGCCCCAGTTCGCGGAGCCGAAGGTCGCGACGCGGGATCAGTTCTACTGGGGCCTTGTGCTCATGACCGTCGGACTGTTCGAGAAGGTCGTGCTCGCGGACTCCTTCCTCGCGCCTGCGGCGGACGCCGCTTTCGGCGCCGGCAAAGCCCTGCATCCGCTCGACGCCTGGACGGGCGTCCTTGCTTTCTCCGGGCAGATATTCTTCGACTTCTCCGGCTATTCGACGACGGCGGTCGGGGCGGCGCTCTGCCTCGGCTTCGCGCTGCCCAACAACTTCCTCTACCCTTACGCGGCGATCGGATTCTCCGATTTCTGGCGCCGCTGGCACATCTCCCTTTCCACCTGGCTCCGCGACTATCTCTATATCCCGCTCGGCGGCAATCAGAAGGGACGCACCCGAACTTACGCCAATCTCATGATCACCATGCTGCTCGGCGGCCTCTGGCACGGCGCGAGCTGGACCTTTGTCGTCTGGGGCGGCCTTCACGGCCTGTATCTTGCCGCCGAACGCGCCCTGCGCGAAGCAATTCCGACGCAGGAATGGTTCAAGTCGCTCTGGTTCAAGGCGGCGATGGCGCTGCTCACCTATTTCCTCGTCAACATCACCTGGGTGTTCTTCCGGGCGCAGAATTTCGCCGATGCCTCGACCATGCTCGCCTCGATGTTCGCCCTCGCGCCGAAGCCGGAGAAAGTTCTCTATTACAACGAGATCGTGCCGGCGCTGATTGTCGTCGCCGGCATGGTGTTCGCGCACTGGCGCATGCGCGCGACCACGATCGAAGCGGTGGCGGCCGCGACGCCGAAATGGCTGATCGCCGCGCTTCTCGCCTTCATGTTGTTCATGCTGGTCGCGACGCAAGGGTCCGACAGCGCCTTCATCTACTTCCAGTTCTGACCGCAGGTTCGCCGCGATGACGAAACGAAAGCCGCTGCTCTTTTTCGATCCCGAGCATGTCGATCGCCCGGTTCCGGGGCGGCCCTGGCGCGCGATCGTCCTCGGCGCGCTGGTCGCAACCGCGTTTTTGACTGCCGGCTGGGAGTTTTTCTGGCGAGGGAAGGGGCTGATCCCGGGCGACTATCGCGACACGAATGCGATCTGGGCCGAGGCGCGGCGCAAGGCGAAAGACGGCGCCACCGTCATTATAGGGTCCTCGCGCTCGCTGTTCGATATCGATCTCGACGTCTGGGAGGAACTGTCGGGCGTGAGGCCGGTGCAGCTGGCGCAGGTCGGCACCAGCCCGCGCATCTTCCTGAAGGATCTCGCCGAGGACGAGAGCTTCAAGGGTCTCGTCATCGTAGACGTGACGGCGTTCCTGTTTTTCACCGGCGACGGCGGGCCGCGCGAGGAGGTCGTCAAATACTACCGCGAACAGACGCTTGCTCAGCGTGCCGACTATTTCCTGTCGATTCCCCTTGAGGAGACGCTCGCTTTCATGGACGAACAGTCGCGCCCGAAACGCCAGGTCGCGATTTGGCCGTTTCCGTTGCGCGAGGGGATGAAGCCCCGCTTCGATCCGCGCAAGCTCGAGACGCTCGATCGCGATCGCAACGCGAGAATGTGGGCGCGCGTCGTCGAAGATCCCCTCTATCTTGACGAGGCGAAATACCATTGGCGACTCGTCATCGAGCAATCGGCGCCGCCGCCCGGGGCGCCGTCGGGGCCGATGCCGCCCGAAGCGGTCGGCGCCGTCATTGCGGAGGTGAAAGCCAACATCGACAAGATCCGGGCGCGAGGCGGCGAGGTCGCGTTTATCCGTCTTCCCTATGACGGGATGTTCTCCGTCGCTGAAGACAACGGTTTTCCCCGGGCGCAGTTCTGGGACCGGCTCCTGCGCGAAACCGCTTCAGTCGGCGTCGCCTTCCAGGACCATCCTGAACTGCAGGGCTACGAGATTCCCGAGTGGTCGCACCTCGCGCCGGACGAGACCCCGCGCTACACGCGCGCGCTCGTGCCGATCTTTTACGCCCAGTTGAAGGGACGAAACCTCCCGACATTCGGGGCGGCGCCGCGTTGATCTGTGATGCCGCGCCGCAACACGTGCGCCCCTCCTGGTCGTCGCCCTGCAGCCCTCCCGGTTTCCTGAAGCCCTGCCGGCGTGCTATTAACCATGGGAATCAGGCCGGTTCGACCGGAGCTTCTGTGTCGATCGGCGGCCTCGTTCGATTGGGTCAGGCATCGGGAGGGACTGATGAGATTTTTTGGCAAAGTGCGACTTTTAACGAGCGCCGCGGCGACCGCGCTGGTCGCGGTGTCGCCGGCCTTCTCGCAGGACGAGGCCGCAGAAGACGAGATCATCGTCACCGCGACGAAGCGCGCCCAGGCGATTCAGGACGTGCCGTTCTCGGTGAACGCGCAGACCCAGGACGACATCCAGCGCACCGGCGCGCAGAACCTTGAGGATATCGCCCGCAGCGTCGCCGGTCTCGCCATCCAAAACCTTGGCCCTGGTCAGAGCCAGGTCGGCATTCGCGGCGTCTCGGCGGGTCAGATCGTGCGCGACCAGCCAGGCGTCAAGGAACAGGTCGGGGTTTATCTCGATGAGTCTGTCGTCTCACTATCCCTGTTCACGCCGGATCTCGAACTGTTTGATCTCAACCGCGTCGAAACCCTTCGCGGCCCGCAAGGCACGCTTTACGGCTCCGGCAATATCGGCGGCACCATTCGCTACATCACCAATCAGCCGAAGATTGGCGAGTTCGAAGGAACCCTGGAGGGCAACGTCAACCAGGTCGAAGAGGGGGGAACCGGCGGACACCTCAAGGGCGCGGTCAACTTCCCGATCAGCGATAACGCCGCGCTTCGGATCGTTGCCTTTGGCACGATCTATCCAGGCTTCATTGACGCGCTGGGCGAAGGCGGAACGATCACCAATGACGTCAATGACGGCAACCGTTATGGCGCGCGCGTCTCGCTTCGCTGGGAGCCGACACCGGACATCGCGATTACGCCTCGCTTCACCTATCAGGACATCAATGTCGACGGCTTCAACCGGCAGGAGGTCTACAACCTCTACGCCAATCCGTTCACGACCACCCGTCCGGCGGTGAACTTTCAGGAACGTCGGCAGCATTTGCTGCTGCAGGAGGCTTTTGAAGACCGTTTCATTATGTCCGACCTGAACGCCGAATGGGACATGGGGCCGGTCTCTCTCACCTCGATCACCAGCTATCAGGCCCGCGACATTCTGGTGTCGCGCGACGCCAGCGCGCTCACGCACTCGGTGTCGATCGATCTTGGTTACGCGCCGGCCGCCTATCTCATTCCATCGAACCTGCGCGACACGACGCAGCTGAAGACCTTCACGCAGGAGGCGCGTCTCGCTTCGGACTATGAGAGCCGGTTGCAGTGGCTGCTCGGCGTCTTCTACACCGATATCGAGCGCAATTATGCGCAGCGCCTGCCGACCCCCGGCTACGACGTCTTCACCGACCTGCGCTTCGGTCCCGGCACGGCGGCCGCGACCAACGGGGCCTTCCCGTCGGATTCTCCCTATTCGGCGGATCTCCCTTACGACATCAAGCAATTCGCCGTATTCGGCGAAGCGACCCTCGCGCTCACCGACCGGTTCGACATCACGGCTGGCGCCCGCTACTACGACTTCAAGGAGGAACGCGCCTTCGTTTCGGGCGGCCTGTTCTCCAACGGCGACAATCGGACGGATTCGACCCAGTCCGACGGCTTCTCGCCGCGTTTCCTGCTTTCCTACGACGTGTCGGACGCGGTGACGCTCAACGCCCAGGCGTCGAAGGGATTCCGTCTCGGCGGCGTCAACGATCCGCTCAACGTGCCGCTCTGCTCGCCGGCCGACGTGGCGTTGTTCGGCAGCTTCCAGGATTACGACGACGAAACGCTATGGAACTACGAGGGCGGGGTGAAGGTGAACTCGGGTCGCGTTACCTTCAATGCGGCCGGCTACTACACTGACATCAAAAACCTTCAGGTCACGGTCGACGCCGGCACCTGTTCATCGCGCATCTCGTTCAACGTGCCGAAGGCGCACACGCTCGGCTTCGAGGCTGAACTCGGCGCCGAATTGTTCGAGGGTTTCGACGTGTCGCTCTCAGGCAACTGGGTGTCGGCGGAGTTCGACTCGACGCTTCCGAACAACACCACGGTCGACCCGACCGACGTGATCGGCGGCATTCGCGACGGAAACCGGCTTGCGTCCGTGCCGAAGCTCCAGCTGGCGGCGAGCGCTCAATACAGCTTCCCGATCGGCGGCAAGGCGGAAGGATTCCTCGCGGGGTCGTTCCAGCATATCAGTTCGCGTTATACTCAGCCCGGCGACCAGGAAGGCAACCCGCGCAGCTTCGTCTCCGGCCTCGCGTTCGGCGGCGCGACGGGCCTCAATGCGACGGTGCTCGACCTTGAACTGCCGTCGTATCAGATCGTCAACCTGAGCGCAGGCATCACCTGGGACAAGACCGATCTCATCTTCTACGTGAACAACGTGACCGATGAAAACGCCCTGCTCGCCTTCGACCGCGAACGGGGCGGCCGGGCGCGCCTCGGCTTCCACACCAACCAGCCGCGCACTTTCGGCGTCACGGCGCGGATGCATTTCTAGGATAGCCTCGAGGCGCGCGCGCCGCGCCTGACGTAAGCTGAAAGGCTGCGGGAGAAAGCCCGCGGCCTTTTTCATTGTCGGTGGATCAGGTGGTGCAGACTGCCGGCGTGGCGTCGGTGCACAGCTGCACGCGGGTTGATTTTCGCGGCGTGCGCTTTGATTCGTACTCAATCGAATAGGGGCGATGAAAGACCCTGCTCGTCAGCCCCGAGTCATAGACGTAGTCGACCTCGACCACGATGAACGACATGGCCGGATTGAGAGAGGCGTTGTTGTCCAGTCCGTTATAGGGCGATCCGGCGGCGTAGGGCGTCCCGCCGGAGATGTTGCGGCTCCAGTGAACGGTCGGACGGGCGGGCGTGCCTGCGACGATTACGCTGACGATGGTGATGTTAAGCGTCGACGTATCGGTCGGCTCCAATAGGCGGCGCGCGCCGGCGAGCAGGTCCGTGACCTGGGCGTGCGTGATGGTGCGCTCACGGGCGGCGAGGTCGGCGACGGTGTTGGCCGTGTGCGCGAGGCGCCTGTTCATGGTGAGGAGGTCAGATCCCTCCAGCATGCCGAAAAAAATCAGCAGCATCGGCGGCAGCAGCAGCGCGAATTCGGTAGCGGCGAGCCCGGTGCGGTCGGCGAGCGCCCTGACGAGGCGATGGCATAGAGTTCGGATTTGTCGCATGTGGTCCTCGCCGTCGCCCTAGAACGGCTCGTTGCGGAAGAGGTGGGTCGCCACCAGCCGCCGCGTGCCGCTGCTGGATTCCGAGACGTTGACGCCGAGCGCCGGATTGATCGTGTCGTAAAGCACGCAAATCCGAACACGGACGATTTCGCTGACCAGGCCAGGCTGGTACGGAATGGCGGCGATCGCGGCCGGCAGGGCGTCGCGGCAGACCGCCGGCGTGTTATCCGCAGCGAGGGCGGCGAATGTCGGAAAAGTCCGGACCTCGACGGTCAGCCGCGTGGCGCAGTCGCCTAAGGTTCGCACCTTGGCGCAGACCTCGTCGAAGAACCCGTCCTTATCCAGGGCGGACTCCTGCGCCTCGCCGGTCCTGATGATGCGTGCAGCGTTGACGGCGGCCGCGTCGACCAGCGAGTTGGCGAAGTAAAACCAGCCGACTTCGAAGGTCGAGAACATCGTCATGAGAAAAGGAACGGCGACGATCGCAAACTCGACCGCGGTCGAGCCGCGACGGCAACGGAAGAAACCGCGCCGCCGTGTCGGGAAGCGGAGCCTCATCGCGAAACCCTCAGTTCCGAAACCTCGCCGGCGATCGTCTGAAACGCCTCGCGCAGCTGAGCGCCGGTGGCCGCCATGTACACATGGCGCGGGCTCGTTGCGCAGCCGTTGATAAGGGCTGTCGCGCGAGGATCAGCCACGACCTGAAAGCCGACCGTGTAGACGATCACGCCAGCCGTCTTCATGGCGGCGCACAGGGCCTGCGACTGGTCGTAAGAGTGACCGTTCGGCGCCGCGCAGTTGATCTTGTCCGACGTGCTGCCGCTTCCCGAGGTCGACGTGACGTTGGAAACCACCCCGTTGCAGTAGGAGCTGTTGTACTCCCCGTCGGTCATCAGCACGACGACTTTCTGGACGTTGGGCGCGGTGTACGCCGCGGGCTGCGAGTTGGTCGGAAACAGCGGAGCGAAGTTCGGAGAAACCAGGTACCAGCCCCAGCCGACCCCGACATGGCCTCCAGATGGACCCCCGGCCGTCAGCAGATCGATCTTTGATCGGAGCAGCGCCTTGTCGCTGCTCAACGGCGTGATGACGTTGTTCGCGACGCAGTGATGGCTCGGCGGATAGGTGCGTCCGAAGAGGGTGGTAGTGTAGGAAGCGTCGGTATAGGCGTTGCCGCCGGTGCGTTCGCTGACGCAGGTCGTGATCGGGTTGACCTTAATGTTTCCGTCGCCATTGGTGAAGCGGAAATACTGGCAGCCAGGGGTCGTGCAGAAGGCCGTGCCGCCCGACGTGTAGCTGTTGTAGTAGGGTCCGAGCGCCGGGTTATTCCACGAGGCGTGCGACGACAGCGTGAAGGTGTTTGTGGTGACCGTCCCTACCTGCCAGGTGCTCGCGGAGTAGGCGGTGTTGTTGATGGCCTGGGCGCCGGCGCTGGTGCCCACCGAATTAAGAGAAAGGCCGCTGATTCCCGAAATGAAAACATGGGCTCCGTCGGTGAAGCCGTGATTGTTGGAGGTGATCACCAGCCGGCACTGCGCGACCTGACAGCGCGTCACGTAGTCGCTGCTTGATGAGGAGTAGCTCGACCAGCTGCTGCTGTTCGTACCTTGAAGCTGGAAGGTGTTGGTCGTCTTGTTGGCGACGGTGTAGGCGCGGTTGTTGACCTGCGTCATGCCGCTGACGCCGCTGATCCAGACGACGTCGCCATTGTTAAGGCCATGGCCGTTTGCAGTGACCACCGCCGGATTGGCGCGGGTGATCCCAGAGATCCCGATCGGGCTGCCCGCCGCCCAGCTCGCGCCGGTGATCGCCCTGCCGCCGGTGATAGATCCGCGCACGGTCGAGGCATAGGAGCCGAGATTGACGGACGCGCCGTAAGGAACGAGCGCGACTTTGGAGTAGAACGGCGTCTGCTCGTCGTCGACGACGATGTTGACCAGATCCTTGGCCGCGGCGATGAGGTCCGTGATTTTTGAGCCGGCCATCGACGCCGTCGTGTCGAGGAGGAGCGCCAGTTCGATATTGCCGGAACCGCGCCGCGTAATTTCCGTATCCGATGTGATGTCGAGCGAGGAGAGGGCGCTGCCGCCCATCATCGAACCCGCGGCGCCGAGAATGACCGTGCGCAGAACGCCAGAGGCCGTCGGCGTGATGGTCGTCGGGGTCAAGACAAAGTCGACGGCGAGCCCTTCGATCAGGCCGTCGCTGCGAAAGTTCTCGTGGAAGAAGTCGCGCCCGTAGTCCTTCAGAAACTCTTCGCGCTCCTCTCCCTCCAGATCGGCGATCTCGGGCGGGTTGAGTTCGTCGAGCTGGGCCATGGCGAGACCGGCTGCGTCAAGCGACTCGATCAGGTCCGCCCGAACCGCATTATATCGCGAGAAGTCGATCGCGCCGCCCGTGAACAACAGCAGCGGCACCAGCAGCAGCGCGAACATGATTACGATCGTGCCGCGTTCGTCTTTCGACCAAGCGGCGAGGCGTGTGGCGACGGACAGAGCTTTCACAGCAAAGACCCTTGCATGGCGCAGGCGCGCGCAACGGATCAAAATCTTCCACAAAGGTCTTTACTGGATGTTAGTAAAAATGGTTACGGCGCGCTTAAGATCGACGGACAATTGGAATTAAGCGGAATAAATGCGTGATTTTCCTCGGCAAAATATTTCTCATGAAGAGACGGCTCGATACAATTTTAGCGGACTCCGCCGTTCGGGTCGCCGCCCAGGCGCGCAGTCGAGTTTGACAGATGCGCCGGCGTCAGGTGCATTGGTCGACCCGGAGCCGTTCGCCATCGGCCTGCGGTCGGGGCGCCGAGGCTGTAAAGAGAGAGGCCCGGAATGAAACAGGTTTTGGCGGCGATGGCGGTTCTTGCCGCGTGCGCGCGCGTGCCGGTTGAAGGCGAGACCTCCGCCGCCCGATCCCAAGAGCCAACCCTCGCCATTCTGGAGGCGCCGCTTCCCGACATCGCCGAAGCCCTTGCATCCGGCGCAGTTTCCTCCGAAGGTCTCACGCGCGGCTACCTCGACCGCATCGAGAAGATCGATCGCGCGGGTCCGACTCTTCAGGCCGTTCTGACCGTCAACCCCGATGCGCTGAACGACGCCAAGGCCTCCGACGCCCGGCGGGCGGCGGGCCGGTTGCTCGGGGCGCTCGACGGCGTTCCGGTGCTCATCAAGGACAATATTGAAACTAAGGACCCGATGCCGACGACCGCCGGCTCCCTGGCTCTTAAAGATAATTTCACCGGACGGGACTCGCCGCTGGTCGCGGGGCTTCGCGCCGGCGGCGCGATCATCCTCGGCAAGACCAATTTGAGCGAGTGGGCCAATTTCCGCTCGGAAGATTCGGTCAGCGGCTGGAGCGGCCTTGGCGGCCAGACGCGCAACCCGCACATGCTCGACCGCAGCCCGTGCGGATCGAGTTCCGGGTCCGGGGCCGCGATGGCTGCTTCGCTCGCCGCCGGGACGGTCGGCACCGAGACCAACGGGTCGATCATCTGTCCAAGCAGCGTCAACGGCGTCGTCGGCTTCAAGCCGTCGGTCGGTCTTGTGTCGCAGCAATATATCGCGCCGATCTCGCCCTCGCAGGATGCGGCGGGACCTATGACCAAAACCGTCGAGGGGGCCGCGATGATGCTCGCGGCCATGGATGAGGCGGACACTGACTATGCCAGGGGGCTCGATAAGGGAGCTCTTGCCGGCAAAAAGGTCGCCGTACTCCGCTTTGCGCAAGGTCCGAACGCCGACGTTAAGGCGCTGTTCGAGCGGGCGATCGATGACCTCAAGAAGGCCGGCGCGACCGTGGTCGAGATCGAAAAGTTCGACCCCGGAGAGAAGTTCTGGGCTGACGCCCGCATGGTCCTCGATTATGAGTTCAAGGCTGCGATTAACGCCTATCTCGCCGAAGCGGCGCCGATGGTGACGGCGCGCTCGCTCGACGACCTAATCGCCTTCAACAAGCAGCATGCGGACGTCGAACTGGCGATCTTCGACCAGAGCATTTTCGAAAAGGCGGCGCCGCTCGGCGACCTCGCCACCCCCGGCTATGTCTCGGCGCGCGAGGCCGTCCAACGCGCGGCGGGTCCGGAAGGAATCGATCGTCTGCTGAGGGAGTCTGGCGCCGACGTGCTCGTCGCCCCGTCCGGCCCCGTGTCGAGCCGGGTCGATCCGATCAATGGCGACGTATGGCCGCCCTGGGCGGGGGCGGGCTATCTCGCAGCCATCGCCGGGACGCCGCACCTGACGGTGCCCATGGGGGCTGTGGACGCCATCCCGGTGGGTCTTTCGTTCATCGGCGCTAAGGGAACCGATGCGGCGATCCTCGGCTATGGCTTCGCCTATGAACAGATTTCGCAGCGTCGCGTGGATCCGCAGTATCTGCGGGACGCAGAGGATCTCGCCATCATCAAGGCGGCGATGCGGCGCAAGGCAGATTGATCAGGCGGCATTTTGGGGCAGCTACAAGGACCCTCGCAATGACCAAATTCGCCAGCATTCTGGACGCCATCGGCAAGACCCCGGTTGTGAAGGTCGGCAAGCTCGCCCCGCCGGACCGCAATGTTTACGTGAAGATTGAAGCCTTCAATCCGCTCGGTTCGGTAAAGGACCGGCTTGCGCTCGCGGTCATTGAGGCGGCGGAGAAGTCAGGACAGCTGCGGCCGGGACAGACCGTAATCGAGGCGACCAGCGGCAATACGGGCATCGGCCTCGCTATGGTCTGTGCGCAGAAGGGCTATCCGCTGGTCGTGACCATGGCGGAGAGCTTCTCGGTCGAGCGGCGCAAGCTCATGCGCTTCCTCGGCGCCAGGGTCGTGCTGACCCCGGCCAAGGACCGCGGCTCGGGCATGGTCGCCAAAGCAGTTGAACTGGCGGAGAAAAACGGATGGTTCCTCACGCGCCAGTTCGAGAACGAGGCCAATGCGGACTATCATGAGAAGACGACGGGCCGCGAGATCATCAACGACTTCGCCGGCGAGCGACTCGATTTCTGGGTGACCGGCTACGGCACCGGCGGCACGCTTTCGGGGGTTTCTCGGGTCCTGCGTCGTGAACGTCCGCACACGAAGATCATTGTCGCGGAGCCCGATGTCGCGCCGCTCCTTACCGAGGGCGGCGTGCAGCCGCGCCGGCCGGACGGTTCGGCGAGCGAGAGCCACCGCGCCTGGAAGCCGCATCCAATTCAGGGCTGGACCCCGGACTTCATCCCGCTGGTGGCGCAGGAGGCCATCGATCGCGAGCGCATTGACCGAGTCGTCAAGATCTCGGGCGCGGACAGCATCGCCTGGTCGAGGCGGCTGGCGCGGGAGGAGGGGATCTTCGTCGGCATTTCCGCGGGCGGAACCTTCGCCGCCGCCGTGGAGGTCGCGCGGGAATCGCCGCCGGGAACAACCCTCCTCGCCATGCTCCCCGACACCGGGGAACGCTACCTTTCAACGCCTCTGTTCGACGGGATCGGGTCGGACATGAACGAGGAGGAGAAGGCGCTGTCCGAATCGACCCCCGGGTATCGGCTTTAGGCCTCATCGCGCAAGACGCTCCATCCCTGGTCGCGCAGACGCCATCGATCCTCAGTAGACGTTGATTCACCGCTCTTGGCGACCAACCTGCTTTCGGCGAGCGATCGAACCGCCTCCTGAACTTTTGGGACTTCGATTTGGGTCCTGCCGGCCAAATCGAGGAATGTCGGGCGGCGAACGCCGCTCTCTTCGAGATCTGCGATCGCCCGCATGACCCTCAATTCGACTGGGTTCGGATTTTTGGCGTCGGGCTTTGCCGTACCGGGGACAACCTGGTCGGCGACAAGCTCGATCTCCCGCTTGATGGCCCGCATCTCGTCAAGCTGCCGCTGATTCTCGGCGCTGATCTTCCGCAGTTCTTCGCTGTTTTCGAGGAGTACGCGTTCGGCGACCGTCGTCAGGAAGCGCGGCGCAATTGTTCCCACAAGGACTGAAAGGCCGAGCAGGTTTAGCGCCGCCGCTATCGCCTCTGATGGATCGGAGGATGTGATGGCCTCAATCACGCCGGCGTCTGCGCCGATTTGCGCCACAGTCAGAAAGACCGGGACGATCAATGCGGCGACGGCCCCGACCGCGGCCTCGGAAAGCCCGACCGTGAGGCTGGGGGCGAGAGGGCTGGCGCCGTCCGGGCGCATCCCAGCCACGCTTCGGATCAGGAACCGGGCAAAGCCGCCGAGGGCGCCGCCGAACAGCAGCACGCCAAGCACAACCAAGGCGCTGAGACAAGACATGGAAGGCTTTGCGGCCTCATGTTGATGTTGTCCAGATCTACTGCGCCGCCGCCGGCCAATCTGTTACCACAGGCACGAAAGGCTTGACCGGCCAGAAAAATGGCCTATGTCGTCGGCCATCCTCCGACATGTTGGTTTTCGCCGCGCGCCCCAGCGCTTCGAGAGCCTTTGCCCGGAAGAGCGATTTGGGAAGGTCCTATGGCGAAAGATGCAAAGCCGACGGCGGACGCCAAGAAGCCGGCCGCGACCATCGAGGCCGCCGCCGAAGAGGTGAAGAAGAAGAAGCCCTTCAACGTCATCAAGTATTTTCAGGAGGTCCGCGACGAAGGCCGCAAGGTGACCTGGACCTCGTGGAAGGAGACGCGCATTTCGACCATCATGGTGCTGATCATGGTTGCGATCATGTCGGCCTTCTTCTTTCTCGTCGACAGCATCTTGCGCGTCGGCGTGCAGGCCATCCTTAACATCTGATTCATCCGCACCAAGACGGGTTCTGTCTTATGGAACACAAGTGGTATATCGTCCACGCCTACTCCAACTTCGAGAAGAAGGTGGCCGAGGCGATCAAGATGGGCGCCAAGGAAAAGGGCCTCGACGCCATGTTCGAGGACGTGTTCGTACCTACCGAAGAGGTGACGGAGGTCCGCCGCGGACGGAAGATCAACACAGAGCGGCGCTTCTATCCGGGCTATGTACTGGTGAAGATGGTCCTCAACGATCAGACCTACCACCTCGTCAAGGATACGCCCAAGGTCACGGGCTTCCTCGGCTCCGGCAAGAAGCCGATCCCGGTTTCGCAGCGCGAAGTCGACAAGATCCGCGGCGTGATGACCGACTCGGTCGAGCGACCCCGCCCCTCCATCACCTTCGAGATCGGCGAGAACGTGCGCGTCACGGACGGGCCGTTCGCTTCCTTCTCCGGGGTCGTCGAGGACGTCGATGAAGACGCCGCGCGCGTCAAGGTCGCGGTCTCGATCTTCGGCCGCGCGACGCCCGTCGAACTTGAATTCGGGCAGGTCGAGAAAGTCGCGGCCTGACGCGCGTTCCAGGGGTTCGCCGAGGCCTCGGGATCCCGTCTCAGCCGACGTTAAGCAGCCCGAATACGAGGTCGGCCGCGGCTCTCGCGTGAAGATCGAGAAAGCCGTGTCGCCATTCCGGCAGCTCGATCACTCGGCCGTTCCTAAGCAAGGATGCGGCGCGGCGCGTCGCCTGCGAGAGTTGATCTGTTGGGTTCAGGATGAATATGTGATGCGGCAGCGCGGCGAGCGCCGCCTCGAACTCAGCGCCGTTGGCGAACGCGGCCGCGTGGCCCCACTCATATTTCTCCCCGCCCAGGAGATTCTGCATGAAAGACCGGGCGAGGGCTTCGAGCGGCAGCGCGGGATCGCTGTGTTCGACGGTCCGCTCCCACGAAAGTCGAAACCGCGTTCCGGCGCGGTCAAGGGCAATGGGCGCGAAATAGTTGGTCAGATGTCGCCGTTCCTCAGGCGATAGAAGCGCCGCCGAAACCATGACAATGACGCCGACGGAGCTCGGGCGCATTCGCGCCATCGCGGCGGCGACCTGACCGCCTGTGTGGTTGCCAAACAGGTCGATCCGCTCAAGTTCGAGCGCGTCGGCTATGCGCCACATCTCCTGCGCATAGGTTTCGATAGTGGCTTCCCCTTCGGAATGCGGCGGGTCGGACATGCCATAGCCGGGATAGTCGGGCGCAATTACGCGGCGCGATAGCGGCGCCGCGTGCATGAAGGCTTCGAATTCGAGCCCCGATTTCGGCGACTGGTGAAGACAAACAAGCGCTCGCCCGGTCTCGCGCTCCCCCCGCCGCTGGCGCAGATGGAGTTGGCCGAATCGTCCATCGACATAAGCCCGGCGAACTCGGATCATTCGGCTTCCTCAAGAGGCGCCTGGCGCTGCGCGTTAGCGGGGCCGCAGACTCCCAGGAATAACTAGGCGCCGGCGGGCGTCAACCAAGCCTATTCGCGCCCGGAGCGGCGTGCGCAAAAGCGTACGCGGTTTTGCGCGAAAACGCCGCGACAATCAAAGGGTGGAGCGAGCGCCGTGATTCCGAATCACGGCGCGAAGCTCTAGTCCGCGAACACGCCGTTGGCGACGCCCGCAACGTGGGTTATCCTCTCGCCGTTGTCCGCCAGCGGGGCGGTGACGCACCGGAAAAGGATCCGCCGGCCGTTGCAAAGGCGCAGTTCGTCCTCACGGAAGTGCGGACCCGCCAGAGAGACGCACGCACCAATTTCCCCGGTCGCCTTGTCGAGCAGGGACAGGGTCCAGTCGGCGTCGCCCGAAAGATAGACGTCTGAGAGCTTGGCGAGGCTCGATCCGAGGTAGATGAAGTAGGGAAATCCGCTGCTCTTCTCGAGATCAATGCAGAACGCCCAGTCCCAATCCGGGCCAAGGTCGAGGTCGCGAACCGCGCGCCAGGACGGAAATCGTCCGCGTGCGGCCTTGGTCCAAAGATCGACGAAGCGGCGCGTGGCGCGGCGGTCGATGGGCGGCGCGGCGGCGACCGTCTCGCCGAAAAGAGCGGTGATCTCGTTCAGCATGGGTCGGTACGCTAACGCCCCGCGGTCACTTTAGGCTTTCCCGGGGGCCGAAAATTTTCGAGGCATTTTCCCTTTTGAGCGGGCCGGCGGCGCGCCCTATAAGGCCTGCGTACTGCCTTGCGGAGCTTCATGGCCGCCGAATTCGCGCTGATCGTCCTCGGCCTCGCCGTCATTCTTGTCGCCGGCGATCTTCTCGTGCGCGGCGCCGTTTCGCTGGCAACAGCCTTTTCGATTCCGACGCTGATCGTCAGCCTCACCATTGTCGCATTCGGCACCTCGGCGCCCGAGTTTTTCGTCGCGGTCCGTTCCGTCCTAGACGGCCACTCCGGGCTCGCGGAGGGGTCGATCGTCGGATCGAATATCGCCAACATGTTGCTGGTGCTCGGAGTCCCGGCCCTCATCTTCCCGATATCGGCGAAGACGAACGGCCTGCGCCAACACGCGATCGCCCTTCTGATCGCGACCGCCGCTTTTGCCGCCGCCGCCTATCTCCTGCGCGAGGTCGACGAGGTCACGGGCGCGGCCCTGTTTGCGGGGATCATCGTCTATGTCGGTTACATGTGGTGGCGCGCGACCCACGGCGAGAAAGATGATCCCGTTGTTGATGAAGTCGAAGAATATGCGGATGACAAGAAGCTGTCGGCGAACACTTTCCTTTATATTCTCGGCGGCGTCGTCGGCTTGCCGATCGGGGCCGGGCTGCTGACAAGCCACGGCGCGGCGCTCGCGGAAACGCTCGGCGCACGACAGGAGATCATCGGCCTGGGGCTCCTCGCCCTCGGCACCTCGCTCCCAGAACTTGCAACTGTCCTTGCAGCCGCCTTCAGGAAGAAGTCCGACGTCGCCATGGGCGGCGCGATCGGCTCGAACGTCTTCAATATCCTCGCCGTCGGGGGCGCTTCCGGCCTCGCCGGCGGCTTTGGTTTTGCGACATCCTCGCTTGTCTTCGACATTCCTGTCATGCTGGGCGCCACGGCGTTCGTCGCGCTCTTCGCGCTGACCAGGCGCGACATCGGCCGGAGTGCAGGACTTCTCATGACCGCCGCCTATTTCGCCTTTCTGACGACGCTCGTGCTCGCGGTTGGAGCCGACTGATGGCCGACGCGAAAGGCGCAGCCCTCGTCACCGGCGCCGCGCGCAGAATCGGGCGCGCGCTCGCCCTCGCGCTGGCCCGCGAAGGGCATGACGTGGCGGTTCATTACGGCAAGTCGGCCGCCGAGGCCGAAGCGGTCGCCGACGAAATTCGCGCGCTCGGAAGGCGCTGCGCCCTGATCCGCGCCGACCTCGCCCGCGAAGCCGATGTCGCCTCCGTGGTTCCTGCGGCGCGCAGCGCGCTCGGCCCTTTGCGCGTCCTCGTCAATTCCGCCTCGACCTTCGAGACAGACGACATCTTCACCATGACGCGCGAGAGCTGGGACCGGCATATCGAGGCCAATCTCCGCGCGCCGGTCAAGCTCATCCAGGACTTCGCGGCGGCGGCTGATACGCAGGCCGACAATCTCGTCGTCAACATCCTCGATCAGCGCGTCCTGAAACTGACGCCGCAATTTTTCTCCTACACGGCGGCCAAGTCCGCGCTCTTTATACTGACAAAAACGCTCGCCCAGGCGCTGGGGCCGCGCAATATCAGGGTCAACGCCATCGGCCCCGGCCCGACCATGCGCAACGTGCGCCAATCCGAGGCGGATTTCCTCCGCCAGACCGAAGCGACCGTGCTTGGCCGCGGCGCGACGACCGATGATCTTGCCGGCGCCTTGCGCTACCTTCTGGGGGCCAGAGCCGTGACGGGCCAGATGATTGCGGTCGACGGCGGACAACATCTCATCTGGCAGACGCCGGACGTGCTGGTTGGAGAGTGAGGATGTCGAAACGGTCTGCGCAACCTACGCCGCTCCCCAAGCCTGCGACCGCGCCGCGTCGCAAGGTGTTCATCCGTGGGCTGAGGATAAATGCGTCGATCGGCGCCTTCGAGCATGAAAAAGCGGCGCCGCAGCCCTTGCGTATCGACCTTGAAATCGAGGTGATCGAGCCTGTCGATCCGACGGGCGACCGGCTCGAAGACGTCGTCTGCTACAATCGCCTCACACAGGGCGTCAAGGCCATCGTCGCCGAAGGGCACATCAAGCTCGTCGAAACTCTGGCCGAGCGCATCGCCGACCTCGCCATGGCGCATCCGATGGTGCTCGCGGCCGCCGTGCGCATCGAGAAGCCGAACGCCATCCCGGAGGCCGAGGCGGCCGGCGTCGAAATCCTGCGGCGCAAGAGCTGATGGCGGTCCTGGACTGGAAGGATATCGGCGAGGCGGCGGAGGTCATCCGCCGCGGCGGTCTCGTCGCGATTCCGACGGAGACCGTCTACGGACTCGCGGCGGACGCGACCAGCGATACGGCGGTCGCTCGCATCTTCGAGGTCAAGCGCCGGCCGCAGTTCAATCCGCTGATCGTCCATATTCTTGATGCGACGGCGGCCGCGGTCCACGCGGAAATCCCGCCGCTCGCCCAACGGCTGATGGATGCGTTCTGGCCGGGACCTCTTACGTTGGTGTTGCTGCGACGGAAAGAGTCGCCGCTGTCGCTGCTGGCGACGGCGGGCCTCGACACGGTAGCGATGCGCGCGCCCGATCATCCGCTCGCGCGCGCGCTCCTCGGCGCCTGCCGCCGCCCGCTCGCAGCGCCGAGCGCCAACCGGTCTGGCGCGGTGAGCCCGACGCGCGCCGAGCATGTGCGCGAAAGCCTCGGGACTTCCGTCGACCTGATCCTCGACGGCGGCCCCTGTCCGGTCGGACTTGAATCGACGATCGTAAAGATCACGGGGGACGAGATTCTGCTGCTGCGCCCCGGAGGCGTTCCCGCCTCAAGGATCGAGAGCGTCGCCGGCCGGATCCTTCGACGCGCCGACAGCGGCGCTGTCGAGGCGCCGGGCATGCTCGTCAGTCATTACGCGCCGCGGGCGCGCCTGCGGCTCGACGCGAGGGCACCTGCGCCGCAGGAGGCGTTTCTGGCCTTCGGCCCAGCCCCGCCCAATCATCCCTATACGTTCAATCTGAGCGAAACAGGGAGCCTGCGCGAGGCGGCCGCCAATCTTTTCGCGCAACTGCGCGCCGCCGACGCACTGGTCGCGACCGCCGGTCTTTCCGGCATCGCCGCCGCGCCGGTCCCCGCCGAGGGACTTGGCGAGGCGATCAACGATCGATTGCAGCGAGCCGCTGCGCCGCGCTGAAGGCGCCAGCAAACGCTACTCCTTTACGAACCGCAGCGCGAACTGATCGGTCCGCCCGCGGATTGAAGGATCGAAGACGCCGACGGTGAGGGGGTCTTCAGGGTTGGCGAGGAAATCGCTTTCACCGACGAGACGCAGACCTGCCTGATCCGCCATTTGCATGACGATGATCTTGTCGATTCGATGGAGGTCGTTGCCGGTCGTCTCCGGCGCGCCGGACTCCGCCGAATGGTCGATGGCGACGAAGGCGCCGCCCGGTTTAAGGATGCGGGCGATCTCGGCATAGGCCTTGGCCGGGTCGCCGAGCGAGTTCCCGTTCGGCTTGTAATAAAGCTCATGCGGCCCCTGCACCCAGACCACGAGGTCGACGCTCGCGTCCGGCGCGTCGAGGGCATCAAAATTGGAGAGCGACTGGCGCACATTGGCGAGCCGCCCGTCCCTCAGCCGCTCCGCCACTTTGTCGCCGACGAAGGCGAGGAAGCCTTGGGGATTCTGCATGACGACCGACCCCTGCGGTCCGACGCCATGCGACAGAAGCTCGGTGTACCAGCCGCCGCCGGCCTCGAGTTCGAAGACGGCGATGCCGGGTTTAACTTCCATGAAGGCGAGGGCGGCGGCCGGCTTGCGCCGCTCGTCGTCGAGACGGTCGGCTTCAGGACGGCGAGGGTCGGCGACGGTCGCCGCGGCGAGCGCCTCGAAATCGGGGACTTCGCCTGCCGCGCCCATGGCGCGATCGTCCTCAGCCGGCGCCTCGCTCGTCGCGGGCGCGGGAGCTTTGGGCGCTTCAGCGTCTCTCTTGCCGCATGCCGAGAGCGACAACGCCGTCGCCGCGATGAGCGCGACGTTCAACAGCAACCTTCTCATGACACCCTCCATCCCCGAATCGACGCCTCTATAGACCGTCCGGCGGCGGCGCGACAGCCGACGGCGCCGGGCCCTTGACCCCTCGCCTCGCACCCTCAAGACTTGGCGATCATGGCTAAAGACGCCGCCTTCGCCGCCCTCCGGGAGCTCCTCGGTCCTAAAGGTCTCATCGAGGGCGAGGATCGGGCCCCGCTCCTGAAGGAGTGGCGCGGAAGGTGGACCGGCGCGCCGAGCATTGTCGTCGCCCCAGGCAGCGTCGCCGAGACGGCTCGCGTCGTCGCGCTGTGCGCCGAGCATGGGGTCGCCATCACGCCGCAGGGCGGGAATACAGGTCTCGTCGGCGGCCAGATTCCGACGAACGGCGAGGTATTGCTGACGCTGCGGCGCCTCAACCGGATCCGCGAGGTGTCGCCGCTCGATTACAGCATGACCGCCGATGCGGGCGTCACGCTCCTCGACGCTCAGAAAGCGGCGGACGCGGCGGATCGTCTGTTCCCGCTATCGATCGGCTCGGAGGGCAGCTGCCAGATCGGCGGGGTCGTTTCGACCAATGCCGGCGGAGTCAACGTTCTGCGCTACGGCAATGCGCGCGATCTTGTGCTCGGTCTCGAAGTCGTGCTCCCGAACGGCGAAATCTGGAATGGCCTTAAACGACTGCGCAAGGACAATACCGGTTACGATCTCAAGCAGCTCTTCATCGGCGGCGAAGGGACGCTCGGCGTAGTCACTGGCGCGGCGCTCAAGCTCTTTCCGCGCCCGCGCGAGAGGACGACAGTCTTCGCCGCCGTTCCATCGCCGGCGAAAGCGCTCGCGCTGCTGTCGCGAGCGCAGGACGAAAGCGGCGGCGCCGTCACCAGTTTCGAACTCATGTCGCGGGCGATTCTGACCCTGGTCTTCAAGAACATCCCAGAGACGCGAGACCCGTTGAGCGCGCCGCACCCCTGGTACGTGCTGGCGGAGTTCTCCTCGGGCGAGGCAGGTCGACTTGCGCCGATGGTCGAACGTGTTCTGGGCGACGCGCTCGCCGCCGGCGAAATCGTCGATGCGGCCATCGCTGCAAGCGACCGTCAGGCGGCGGACTTCTGGCGTCTTCGGCACTCCATGGCGGCGGCGATGCTCCCCGAAGGCGCACAGGCGAAGTTCGACGTCTCCGTTCCGGTCGCTTCCGTGCCCGCATTTCTCGATGACGCGGACGCCGGCGTCGAAGCCTGCTGTCCGGGGGCGCGCGTTGTCGCCTTCGGCCATATGGGCGACGGCAACATCCACTACGACGTTCTCGCGCCGGAAGGCGGGGGCGCGGCGTTCAAAAGCGCGGCCGTCGGCGCCGCCATCGAGCGTGCGGTCTATGACGCCATCGACCGGCTTCAGGGGTCGATCTCGGCGGAGCATGGGGTCGGCCTCGCGCGCCGGGAGGACATCGCCCGGCGCAAGCAGCCGGCGGAAATCGCCATGATGCGGGCGGTGAAAAAGGCCCTCGATCCAAAAGGGATCATGAACCCCGGCAAGATGCTCTAGCAGGCCGCAGGTCATCGCAGGTCGGACGGCGCGCGCTTGATGCCCCCGGTCATCATGGCTAGGGTCCCGCGCGATTTTCCAGATCAGGCGAGGATTCCCCGATGGCTTACGAGCATGGGCATTTCATTTCGGGCAAGCGCGTTTCCGGCGGCTCGGGGCGTTTTGGCGACATCTACAATCCGACAACCGGCGAGGTTCAGGGCAAGGTCGCCTTCGCAACCAAGGCCGAGGTCGGCAAGGCGATCGACGCCGCAGAGAAGGCCTTTCCCGCTTGGGCCGCCACCAATCCGCAGCGGCGCGCGCGCGTGCTGTTCAAGTTCAAGGATCTCGTTGAAAAAGATATCGATAATCTCGCCCGGATGCTGTCATCCGAGCACGGAAAAATCCTCCCTGACGCGCGCGGCGACGTCCAGCGCGGTCTTGAAGTGATCGAATTCGCCTGCGGCATCCCGCACCTGCAGAAGGGGGAATATACGGAATCCGCCGGGGCTGGGATCGACGTGTATTCGATGCGCCAGCCTATCGGCGTCGGGGCCGGGATTACGCCGTTCAATTTTCCGGCGATGATTCCGATGTGGATGTTCGGCGTCGCGATTGCGTGCGGCAACACCTTCATCATCAAACCCTCGGAGAAGGATCCGTCGACGCCCATGCGCCTCGCCGAACTGATGATGGCGGCCGGCGCGCCTGAGGGCGTCCTCAATGTCGTCAACGGCGATAAGGAAGCGGTTGACGCGCTGATCGAGGACCCGCGCGTCAAGGCGCTCTCCTTCGTGGGCTCCTCCGACATCGCCAACTACATTTATGCGGAAGGCTGCAAGCGCGGGAAGCGCGTGCAGGCTTTCGGCGGCGCCAAGAACCACATGATCGTGCTGCCCGACGCCGACATGGAGAACGTCGTCAACCAGCTCGTCGGCTCGGCCTTCGGCTCCGCCGGCGAACGCTGCATGGCGACCCCGGTCGTTGTGCCGGTCGGCGACGATACAGCCGCGACGCTCATCGACATGCTGCGTCCGAGGGTCGAGAGCCTCCGCATCGGACCGTCCTTTTCGGAAGATTCCGACCTAGGGCCGCTCGTCACGGGCGCGCACCGCGCGCGGGTGAAGAAGTACATCGATATGGCGATTGGCGAGGGCCAAGAGCTTATCGTCGATGGTCGCGACTTCCGCCTGCAGGGCTACGAGAACGGCTTCTTTCTCGGCGGCACGCTGCTCGACGGCGCCAAGCCCGGCCATACGTCCTATCATGAGGAAATCTTCGGGCCCGTTCTTCAAATCGCCCGCGCAAAGAATTTCGACGAGGCGGTCGCGCTTCCTTCGAACCATCAATACGGCAACGGCGTCGCCATCTTCACGCGCAACGGCGCGGCGGCGCGCGAATTCGCCCAGCGCGTCAATGTCGGCATGGTCGGCGTCAACGTGCCGATTCCGGTGCCGATCGCCTATCACACCTTCGGCGGCTGGAAGCGCTCCAGCTTCGGCGACACCAACCAGCACGGGCCCGAGGGCGTGCGCTTCTGGACGAAGATCAAGACGGTGACTCAGCGCTGGCCGGAGGACGTGCAGGGAAGCGAATTCGTCATCCCGACGATGGGTTAGCTGGCGGCGTCCCCGTATGACGAGAGGCTGGCATCGACGGAGATGCTGGAATCAGCAGTCGTAGCCTATTCTCAAAGCACGTTTTGTGCAGCTATAACGTTGGCAAGCGCGGTTGAGGGCCTGTCGCCTATGCCGTCGGCTGGTCGCGAATTACCGGAGTGGAAGCGTTCGTGACGATCGGCCTGGCGCTCAATCGTTTTCAGCAGCATTTCGTCTCCGGCCACACGGACATGCTCATTGTATTTGAGGAGCAGCTTGCGAACGTGCTGAGCGGCGATCCTTCTGAGACGGAGCGTCTTGAAGGTTTCAGGCGACGGCTCCAGTTAAGGCTCGGGGCCCGGTCATAAGGGGGTGTCACGAGATCGCTTCCTCCGCCGAATTAACATATTCCCATATTCGCCATATAGTTTTCCATATGGTCAAGACCACGCTCAATATCGACGACCAAATCATGCGCGAGCGGAAGCGCGAGGCGGCCAGGCAGGGACGGACCATGTCTGAGCTGGTGGAGACGGCGCTTCGCCAGCTCCTGCAGCCGAAGAAGCGGGACCAGAAGCAGCTCCCGCCGATCCCGACCTTCCCCGGCGGCGCGTATCTCGTCGATATCGCCGATCGCGACGCGCTCTATGGGGCGATGGAAGGTCTGTATCCTGTCAAAGCTCCTTAGGTGCATGCCTTCGACACCAATGTACTGGTTGACGCGGCGAATCGCGACTCGCCATGGCACGATCAGTGTCTGTCGTTTCTCTCAAAGCAGCGGGAAGGTCCGCACGCATGGTTTTCGACTTGGCCCATCGTGTACGAGTTTTTGAGGGTGACGACGCACGCCCGGGTGTTGCAGAAACCGTTCACTGCGGGGCGGGCATGGGAGTTTATCTCCGCGACGCTCCTAGCGTCTCCTGGTTTTTCTATGCTCACGCCGTCCGCGCGACACGCCGAGGTCGCCCACGACATCATCGCTGAACACCCACACCTTAGGGGCAACGTCTTTCACCACGCGCACACGGCGATCTTGATGCGCGAGCACGGCGTCAAGACCATCGTCACCCGCGACGCAGACTTTCATCGCTTCAAGTTCCTTGAGGTTGTTGATCCCGCAGACGTCTGACGCTTACGATGGCGCTATGGCCGAAGTCCTGTTCTATCACCTCGAGCGCGCCTCGCTCGAAAGCGTTCTTCCAGGGCTCCTTGAGAAGACCTTGGAGCGCGGCTGGAAGGCGGTGGTACGCGCCTCCTCGCGCGAGCGGGTCGAGGCGCTCGACGGGCTCTTGTGGACCTATCGCGAGGATTCGTTCCTGCCGCACGGCTCGGGCGGCGACGCCGCCTTCGCCGCCCGCCAGCCGGTCTTTCTCACGGACGGAGAGGAGAACCCCAACTGCGCCGAGGTTCTCTTCCTCGTCGATGGGGCGGCGGCGCGCGCAGAGGAGCTTAGCGAGGTCGTGCGCTGCGTGACCATATTCGACGGCGGCGACGCGGAAGCCGTCGCCGGCGCCCGCGCCTTCTGGAAGAGCGCCAAGGAGGCCGGGCACGACACGACCTACTGGAAGCAGGCCGATAATGGCCGCTGGGAGAAGCAGGGCTGAAGCGTATTCGAAAAGTGCGAAGCGATCTTCGGAAAGGGATGTGCGTCAAGAACCAAGACCGTGTTTCCTGGCCCGCACTTTCGGAGACGTGGCTAGCCTTGGTGCGAGCGTGGGGCAGGGCGCTTGGGCGTCACAACCTCCCCATCCTCCTTGACGAACTCTGGCAGCGTCCGCTCAAGCACGTCGAAGACGCGCTCTGAAGGCCGCGCGAGAATCGCCCCCTTCGGCGTCGTCACGATCGGCCGGTTGACCAGGACCGGATCGGCGATCATGGCGGCAAGGATCTCCTCATCGCTCGCCTCTGGGGCGGTGAGACCGAGTTCGGCGGCGCGCGTCCCCTTCTCGCGAAGGATGTCGCGCGGATGAGCCTTCATCGCCTTTACGAGCGCCCGCAGCGTCTTTTCGGTCCAACCCGTTTGCAGATACTCGACGACCTCGGGCTCGTAGCCGGCGGCGCGGATCATCGCGAGTGCATTGCGCGAGGTTCCGCATTTCGGATTGTGGTAAATGACGACCGGAAAATTGGCGGTCATTCTCTCCTCCAGAGTTGCGACGCTTTCGTGATCCGACCGTGGCGCCAAAGCGTCGGTCGACGGAAGTCCGGCGACACGTCAGTTGATTGCGCGCGAGAATTTGTGCATTTTGCCGAGTGACGCGCGCAAGGGCACGACCGCGCCGCTCGAACGGAGTTTGGCTGGATGCCGCGCATCGCCTATGTGAACGGCAGATATGTCCGCCAGTCGGAAGCTGCCGTCCATATAGAGGATCGGGGCTACCAGTTCGCCGACGGCGTCTATGAGGTCTGCCTCGTCATCGGCGGCGCGTATTGGGACGAGGAGGGACATCTCGACCGGCTCGACCGCTCGCTGCGGGAGCTTGAAATCTCGCCCCCCATGTCGCGATCAGCTCTAAAATCCGTGCTGTCCGCGGTGGTCAGACGCAACAGGCTTAAGAACGCCCTCGTCTACCTGCAGGTGACGCGCGGCGTCGCGCCCCGCAATCACGCATTCCCCAACCCGCCCGTCCCTGCCTCGCTCGTGGTCACGGCCAAACCTTTCGACCTGGAAAAATGCGAAGCACAGGCGGAAAAAGGCGTCGCCGTCGTCACCCAGCCTGACATTCGCTGGGGTCGGGTCGATATCAAGACGATCGGGCTGCTGCCCAATGCGCTCGCCAAAGAGTTCGCCCGGCGCGAAGGGGCGAGCGAAGCCTGGCTTGTGCGCGACGGCAAGGTCACCGAGGGCGCCGCATCGAATGCGTGGATCGTCACCAAGAGCGGCGAGGTGGTGACACATCCGCTCGGCGATGAGATCCTCGGCGGCGTCACCCGCCAGACCGTCATCGCGTGCGCCGAGGAGCTGCAGATCAAGATCAGCGAGCGACCCTTCAGCCTCAAAGAGGTCGCCGAGGCGACCGAGCTGTTCCTGACGTCCGCGAGCAACCTTGTCATGCCGATCGTGAAGATCGACGGACGCGAGGTCGGCAGAGGCGCCCCTGGACCCGTCGCCCGACGCCTGCGTGAAGCTTATCTGAAGCGCTGCGCGCTTACGCCAGCCTGACCGCGCAATTCCCTGTTGCATCCACGACGTTCTCCGGTCACTATTGTGCGTTGCACAAAAGCAATAAGAGCCGAGGCGACCACGGGATGTCCGACAAGAAGCAGAACCTCCAGGACACATTCTTAAACCACGTCAGAAAGCAGAAGGTCCCGGTCACGATCTTTCTCGTGAACGGCGTGAAACTGCAGGGCGTCGTGACCTGGTTCGACAATTTCTGCGTGCTGCTCAAGCGCGACGGCCAGGTCCAACTCGTCTACAAGCACGCGGTTTCCACTGTCATGCCGTCCCAGGCCGTGACATTGTGGGATGGCGAAGACGAATCGGAACAGTAAGCCATCTTGGAACCGGCGAAGGCCGACATGACGAAGGCTGTGGTCATCCACCCGGTGACTCACGGCGAAGGCGCGCGCTCCCCGGAAGCAAAGCTCGAGGAAGCGGCGGGGCTTGCTGCGGCGATCGACCTTGAGGTCGTTCTGGCGGCGCTGGCGCCGGTGAATCGGCCGACTCCGGCGACGTTTCTTGGCCAAGGCAAGGTCCAAGAGATTCTCGCGGACCTTGACGAGCGCGATCCGCGCCCCGGGCTCGTCATCGTCGATCATGCCTTGTCGCCGGTTCAACACCGCAACCTGGAGAAGGCATGGAACGCCAAAGTGCTCGACCGCACGGCGCTCATCCTCGAAATATTCGGCGAGCGCGCGCGGACGGCGGAAGGCCGGCTTCAGGTCGATCTCGCGCATCTCTCGTATCAGCGCTCGAGGCTCGTGCGCTCATGGACTCACCTTGAGCGTCAGCGCGGCGGCCGCGGCTTTCTCGGCGGCCCGGGCGAACGCCAGATCGAGAGCGACCGACGCGCTCTTGCGGAAAAGATCGACCGGCTGAAAGAAAAGCTCGAAGACGTTCGCCGCACGCGCTCCCTGCAGCGCTCACGGCGCCAGCGCGCGCCCTATCCCGTGGTGGCCCTCGTCGGCTACACCAACGCTGGCAAGTCGACGCTGTTCAACCGCATGACAGCGTCCGACGTCCTTGCGAAGGATCTCCTCTTCGCGACTCTTGATCCGACCCTGCGCGCCGCCGATCTTGCATCGGGCCAGCGCATCATCCTTTCAGATACTGTTGGCTTTATTTCCGACCTGCCGACGCAGCTTGTCGCCGCTTTCCGCGCGACTCTCGAAGAGGTGCTGGAAGCCGACGTCATTGTGCATGTGCGCGACATCGCGCATCCCGACAGCGAAGCGCAGCGCGACGACGTGCTCGACGTGCTCGGTTCGCTCGGGATCGGGCCCGAGGACGAGCGGCCGATTATCGAAGCCCTCAACAAGATCGACCTTCTCGATCACGAGAGGCGGTCGGCGGCCCAGGTGCTTGCCCGCCGCACGCAGGACCGCGAAGTCTTCACCCTGTCCGAACCGGCGCAAGTCGCGATTTCCGCCGCAAACGGCGAAGGCGTCGCTGAACTCGAAAGCCTCATTGATCGGCTCGTCACAGCCGACCGCCGGGTCTTCAGCATTGAGGTCCCTGGTGGCGACGTCCGGGCCCGCGCCTTCCTGCACGAGGTGGGCGACGTGCTGAGCGAGGAGTCGGACGAAGACCGGGCGCGGCTCCTGGTGCGCCTCACCGAGAAGTCGCGGGGGCAGTTCGCGAAAAGCTTTCCCGAGGCCGTCCTTACCATCCCGGCCGCCGCGGCGGCGCGGCGATCGGCTTGAGCCCCGACCCGCACAAGGTCGCCGCCCGCATAGCGGAGATTGCGGAAGCGGAAATCATGTCCCGCTTTGGCGGGATTTCGCCCGAAGAGGTGCGGGAGAAGACCGGGCCAACCGATCTCGTCACCGTGGTCGATGAGGCGGCCGAAAGGGCGCTTCGCGTTGCGCTGCACGAATTCCGTCCTGACGCCGCCTTCGTCGGCGAGGAGATGGCGGCGCGAGACCCGGCAATTGGGCAGACGATCACCCGAGCGGATGCCGTCTGGATCGTCGATCCGCTGGACGGCACCCGCAATTTCATCCGCGGCGTGAGGGAATTCGGCGTGATCGTCGCGCTTGTTGAAAAGGGGCGTGCGCGAATGGGCTGGATTTACGCGGCGCCCGACCGGCATTGCGCCATCGCCGTCGCAGGCGAGGGGGCGTCCTGCGACAGGGCGCCGATCAGGACAAGGCCGGCGTCGGGTCGACTGCGCGCGCTGCGCTCGCTCGGCTGGTTGCCGCAGCCGCGTCAGAACCGGATGCGCGACCGCCTCGCGGAAGTCTTCGATTCGGCGCCAGGCCACTGCTCGGCCTACGCCTATCTGAAGCTGGCTCGCGGCGAGATCGACCTCAAGGTGTCGAGTCGCATCCACCCATGGGACCATGTCGCCGGTGCGCTGATCATCGCCGAGCTTGGCGGCCGGACGGCGTTCCTCGACACCGGCGCCGACTACGCGCCGCAGCCATCGGTCGACGCGCCTTTGCTCGCCGTCGCGCCGGGACGCGACTGGGCGGGGATCGGCGGCCGTCTGAGGGACTGACGCCTTCGGCATGGGCGGCCCCGCCGCTGGTCGTCGCACTTGCGTTGCCGCTGGTCGGATGCCATCCCGGCGGTGCAACCGGACCTTCAACGAATGGCACACGCTTTCAAAGACAAACTTTGCGTCGTCACCGGCGCCGGCTCTGGCATCGGCAGAGCCGTTGCGATCAATCTCGCCAGGCAGGGGGCGGCGCTGGCGCTGTCCGACATCAACGAGGCGGGCCTTGAGGAAACCAAACGCCTCATTGGCGCGCCGCCATCGAACCGCATCCGCTTCGATCGCCTCGACGTAGCCGACGCCGCGGCGATCGAACGCTACGCCGCGAGCGTGAAAGAAAGCCTCGGCGATGCCGACTATGTGTTCAACATCGCGGGGCTAACCCGCGTCGGCCGTTTCGACGAAACCCCGCTGTCGTCATTCGAGAAGATAATCGACGTGAATTTCTGGGGCGTCGTACGGATGTCGAAAGCGTTTTTGCCGCAGCTCGTCGCGACAAAAGGGGGGCTCGTGAACATATCGAGCCTGTTTGGCCTCATCGGCTACCCGAACCAGGCGCATTACTGCGCGTCGAAATTCGCCGTGCGCGGGTTCTCGGAAACGCTCGCCATCGAAATGGAAGAGAAGGGCGTGCGTGTCACCTCTGTGCACCCGGGCGGGGTCGCCACCGCGATCGCGCGCAATGCGGCGGTCGACAAGCTCCCCGCCGACGTCGCAGACCGCAAGGATTTCGAAGCCAATTTCGACAAGGCGGCGATCACCAGCCCTGAACGCGCGGCGGAGATCATCCTCGACGGCGCAGCCCGAGGCAAACGCCGCGTCCTCGTCGGCCGCGACGCCAAACTAGTCTCATTCATTCAGCGCCTCTTGCCGCAAAGTTATCCGAAAGCGCTCGGGGCGTTCATCGCCAAGCTCGGGAACGGAACGAAGACCGCCGGCGTCTAGAGCCCCCGAATTCATGGGTGACCAAAAGGGTCCCGCACTAGACAGGCTTTTCGGCCATGATCTGGGCGTAATTGCCGTCAGGATCCTGAAAGCCGGTCATCCACAGTTCGCTTGTCGGCGTCCTGTGAATCATTCTGGGCGGAGACAGGAATTCAACGCCCTTCGACACGAGACGCCGGTAGGCCGCGTCTATGTCGCCGACGCGGTAGTAAATGAAGGAATTAGCCTTGTATCTCGGCTCGCTCGGAACGCCGAGATAGAGTCTGACGCCCCCGCAGTCGAAGAACGCCATGGGCTGGCCCTCGACCCGGAAGAGAAACTTCAGGCCGAGCGTATCTCGATAAAAGGCGACCGCCCTGTCGATATCGACGACGCTGATGTGGATTTGTCCGACGCCTGCGATGTCCGACGCTTGCATAAGGGGCTCTCCAGTTATATACTTAACATTGTTAACTAATGGACACGGCTATGTCAATTCCGCCGCTGCCCGACGGCGTCGAGAACAGCCGCCGGATGCGCGCAGCGAATGCGCTGCACTCGCTGGCGATCCACATCCTGCGCCGTGCGCGCGCGGCGGATCGCGACACCGGACTCACACGCGAGCGACTGTCGCTGCTGTCCGTGCTGGTCTACGCCGGGCCGCGCACGATCTCCGCGCTGGCGGCGATCGAGGACGTCTCGGCGCCGGCGATCTCACGGAACGCCAAGGCGCTGGAAGGTTTGGGGCTCGTCCGCCGCAGCAAATTCAAAGAGGATGCGCGCGAAGTGATCGTAGCCGCTACGGCGAAGGGAAGACGGCTGGTCGAAACCGGACGGCGCGGCAGGCTCGCGCTCGTCGCCGCCGATCTGGCGGCGCTGTCGCCGGCTGATCTCGAGACGCTTGAAATGATCGCCGGACGCATTGAGCAGCGCCGCGACAGCATGGAGAAATCATGAGATTCAGCGCGTTGATGGCGTCGATGAGACGGGCGGACGCGGGCTACGAAGCCGAGATACCCGCCAACTGGATGCAGGGGCGGACGACATACGGCGGCTTGACGGCCGCCCTTTGCCTCGAAGCGGTCTTGCGCGCCCATCCGGACCTTCCGCCGCTGCGGTCGGCGCAAATTTCCTTCATCGGACCGGCAGGCGGCATGGTGCGGGTGACGACGGAAGTCCTGCGGCGCGGCAAGAGCGTCTCTTTTGTCGGCGCAGATCTTTTTGGCGAGGCGGGGCTTGCGGCGCGCGCCGTCTTTGCCTTCGGCGCTGCACGGGACAGCGCTCTCAAGGCGGAATTCGTTCCGTATCGGGAGTTTCCTGCTCCAGAGCAGCTGAAGGCGCCGCGCCGTGAAGGCGCGCCCGGCTTCGCGCTGGAATTCGACGTACGCTGGGTCGCGGGAGGCAAGCCGTTTACCGGCTCAAAGGACTGCGACGTTTTCCTTTGGCTGCGGCATGTCGACGAGGAGGCCCGGTCGGTTCCCGCGCTGCTTGCGCTCGGCGACATGCCCCCGCCCGCACTATTTCCCATGTTTCCGTACTTCAAGCCGATCAGCACTATGACGTGGACGGTGAACTTTCTCGCTGATCCCTCGACCCTGGCGCGTGATTGGTTGCTCATGGAGAGCCGCGCCGAGCACGCCGCCGAGGGCTATTCGAGCCAGGACATGTTTGTCTGGACCCGTGCCGGCGCGTGCGTGATGGCCGGCCGCCAGAGCGTGGCGGTTTTCGTGTGACATTTATCCCCAAGCGGCTGCGGAATAGCGCCGAGCGCCATGGCGGATGTTATGGGAATCGCGGGCAAAACGCGTGGCCGAATCGGCATTTGCGAGAAGACTCCCCAAGCGTTCCAGTATATCCGCGACGATTTCCCCCAGCCCCCGATCGATTCACTTGCTCAAACCTTCCGTCCCATCGGGCCCGATTTCCCCATGACGGGGAGAAGCTCGGACTTGCGCCGGGCCCCGGGAATTCTAGGGGGGCGAAGTGGAAAGCCTGGGGGAAGCCTGTGGAAGGTCGGGGCTTTCCACAACGGAAGATTTGCGCCTTGAACAGCGACGCGACGCGGCTTTTACTCGTGCGCCGAGCTCATCCGTTTACGGATGAGTGTGGCGGCGGTCGAGGAGCGGGTATGGCGGACGGAGCGGCGGCGATCGAAACGGCGGAGGGCGTCGCGGGCGCCCGGACTTTTGCGGCGGAGCGCCTGCGCTCCTTCATCGAGCGCGTCGAGCGACTTGAAGAGGAGAAGGCCGCCATTCAGGGCGACGTGAAGGAAGTCTACGCCGAGGCGAAGGGCGAAGGCTACGACACCAAGATCCTTCGTCAGGTCGTCCGCCTCCGAAAGATGGACCGGGCGCAACGTCAAGAGCAGGAGGCCTTGCTCGAACTTTATCTGTCCGCGCTTGGAGAATAGCTAGGACCGTCAGCCGGCCTTGAGCGCCATGCGGATCGGCCCGTCGGCGCGGCCGTGGACGAACTGATCAACCATCGGATTTCCCGAAGACATGACTTCGCGGGCCGGGCCGCGCCAGATGATGCAGCCCTCATGCAGCATGGCGATATCGTCAGCAATCTTGCGGGCGGAGGCAATGTCATGGGTGATGGACAATGCCGTCGCCCCGAGCGCCTTTACGCGGTCAGCGATCAAGTTGTTGATGACGTCGGCGGTGATGGGATCGAGGCCGGTCGTCGGTTCGTCGAAGAACAGCACTTTCGGGTCAGCGGCGACGGCGCGGGCCAGTCCGACGCGCTTCTGCATGCCGCCGGACAACTCAGAAGGCGAGAGATCTGCGACCTCTGGCGGCAGGCCGACCTGGGCGAGGCAGGCGATGGCGCGCTCACGCGCCAGGTCGCGCTTCATGCGCTCGCCGTAGAGGAGGCGAAACGAGACGTTCTCCCAGACCTTTAGGCTGTCGAAGAGCGCTGCGGCCTGAAAGAGCATGCCGATCTGCCGGCGGCGCCTGGGGCGCTCCGCCTCGGGAAGCTTCAGCACGTCTTCGCCATCGATCCAGATCTCGCCGGCGTCAGGGTGGATGAGGCCGAGAATGCAGCGGAGCAGCACAGATTTGCCTGTGCCTGAGCCGCCGATCACGACCAGCGACTTTCCTTCATCCACTTCGAGGTCGACGCCGCGCAGCACGCTCTTGGCGCCGAACGACTTTGACAAGCCGCGGACGGAGAGCTTCGTCGGCATCAGACCTCCACCAGGAAGGAGGTCATGACATAGTTGGCGGCGAGGATGAGCACCGCCGATGCAACGACCGCGGCGCGGGTCGCCGCCCCGACTCCTTGCGCGCCGCCGCGACTGCCGTAACCGTAATAGCAGCCCATCGTCGAAAGAATGAAACCGAACACCAGCGCTTTGATAAGTCCGGAAACGACGTCGCGGCTCTCCAGGAACTCGGCTATGTTGCCGATGAAGATGGGTCCGGAGAAATCGAGCACGAAAACTGCGACCAGCCAGCCTCCGTAGATGCCGATGATGTCGGCGACGAGCACAAGCAGCGGCGTCATCAGCGTGGTCGACAGGACGCGCGGCGCAATGAGGTATCTGAAGGGATCGACGGCAAGCGTCGACATGGCGTCGATCTGGTCGGTGACGCGCATCGAGCCGAGTTCGGCCGCCATGGCTGAGGCCGAGCGTCCCGAGAGCATCAGCGCCGCGAGCACCGGCCCGAGTTCGCGCACGATCGAGACCGAGAGAATCTGCGGCAGGAATGTGCCAGCGTTGAAGCGCGCCGAGCCGTCATAGATGTTGAGCGCCAGCGCGGCCCCGGTGAAAACAGCCGTCAGGCCGATAACGGGGAGGGCGTTGAACGCGAAGCGCAGTCCGGCGCTTAACGTCGCTCGCCAGTAGTAGGGCGGCGTCAGGGCTGCGGCGACCGCCTGCGCCGCAAACAGGCTGATTCGCCCGACTTCGCGGATCGCGCTGATCGTTCCCCTGCCGATGGTCCGCACGGGATTCACCGGAGCCGATCCTCCGCCAGAAGCCGACCGCCGCGCCAGTAGCGGCGGGCGACACGGCGGCCAAGCCCGGTGAACAATTCGTAGGCCGTGGTTCCCGCGGCGGCGGCGGCGTGTTCGGCGGGGTGATTCGAGCCGAAGAATTCAGCGCGCTCGCCAATCGCAATCGCGCCAGCGCCGGACACGTCCAGCACGATCAGATCCATCGAAACCCGCCCCAAAATGGGCCGAAGCGCGCCGCCAAGGAAGGCGCTGCCGCGTGAACCCGCGGCGCGCGGGAGGCCGTCGCCGTAACCGAGTGCGACGGTCGCGAGCCGCATCCGCTTTGTCGCCGCAAATGTCGCACCGTAGCCGACGGTTTCCCCGGCGTTGATCTCTCGCAGCTGAACGACAGGCGCCGTCAGCCGCGCGACAGGCCGGAGACGCGGGTCCGGCGCATCGAAGGGCGAGGCGCCGTACAGGGCGATTCCGGGCCGGACGAGGTCGTAATGGAAGCGCCTGGCCATCAAGGCGCCGCCGGAGGCCGAGAGGCTGCGCCTCGCGTCGGGGAACGCCGCGGCGGCCTCTTCAAAGTGAAGCCGCTGGCGCTCGCTTTGCGGGCTTTCGCCAGGCGCGGGCGAGGCGAGGTGGCTCATGACCGTCTCAATGCGCAAGGAGAGGCGGGCGACCTCAGCCACCTCCGCAAGCGGCAGACCAAGGCGGTTCATCCCGGTGTCGATATGGAGCGTTGCGGCCGAGGCCGGCGCGACCTGCTTCCAGAGACGCGCCTGTTCGAGCGTGTTGAGCACCGGCACGAAGCCGGCGTCACGCAACGGCCCGGCGCTCGATGGGTCGACCCCGTTGAACACATGGATGGCGGCCCCGGGTCCGAGGGCGGCGCGCAATCTCGCGGCTTCCACGGGATAGGTCACGAAGAGGTTGCGGCACCCTTCGCCAACCAGCGTCCTCGCCGTCTCCACCGCGCCAAGGCCGTAGCCGTCGCATTTGACGACGCCCGCACATTCGGCCGGCGCGACAGCGGCCTTGATAAAGCGGTAATTGGCGGCGAGCGCGTCGAGATCGATATCGACGGCCGGCGCGGCGGGGGTATCGGTCATCGCGCGGTCGGGCCTTGGGCGGGTGTCGCCGCTTTCATAACGGCGCCCGCCCGGAACCTCAAACCGTTGTCCCTTGGGAACCCCTGGAAACGACGACGGCTACGCTGAGGCGCCTTGCGCCGCGCCCAGCCTGCCGCCCTCTTTCGCGAGCTTCTCAAGTAACGGCGCGGGGGCGAAAGCCTCGCCGAGGCGCTTCTCAAATTCTTTCAGCTTGCTGACGATGTCGCCAAGCCCGACGGCGTCGGCCCAGTGCATCGGACCTCCCCGATAGACTGGCCAGTTATAGCCCTTGATGCAGGCGATATCGATGTCGGAGCCCCGGAGCGCGACGCCCTCGGCGAGGACCTTGGCCCCCTCGTTGACCACAGGGTAGAGAAGCCGCGCGAGGATCTCGGCGTCATCCGCCCGGCGCTGCGGGACGCCGCGCTCCGCCGCAACGTCGCGAATGATTTTGAGCGCCACGGGCGACAGGCCGGTCGGCTTGCGGTTCTCGTCATAGTCGTAATAGCCGCCGCCCTTCTTCTGACCGAGGCGGCCCGCCCGAACGAGTTCGCTGGCGACGGTCTTCACATTGGAGTCGCGGCCGATGACGTCGAGCCCGACCAGGTCCATCATCTGGAAGGGGCCCATCGCGAAGCCATAATCGTAGATCACCCGATCAATGTCGGCGGGCGAGACGCCCTCAAGAACCATGGCGTTCGCCTCGCGGCCGCGCACGCTCATGACGCGGTTGGCGATGAATCCGGGGCCTACGCGGGAGAGCACGGCGGTCTTGCCGATCTTTTTCGCCAGCGTCATCGCGGTACTGACGGCGTCTTTGGCGCTTTTGCGCCCGCGCACGACTTCAAGGAGCGGCATGACGTTGGCCGGCGAGAAGAAGTGCATGCCGATGACGTCTTCCGGACGGGTGGTCGCCGCGGCGATCTCGTCGATGCTGAGGTATGAGGTGTTAGAGGCAAGGATAGCGCCCTTGCGCGCAATGCCGTCGAGCTTTCCAAACACCTCTTTCTTGATGGACATCGTCTCGTAGACGGCCTCGATCACGAGATCGGTCTGCGCGAGGGCGCTCATGTCGGTCGAGGGCGCGATGAGCTGCATCCGCTTCTCGACGTCGTCCGGCTTGATTTTTCCTTTTTTCGCCGAGGTCTCGTAATTGCCGCGGATGACGGAAACGCCCCGCTGAAGCGCCTCCTCGTTCTGCTCGATCAGCGTGACCGGCACGCCGATATTGAGAAAATTCATGGCGATGCCGCCGCCCATGGTGCCGGCTCCGATGACGCCGACGCGCTTGACGTCGCGAACGGGAGCGTCGGCGGGAATATCCGGGATCTTTGCGGTCTGCCGCTCGGCGAAAAAAACATAACGCTGCGCGGCGGACTCCTTTGAGGCGAGGAGCTCGAGGAAGAGATCGCGCTCGCGCTTCATGCCCTCATTGAATGGCAGGTTCACCGCGGCTTCGATGCATTTGATGATGCTTTCAGGCGCCTTGAAGCCGCGGAATTCTCGCGCGTGCGCCTTGCGGAACTCATCGAATAGTTTCGTATTACCCCGGTCAGCCTTGATTTTTTCGTCGCGGTCCCGGACCCGCTTCAACGGCGCTTTGGTATCGATCAGCTTTTGCGCGAAGGCGATCGCATCGGCCCGCAGGCTCGTCTCGCCGACAAGCGCGTCGACGACGCCGGTCTCGAGCGCCTGCTGGGCGCCGATGGGCTTGCCTGAAGTGATCATGTCGAGTGCAGCTGCGGCGCCGACGATGCGCGGCAGGCGCTGCGTGCCGCCGGCGCCGGGGAGAAGGCCGAGGGCCACTTCTGGCAGGCCGACTTTCGCAGAGGGAACCGCCACGCGGTAATGGCAGCAAAGCGCGAGTTCGAGGCCGCCGCCGAGGGCCGTGCCGTGTATCGCGGCGACTACGGGCTTGGCGCATGCCTCGATGGCCTCGAGCACGTCGTGGAGCGTCGGCGTCCGAATCTCTTTGCCGAACTCGGAGATATCCGCGCCTGCGAAAAACGTTCGCCCGCCGCAACGAATGACGACCGCCTTTGCTTTCGGGTCGGCCCCGGCGCGGGTCACGCCCTCGACAACGGCGCTTCGGACCGCGTGCGAGAGCGCGTTGACAGGCGGAGAATCTATGGTGGCGACGGCGACGTCATTCTCGACGGAGTAGTTCAGAATCTCGGACATGGCGGGCTCGCTACGTGAAGGATACTGCCCATCTTACGCATTCGCTGCGGCTTGGCCATTCAGGCCTGCAGATTGGAGCCGCCGAAAAACGAAAGGCCGGACCTTCCGGTCCGGCCCTCGTGGGATCTACTCGAACAGCTTCGCCCAGCGGCGTCTTTGCCGAGACTTCCAGTGACCGCGATGATAGGCGTCGGAAACGATCAGCGGCGCGACGCTGGTCGCTTCGGCGAAGACCATCTGTTCATGTACGGTCGAGACCTTGCCCCAGCTCGCCGCTTCCTTCAGCGTTGATGAGGAGCAGGCGCCGTCGCGCACGTCGGCGACGGTGATCTGGACCGCGTATTTGTGGACTTCGACGTCGTCATGACCAAGGATTTCCGCGCAGACCACGGTGTCCTGCGCAAAGTTCTTCGGCACGCCGCCGCCGATCATGAACAGCGCGGTCGTGCCGGCGGCGAGTTTGATTTCCGTCAACTCGCGGAAGTCTCCGCCGGAATCGATGGTGAGGTAGGGCTTCTTCGCCTTGCGGCGTTCGACCTGGTGCTTGACGATGCCGAAGCCGGCGGAGCAATCGGAAAACGCAGGCACGAAAATCGGCACGCCGTTCTCATAGGCGCGCTGGATCAGCGAATCCTTCTTTTTCGCGTTGCCGGCGGCCAGCCATTTGCCGATCTCATGGATGAACTCGCGCGACGTGTAGGGGCGCGGCTCGAGCATCTCGCAGATCTCGTAGATCGTATGATCGACATGCTGGAGCTCTTCCTCGTCGATATAGGTGTCGTAGATGCGGTCGATGTAGAGGGAGCGGAGCGTGTTGTCGTCCGGGATCTCGTTCGCCTGATAATGCTTGAAACCGAGGGCTTCGAGGAAATCCATGTCGATGATCGAAGCGCCGGTCGCGACTACGGCGTCGGCCATGTTGTATTCGATCATGTCGCGCCAGACGTGAAGGCACCCGCCGGCGCCGGTTGAGCCGGCCATGATGAGCCAGGTCGAGCAGGCTTTGTCTTTGAGCGCCATGTTCAGAATCTGGGCGGCCCGGGCGGCGTCACGCGAGGTGAAGCTCATCTTGCCCCAGGCGTCGATGATGGGGCGCGCGTCGAACTTCGTTATGTCGATGTGCTCGACTTCCTTCGACAGGAGTTCGGCTTTGCGGTTGTCTTGCGCTTTTGTCATGGAGTTCGGTCCTTTCAGTCCAGCTTGGAACCGGATCCGGGCCGCATCGGGAGGACGCGCGGAGGGCCGTAACGCGGCGCTATATAGAGCGGACAACAGGAGAGGCAAGGCCTAACCCGGCCAAAGCGCCATCTGGGTGCAGCGAAACAGCGCCAGGAGCTTTTCAGTTCCTCGCCGCCTCACGTCTGCGCCCCGGAGCTGGGTCGTGCGGCCGAGATGAACGGCGCGGGCCGTCGCGTAGACGGTTCCCTCATTGGCCGACGACAGGAAGTTCGACTTGAGTTCGACGGTCGTAAATCCCCGCGCGCCCTCGGGCAGCGCGCGTGCGCAGGCGACGCCGCAACAGGTATCGGCGAGGCTGACGACGGTCCCCGCGTGAAGAAATCCGTTTGGCGCCATGTGCCGGGACGTGATGTCAAGTTCGGCCTCGAGGAAGCCGTCGCGGACCGCTGTAAACCGCACGCCGAGCAAGCCAGGCAGGAATCCCTCCGACATACGGGTGAGCGCCGCGAGAGTCTCGGCGTCTGCGGGGGTTTCTTGACGGGCCGTGCCAGAGCCCATAGCGCTTGCTGGCCGTCTTGCCAGAATTCGATGCCCGTCTTCGAAACCAGAATTGACCCGCGTTCCGAGGCTTATTCGGCCAATCGCACGCATCATCTGGCGCTGATCGAGGAGTTCCGCGGGCTTGAGCGCCGGATTGCCGAGACGTCCGCACGGGCGAAGAAGAAGTTCGTGGAGCGCGGGCAGCTCCTGCCCCGCGAGCGGCTCGCCCTCATCCTCGACCGCGGTGCGCCCTTCCTGCAGATTTCATCGCTCTGCGGCTACAAGATGCATGATGACGACGGAGAGGCGAATATCTCCGGCGGCGGCGGGCTCTCGGGCATCGGGTTCATTGCGGGCGTTCGCTGCATGGTCGGCGGCTCCGACAGCGGCATCAAGGGCGGGGCGGCGACCCCTATGGGCGTCCAAAAGGCGCTGCGCTGCCAGGAAATCGCGCTCAAGATGAAGCTGCCCTTCGTGCAGATGATCGAGAGCGCCGGCGCCAATCTGTTCCGCCAGGCCGAGATGTTCGTCGCGGGCGGGCAGACCTTCGCCAATCTCGCGCGTCTGTCGGCCGCGGGGTGTCCGGTAATCTCAGTGGTGCACGGATCATCGACGGCGGGCGGCGCCTACCAGACCGGCCTCTCGGATTATGTGGTCGCGGTGCGCGGTCGGACCAAAGTGTTCCTCGCCGGTCCGCCTCTACTTAAGGCCGCCACGGGCGAGATTGCGACCGATGAGGAGCTCGGCGGCGCGGAGATGCATTACCATGTTTCCGGCACCGCCGATTATATGGCGGAAAACGACGCCGACGGCATCCGCATCGCGCGAGAGATCGTCGCGCGGCTGCAATGGAACAAAGATCAGGCGCCTGTGCGTCGCTTCAAGGAACCTCTATACGATCCGGAAGAGATCCTTGGGATCACGCCCGCCGACTATCGCACGCCCTATGACGTCCGAGAAAATGTGGCGCGGATCGTCGACGGCTCCGAACTGCTCGGCTTCAAGGACGGCTACGGGGCCGCGACCGTTTGCGTCGAGGCTGAAGTCGCCGGCCACGCTGTCGGAATCATATCGAACAACGGACCGATCGACGCCGACGGCGCCGCCAAGGCCGCGCAATTCATCCAGCTCATGTGCCAGGCGGGAACGCCGGTCGTGTTCTTGCAGAACACCACCGGCTATCTCGTCGGAACCGACGCCGAGCAGCGCGGCATCGTCAAGCACGGGAGCAAGATGATTCAGGCGGTCACCAATATGACCGTGCCGAAACTCACTCTCCACATCGGCGCCTCGTTCGGGGCGGGCAATTACGGCATGTGCGGGCGCGCCTTCGATCCCGCCTTCATCTTCGCCTGGCCGAACAACCGCGTCGCGGTTATGGGCGGCGAGCAGGCGGCCAAGACCATGCGCATCGTCGCGGAGGAGGGCGCCCAGAAACGCGGCGAAGCGCCGAACGTCGCCTATCTCGACGCCATGGCGAAGACCATCATCGACAAATATGACGAGGAGAGCCGGGCGCTTTACGCCACCGCGCGTCTCTGGGACGACGGTCTTATCGATCCGAGGGATTCACGGAGGGTGCTGGCCTTTTGCCTCGACACCATCGCGGAAGCCCAGCAACGGCGGCTCCGGCCCAACACCTTCGGCGTAGCGAGGCTGTAGGCGTGCTCTCAATCGCCGCAGATCGGGAAGCCTTCCCTTACCGCCGCCTGGTGCGAGGAGGCCGCTTCCGGCTCGCGAGTGAATGGGGAATGCGTCGCCCGGCGGTGTTCGCATGATCGCCCCGCACGAGCGCCATTCCATTACCGGTCGGGCTGAGGTCGAAGGCGCCCTTCGGGCCATGCTGGATGCCGGGAGCCTGTCCCATGGCTGGCTGATCGCCGGGCCCAAAGGGGCGGGGAAGGCGACGCTCGCTTATCGCGTGGCGCGTGCGCTGCTCGACCCGGGATCGCTCGGTCCAACTGGCCTCGATATGGCCCCCGACGCCAGGGGCTTCAGGCTCATCGCCGCACGAGGGCACCCGGATCTGTTCGTTGCGGAAAAACAGTTTGATGAGAAAAACGATCGTTATGCTTCTGAAATTACGGTCGAAACAATACGAGAACTGAGCGCATTCCTGAGCAAGACCGCCAGCCAGGGGGGCTGGCGGGTCGCCATTGTCGACACGGCTGACGAGCTCAACCGGAATGCGGCCAATGCGTTACTGAAATCCCTGGAAGAGCCTCCCCAAAAGTCGGTCATCCTGCTACTGGCGGACCAGGTGGGCCGCCTCCTGCCGACCATTCGCTCGCGGTGCCGCCGGATCGACCTGAAGCCGGTCCCGAATGATGAGGTCGTTGGGCTGCTCATGTCGGAGGTCGGGTTGGACGGCGCCGCGGCGCGGGCCGTCGCCGGGATTGCGAAAGGGCGCCCCGGCCATGCACTCACGCTGGCGGCCGGCGAGGGAACCGAAGCGGCGGCGTTGGCCGAGGAGTTTTTGAAGCTCTCCCTCGCC
>JACADZ010000196.1 GCA_013389105.1 Parvularculaceae bacterium | reverse complement strand
GGCCCTCGCGCGCGACGGCGTCGAACACCTCGGCGAACTCCACCGCGCCGGCGTTCTTGACGTTCTCGTCCATGCGCTGGTCGAGCGCGGCGATCAGCTCGGCCGCGCTCTTGCCGCGCACGATCGTATTGCGCGCATAGGCACCGCGGGCGAAGAAATTCGTCGTCGGCACGTCGCGCGCCGTGGGCGTCATCATCTCGAGGCCCGTCGCCGGACCGGCGAGGTTCATGAGCTCGATCTCGGCGCCGTTGAGGTTGCCACGGCCGTGCTCGGCCGCGAGCTGGCGCAAGCCGTCGAGCTTGATGACCTGCAGCCAGGGACCGATGTCACCGTCGAGATTGACCGCATGAATGCCCCGCCCCTTGTCGGTGCCGGCCAGCGCGACATGGCGAGACCACTCGCGCGGCACGCTGCGCGCCGTCGCCACCATCGCTTTCAGCGCGGCGATCTTGGCCTCGAGGCGCGCCCTGCGCTGCCCCTCGCCGGTCCGCTTCAGCAATGCCCGGAGGCGAGCCAGGAAGCTGTCGCCGCTCTTGGCGATCTCGTTGATCGAGTTGGCGGCCAGCAACTGCGCATAGCCGAGCGCGGTCGAGATCGGCTTGCCTTTACGGGTGATCGGATGGATTCCGGCCTGCATGTCGGCGGTGCCAAGGCCGCTCGTCTCGAGGGCGTAGACGCGGACCACCTGGTCTTTGGTGAGCCCGAGCGCCAGCGCCTCGCGCGCATAGCGCATCTTGAACTCGCGCTCGGCGATACGCTCCGGCTCGAAATTGAAATGCCGCCGCGCACTGTCGAGGAAGTCGGCGACGGTTGGTAATGGCTCCGGCGGCGGCTGCTCCGGCCGCGGCTCGGCCTGGAAGACGCTCCAGCGCCGCTCGAGATCGCCCGGCAGCTCGGGTCCGGTGTACTTGGGCGGCGGCTCCAGCACGTAGTCGCTGCGGAGGATGGCCTGACCCGCCGCCTTCTTGCGCTTGCGCACGCTCTTTTTCTTCTCGATTTGCCCCCAGT
>JACADZ010000109.1 GCA_013389105.1 Parvularculaceae bacterium | reverse complement strand
TCAGACGGGGGCAGGCGTGCAGGGCCTGCGGGGCGTCGACGCCGTTGCACGGCTTCCAGTCCTCGGCGTTGCTTTGGGCAGACGCCGCGCCGGCGGCCGCCAGGAGGGCCATGCAGCATACGACTGCTCGAATCATGAGTGCTCCCCAATCGACGATGCAATCCGCCGCGAGAATAGACCGTGGCTTCGGTCGTTGGCCAGAGGCGGGCCGCTGCGGTGCACGCACCTTAAGCCCCGCAGGCCACGGACCTCGGGGTTTTGCGCACATCAGGAGGAGCCGGGCGTCCGAAGCCCGTTTGACCTAAATCCGTTATGGGCTCCAGACGCCCACGGCTCGCCGCATCCGGACCCCGCACACGGTGCTCCGCTGGTCTGGCGACCGACCGGGCAAGGCAAATCGGACTGCGACCCTCCGCTCGCAGGCCGAGGACGCGCCAAGCGCTGTGACGCTCCTCATGAGCCGAGGCAAGCGCATTGTCCCACGGCCCAACGAGGCGGGGATAAGCCGCGAGCAAAAAATTTCGCGCTTGGTGAATCGCGAGCGCGCAGGCGCGAGGCCCGCCCACAATCCCCGCGCTCCGCGCCGGCGTTATCATGCCTCCATGACGTATGATCCCATGGATGACCGCGCCCCTGCCTTCTCCCATTCGGCGCTGCACGTGTTCGGCCTCCTCGCGCGGCGCGGCGGCACGATGCGCATCGGGCCGCTGCTTGATGCCGCGCGCCTGCCGCCCGACGCGCTGGCCGAGGCCGTCAACGAGCTGGCCGAGCGCTGCTGGGTGAAGATCGCCTGGCGCAACCCTCGCCGGCGTCTGCCGCCGGGCCTGCCCGAACGCTTCCGCGCCGTCGACCGCGTCACCACCACCGGCCTCGGCAAGTGGCGCTATCCGGTAACGTGGCCGGAGTAGGGTGCGCCCCGCCGCGGTCGCTCAGGCGATTAAGGCACGCGAGGGTTCGGAAATGGGGTGGCTCTTCCGCTGTACAAGGACAGATCGCCAACGCATACTTGGCGCATTGGGGAGTTGTTGATTTCCGGGGGTGCCATGGATTGCGGTGTATCGAGTGACACTCTCTGCGTCGCGGTGGGCCGGTTTGCGGCAGTTGGGCACGATTGGGCTTGGTTGGTCTATATTCTCTCGGGAGCCTGGACGAGCACCTTCGAGGCCGTAAGGCATGTCGGGAGCTAGTTGGAGTGCATTTTGAGAAGCTGATCGGCTTGGCCGGCTTCTCCTTTGGCGTGTGGCGGTGGTGGCACCATCGCGAACGTGTACTCCACAAGCGGCTTCAGGAGTACCTTGCGGAGCAAGACCGCCGGTTGCATCGGGCACGGTCGTACGTCTTGGAAGCGATATTTCGGCCAGGTAGGAAGCGGCAGGTCTTCGCCGATCCGCTGTTTTCTGTAAGGCCGCTGCGCTTGCTGTTGCGGCGGCGAGGCTGGGACTCCTTGCTGGGCCTTGGCAAAGTCGAGTCAGTTGCCGACCGCATGCTCAACAAATCGCTCGGCAGGATTGAGCGTCGTCTTGAGACGGCCTTCGCAACTCTCGCCGCGCTCCGCAAACAAAGGGCGAGTGCCCATATTTTGAAGGGTGCGATAGCTTCTGCTCGTGCGCAATCGGAGCGAGACCCAATACGGAGAGGAGAACTCGACGATTGCGCACTCGTGCAGTTTCGTACAGCGCTGCAAGTCCTGGAACATGGCCAAGACGTGCAGGCCAAGGAGTATGAGGCGCATCAACTTCGAAAGTTGGGGCACTTAGACGATGCCGAGGCGGCTTACGCAGAACTTGAGGAGTTTGCCGCATCATTGTCAGACCAACGAGACCGCGATCTGATGCTTGCCCGCGCACGGAGATGCCGCGCAGAGATTGCGCAAGCGCAAGCCATTTCGGCCTACCGTCGACAACTCAGGAATTCGCAGGCGAGCGGAAGGGCGAATCAATTGATGACAAGCCCTGATGGAGCTTTGGCGTTGCGAGCGCCGCATGGTCCATTCCGTGAATGGGAGGCGGTTGAGCAGGGTGAAATGCACTATCTGAGCGCATTCATCTATCGCCAATTGGAGGCGATCGTACAAGAGCCAGTTCAACTTGGCCTTGCGGGGACTGCCTACAAGAGGGTTCTGATGCAGACGCCCTCTTCGAGGTGGTTGATTGGAGGAGCCACCAGACGATTGCGCGCGGCAGCAGAAGCTGGCCTGCAGCGCGTCAAGCGGGCGCAAGAGCGATCTGAGTATGATCTCGAGTGTCTGCTGCCGCCCCTAGATCACCCGCAACAGCCACCCGAATCCGTAGGCCAGCGAAGCGGAGATCAAGGCGTTTCCAAGGCTACGTAGCAGGATGAGGTCCACGACGCGGAATTCGATCTCACGCGCGAAATCGTAAAGGAGCTCGTGACGCGCGTAGGACAGCGCGGTGAGGGCTATGGCTGCCGCCGCTATCGCCCACGGCCCGACATCCGCAAAGCCCGCAACGGAGGAACCAAGGATCGCCAAGTATCCCAACAGCATCGGGCGGCTCCCATCGACCGCCACGCCCGCACTTGGTAGACGATCGAGTTACCTGATGCCTCAGAAAGCGATTCGACGCCATGTCGGCGTGCTCCATTGTCGAGTTGTGTGCCTGGCAACAGCAGGCTGAGCCGAGGTTGAGGGCCCAACATTCCTAAGGGCGGCGGCTCGCGCCGCGCGGAACTCTACCCCCCCGCCCCCCCCCCCGCCC
>JACADZ010000169.1 GCA_013389105.1 Parvularculaceae bacterium | reverse complement strand
TTCTCGAGCACGGCCGAGCGCACGGCATTTCGTGAGCGGTGGCTCGGTCGTTATATCGACCGCTGGCCGCATCTTGCTTACGTGGCGCTCGACGAGCCAGCCCGTGTCGCGGGTTACCTGGTGGGCTGTCTCGAGAACCCAGCCCAGACGCGGCTCTTTCAAGACATCGCTTATTTCAAGGCGTTTGCACGTGAGTGCGCACGCTATCCTGCCCACCTGCATATCAATCTGCGAGAGGACGTGCGGGGGCGCGGTATAGGCAGCGCATTGATCGAGGCGTTCGCCCAGGCTGCACATGCTGCGGGTGTGCCGGGACTGCACATCGTCACCGCGCAGGGCGCCCGCAACGTCAGCTTCTACGAGCGCAACGGCTTCCGCGTTCTTGCCGCGGACACACAGCTTGGCATCACGCGCATATTCATGGGCCGCGATTTACATTAGCCTCGGTGCATTGCCATCGGTCGCGAGAGGTTGGAATGGTCACCTTCGTCGTTGCGCATGGGGCGTGGTCCGCGGGATTTGCCTGGCGCAAAATGCATCCGCTCATGCTGAAGGCCGGGCACAGACTGGTCACGCCGACCTACACTGGGCTCGGTGAGCGTGTGCACTTGGCCCATGATGGTATCGACCTCGATACACATATCACCGATGTCACCAACGTCCTTTTCCATGAGGACCTGAGCGACGTCGTCCTCATCGGTCATAGCTATGGCGGCATGGTCGCGACAGGCGTTGCCGATCGCGCGACCGAACGGTTGCGCCAGATCATTTATCTCGATGCCTTCGTGCCGCGCTCCGGTCAGTGCCTCTTCGACTGTCTTCCGGAGGCCGAGCGCAAGCGCCGCCAGGAAGGTGCGGCCACCGAGGGGGACGGTTGGCGCTTGCCCCCCAGTCCTATTCCGCCAGATACGGCGGCCGAGGATGTCGCTTGGCTCATGCCGCGTCGGCATTTCCAGCCACTTGCGACATTCGCCCAGCCCCTGACGCTCGCAAAAGGCGAGACCAAGCTGCCGCGCAGCTACATCTATTGTAGCCGCACGGCTCCAGGCGACGTCTTCGGGCAGTTCTCGAAGCG
>JACADZ010000175.1 GCA_013389105.1 Parvularculaceae bacterium | reverse complement strand
CGACCCCGGCGGCCGGCGCCCTCCCCGGGGCCACGGCGCCCGCGGCCCCCCCGGTCGCGCCGCGCAAGAAGCCGCAGCGTGACCTCGCGACCGACCCGAAGGCGCTGCGCGCACGGGTTCACGCCGAGCTGCGCGCCTTCGTGCAGGCACTCGCCGAGGGCGAGTACGAGGAGGCGGCGCGCTCCATCCGGCAGGGGGAGAGCGAGGCGTGGGATGGCGTCCGGCTGGCGGCCGAAGTGCGGCACTACCAGGGCGCCCACGGGGAGATCCGCTTCGATCCGGCACGGGTGCGCGGCCACCACACCACCGTGAAGGGGATCGCCCCGCGGGTCTTCCGGGCGCAGCATGCGCTCCTGGACGCCGAGGGCGAGGAGCAGGGCTTCGTCGAGGGGGAAGTCGACCTGCGGGAGGCGCGCGACCCGGAGGGCCCGCTGGTTCGGCTGCTGGGGATCCGTCCCTGACGGATGCGGCCCCGCCGCGATTCTGGCCCTGAATCGCGCAGCCGGTCTTGCCGATGCAACTGGCGTGCGAAACGAGCGCAAGCAGGTCGTGTTGTTCGGGTACGGCAAGGCTCACGACGAGCTCGCCGGTCGCGTCGTCGTGCTCGGCTATCGCGCACTGCGCGCGACCGACGTGGAGGCGGCGGTCGACCTGATCCGGCGACAAGAGCAGCCCCTGCGCGTGTTGCTGTTTCCGATCGACGCGCCGTTCGGGAACCGGGCAGAGGAGCTGCGCCGCATGTCCGAGGCGAGCGGCGCGCTCGGGCTGCGCATGATCGTGACGGGTCCCCAGCCCGGCGCGGCCGCGATCGCGGCGCTGAAGCGCGACGGCGTGCGCTACGCACTCTGGAAAGGCTTCCACGACTCGGATCTTCGCTTCACGCTGAACGCAGCGCTCTACGACGAGACGCGCGGCCAGGTGCGGCCCGCGCTGCGCGTGCCCGCGAGCCTGGTGGCGCGCGTGCGCTCCGGCGCCGGCGAGAAGGCTGCGATGCTCTACAACCTCTCGACGACGGGCGCGTTCGTGGAGACGACGCGGCCCGGCATGCCGGGCGGGCGGGTCACCCTGATGATCGAGTTCCCCGACGGAGTCGTGGAGACGGACGGGAGCGTCGTGTTCGCGAACGTCCCCGGCAACCTGCAGAAACCGAATCTGCCGATCGGCATGGGCATCAAGTTCACGGCGACCGACGCGACCGCCGCGCAACGCATCGCGAAGTACGTCGCAGAGAAGGCGCGCGGCTACGAGCTGTGAGCCCTGCGCACCCGCTCGGCGCGAGGGCGGCTCGGCCTAATCACTCCGCTCGGGGCGCCACCGGCGCGGAGCGAGCTCGGCAGACGGGCGCTGCGCACTGGAGCCGTCCGGGCGCCAGAACGAGCCCCGCACGTCGCGCTGCAGCGCTTCCCGTGCGGCTCCCAGGGTCGGGCTCGCCAGCTCGCTGACGCCATCGGCGCCGATCGCGGTG
>JACADZ010000174.1 GCA_013389105.1 Parvularculaceae bacterium | reverse complement strand
CCGGCGCACCCGTTCGGCCACCTCCATGGCGGCAGAAGCATCGGCCCCGGGCAGAATCAGGGCAAACTCCTCGCCGCCATAGCGGCACGCTGTGTCGGCAGGCCGTACGTTTTCCCTGAGCAAACCTCCCACTCCAGCCAAAATCCTGTCCCCCGCATCGTGGCCGTGGCGGTCGTTGATCCCTTTGAAATCATCCAAATCCATCAGCAACAGACTCAACGGCTGCCCCAGTTCATGGGCGCGCTCCAGTTCACTGGCCAACTGATTCCAGAAATAGCGTTGGTTGTAGAGGCCGGTGAGCTCATCGGTGATGCTCAATTGGTGATAGCGTCTTTCCCGTTGAGCCAAAACCCGACGCTCCAGATGAACCATGCGCACGCGCTCAGCCAACGCCAGGGCCAGCAGGCAGCTCTCCAGGGCGGCCGCCACGGTGAGAGTCATGTGCCGTGGGCGCAACCTGTCCAGCCAGCCCATGCTCCAGGCCCCCCAACCCACGATGCCGATCAGCAGGACCAGCCAGGCCAGAAGATATATCCTGGCCGGCCAGTAGCCTCTCTTTATCGTCCGGATTCCAGCGGCAATGGCGACCAGCGGACCGATCACGGCCAGCGAATGCGTCAGCCATGTCCCCCACAACAAGCGGTTGGTCAGAGCCAGCACCAATAACACCGCTGCCGCCATTTGGGCGCCGATCAGCAGGCGGTCGGCAGCCGGGGCGTGAACCTTCGCATCCAGGAAAGCCCGGCAAAAAGCCGCCCCAAAAAAGAAGACAAAGGCGGACACCACCAGGCTCAGCGCCGGAACCGCAGGCCAAAAAGGCATCGGCAACAGAAGTATCTGGCCTTGAAGGCAAAATTGATGGATGATCATGCTGATCAGATAAAGAACATAAAGCAGGTTGACTCTATCCCGAATGGTCAGAAAGACGACGAAGTTGATACAGGCCATGGCCAGCATGATGCCATAGAGCCCGCCGAAGAAGTAGGCGCCGACCAAAATGTGGTGTTCCAGCTCGGCCCTGGACCAAAGGCGCAGGCCGGCGTTCAGGGCCAGCACGGATTCCAGGCGCAGATAGGCATAGCCGGACCGAGGTGCATCGGCCGGCGCGGCCAGGGCGAAACCTCCTACCACGACCGATCCGCCCGGCTGCTGCAGTCCGGTGGATTGCCTTTGCCAGCCCTTTTGCGGATCGGGAAGGAACAGGTCGATCCGATCCATCCAGGGTGCGGCGACGACCAGGACCCAGGGACCCGAGGTCGGTGCCTGGTCGAGGGCAAAGCGCAACCACAGGGCCGAACGACTGAACCCGAGCGACATGCGGTTGTCCTGCTTGACCACATAGCGGCCGGCAGCCTCCGGTGAGGCGGCTTGAGCGATGCTCATACGGCCACCGGGATCCACCAGGTAGCCTATCTCCGTCGGCGGACAGGATTTCGCGCCGTCCCATAGTCGGTCGGAGAACAACGCAAACAGCATCAGCAAGGCGAGCAGCAAAGCGGGCCAAGCCTTGGGCAGCCAGGTGTCTGCCTGTAGAATTTGCTTACCGGACTTGGCCATAGTGACTGTGCAACCACCTGATTTTTGCCTGACCGACCTGCCTGTCATGAACACAGTATACATACCCTGGGGCAGGTTCATCAATGACATTGATTCTGCTTGATCCTGACGCTACGTCATGGGTTATGTTCAGTGCACAAGGGGGCAGCCATGGTGTTGTTGAGGATCGGTGAACTTGCAGAACGGGCCGGACTGACAGTCCGGACCTTGCACCACTACGACCACATTGGAT
>JACADZ010000079.1 GCA_013389105.1 Parvularculaceae bacterium | reverse complement strand
GGGGGGGGCGGCCGCGAGGGCGGCCGGCCAACTGTCCTGCCCCGGGAAACGCTTCTTCGCGGCGGCGATCAGCCGGGCGAGGACGAGGCGGCGTTAGGTCTCCGAGGCGGCCGGGGCGAGGTCGGGATCGTCAGCCTCGGGGCCGAGCAGGAGTTCGTCGGCGTCGACGTCGCCGAGCGCGCGGATGCGCGGCAGGAGCGCGGCGGCGCCGTCGGCCGCGAACGCTTCGGCGAGGGCTCGCGCCGCGCGGCGGGTCGGCAGGAAAATCTGCGCCAAAGCGAGGTGAAACGGGTCGCGGAGCTCCCTCTTCAGGACCGCGGCGAGATCGGCGAGGAAGGGCCGGCCGGCGTCAATCGAAAAGACCCGCGGCGCAGGCCTCGCAAACACATCGCCGCCGGTCGTCATCGCTCAGCCTCCGGACCGCCTGCGCCAAGCCGCGCCTCGGCGGCGCGAAAACCCTCCGGGTCGCCGACATGCATCCAGAAGCCTCGATGATCGAGACCGAACAGGCGCTTTGCCTGGGCGGCCCTTGTCCAAAGGAGCCGCATCGAGAATGGGCCCTCGTGCGCACCGGCGAGCAGCGCAAGACTGATGATCATCAGGCCGGTGTAGAATCGCGCCGCCGTCTCGCCGGAGCGGAACGCGATGCGGCCGTCATGCCCGAGATCGAAGTCGCCCGGACCGTCGAGCCCGCTCGACCTCTCCTTCCGCGCCAGCAGCAGGAGCGCGTCCATCCGCTCGGCGTCGAAGGCGGCGGCGAGGCGGGCGCACGCCTCGCCTTCCTCGTCGAGAAGGATGGCGTCGGTGTTGGTGCAGAAGACGGGACCCGCCCCGAGCAGCGGCGCAGCTTTTTTGAGGCCGCCGCCGGTCTCGAGGAGTTCGTCGCGTTCGTCCGAGACGACGATCTTCGGCGTCCGGCGCGGCGCGAGATGGCCTTCTATCTCGTCGGCGCGATAATGGACGTTGACGACGGCGCGCTCGACGCCCGCCGCCGCGAAGCGGTCGAGCGCATGATCGATGAGGGCCTTGCCCGCGACCTTCACGAGGGGCTTGGGCGTCGCGCCGGCGAGCGGGCGCATCCGCTTGCCGAGGCCGGCGGCGAGCACCATCGCCGTGGTCGGACCTCTCATCATGCGGCGAGATCCGGAAAAGCCGTGCGGAAGAAGCGGCGCACCTCGGCAAGCTCCGGACGCTGAAGATCCTTCCTGAAATAGCCCTCCACCCGCGGCAGAAGCCCTTCGTATTTCGGCTTGCCGTCGCGTTTGACCAGCCGGGCGAAAATCCCGAGGATCTTGGCGTTGCGCTGCGCGGCGAGGATCGCGTAATCGCGCCGGAACGCGGTCTCGTCGAAGCCCCGGCCGGCGTCCGCGCAGTAGCGCCCGATCATACGCAGGGCGAGCGCCTCGTCGACGTCGCGGCGCGCGTCCTCAAGGAGCGAGACCAGGTCGTAGGCTGGGGAACCGAAAAGGCCGTCCTGGAAATCGATGAGGCCGACGCGAAGGACGCCCTTCTTCTGGGGCATCCACAGGAGGTTCTCCGCATGGAAATCGCGCAGGACCATCGCAGCCGGTTCCGAAACCGAGTCAAGCGCCCCGGACCAGGCTTCGGCGAAGGCGGCGCGTTCGGCGACGGTCGGGGCCTTGCCTTTGCGGAACGGCCAGTACCAGTCGAGCACGAGACCGATCTCCGCTTCGAGCGCGGTCCGGTCGTAAGCGAGCATCGTGTACTGAGGAAACTGCGGGGCCGCCGGCGCCGCGGCGCGAAGCTGCAACAGGACATCGACGGCTGCCGCGTAAAGCCTTTCGGCGTCGGCCCCGTTCGCGACGGCGCGGGCGAAGAGGTCGTCGCCGAAATCCTCGATCAGGGCGAAGCCGCGCGTCGTGTCGGCGGCGTAGATCTCAGGCGCCGCGAGACCCGCCCCCCTCAGCGCCGCCGCAATCGCGATGAAGGCGTTGAGATTGGGGCCGGCCAGCCGCGCCATGGCGTTGTAGCCGAGCTTTCGCCGCTGCCCCGGCGTCGCCTCGGGCGGGCAGGACGCCGTCTCGGCGGCGGGCGGCGCGTTCATAAGCAGGGCGGTCCGCCCGCTGAGAACGAGTCGCTCATAGCTGCGGGTCGAGGCGTCGCCGGCGAGCGGCGTCGCTTTCGCCCTCGCCCAGTCGGTGGATTTGAGGAAGTCGGCGCGCTCGGCGGCGCGCGGAGAGGTCGTGGTCATCGCGCTTCTTTAAGCGATTCCCGGAAGCCTTTCAGCCTCGCGCGCCAGTCGCCGCCGCCGGCGAAGCGGGCGATGCGCCCCGCCCCATCCGCGTCGAGCCGGACAAGCAGCGCGCCCTCTGGCAGCATCGCCGCAATCCGCTCGGGCCATTCGATGAGGCAGATGTCGCTGAGCGCGTCCTCGATCCCGAGTTCGATGGCCTCCCGCGCCGCGGCGAGGCGATAGAGATCGAAATGCCAGAGCGGGCCCAAAGGCGTCGCATAGGCCTCCGCCATGGCGAAGGTTGGGCTCGGCGCCCGCTCGCCCGCGAGGGTCGCGACGACGCCGCGCGCAAAGGTGGTCTTACCGACGCCAAGCGGCCCGGACAGGCAGACGACATCGCCGCGGCGGAGACGCGGAGCGAGCGCCGCGCCGAGCGCCGCCGTCTCGGTTTCGTCCCTGAGGCGGATTTCAAGGTCGGTCATGAGCGCCAAGGACGATAGCGGCTGGGCGTGGCGCGGCAACGGCGCTCTTTCCTCTGAGTTGACGCGCTTGTCGGCCGGTCAGTAGGGCTTTGGCGGTCATGGAGAAGATCCTCATCATCGGGGCGGGACAAGCGGGCGTGCAGATCGCGGCCAGCCTGCGCCAGGCAGGTTTTGAGGGCGCGGTCGCGCTGGTCGGCGCCGAGTCGCAGCCGCCCTATCAGCGCCCGCCCCTGTCGAAGGCTTACCTTCAGGGCGAACTCGACATGCCGCGCCTCTTCCTGCGCGGGCCTGATTTCTACGAAAAGAACAGGATCGACCTCCAGCTTTCGACCCGCGTCGAGAGCGTCGATCTCGCGGCCGGAACGGCGCGACTCGGCGACGGCCGGTCGCTCGCCTTCGACAAGGTCGCGTTCGCGACGGGCGCGCCGCCGCGGCGGCTCGCCGTTCCTGGCGCCGACCTCGCCGGCGTTCATTATCTGCGCACCATCGCCGACAGCGACGCGCTGCGACCGGCATTGTCGGCGGAAGGGACGGTCGCGGTGATCGGGGCCGGTTATATCGGGCTCGAGGTCGCGGCGTCCGCGCGCAAGGCGGGCCGCGACGTGGTCGTCATCGAGGCGCTCGACCGGCCGCTCGCCCGCGTCGCCGGGAGGGAAGTATCGGACTATTTCGTCGATCTCCATCGCCGCCACGGCGTCAAGTTCCGCTTCGGCGCGAGGGTGGCGGGCTTCGAGGGCAAAGGCGCCGTCGCGGCGATCGCGCTCTCCGGCGGCGAACTCATTCCCTGCGCGGCGGCGCTCGTCGGCGTCGGCGCCGTTCCCGAGACGGCGCTCGCGGCGTCGGCGGGCCTACCCGTGCAGAACGGCGT
>JACADZ010000084.1 GCA_013389105.1 Parvularculaceae bacterium | reverse complement strand
GGGCCGCGGCGCCGCGCCCGGCGACGCGGGCGCCGCGGCGATCTCGAGCCTTCCGCCCTGCGCCTTCTGCGCACGGCGCCTCGCCGATCGCGCAATTTGGGCCATGACCGGGGCGAAACGCCCTGCGAAGGAGACGAAACTCCGTAGGCTGTTGAAATCGCTCCTGTTTCACGTGAAACAGGCGGGCGAGGCGAATTTTCGGACGCGCGCACGCCTTTCAAGCGCAGCGGCGACATGGCGCTCGGACCTGCTCGGGCCTCAGCTCCCCGCAAGCGGCTTCCTCCCCGGCAAGCCGGGTCCTGCATCGAGGCGCGACGTCGCCCGGATGCAGGCGCCGTCGGCGGTTGACGGCGGCGCGCGGCCTCTTCATGGCAGGAGTTCGACAGGGAGGTTTGCGGCATGAAGACGGCTTTGATCGCCATTGGAGCGGTTTTGGGGCTCCTCGTCCTAGCAGGGGTCGCGGTGCGCGTTCCGGCGGTGGAAGATCACCTGTTCGAGACCGCTCTCGCCCGGGCCACGGGCGGGCCCAGGGTTCCCTTGTTCGACGGCGACGGACTTAAGGTCTTCTTCTGCGGGACCGGCTCCCCCCTACCTTCGAAAAAGCGGGCGCAGACCTGCACGGCGGTGTTCGCCGGCGACCGCTTCTTCCTTGTCGATGCGGGCACAGGGAGCTGGGAGAACATTCAGGCCGCTGGAATTCCCGGCGCGAAACTCGGCGCGATCTTCCTCACGCACCTCCATTCGGACCACATCGGCGACCTTTCGGAGGCCAATCTCGGTTCTTGGGTGGGCGGCCGGCCCGGCAAGCTTCCCGTCTACGGGCCGGACGGCGTCGTCGGCGTGGTCGAGGGCGAGAACGCCGCCTTTGCCGCCGACAACGTCTATCGCACCCTCCATCACGGCGAGGCGATCGCGCCGCCGGACAGGGCCGGCATGATCCCGCTTCCGTTCAACGCAGCCGAGCCGATCGTGATCTACGAGCAGGACGGCCTCAAGGTGACCGCTTTCGAGGTGGCGCACGCGCCGGTCTCAGGGGCGTCGGGCTTCCGCTTCGACTACAAGGGCCGGAGCGTCGTGGTGTCGGGAGATACCGCGTATTCCGACAATCTCGTCGCGAACGCGAAAGGCGTCGATCTTCTGGTCCACGAGGCGCAAGCGAACCACATGGTGGCGAAAATGCAGGCCGCCGCCGCCGGGGCCGGCGCGGCGAACACCGCGAAAATCTTCGCCGACATTCCGAGCTATCACGCCACGCCGGAGGAGGCCGCGCGCGCCGCCAACGAGGCCGGCGCCGGGCAACTGGTCCTCACGCACCTGACGCCGGCGCCCGATAATGAAATCTCAAGAAGAATCTTCATGCGCGGAGTCGCGAAGGTCCGCTCGCAGAACGTCAAGCTCGCCGAGGACGGTCTTCTCGTCCTGCTGCCGGAAGCCGGCGGCGCGGACTTCGTCAAGCTCTAGGAGGCGCGAACGTGCACAAGCCCGTCCTTGTCACCGGCGCGTCGAGCGGCATCGGCGAGGCCGCGGCCGTGACCCTCGCCCGGGCGGGCTTTCGCGTGTTCGCGGCGGCGCGCCGGATCGAGAAGCTGAAGGCCATCGAGGGGCTCGGCGAGGGGCGGATCACCGCGCTGGCGCTCGACGTGACCGACGAAGGCTCCATCGCGGCGGCGGCCGAGCGCTTCAAAGCCGAGGGGGCTGTTCTCTACGGTCTTGTCAATAACGCTGGAATCTCCGTGACGGGGCCGATCGAGGAAGTGCCGCTTGCCGAGTGGCGCGCCCAGTTCGAGACCAACCTCTTCGGCGTCGTCGCCGTGACCAAGGCCTTCCTGCCGGCGATGCGCGCGGCCCGCGCCGGGCGCATCGTCAATATCGGATCGGTGTCGGGTCGGCTCGCGCCGCCTTTTATGGGGGCCTATGCGGCGTCGAAACACGCGCTTGAGGGCTTCAACGACTCGTTGCGGCGCGAGCTTGCGCCTTATGGGATCAAGGTCTCCCTGATCCGGCCCGGATTCATTCACACGCCGTTCGGCGGCCCCGAGCAGGAGGGGCTCTCCCGCTATGTCGGGCCAGGTCATCCGTATTCGGAGCGTGTCGCCGCGTTCAAGGCGTGGCACGCCAAGGGCCACCCCAACGGGGCCCCGCCCTCGGCCGTCGCCGACGCGATCGCCCAGGCGCTCACGGCCGCCCGGCCGCATTCGCGATATACGGTTCCGGCAAGCGTCATTCCGCCGGTGATGCTGCGCAACCTTCTCCCGTCAGCCATCGTCGATCGCGCCTTCGCGGCGACGACCGGAATCGATCGCCGCAAGGAGGCCGCGCCATGAGATCGTCGCCGCCGCGGTCCTCCGCCATAGCCCGGCGGCGCCGGCCGGGCTATCAAGCCGCGAAACTTTCGCCGCGTCAGCGGGGCGGCAGCGGGCCGCCCCGGCTCGGCGACTTGGGGAATGAAAGATGAGCAAACGCGATCGACACGTTGACCCGAGCCGGGGCCGGTTCAAGTCATTTATGGAGTCGGCTGGCGAGGGGCCGATCTGGATGCTCAATCTGATCCGGCTGCGGAAGAAAGCCCGCTACGAGGACGGCATGGCGGCGACCGGCGCCGAAGCCTATGCGACCTACGCCCGGGAGAGCGAGCCTTTCTTCAAGGGCGTCGGCGGAAAGATCGTCTGGTCGGGGACGCCCGAGAACCTCCTTATCGGTCCCAAATCGGAACAATGGGACCTGTGCTTCGTCGCCGAATATCCCTCCGCGCAGGCCTTCGCCGGCATGGTCAAGGACGAAGGCTACCAGAAAGCAGTCGTCCACCGGCAGGCGGCGGTCAAGGATTCGCGCCTTCTTCGCCTCAAACCGGGCGCCGCGGGCAAGGTGTTCGGCTGAGAGGCGAATCGTCCGGTCTGGAACGCATCTTGCCTTGATCTTGCGGGGTTCGGCCGCAGCCGGCGGAGCGCGGCCCCGAGCAGGGAGCATATAATGCGTATACTGATGATATCGGCCGCGGCGCTCATGGCGCCCTCGCTCGCCGCGGCCGGCGATCTCAGGAAGACGCCGGACGGGTTCGACTATTCCTTTGTCAGATGCGCAAGGCCCGCCGAGCCCGACATGACGGTCGACGCCAAGCTTTCAGGGGCGAAACTTCGGGCGGCGCGAAACGCGCGCGTCAAGGCCTATAACGTCTATATCGACGGTCTTAACGCCTATTCCGAATGCCTCGCCGCCGAAGCGCGCGCCGATCTTGATGCGTACTACGCCGCCGTGACGGCCGCACTTGACGCCGAGCAGGACGACATGGCTGCGCGCGCCGAAGCCCTGCGGCCCGGCCGCCGCGGCGTCGTTCCGAAATAGGCCGGCTCAATCCGCGCCGGCGGCGCCGCGGGCGGCGCGCCGGCCGCCGAGCCTCGCCGTCAGGCGGCGGCGCGCGGGCATTTCAAACTTCTCGTAGACGATCGCGCCGCTGGCGATGGTGATCGCGAGCACGGCGCCCATATAGGCCGCGCGATCGACCGGCGCGGCGAGGCCGAGAAGATCGGAGAGCCGGTAGAAAAAGAATCCGAAGATGGTGATGACGCAGACCTGCAGGAGATAGATCGCGTAGGACCAGTCGCCGAGCCGTTGCAACGGGCCGGCGCCGAGCGTCCGCGCGAGAGCTCCGCGATCTTCCCAAGTTGAAAGAACGAGCAGCGCGAAAAAAGGGATCACGACGGCGTCGACGGGGACAAATGCGATGGCGGCGAGACTGCCCGCCGCGGCTGCAAGCTGCAGCACAAGGAGCGTGCGCTCGCTCCAGCTTTTCGTGACGCCGCGCAGCTCAAAGATCAGCACGCCGAGAAAAAACCCGGCGAGGCAGCGCGCGATGCCGCCGCGCATGGTGAGGTCGAGCGAACCGCCCTGGGCGACCAGCGCGGCGTAGAAGGCGAGAGGCGCGGCGAAGAGGATCAACTGAGCCGTCCTGCGCCGCGCCGCCAGCGCCGCGGCGATGACGGGCAGCAGCAGATAGGCGTGCATCTCGGCGCTGATCGACCAGGCCGGAATGTTCCAGCCCGCATCGTCGTAGAACCCCCAGGTCTGAAGCAGCGGGACCTGCACCAGCGCCTGGCCGATGCTGCGCGGCGTCAGGTGGTCGAAAAAGGAATCGCCCTGCGCGAGCGCATAGGCGGCTGCAAGCGCGGTCTGGAACGCGACGAGCAGGAGGAGCGTTGCGAGGTGCAGCGGATAGACGCGGGCGAAACGGGCGACCAGATAGCGCCGCGTCGCGGCCGGCGAAAACGCGGCTGGCCGGTCCCCGACATATACGTAGGAAAGGACGAAGCCGGAGAGGATGAAAAAGAGATCGACCCAGAGATAGCCGCGATCAAAAAAGCGCGTGGCCGTTTCGAAGGGAAAACGGTACTCGGCCCCGAACTTCAGATGATACAAGATAACAAGCGTCGCCGCGACGCCGCGAAGCGACGTATGGGCGCGGATATGCCGTTGCGGTTCTGCCATGTCGCGGACTTTCCCCGGCGTTCCTCTCGCTTGACCCCCGTGGACCAAAACCCGGCCCGGCGCCAAGCGGGCCCTGTTCACGATCGGGCCTTGGCGCTAGGAGACATCCCATTCACTAAGTTCGTCGCTGCAAGGAATGGCCCAGAATGCCGACGCCTATCCTCATGCCCGCGTTGTCCCCGACCATGGAAGAAGGGACGCTCGCCAGGTGGAAGGTGCGGGCGGGCGACCGCGTATCATCGGGCGACGTTATCGCCGAGATCGAGACCGACAAGGCGACCATGGAGGTCGAGGCGGTCGATGAAGGAGTCATCGGCGAGATCCTCGTTCCCGCCGGCACGGAGAACGTCAAGGTCAACTCGCCGATCGCCACGCTGCTCGAGGACGGGTCTTCAAAGAAGCCGGCAAACGGCGCCGCGCGGGCCGCGTCGGCGCGCGAGGACCCGGCGGCGCAGGCCCCGCGGCCGCAGGCCAAAGCCCCGCCGCCGCAATCGCCAGCGCCTTCGGCGGTGAAAATGGTCGCGGCGCCTGCCGCCGACCCCGAACTGCCCGCCGGGATTGAGATGGTCCCGACGACGGTCCGCGACGCGCTCCGCGACGCCATGGCCGAGGAAATGCGCCGCGACGGCGACGTGTTCCTCATGGGCGAGGAAGTGGCGCAGTATCAGGGGGCCTACAAGGTTTCGCGCGGCCTCCTCGAAGAGTTCGGGCCGGGCCGCGTCATCGACACGCCGATCACCGAATATGGTTTCGCCGGGCTCGGAGTCGGCGCGGCGTTTGCAGGGCTGAAGCCGATCGTCGAGTTCATGACGTGGAACTTCGCCATGCAGGCGATCGACCACATCATCAACTCCGCAGCCAAGACCCGCTACATGTCCGGCGGGCAGATGGGATCGCCCATAGTTTTCCGCGGGCCGAACGCTGCGGCGAGTCGCGTCGCCGCCCAGCACAGCCAGGATTTCGCCGCCTGGTATTCCAACGTGCCCGGACTGATCGTGATCTCGCCCTACTCGGCCGCCGACGCCAAGGGACTGTTGAAGGCGGCGATCCGCAACCCCAATCCGGTCGTCTTCCTCGAGCACGAGCTCCTCTACGGCGACACGATGCCGGTGCCGAAGCTCGACGATTTCGTGCTGCCGATCGGCAAGGCGAAAATCCAGCGCGCCGGCACGGATGTCTCGATCGTCTCCTATTCGCGCGGGGTCAAATTCGCGCTGGAAGCCGCGGCGAAACTTGAAGCCGAAGGGATATCGGCCGAAATCGTCGACCTGCGCACGCTGCGGCCGCTCGATGTCGAAACCGTCATCGCCTCGGTGAAGAAGACCAACCGCTTGGTCACGGTCGAGGAAGGCTGGGCGCCCTGCGGCGTCGGCGCCGAAATCGGCTGGCTCGCCGTGCAGCACGCCTTCGACTGGCTCGACGCGCCGCCCATGCGCGTGACCCAGGAGGATGCGCCCCTCCCTTACGCCGCCAATCTTGAGGCCCTCAGTCTTCCGAACGCGGACAAGATCGTCGCGGCCGTGAAAGCGGCGATGTACAGGGATTGAAGCCGATGCCGACGCCCATCCTGATGCCCGCTTTGTCGCCGACCATGGAGGAGGGCACGCTCGCCAAATGGAAAGTGAAGGAGGGCGACAAGGTCTCCTCGGGCGACGTCATCGCCGAGATTGAGACCGACAAGGCGACGATGGAGGTCGAGGCGGTCGATGAAGGCGTCGTCGGCAAGATCCTCGTTCCGGCGGGCACGGAGCATGTGAAGGTCAACGCCGCCATCGCCATCCTTCTGGCCGAGGGCGAGAAGGCGGGCGATGCCGGCGCCGCGCCGGCGAAAGCCGACTCGCCCGCAGCCAACGGCGCTGTGCATGCGCCGCTCGCGTCGAAGCCTGC
>JACADZ010000202.1 GCA_013389105.1 Parvularculaceae bacterium | reverse complement strand
CGTGTCCTCCGTGGTTCATCGGTTTGCCGTGATTCGTCCTACGTGCAGAGGAGGCAATCACACCGCGATCACTTCCAGCTCGGGGTCGATGCGCCTGACCATGCCCTCGATTCCGGCGAGCGTGCCGGAGATCGAGCTGGGGCAGCTGCCGCAGGCGCCCTGGTAGTGCACCTTGAGGACTTTGCCCTCCAGATCGACGACGTGAAGGTCGCCGCCGTCCCCTTGCAGATACGGCCGCACCTCCTGGTCCAGCATCTCCCGGATAGCGGACAGCTTGGCCTGCTCCTCGGGCGTCATCTCGCGCTGCACGCGCGGCGCGCCGTCGACACCGCCCGCAGCCTCGCCGATCAGTTCGGCCGAGCGTTCCTGCGCGGAGGGCGCATCGCGGATCGGCACGGCGAGCTGGCGCAGCAGGGCGGGCCAGTGTGCCTTGCCGTCCTGGGTCACCGTGATCCAGGTGTCCACGTAGAACACGTTGCTGACGTGCGGGATGGCGAACAGCGCCTCCGCCAGCTCGTCCCCCTGGGCCTGCTCGGCGTTCTCGTAGGACTTGCTCACGCCGTAGGTCAACGGCTCGCGCAGGATGAACTTGCGCGCGTTGGGGTTGGGCGTGAACTCTATTTCGGCAATTCTCGGCATCTCGATCAAGACCAAAACTCATTCACCACAGAGGACACAGAGGAACACAGAGGACTTCAACGGCCATGGCAGTCATGCAGTGCCGACCGCAGGTCTCTTGCTCTTTCGCTTTGCTCTGTGATCCTCTGTGTCCTCTGTGGTAGATGCGTTCGTTCAGGCTTCGTTCACCGAGGGTGCGAAGGGATCCTGATCCCCCTCGGTCGACGCGCTCGTCTCGCGGTGGAACGCCGCGTGCAGCGTATGCCACGGCAGGATCGCGCACTTCACCCGCGAGGGCAGATCCTTCACCCCGGCGAACACGGCGAGCCGCCCCAGATGGTTCGCCTGATGCGCGACGTCCAGCTTGCCGGTAGCCATCTCGCGGAACTCCCGAATCATCTGCTCCGCCTCGGCGACACTCTTGCCCTTCACGCTGGCGGTCATCATCGAAGCCGAGGCCTTGCAGATGGCGCAGCTCTCGCCTTCGAAGGCCACTCCCTGCACGCGGTCGTCCTTGACGTCCAACGTGACCCAGATATGGTCGCCGCACAGGGGGTTCAACCCTTCTGCGGTGTGGCTCGCTCCCTCGATCCTGCCGTAGTTGCGCGGCCTCTTGTTGTGGTCGAGGATGATCTCCTGGTAGAGCTGCTTGGAGTCCATGAGCGATCAGGCGAACATCTTCTGGACGCGCGCGATGCCGCCCACCAGCTGGT
>JACADZ010000115.1 GCA_013389105.1 Parvularculaceae bacterium | reverse complement strand
CGCCCGCTCATTGACCGTGCCCAGCGGAATCCCTCCCCGCGCGAAGCCGCTGAAATCCGCCGGAATATCCCGCCCAAAGATCGTTTCACCCCCGCTGAGCAGAAAGGCAACGCCGCTAAAGACGGTCAGCGTGCCCAGTGTCGCCACAAAGGGCGTAATGCCAATGTAGCTGACCAGCAGGCCGTTCAACAGGCCGCCGAGCAGCCCGACCCCCAGCGCCACGATCACGCCGACCAGAACAGGCTGCGAATCGCGGAAGAGCAGCGCCGCGATGATCCCGGAGAGGCTCGCCATTGAACCAACGCTCAGGTCGAAGTCGCCCATGACCATCACGATAGTCATAGTGAAGGCAACAACCGCCAGCATACTGACTTGCTGGGAGATATTCAGCCAGTTGGGGAAAGTCAGGAACGTGTTGGGAATGTTGAGCGTGAAATAGACAACCACAATAAGAAAACCGATGAGCGTCCCCGACCGGCGCAGCCAGCGGCTCAGGCGTGCTTGGGTGGTCACAATACTCGTCTCCGTTCCTTTCGACGGCTAGGCAGACGCTTCATAGCACAGGGTCAGCAGATCGTGGGCGGTCAGCCCAGCGGCCTCGACCACAGCGGCCTGGCGCCGCTTCCGCATGACCAGGATGCGGTCGCACAGGCCGAGCAGTTCGCCGAGGTCGGATGAGGCCAGCAGGATAGCCGTGCCACGGGCGCTGAAATCCCGAATCAGCGAGTAGATGTCGAACTTCGCCCCGACATCGACACCGCGCGTGGGTTCGTCCAGCAGCAGGACGCGCGGCGTCTGCACCATCGCGCGGGCAAACAGCACCTTCTGCTGATTGCCCCCGCTGAGCTGCCGGGTAATCTGTTCAGTTCCAGTGGCCTTCAACTGCACGGACTTTCCCATCGCCGACGACGTGGCCCGTTCGGCGGAGCGGTTCAGGAAGACTCCCCCCCGGCTGAGGCGCTGAAGATGCGGCAGGGTGATGTTGTCACGGATGCTGCGGGACAGCATCAAACCCTGCGCCCGGCGTTCCTCCGGCACATAGGCAAACCCGGCGTCCCAAGCCCGGGCTGGGCTGAGCGGACTCAGCGGCCTGCCATCCATCAGGACATCGTGCGTCAGACGCCGTTCCGCGCCGATGAGCGCGGCCAGCAGTTCACTGCGTCCAGCTCCGGTCAGCCCCGCGACACCGAGGATTTCCCCAGCACGAAGCTGGAAATGGATGCCGCTGATCTGGCGCGTCGAAAGGTCGCGGACTTCGAGCGTGACAGCCTCTCCGACGGGTACGCCCCGCGCCGGATAAGTCTGTTCGAGCTGGCGGCCCGTCATCAGGCGGATCAGGTCCCTGGGGGTCGTGCCCTGGATCGGTCGCGTCTCGACCACACGGCCATCCCGCATGACCGTGACCATATCGCCAATCTCGAAGATTTCTTCCATCCGGTGAGTCACATACAGCACGGCGCAGCCCTTCGCCTTGAGTTCGCCGATCACACGGAACAGGCGGGCAGTTTCATTGCCCGTGAGGGCCGCGGTGGGTTCGTCCATCACATAGACCGAGGCATTCGATTGATCCGCGCCGACGAAAGCGCTGGCGATCTTGATGAGCATCTGATCGCCAGGGCTGAGCCGGGCGATCTGCTCGCGCGGATCGATGTGGCGGATACCCAACTGCGCCAGCACCTCAGCGGCATCCGCGTGCAGCCGGCGCCAATCGACCAGGAAGCCCGCGCGGCGCGGATAGGGCAGGCTGACGAAGATATTCTCCGCTGCGGAAAGCTGGGAGACAACATTGAGTTCCTGGTGGATGAAACGCAGCCCCAGGTTGAAGGCATCCTGCGGGTCATGTATCCTGACCGGGCGATCCCGCAGGCGGATCTCGGCGTGATCGGGCGTCACGACCCCGGCCAAGATTTTGATGAGGGTGCTTTTGCCGGCGCCGTTCTCGCCCATCAGAGCATGAACCTGCCCCGGCAGCAGATCAAGGCTGGCGTCGATCAGGGCGGGGTTGCTGCCATAAGTTTTGCTGGCGCTGCCGATCGAAAGAAGTGGCGCGGACATCATTCGGATAACCTGGCTGAAAGGCAGGGAAAGCCCGGTCACCTTCCCTGCCCTATCACGAACACAGTCGATTAGCTGCCAAGGAAGTCAGCGACGTTGGCCTTCGTCACCAGCGTGGTCGGTACATAGATCACACGCTGGTTGATAGTTTCGCCACCCAGTTGGCGAGCCACCGCATCGGCTGTGGCCGCGCCGATCCCGGCGAAATCTTGGGCGACAGAGGCTTCAAAGTTGCCGCCAGCAGCAATGGCGTCCAGCGCCTGCGGGTTGGCATCGATGCCGACGATGACGATCCCTTCATTCTGGCGACCAGCGGCTTCGATAGCCTGAAGAGCGCCCAGCGCAGGCTGATCCCAGGCGGCCCAGACGGCCTTGATGCTCCCCGCTTCCGGGTTGGCGGCCAGCACCGCCTCCATTTTCGCGCGCGAGTCGGCAATCCCGCCGTCGGTCACATCAGGCGTGATGCGGTCGATGATCTGGATGTCGGGATTGTTGGCAAAGATAGCATCGGCGATGATCCCGCGCTTCTGCACCGGCGGATACGGATCGAAGACGAACATGACTACACCGCCCGTGCCCCCAATGCGATCCACCACGTAGGTGGCGGTCTCGGCAGCCATGGCATAGCCGTTACTGGTGACGTTGGTCACCAGAAGCGCATCCGCGCCCGCGTCCATGCCAAAGACGGGAATGCCCGCATCAGCGGCAACCTGGAGTCCAGCCGTGACCTGAGCAGGATCAACGTTGATGACGATGGCATCGACGCCCTGGTTGACGACATCCTCGATGCGGCTGATGACGGCAGCCACATCGCCGGCCGTGTCGATCACGTTGACCGTCCAGCCCTTCTCAGCAGCGGAAGCTTGGAAGCCTTCGACCAGGAACTGCGTT
>JACADZ010000076.1 GCA_013389105.1 Parvularculaceae bacterium | reverse complement strand
GCGCAGCCCGGCGGCCGAACCAGCCCCGGCGCCCGCCGCCGCGCCGCAGGCCCCTAAGCCGCAGCAACCGGCGCGCCAGGTCGCCGAGAGCCCCTCCAGCGCGTCGGTGGTCGGCGTCGTCGTGGTTGCCGGTCAGCGGTCTCCGGAGACGGCGCTGCGCGCAGCCGCTGCGTCGTCGCTCGCCGTGGTCTTCGTTGCTCAGTCGAACGACGCCGAGGCGGCTGAGACGGCGCGTCGCGCCGGGATCGAGACGGTCGAGGTTCCGGACCGGGCTCTGACCGCCGGCCGTGCGCGCAACGCCGGCTACCGCCAGTTGAAGAAGCGACTCCCCGACCTCCAATATGTGCAGTTCGTCGATTCCGACCTGACGCTCGACGCTCAGTGGCTCGCCGGCGCCGCGCGTTTCATGGAGCGACGTCCGGAAGTCGCAGCGATCGAAGGCAAGATCCGCTTCGAAAACGAGGGTTCATCCGTGTTCGCCCGCGTTTCAGCGATCGAGATCAACGGCGAGGCGGGCGAAACCGACGTTGTCGGCGCCAATCTCTTCGTGCGAGCCGCTGCGTTCGAGGGCGCCGGCGGGTTTCGCGGCGACCTGACGGTGAATGAAACGCGGGATCTCTGCATTCGCCTTCGCCGCCGCGGCGCGCATATCTGGCGTCTCGATGCGTGGATGGGCGTCGTCGCTTCGAGGTCGGACGGTCTCGCCGGATTCTGGGAGGCGTCCGTCCACAGAGGATATGAATACGCGCACGGGGCCGCGCTCCACGGAGCGCCGCCTGACCGGCTTTTCGCCGGCGAGCGGGCTCGGGCGCTCCTGTGGGGCGCGTTCCTTCCCTCGCTTGTGGCGACGGCGGCGATCGCCGCGGCGGTCTACGCGGCTCTTTTCGCCCCGCTCAGCAATCCGCTCCTGTACGGCCTGAGCGCCTTAGCCGTCGGCGTGCTCGTCTATCTCATCAAGGTCGTGGTCGTCGCGGCGAGCCTTGGCGGCCGGCCGGGCGCGTGGCCGTTCGCATTCTGGTCGACCGTCGGCAGGGTCGGGGAGGCGCTCGGCGGCTTCGCCTATTTCCTCGGGCGCGGAAAGCCGCGCCAAAAAAAGCCGGATTGATCGGCGCCGGATCGGAGCGCCATGCGCATCGCCTATCTCGTCAACCAGTATCCAAGCGTCAGCCACAGCTTCATCCGCCGTGAGATCCTTGCTCTTGAGCGCCAGGGCGTCGCCATCGCCCGGTTTTCGGTGCGCCGGTCGAAAACCGAGTTCCTGGCCGAGGAAGATAAGGAAGAGGCGGCGAAAACCCGCATCATTGTCGGCGCCGGCGCGCCGGCGCTCGTTGCTGCGATCGGGCGCAGCTTCATCATGCGCCCTCTCCAATCGCTTGCCGCGCTCGGCGGCGCCTTGCGCATGGGGGCGCGCTCCGAGGCAGGTTTGTTGCGGCACCTTTTTTATTGGGCGGAGGCGCTGGCGCTCGCCGACTGGATGGGACGCGAACGCCTCGCCCACGTGCACGCCCATTTCGGCACCAATTCGGCGACGGTCGCCATGTTGGCGGCGCGGGTCGCGGGCGCCTCGTTCAGCATGACCGTGCATGGGCCGGAAGAATTCGACAAGCCCGGCCTTATTGCCCTTCCCGAAAAAATGAAGAAAGCGCGGTTCGTCGTGGCGGTGTCTCGCTACGGCGCAAGCCAGCTCCGCCGATTTGTTCCGCCTACGGACTGGAGCCGCATCCAGGTCGTGCCGTGCGGCGTCGATCGGGCGTTTCATGAGGGCGCGCCGCTGGCGACGCCGGACGCGACGCGCTTTTGTTCCGTCGGGCGCCTCAGCGCGCAGAAGGGGCAGGTCACGCTGGTCGAGGCGGCGGCGATCCTCAGGCGCAAGGGCGTCAGGTTCTCGATTCTGCTGGTCGGCGACGGCGAAATGCGTCGCGATATCGAAAACGCCGCTCGGCGTTTGGGCGTGAGCGATTGCATCGAGTTCGCCGGCTGGCGGACGCCGGCGGAGGTCCGCCGCGCCATCGAATCGTGCCGTGCCTTCGTGCTGCCGAGCTACGCCGAGGGTCTCCCGGTTTCCATCATGGAAGCGTTCGCGCTCGGCCGCCCGGTCATTTCCACTTACGTCGCGGGCGTCCCCGAGCTGGTCGCGCCTGGCGTGAACGGCTGGCTCGCGCCGGCCGGCGACGCAGAAGCGCTGGCGGCGGCGATGGCCGAAGCGCTCGCGCTTGACGAGGCGGCGGCGCGTCGCATGGGAGCCGAAGGGCGCGCCCGCGTGCTCGCGCTTCACGATATCGACTTGATCGCCGTGCGCCTCAAGGCTCTGTTTGCGCAAGCCCTTGCCGCCGGAGACGCAGCGTGAGCGGGATTTTCGTCGTTGCTTCGCTAGTCGTTTCAGGAGCCTCGCTCCTGCTGGCCTCATACTACGCGCTGGTCGTCGCCGCCGGAGTGTTCTTGCGCAAGAGGGCGCCCTCGGCGCCGCCAGGCCCGATCGCCGTTCTTGTTCCGGCTCATGACGAAGAGTCGATGATTGCTGCGACGGTAGAGGCCCTGCGGGGGCAGCTGCGCGAGGGCGACCGGCTCGTCGTTGTCGCCGACAACTGCGGGGACGGGACGGCCGCCGCCGCCGCCAAGGCGGGTGCGGAGGTCGTGGAGCGGCGCGATGCGACCCGCCGCGGAAAAGGCTATGCGCTGCAGTTCGGCCTCGACGCCTTGCGCGCCGATCCGCCGGAAATCGTCTGCATCGTCGATGCTGACTGCCTTGCATGTCCCGGCGCGATCGTCGCAGTCGCCGGAGCCGCGGCGAGAACGCAGCGACCGGCGCAGGCGCTCTACCTCATGGGCGCTCCCGCCGGCTCGTCCGCTCGTTTCGCCGTCTCCGCCTTCGCATGGCTCCTCATGAACCGTGTGCGGATGGCCGGGCTCTACGCGCTGTTCGACTCGGCGCGCCTCAACGGGACGGGCATGGCCATTCCCTGGAAGTTGCTGGCCTCGCGCAATCTCGCCTCGGGTGAAATCGTCGAAGACCTTGTGCTCGGTCTCGACCTGGCCGAGGCGGGCGCCGCGCCGGTTTTTTGCGTCGACGCCGTCGTGCGCAGTGAATTTCCGTCAACGGACGAAGCAGCCGCGCGTCAGCGCGCGCGGTGGGAGCACGGCTCGCTGCGCGTGGCGATCCGCCGGGCGCCCCGGCTGGTCGTTCGCGGCCTCCTCACGGGAGATTTGCGGCTCGCGGCGCTCGCCGCCGACTGCCTGATTCCGCCACTTGCCCTCTTCGCGGCCGCGCTGGTCGGTTCTGCGCTCCTCGCATTGTGCGCGGCGGCGATCGGAGCGGGGGCGAGCCTTCTCTTGGCCGTCGCCGCTTTCGCGCTGTTTGGAGCGGCGACGGCGCTCGCTTGGTTCGTTCACGGCCGGGATGCGCTGCCGCCCCGGGAACTGCCCCGCGTCGTCAGCTACCTCCTTGGCAAGGTCAAGGTATACGGCCGTGATGCGCGGCAATCGACCAAGACCTGGACCCGCACCGATCGGGGCGGCGCCCCCCGATGATCGGCTTCGTCGCCATCGGCCGCAATGAAGGCGAGCGACTTGGGCGATGTCTTTCTTCCCTTCGCGCCGAATGCGACCGCGTCGTCTATGTCGACTCGGGATCGACCGACGGCAGCCCAAGGCTCGCCGCCGATCTCGGCTGCGAAGTCGTCGCGCTTGGCGCTGAGCTTCCGTTTACGGCTGCGCGCGCCCGAAATGCGGGCTTCCAGCGGCTGGTCGCGCGCTGGCCGGACATCGTCAGCGTCATGTTCATCGACGGGGACTGCGAACTCGCGCCAGGCTTTACGGCGCTGGCGGCGCGGACTCTCGACGGCGAGCCCCGTTGCGGCGTCGTCGCCGGCCGCGTGCGCGAGCGCGAGCGCGACAAGTCCATCTACAACCGGCTTTGCGACATGGAGTGGGCGACCCCGTCCGGCGAGGTGACCGCCGTCGGCGGCATCTTCATGACCCGCGCCGCAGTGTTCGCCCGCGTCGGCGGATTCGATCCGAAGGTCATCGCGGCGGAGGACGATGAGTTGTGCATCAGGATCCGGGCGGCCGGATTCGGCATTCGCCGCCTGGACGCAGACATGTGCTTTCACGACGCTGGGATGACGAGGTTTTCGCAGTGGTGGCGCCGGGCCTACCGGGCCGGACATGCCTTCGCCCAGGTTGGCGCAATGCATAAGGGCTACTTCGCCGCAGAACGGCGCAGAGCCTTGGCCTACGGCCTGCTGCTGCCGCTGGCGGCTTGCTCGGCGGCGCCCGTCACTCAGGGCGCAAGTCTGCTCGCACTGCTGCTTTATCCGGCTTCGTTGCTCAGAATCCGCTGGAAACTCGTGAAAAACGGGGCCGCCGGCCCGGATGCTTCCCTCTATGCGGCGTTTTTGACCCTTTCAAAATTCCCTAACTTCCTCGGCATAGCGGACTATTGGCGCAAACGCCTTCTCGCGCGCCCCGTGGGGATCGTGGAATACAAATGAAGCTGAAGGTCGGATTTCTCGGCGCGGGCTACATCGCCAGCTGGCATGCGCGGGCACTCAAACGGGTCAAGGGAGCAGAGCTCGCGGGCGTCTGCGACTTGTCACGGGCCGCTGCCGAAGCCTTCGCCCGTCCGCTCGGTATCCGGAGCTTCGATACGCTCGATGACATGCTGGCGGCCGGGGTCGACTGCATCCATGTCCTGACGCCGCCTCATGCGCATTTCGAGCCTGTGAAGAAAATTCTGTCGGCAGGCGCTGCGGCTTTTGTCGAAAAGCCTTTCGTCCTCTCCGCCGCCGAAGCGCGCGATCTCTGCGAGCTTGCCGCCGCCAGGAACGCCGGGCTCGGGATCAATCACAATTTTCTGATGCTGCCCGCCTATGAGCGTCTCAAGGCGGATATCGCGTCGAAGCGACTGGGGCCGATCGACGCTTTCCAGGCGAACTGGCGATTCTCGCTGCCGCCGTTGCGTTCCGGTCCGTACGGGCTCTGGATGCTCCGTGCACCTCAGAACATCCTGTTCGAACTCGGACCGCATCTCTTCGCCTTCGCCGCCGACCTGCTCGGCGACGTGGAGATCGCCAACGTCATGCTGCGCTACCCGATCGAGATTCCAGGCGGCGTCACCCATTACCAGGGCTGGCGGATTGCGGGAACGTCCGGGGAATCGTCCGTAACGGTCGATATTTCGCTGATTGAAGGTCAGGAAGATCGAAGCCTCGAGGTTCGCGGCGTCGGCGGGCTTGCCCGCTACGATTTCGGATCGAACGCCTACGCGCTGCGCACCCCCGTCGCCGGCGACATCGTTATCGGCCCGCTTTTGTCCCGACTGGGCGACGCAACCGGGGCCGCCGCGAACGCGCTCGCGAATGCGGCGAGGGAGGCGGCTTCGCTGAACGAGCTCTCGCCGTTCGGACTTTCCCTCGCCCGAGCGGTTGAGAGCTTTTACGCTTCCTTGATCGCGCGCGCGCCGGTCGATCGGCGACTCTCTGGCGAATTGGCGACAAGCGTCATCGGGATGATCGAGCGCGCCGCTCTTGCGGCGGCCCCGCTGCTCAAAGCGCCGATCAGGCTCGTGCGGACGACGCCGCCGTCAAAGCCCTCGGTTCTCGTCATCGGCGGGGCCGGATTTATCGGGCGCTCGCTGGTCGCAAAGCTCGCCGACTCCGGCCGCACCGTGCGGGTCTTTTCCAGGGGCAAGCCGCTCGGGATGGAGCGCGCCGACGGCCGGGTTGAGGTCTTTACAGGCGATCTGAAATCGGAGGCGGATCTCGTCGCCGCGATGGACGGCGTCGAGGGCGTCTTCCACCTCGCCCGCGCGGAGGAAAAGACCTGGAGCGGATACCTCGAGAACGATGTCGCCGTGACGCGGCTCATCGGCGAGGCGTGCCTTAAGGCCAAGGTCAAGCGCCTTGTCTACACAGGGACGATTTCCTCCTTCGACGCCACCAGAAGGGACGCCGTGATCGGCGCGGACGCGCCGCTCGATCCCAAGCTCGACCGACGCGACCTCTACTCGCGCTCCAAGGGCGAGTGTGAGCGAACCCTATCGGAACTGGCCAAAACGCGGGGCCTGCCGCTCGTCATCGCGAGGCCAGGCGTCGTCATCGGCCGGGGCGGTCCCTTTCAGCACTGGGGTATTGCGATGTGGCGCGGCGCCACTCGCTGTAAGATGTGGGGTCGGGGCGACAACCCGCTCCCCTTTGTCGAGATCGAGGATGTCGCCGATGGTCTCGCCCGGGCCATGTCAACGCCCGGAATCGAAGGCATGTCGTTTTTCCTGGTCGGCGATCCGCTCCTCTCGGCGCGCGACTATTTCGACGAGGTGAGCCGGGCTTACGGCGTCAGGATCGAAGCCAGACCGACGCCGATCTGGCGCTACTTCGCGGTCGATGCGGTGAAGTATCTGCTAAAGCGCACGCTTGCGGGCAAGCGAGGGCTTGCTGCGCCGACGCTGCACGACTGGAAGAACCGCGCGGCCCTTTCCATATACGATAATCAGGCGGCGAAGGACCTGCTTGGCTGGCGCCCGATCTCAATCCGCGCTCAACTTGTCGATAGAGCGATCGCTAACGCCAACCTGTTAGGGGTGGCGCCGAGAACTGGGCCTACAGTCGCGAACCTCGCGGAAGAAGAGCCGGCGAAGGGCGCAAGCCGCCAGGGTGACGAGCGATGAGTTACATTGAAATCTCAAACCTCGATTACGGCTTCGCCGACCCGATCGCGCTCCGTCAGAAGGGCCTCGAACTCGCGGATCAGTACCGCTCGGCGCAGCCCTACCCGCACATCGTCATCGACGACTTTGTGACTCCGGCGGTCCTCGACGCGTGTCTCGCTGATTTTCCTGTTGCACCCAAGCCCGACAGCGACTCGTTCAATCGAGCGCAGGAACGGTTCAAGACCAGCTACAATCCGGATCATCTGACGCCGCGCGTGCGGTCGTTCTTCTATGCGCTCAACTCGAGGCCGATGCTGGACTTCCTGTACAATATTACCGGCTTCAAGGGCCTGCTCCCCGATCCTCATTTCGTCGGCGGAGGTTTTCACCAGACGTCGCAGGGCGGCCACCTCAATGTCCACGCCGACTTCAATCTCCACCCCCTGCTGCAGATCGAGCGACGTCTCAACATCATCCTCTATCTCAATCGCGACTGGCGCCTCGAGTACGGCGGCGCGCTTGAACTATGGGATCGGGAGATGAAAGCGTGCGTGAAGCAGATCGAGCCGGTGTTCAACCGATGCGTCATATTTTCGACGGACGCGACCAGTTATCACGGCCATCCGGTTCCCGTGCAGCACCCGCAGGGCATGCCGCGTCGTTCGATCGCCCTCTACTATTACACGGCCACCTGGGACGGCACTCGGCGCGCCTTCACGAGCCAATTCAAGCGCCGGCGGAACACCCAAGACCGGCCTGACTGGCAGGTGAGAGCCTACGAACTCATCGACGACCTCACGCCGCCCATTCTCTCGCGATCGCTGCTCAATCTCGCGCGCCGCCTCCAGCGGCCCTCGAATTAACAAGATTTCACGAGGAGGCGCGGCGGTCGCTATGCCGACCGCGGCCCTCGCCAGGCGAGACCGATCGCAGAGATCGGCCAGGCGCGCCGCCGAGTTGCATGCTGAACGGCTGATTCATGGTAACCAAACTGCGACCGCCGCGCGAACAAGACCACATGAACTGTTATCCGGCAGTCAAATTCCGCTGACACTCCGTAATCAAACCATCTCGCAATAAAGGCCCGCCATAGCGCGCGGGCTAACGATTTCCTGCAACTAATCAACCTTGTTTCGGGGGGCGTTCTCACACGCCTTCACGGTTGAGTTGAGGGATTCGTCATGAGCGCAGCGGCGGCGATTCGGCTTGACGGCGAAAAGCTGGAGCTCGCCCGGCTCCTCGAAGCGGCGAGGAACGGGCGTCTCGCGGCCGGAGGCGCCGCGTCAAGGCGGCGGGTCGGCCAAATATCGCAGTCAAGCCTGGTCGCCGTGCTGCTCGGGCTCGAAGGCTGCAAGACCATCGGCAACCCCGGGGTCGCTCCTGAGCCGCCTGCGCCGCAGCCCGCTCCGTCGCCGCCGCCGGCGACGCCGCCGCCCGCGGGCCTTGTGGTCGGCGAGAACCGCACAACGGACATTCCGGTCGCAGATCTCCTCGCCGCATATCCGGGCGCAGCATCGATTTCGAAGATCGTTGCGGTCGAGCACGGAACTGCGGTCATTTCGGGCTCGGTGGTCCAATTCACGCCGACTCCCGGTTATGAAGGCGAGGCCGCCATCTCATTTGAATACAAGAACTTTTTCGGACGGACGCGACGGGGCGACGCCACGCTGACGGTCGATGACGACGCTTGCGGCTGCGCGCCGGAAGAACACCCGGTCGACGGCGGCTCGGATCACGGGGGCGATGTTCACGCCGATGAACAGGGCGGGGATGATCACGGAGACGAAGGCCACGGAGACGGCGTCGGCTCAGGCGGCGGCGACAGTCACGGAGATCACGGCGATGGCGACTCCGGCGCCGAGCCGCATGCAGAAGACCCGGCTATGCAGGCCGAGCACCTGGCGCTTCTCAACCTCGTTCCGGTTTCCGCGGCGACGCATATCGCGGTGAAGAGCGGCTCCTGGTTCGATCCGACGGTATGGGCGAGCGGCGTAGTTCCCGGCGACGGTGCGAAGGTCGTCATCCCGACGGGCGTCGTCATCGACTATGACGGCGAAAGCGACGCCTCCGTTTTGACAGTCCGCGTCGACGGCGCGCTTCATTTCGCGACGGATCGAGATACGCATCTGAAGGTCGACACCTTGATCGTGACGCCGTCAGGTCATTTGGAGATCGGAACCGCCGAGCATCCGATTGACGCCGGCGTGAGGGCGGTCATCACGATAGCCGACAACGGCCCGATCGATGTCGCCTGGGATCCGACTCTGCTGTCGCGGGGCGTCATCAGCCACGGCGGCATCGATATTCACGGCGCCGAGAAGGAGACCTTCATCAAGGTCGCCGTCGATCCCATGAGGGGGGCGACCTCGATCACGCTGGATTCGCCGCCGGAAGGCTGGCGAGTCGGCGACCGCATCGTGATAACCGGCACGCACTTCAAGGAGTCGGCGACGCATGTTGAGGGCGCGCCGCGCACGGATACGACCGAGGACGAGGTCCTGACGATTACGGCGATAAACGGGAATACGATCAGCCTGGATCGTCCGCTGCAGTTCGACCATGACGGCGCCCGCGCCGACCTCAAGGCCTATGTCGCCAACTACACGCGCAACGTCGTCATCCAGTCGGAGAACGGCGCGGCGACCGGCACGCACGAGCGCGGCCATGTCATGCTCATGCACTCCGACGACATCGACGTGCGTTACGCCGAGTTCTTCGAACTCGGGCGCACCGACAAGTCGGAGCGGGCGTTCGACAAGTCAGACCTCTCGAACATCGAATCCGACTCAAACCTCAAGGGCCGGTATTCCCTGCATATCCACCGCGCCGGCGTTGCAGATCTCGACGATCCGGCGATGGTCGTCGGCAACGCTGTATGGGGATCGCCGGGCTGGGGCTACGTGCACCATGACTCGAACGCGATCTTCGCGGGCAACGCGGCCTACAACGTGTTCGGCGCCGCCTTCGTGGCCGAAAGCGGCAACGAAACCGGCCGCTGGGTCGACAATATCTCGATCCTGACGCTCGGCGTGAACAACCTTTCCAAAGACGCGGCGGATGTCGAGGCCTTCGATCTCGGACGCAACGGCGTCGGCTTCTGGTTCCAGGGCAGGCTCGTGGACGCGGTCGGAAACGTTGCGGCCGGATCGCCCGGCGGCCATGGTTTCGTCTACATGCATCGCCAGCCTCAGAACGAACTGGTCGACATTGATGCGGCGACGGTTCCGCAAGGGGAGAAGCTCCGTTTCGGCGAAATGGGCTACATCAACTTGCCCAATATCTCGATTTTCAAAGACAACGAGGCCATCGCCGTCCGAACCGGACTCGAGATCGTGAAGGCGAGCCCGGCCCAGGGTCACGACGTGCGGTCCGTTCTCGCCGATTTCACGGCGTGGGAGGTTCTGCAAGGCGCATTCCTTCAGTATACGGGGCATTACACGCTGAAAGGATTCGATCTTGTCGGCGCCGACGCCGTGCGAGGCTCAGGCGAGTCAGCGGGCCTCACCTACTGGACGAACGTCTTCGACGTCGTCGCCGTCGATTCGCGCATCGAGGGCTTCAACAGCGGGGTGCGCGCGCTGCACGACACGCTGTTCGCGGGCGTCACGGATTTCGGATACGTCTTCGTCGATACGGCGTTTTCGGGCAACGTCAGGAACTACCGCGACGACAATTTTGCGCCGCATGCGCCCGACCGCTTCATCGCCAGCGCCGATCTCGCCAATTTGCCGCTTGATTATGTCGCCGCCCGCAGCGTCTTCGACGGGCCGGACACCTGGTTCGGCGAGCCGTCGGTCGAGCTTTACGGGACCAAGACGGACACGCTGGGGCGTACCGAAACGTCGCCGGTCTGGGATCCCTTCAACGTCAACTACTGGAACATCCGGGGCGCGGTCGAGGTCAACGGCTACTGGACGCTGCCGGACGGCCGCAAAGTCACTCTGTTCGAGGAGTACGTCACCGATCGCGTCACCGGGCAGGTGGAGAAATTCGCGACTTGGGTCGATCTCCCTGCCGAGCTCAATCTCGTCCCCGGCGCCCACGGCAACGGCGTCCGCGTCCAACCCGTCGACCATGGCCTCCTTGATCTCAACAACGCGGCGCCGATCGTCGGCGGCGATGCGGCGCGGGTGAAGAGCGGCGAGTCGGTCGTCATCGACGTGCTCGCCAATGATCGCGACCCGGAAGGACGGCCGCTGACGCTCGACGCGCTCTTCTCGGAGCGCGGGCATGTCGTGATCAACGAGCAGGGGAAGGCGGTCTACTTCGCTGATCCGGGCTTCGCCGGAACCGATACATTCTACTATTGGGCGCAGGACGATCAGGGAAACTTCGCCAAGGCGCAGGTGACGGTGACCGTCGAGATTTGAGGGGCCGGCCTCAGGCCGCGTCGACAATCGCCGCCCACTCGGCGCGCACGCTCGCGTCCGGTTCGTCTTTCGGGCGCCTCGCACGGAGGGCCTCCGCTTCCATCAGTCTGGCGCACGCCCACACCGCGGCGCCGCGCACGATCGGGGCCGCGTCGGCAAGCCTCTCGAGCGCGACGGCGGCGAGGCCCGGATCGCCGGAATTGCCGATGGCGATGAGGACGTTCCTTACAAAACGGTCGCGGCCGATGCGCTTGACCGGAGAGCCTGAGAACCTCCTTCGAAAAGCCGCGTCGTCGAGGTTGGCGAGTTCGGCAAGGCGCGGCGCCGCGAGCCCGTCGCGCGCATGGAACGCCGCTTCAGATGCAACCACCGCGAACTTGTTCCAGGGGCAGGCGGCGAGGCAATCGTCGCAGCCGTAGATGCGGTTGCCGATCGCCTCGCGAAATTCCAATGGGATCGGGCCCTTGTGCTCGATGGTGAGGTAGGAAATGCAGCGTCGCGCGTCGAGCTGGTAGGGCGCGGGGAAAGCGCCGGTCGGACAGATGTCGAGGCAGCGCCGGCAGGCGCCGCAATGATCGGTCTCGGGACTGTCAGGCGCCACGTCGAGGGTCGAGAAGATCGCGCCAAGGAACATCCACGAGCCGAAATCCCGGGAGACGAGATTGGTGTGCTTGCCTTGCCAGCCGAGGCCCGCGCGTTCGGCGAGCGGTTTCTCCATGACAGGCGCGGTGTCGACGAACACTTTGACCTCGCCGCCTTCGCTTTCGACCAGCCATCGGGCCAGCGCCTTCAGTCGCGGCTTGACGACGTCGTGGTAGTCCTTCCCTCGCGCATAAACGGAAACGGCGCCCGCGCTCTTGTCGCGCAGCACGTCGAGCGGATCGCCCGCCGGCCCGTAATTGAGGCCGAGCATGACGATGGATTTCGCTTCCGGCCAAAGCGTCTGCGGCGCGGCGCGTTCCGCGGCGCGCAACGCCATCCAGGTCATATCGCCCTGTCGTCCGGCGGCGAGAAACTCAGAAAGGCGCGCGCCCAGCGCCGCCGGCGCCTTGGCGCTCGTCACGCCGGCGGCATTGAAACCGAGGCTCAAGGCCTTGTCGATGACGGCCTGCCGCCGGCGCTCCGGTTCAGAAGTCAAGGTCGTCATAATGAGCCGGCGGCGGCACGCCCTCGACGCGGTCGGCGAGCAGGGGGCGAAAGCTCGGGCGGCACTTCAGGCGCTGATACCACTCCTTGACGGCGGCGAAGTCGGTCCACGGAACCGAGCCGAGATAGTCGATCCCCGAGAGATGCGCCGCCGCGTGGAGGTCGGCGAGCGTCATGCGTTCGCCGGCGAGCCAGGCGCGGCCCTCAAGGAGGAAGCTCATATAGTCGAGATGCCAGCACAGGCGGTCGACGCCCTGGCGCCAAAGCTCCAGGTCGATCCGGTAACGCCCCTCGATGCGGTCGTCGATCTTCCGCCGAAGGAGCTTTGCGTTCACTTCCGACTCAAATTTGGTTTCGAACCAGTAAACAAGCCGGCGCGTCTCCGCCCGTCCCGCTGACGTCGAAGGCATCAGCGACGATGCGCCGTAGGCGTCTTCAAGATACTCCGAAATCGCCGGCGCCGGCGAAATCGCAACCTCGCCGCCGGTCGGCGGCTCGTCGATCAGCACGGGCGGCGCGCCGGCCGGATTGCGGTGAAGGAGCTCTTCACTAGTCGAACAGGGCGCGACGTTAACCAGTCGCGCCGTAAGGTTCTTTTCCGCGAGGACGAGACGGACCGCGCGCGAAGACGGATCGAGCGGCGTGTGGAGCAAAGTGCGCATGGCGTCTGACAATAGCAGCGCCGGGACCGGGTGGAAGCGCCCGCCGCGGCGGGGCGTCCCATGACCGAGGCGCAGGACCTCGAAGGCGAGTTTCACGAAACCCATTACGCCGCCTGGCGACGCCCTGCGCCGCGCGCGCGGGCGCTGACGGCGTTCCTCTACGGCTGGGGACCGGCTCGCGTCACGCAAGGAGTCATGCTCGCGGTCGCGCTGCCGCTCGTCCTGGCGGGCGCCGTCGCCCCGGCCATGTTGAGTCTCGCCTCGACCGCGAGCGTCATCGCGCCTGTGGCGGAAGCGCGGGCGCTGTTCGCCGGCGCGGTGGCCCTCGCCCAGGCCCCGGCGCCGTCCTATGCAGCGCTTCTTGCGTTTGCCGACTTACTTGCAGAAGCGCCCGGCCGAATACACCTGATCGCCAAATCGCTGGCGGCGGCGCTGATTTTAGCGGCCGGCGTCATACTCTTTCCCGCCCGTATCGCGCGCGCTCCCGCCGCGCTCCTTGTCGCCGGACTTTGCGCCGTTGTGGCCGCCCCGTTCGCCGACGCTGATGAATTCGCCCTGGCGCTCCTCCTGACCCTCCTCGTCGCGCTGCTCGCCCCCCCGGTGCGGGACACGACGACCCGCGCGGTGTGCGAGGGCGCCGCCCTCGGCGGCGGGTTCGTCATCCTGTGGCTGACGAACCCCGCCATGCCCTTGGCGGGGCTCGCCGCGCTCGCGCTGGCGATCTTCCACAGCAAGGCCAACCTCCTGCGCGCCCTTGCGGCGGCTTTCTGCTTTTGCCTCTTTGCGGCGGCGCTCGATCTTGTCGCCGCCGGGTTTAACGCCAGCAGGTTTTCAATGGCCGCGAAAGCGCTCGCAGCCATCGAACCGACGGGCGCCTCGCTTGGCGGGGCCGCTGTCTCGGCCGGGATCGTCATCTTCTGCGCCGCGGTCTTTGGCGGGCGGGAGAAATGGCGGAGCTGGGCGAGCGGCTTTGCGGTGCTTGTCGCCGGCCTCTGGGCGGCGCACGTCGCGGCCGTCGATGCGGCTGCGGCGTTCTTCGCGGCGGCGACAGTCGCCGCATTTTCTATCGCTTCGCCCTTCTATGACGGAGTCTTCCGCGCGCACGACCGCGCCAGCGTCGCGCTTGCGGCGTCGGCCGCCGCGCTCGCGCTGTTTTGGTCGGGGGCGCGGGCAGTCTCCGCCGGAGGACAATTGCTGTTCCAGCTTCGGGCGGGCCAACAGGCGCCGGCCGACATCCGGGCCGAACTCGGGCTGATCCAACCTGGCGGGTTGACGCTCGCGCAATGGATCGCCGAGGGCCGCCTTGCGGCGAGCGAGACGCGCGGCCTGTTCGCCATGACCCCCGCGGACCAGTCGGCCGTGCTGCTTGACGGCGCGACCCGCGCCCGCGAAATCGCGCGCCGCGGCCTCGCCGTGGCGATCCTCACCGGCCCCGATTCGGCCTGCGTCATCGCCGACCCGCGCCCCTGCCGCGCCGACGGTCCGGCGGCGGCGCAGGCCGCAAAGGTCGTTTTCGTCCCACGGCTCGATCTCGACGCGGCGACGCAGGCGGCCAAGGAGCGCGCACAGGTTATTCTCTATACGGATTTCATGCTGGCGGAACGCACCGATCTTTGGGATATCTGGGTTCGCCGAGGGGCGTCCCTGCCCGGCGAATCCGCGAATCTTTCGCCCCGAGGCTGAGCCCGCGCCTCACGCGCCGCGGGCGATAAAATGCGGATTGTCGTAGCCGCGCGCGGCCTTGCCGTAGGCGAGGGGCGCCCCCGACGGGAGTTCGACGACGCTGCCGCCGGCGGCTTCCAGCACGGCCTGGCCGGCGCCGGTGTCCCACTCCATGGTGCGGCCGAAGCGCGGATAGACGTCGGCGGCGCCTTCGGCGATCAGGCAGAATTTAAGCGACGATCCGGCCTCCGCAAACGACGCAATATCGAGGCTCTTCAGGTACTCGTCCGTCTCCGGCGAGCGATGGTTTCGGCTCGCGACGGCGACGAGGCCTTGCTTGGGCCGGCGGCGCGCGCGGATCGGGCGGCGCTCGCCGCCCCCGTCGATCCGCCAGGCGCCCAGCGCGCGCGACGCGAGATAGAGCCGCTCAAGGGCCGGCGCGTAAACGACCCCTGCGACGGGCGCGCCGTTTTGCACGAGCGCGATGTTCACCGTGAACTCGCCGTTGCGGCTGATAAACTCCTTGGTGCCGTCGAGCGGATCGACGAGGAAAAACTCCGCACCCGGAACGAAGTCCCTGCCCGCCGCGCTTGCTTCCTCTGAGAGGACCGGCGCCCCTGGCGCGACCTCGGCAAGGCGCTTCAGGATAACGTCTTCGGCGCAGCGGTCGGCGTCGGTCACGGGCGACGAATCTGTCTTATAGTCGACATTGATCGCCGCGGCATAGACGCGCATGACGGCCGCTCCGGCCTCGAGCGCGATGCGCTCGAGCTCCGCCATCAGCCCCGCATCATCGCCGCCGCTCACGTTCCGCTCCCTGCGGCCTACTTGAAAACGATGATGGTGTAGGCTGAAACCTGCCGCGCGGTAAGTCCGGGCGCCTGGATGATATCTTCAACGATCCAGCCCTCGAGCGCGAGATCATTGAGCTTGGCCTCGAGCGCCTGCGCCGCCGCCTGATGGTAATCTGCGTCGCCTGAAAACAAGCCCGGGCGACCGCGGCGGGCGTCTCTCCAGCTGACAAAGACCGTCGCGAATTGTTTGGCCATGCTCCGCCCGACGCAACCGACGCAACCTGGCGCGCGTTTCGACAGCGGAAACTATACCCATAGTTAACCGCTTAGAAGCCATACCTGATCCGGCTTTTTGCGGCGCAAAATTTCCCCTTGCAATGGGCGCTGCTTGCTGATTTTTTGCGGCCGCTGCGGCGCCGCGAAATTTTGGGGGTGTCGGCTTGCCGATGTTGGAGTCAGACTTAAGCGATCCCGGTCCGGCGCAGGCGCTCACCCGCAAGCGCTCGCCGCTTGCGCGGACCATTCTCGGCGACGTCGTCCAGTTTGTCGATTTCGTGGCCGTCACCGCCGCCTCGATTCTGGTCGCGGCGATTTACCACCAGGCGGTGATCGACACCGAATTCGACGTCCAGATTTACGCTGCGGCGGGTCTGGTCGGCGCGACCGGGGTCACGGCCATCTTGCGCCGGGACGGCTTCTACGACTTCGAGCGTCTGGTCTCGACGCGCTGGATGGCGCGCGGCGTGCTCGCCCGCATCTCGCTCGTCATGCTCGGGCTGATCGCCTTCGGATTTGCGCTGAAAATCTCCGAGAGCTATTCGCGGTTCTGGCTGTTCGCCTGGTCGATCGTGTCGGCGCTCCTCCTGCTGCTGTCGCGTCTCGTCGCGGGAAGCGTGCTTCGGCGGACGACGACGGCGGACGGGGCTTTCGCGCGGCGCATCGCGGTGATCGGCAAGACGGCCGCCGCGGAAAAGTTCAAAGAACTGGCGGAGCGCGGCGATTACGCGGCGACCGTCGTCGGCATTTACGACGTCAATTTCAAGGATGCGGCGACCACCCGCGCGTTCGACCTCACGGGCAACCTTGCGGCGGTCGCGAGAGCGGCGCGCGCTGGAGAAATCGACGACATCGTCGTTGCCGTCCCCGACGCCGACCCCGCAGACATGAAGGCTCTGCTGCGCCGGCTTTCGATCCTGCCCGTGGCCGTGGCGCTCGCCCCCAGTCCGCACTGGCTCGATCACACCGGCGGGTCGGTCGTCCAAATCGGCGGCGCGAGCATTCTCAATCTCTACCGGCGGCCCCTCGAAGGTTGGGGCGGCGTCATCAAGACCGCAGAAGACCGTCTGCTCGGCGCGATCGCGCTCGTGATCGCGTCCCCGGTCCTCCTCGTTATTGCGGCGCTCATCAAGCTCCAAGACGGCGGCCCGGTCTTCTTCCGGCAGCGCCGTCACGGCTTCAATCACGAAGTCTTCAACATCTACAAATTCCGCACGATGACCGTCGCCGAGGACGGGGACGAGGTGAAGCAGGCGGTGCGCAACGATCCGCGCATCACGCCCATCGGGGCTTTCCTGCGCCGCTACAGCCTCGATGAACTCCCTCAGCTCATCAATGTGCTGAAGGGCGAGATGTCGCTGGTCGGCCCGCGGCCGCATGCGCTGGCCCACAACCACGCCTACGCCCAGGCGATCGAGAATTATTCCGGCCGCCACAAGATGAAGCCGGGCCTAACGGGCTGGGCCCAGGTGAACGGCTATCGCGGCGAGACGTCGGAGAACGAGCTGATGGCCGAGCGCGTCAAATATGATCTCGACTACATCGATAACTGGTCGCTGTGGTTTGACCTCAAGATCATGGCGCTCACCGTGGCGGCCGTCCTGTTCCCGAAGAACGCCTATTGAAAGCCGCCTCCTGAGCGCAAAGAGCAGATGACAAAGACCAACAAATTCTCCATTGCTGCGCCGGTTCGCCTGACGGCTTGGAGATAGTTCCCATGCGCGTAGCCATCGTCGGTTCCGGTTATGTCGGCCTCGTGTCAGGGGCCTGTTTCGCCGATTTCGGACATGACGTCGTCTGCATCGACAAGGACGAAGAGAAAATCGCGCGCCTGATGCGCGGCGAAATCCCGATCTACGAGCCGGGCCTGGACGCCCTGGTCGCCGAAAACGTGAAAGCCGGGCGCCTCAACTTTACGACGGACCTCGCCGCCGCCGTCAGGGACGCTGCGGCGGTGTTCATTGCAGTGGGCACGCCGTCGCGGCGCGGCGACGGTCATGCCGACCTCACCTTTGTGCACGCCGCGGCGCGCGACATCGCGAGGGCGATGAACGGCTACACGGTGATCGTCACGAAATCGACGGTTCCGGTCGGCACAGGGGCTGAGGTCGAGGCGATCATGAGAAAGGTCCGACCGGACGGAGACTTCTCGGTCGTTTCCAATCCGGAGTTTCTCCGCGAAGGCGCGGCGATTGAGGACTTCAAGCATCCAGATCGCGTTGTCGTCGGCGCGGAGGACCCGCGGGCCCAGGAAGTGATGCGGGAGCTCTACCGGCCCCTGTTCATCAACGAAACGCCGATCGTCTTCACCAACCGGGCGACCTCGGAGCTCATCAAATACGCCGCCAATGCTTTTCTCGCCACCAAGATCACCTTCATCAACGAGATGGCCGATCTGTGCGAGCGCGTCGGCGCGAATGTGCAGGAAGTCGCCCGCGGCATCGGCCTTGATCGCCGCATCGGCGCGAAATTCCTGCATGCCGGGCCCGGCTATGGCGGTTCGTGCTTCCCCAAGGACACGCTCGCGCTGGTGCGCACGGCCCAGCAGGTCGGCGCCCCGACCAAGATCGTCGAGGCGGTGGTCGAGATCAACAACCGCCGCAAGAAAGAGATGGCCGGCCGCGTGGTCGAGGCGTGCGGCGGCTCGGTCAGGGGCAAGACCGTCGCCGTTCTCGGGCTCGCCTTCAAGCCGAACACGGACGATATGCGCGAGGCCCCCTCGCTCGACCTGATCCCGGCGCTGCAGGAAGCAGGCGCTCGCGTCAAGGCTTTCGACCCCGCCGCCATGCATGAGGCGAGGAAGCTCTTCAAGGACCTGGTCTTTTGCACCGGCGTCTATGAGACCATCGACGGCGCCGACGTTGTCGCCATTCTCACCGAATGGGACGAGTTCCGCGCCCTAGACCTCGACCGCGTGAAGTCGCTGATGAGGTCGCCGGTCATGGTCGACCTCCGCAACATCTACCGCCCGCAGCAGATGCAGGAGAAGGGCTTCAGGTATCAGTCGATCGGGCGGCCCTGACCCCGGTCGGCCACGCCGTCACCACCACCCCTTCTTCTTGAACCAGGAGAGCGGCATGACCGCCGAGAGGATCATCAGTCCGACGACGATCGGGTAGGCGAGGGGCTCTTTCAGCTCCGGCATGTGCTCGAAATTCATTCCGTAGACCGAGGCGATGAGCGTCGGCGGCAGGAAAGCGGCGGCGGCGATCGAGAATATCTTGATGATCTGGTTCTGCTCGATGTTGACCATGCCGAGGGTTGCATCGAGGAGGAAGGTGATCTTGTCGGCCACGAAGGTCACATGGTCGGTCAGGGACGAGAGGTCGCGCGAAACGGATTTTAGCCGCGCCTTGAACTCCTTGTCGCATTTGAGATCGCGGTCCTCCTTCGCGCGTTGGTCGGCGTAGAAGATCATGAAGCCGACGGCGCGCGAGAGGGTCACGAGGCTGTCGCGGATGTTGGAGGCGAAATCGCCTTTGCGACCAAGTTCGACGAGGACCTTCTGGAAGTCATCCGTACGCGTCGGTTTTCTGCCGGGCGCCTGGAATATCCGGCGCGAAATGGCGTCGATCTCCCGCGTCGTGCGTTCGAGAACGTCGGCGAGCCGCTCGACGATCGCTTCGAGAACGCCCGCGAGCGCAAGATCGGGGGAGTCTCCGCCGATGCCGCTCTTGGCGCCGCGCGCGGCGAACACCGAAAAAGCGCGCGGGTCTTCGTAACGCACCGTGATGAAGCGCCGGTCAGAGAGAATGAAAGTGACCGGCGAGACGGTCGCGGCGTCGGTGTCGGTTCGCGAAAGGACGAGGGCGGTCGCATAGGCGGCGCCGCTTTCAAGATAGAGGCGGCTGGAGACCTCGATCTCCTCCATCTCCTCCCGCGTCGGGATATCAAGGCCGAACGCCTTATCGAGGGCGACCTCCTCTTCTGGGGTCGGCGCCTTCAAGTCGATCCAAAGCGCAAGGGCGCACTCGCCTATTGGGTCGGCGAGGGCCCGCAGTTTTCCCTGTTCGGTTGTGTAGGCGGAAATCATTGACGGAAGCCTTTCGGGGTGCTTAGCGCCGTTGCGGGCCGTGCCGTCAACCGGGCGGGAGGGCTCACGGCCCGGAAACCTTGCCTGCCAAGGGCCTGCCAAGGGCTCGAGCTAGCCTGACGCCCATTGCCGGAATAGGCCGCCTCGGAGCCTCGCTGGCTGGGCGGCGCGCGTTCGTCAGAGGACGTAAGTGAGTGCTCACTTGACACGGCTAGGAATACATGCCATATTGAGTGAACACTCACTACAGGAGCATTGTGACACTCGCCCCGATCCATGAAAGCGATCCCGCCGCCGGCACCTTCGACACCGACTCGGACTGGTTCGAGCACCCGAGCTCAACGCGACGGCGGCTTGAGGAGGCGGCGGCACGGCTCTTCTCGACCAAGGGCATAGACGGGACGACCACCCGGGAAATCGCCCGGGCGGCCGGGTGCTCGGAGGGCGTCATCTATCGCCACTGGCCGTCCAAGGAGACGCTAGCCCGCTATCTCTTTATGTCGGTGCACCGGCGCATTACGGCGCATGTGCGCAGCACGATCGGGAAGGGCGCGCGGATCGAGGACCAGGTTAGGGCGATCGTCGGCATTTATTGCGGTCTCGCCGATTGGCAGTGGGACCGTTTCGCCTTCCACCTGCTCTCCACCAATCGCTTCCTGCCGACGCCAGAGGGGGAGGACAACCCCGTCGATGCCCTCGAGGATATCGTGCGCGCGGCCATGGAGCGCGGCGAGATCCCGAGACGCGATCCGGTCGTCGTCACCGCGATGGCGCTCGGCGTCCTGTTCCAGACGGCGCTGCACAAGGTCTATGGCCGCATCGGGGGACAGCTTCGCCCGCATGCGCCGGCCATCACGCGCGCCGTCATCGCCGTGCTGAAAGCCGAGGAGAACCGCGCCGCATGATCCGGAACATTCTGTTTCAGGTTGCCTACTGGGTGACGTCGGCGCTGTTCGCCGTGCTCGCTGTTCCGCTGCTCCTCCTGCCGGCGCGGCGGCCAATGAGCGCCTGGATCCGGCTTTATTCAAAGCTGATGCGGTTTTGGATGCGCGTGATCGCCGGCGTCAGAGTGGAAGTGAAGGGCCGCGAGCGGGCGCCGGAGGGTCCGTTCATTGTCGCCGCCAAACACCAGAGCTGGGGCGATGGCTTCATTATGGTGAGCGAGTTTCCCGACCTCGCCATGGTGGTCGGCGACCACTTGGAGAAGTTTCCGATCGTCGGCGGCATTTTGCGCAAGATGGGCGCGATCATCGTCGACAATTGCGGCGGCGCGCACGCGCGGGCGCGCCTCGTCGACGAAGACCTGAAGAAGGCGGCGGCCGACAACCGGTCAATCCTCATCTATCCGGAAGGCCATCTGTCGCCGGTAGGCGAGCGCCATCGCTACCGTCGCGGCGTCTTTCACATGTACGAGGCTTATGGGCGGCCGACGTTGCCGGTCGCCACCAATCTCGGCCTCTTCTGGCCGCAACAGTCCTGGAAGTTGACGCCCGGCGTCGCGACCGTCGAGTTCCTGCCCGCCATCGAGCCGGGTCTTGGCAAGGACGCCTTCATGGCCCTTCTTGAAGAGCGCATCGAGACGGCTTCCCTTGCGCTTCTTGGCGATCGCGCGCCGCAAGGCGGCTATCTCGCCCGCGCGCCGCTGCCAGATCCGGCGTGAGGCTGAACATGCTGATCGACCGATCGCACCTCCCAAGGGCGGAGCCAGGAGCGAGATGAAGACTCCCCTGTTTTTTCAGCGGCGCTTCCTGCCGATGTGGACCGCGCTTTCCTTCGGGGCGTTCGCGGACAACATGCTGCGTCAGGCGCTGATGATCGGCGTCGCCTTTGGCTGGATTGCGACCCAGGGCCTCGACCGGGCGGACGACGCCATTCCGATCATCGGCTCCGTGTTCGCCGTCTCAATGCTGATCTTTTCCTCGATCGCGGGCCAGGTCGCCGAGAAATACGAAACGCAACGCCTGTTCCGGGTCACCAAGTTCGCCGAGGTGATCCTTATGGCGATCGCGGCGCTCGGCTTTTACTTCAACAATGGCTGGTTCCTGATCGGAGTCCTGTTCGCCATGGCGGCGCAGTCCGCCTTCTTTTCTCCGGTCCGACAGGGGGCGATGCGGAAATATCTCGCCGCGGACGAACTGGTTCGCGGGAACGGACTCTGCAACGCCGGTCTCTATACGTCGATTGTGCTCGGCCTGTTCCTCGGCGGCCTCGTGATCCCGGGCGAGAACGGTCGCAACATGGTGGGGGGGCTTCTCTTCGCCGCCTCGCTGGTCGGGTTTCTCGCCGTCCTTGGCGCGCCGAAGGCGTCGCCGTCGGCCCCGGATCTCAGACTCGACTTCAATGTGCTCACGCAGGGCGTCTCCATGATTGCGCGCGCCTTCCGCGCACGCGGCGTCGCCCGGCCGATCCTCGGCTGGTCGTTCTTCTTCTACGTTTCGACGCTGATGACGGTGCTGGTTCCGCTCTACATCAAGAACTCGGTCAACGCCGACGAAACCACCGCGACGCTGGTCATGGGCGCCTTCGGAATCGGGGCGGGGCTTGGCGGCGTCGCGGCCTCGCTCCTCGCGAGAAACCGGAGCGCGCTCGGCTATTCGACGTTCGGCGTCGCCGCAGCGTCGGTCCTCTCATTGTTCGCCTTTCTGATGACGCCCTTCGCCTCTTCTGTCGCGCCGCAGACAGCCTCGGATTTTCTGGGCAAACCGGCGGGTTTCGCCATTCTGGTCTCCTTCGTGCTCGCCGCGTCGCTTATGGGGCTCTTCGTCGCGCCGCTGCAGGCGGCGGTGCAGCGCCGCGCTCCGGCGCATGAGTGCGCGCGCATTCTTGCCGCCGGCAACATGATGAACGCGGCCTTCGCACTGCTCGGCTCGCTCTCGGTTCTGCTGGTGACGCGCACGGACGCGGACCCGCGCCTCGCCCTTCTCGCCTGCGCCCTGATGCAGGGCTGCGTCGCGCTCTATATGTGGCGCCGTCGCGCGCGGGTCCCGACCGGACTCTATGACGAAATGCTGGGTTCTTCCGCGGGGCATGGGGAAAAGGCGCGCGTTCCCAGCGGCGTTGAGCCTTGTTAGCGTTCTGCGCGGAATCAGTCGCCGTGAGCGCCGGAACGCCTCGCGCGTTAACCGGCCTCTAACGACGGCGAACTACGACAAGAGCAATGGGTCTTTCAGTCCTCTTTTTCGCTCTGGCGGTGATCCTCGGCGGAGTCGCGTGGCTCGCCATGCGGCGGCCTCAGGTGCTCGCGGAAATCGGCGCGACCCTCAAGGAGGCCGAACTGAAGCGCTTCTCGCCCAGGAAATCGCTGTTCATTTTCGGGCCGACGATCAATCATCCGCCCTGCCGTCTCCAGCGCCGGCTCCTCAAGCCTGCGGTCGCGGCCCTCATCCGCGAAGACATCGTGGTGATGGAGGTCTATGGCGACGGCGTTCCGCGCAAGAACGGCGAAGAGGTCGACTGGCTCGACCCGTCGCTGCTTCGGCACGCCATGAACGCCGACAACGGTTTCTGGGTCGTCTATGTGGACGAGGCCGGGAAGACGCTGCTCCGCTCGGCGGCGCCGATGCTCGCCTCCGACATTCTCGACGCCATCGGGCTGGAGGCCCCGATCCAGCTGCCCCCGCCGGGCAAAAAGAAGTCAGCGGTTCTCAAGCGGCTGCGCGCCGCCTAGCTGTCGACCCGGATTCCGAGAAACCGGTGATTCTGCTTTTCGCCCGGCGCTCTAGAGCGTGACGCAAAAAAGTGGGAACCGGTTTTTTGCAAAGTCACGCGACCGATCAACACCTTAGCGCAAAATGCCGATCCAGATTAAATGCATTTCGCGCTAGCCCTCGCAGCCCTCATAGTCGGGATTGTTCCGGCAGTATTCGATCCAGGTGGCGCACGCTTCCTTGTCGGCGGTCGCGTCGCATTTTTCCTTGTAGCAGATCGGTTCGTCCGAAGACGAACAATCCCGGTCCGCGCAGGCGGCGACGGCGAGGGCCAGCAAGAAAACGACGCCGAGGCGCGCGGGGTTCACGACCGCTCAGGTCCGGGCGACGACGCGCAGCTTCCGCGCAGCGCCCTTGGCGTCGAATTTCCTGATGAAGTCGGCGATCTTCGGCTGGATTTCAGACCTCCATTTCGAGCCGTTGAAGACGCCGTAATGGCCGACGCCGGGTTGCACATAGTCCGACTTCAGATGGTTCGGGATGCCCGTACAGATGTCGTGCGCGGCCTGGGTCTGACCGATTCCCGAGATGTCGTCCTTCTCGCCCTCGATCGTCAGGAGGGCGATGTCCGAGATCGCCTCCGGCTTCACGCGCCGGCCGCGATGCATGAACTTGCCTTTGGCGAGGCTGTGCTCCTGGAACACCTCGCGGATGGTCTGGAGATAGAATTCCTCGGTCAGATCGAGGACCGAAAGATATTCATCGTAGAAAGCGCGGTGCTTGTCGGCGCTGTCGCCGTCGCCCTTCACGAGGTTCTTGAAATAGTCGTAATGGGCGTTGAGATGCCTGTCCGAGTTCATCGACAGGAAAGAATAGAGCTGCACGAAGCCCGGATATACGCGGCGCAGCATGCCCGGGTAGGGCCCCGGCACCGTGTGGATCATGTTGCGCTCGAACCAGGCGTAGGAACGCTCCTTGGACAGAAGGTTCGGCACGGTCGGCGATTTGCGCGAATCGATGGGGCTGCCCATGATGGTCATGGTCGCGGGGCGCGCCTCGTCGCTATCCTCGGCGAGGACAGAGGCCGCCGCCAACAGCGCCGGGCCCGGCTGGCATACCGCGATCGCATGGGCCCGCGGGCCGATGAGTCGCAGGAACTCGATCAGATAGTCGACGTAATCGTTGAGGTCGAAACGACCTGCCGAAATCGGAACCTGGCGCGCGTCCGTCCAGTCCGTGATGTAGACGTCGTGGCCCGGGAGCATGGCCTCGACCGTGCCGCGAAGCAGGGTCGCATAATGCCCCGAAAGCGGCGCGACGATCAGCGTCTTCGGCTGATCGCCATCGACGCCGGCCGCGGTCAGCATCTTCTCGTCGCGATGGAAGTGGAGGAGGGTGCAGAAACTTTTGGTCATGACCGGTTCGATCGAGACCGCGACGTCGCGGCCGTTGATCGAGGTGGAGGCGAGACCCCAGCCGGGCTTCGGGTAGCGCCGGGTCATGTTCTCAAAAACATCAAGGGCGGCTGCGCTAGTGCGAGCCACCCAGGAGTCGGCGAGGGGATTGAACGGGGAGCGCCAGAGTCGGGCGCCGATCCCCGCCGCGATTCGCGCCGGCGCGACCGCGGCGTAAGTCATTTCATAGGCCGTATAGAGCATGCCCCGCCTGAACTCCTACTGGTAGTTGCGCCCGACTTCTTTTTCCCGTTCGGGTCGCGAGTTGTGGAAGACGACGATTTTACGACGCATTGCAGCGCGCCTGCAATCGAATTGGCGCCATCGACGTCGCAAATCCGGCAGAGGGAGTCTGTTGGGAAATACTTGATGCGATATCAATATGTTAGGTTAATTCCGCCGATGGATGCTGCGACGCAACATCTCCGCGAATTCGTCAGGTTTCAGGAAATCATGGAGAGCCAGCGTAACCCGGCCGTCTCTATCGACGATGTAGAAAAGGCTCGAGTGGTCCATGGTGTAGCCGAGCGCCGAGCCGGGGAGGGCGGCCTTTTTTGCGTAAACCTTGAACGAGGCGCGGGCGCGATCGACCGCCTCCCTGCTCCCCGTCAGCCCAATGATGCGATCGTCAAAAGCGAGAAACGCCTTGAGCGCGTCCGGCGTATCGCGCTCCGGGTCGACCGTGATGAAAACCGGCGCAAGCTGGCTTCGCTCCTTCTCGGAGAGGATCGACAGCGCCCCCGACAGGCGCGACAGGGCCATCGGACAGACGTCCGGGCAGGTCGCGAAACCGAAATAGACGGCCATGACCTTGCCGCGAAAGTTCTCATCGGAGACCTTCGCGCCGCTGGTGTCGACGAGATCGAAATCGCTCGAAAATGCGTCCGAGAGTTTGACCACTGCATCCTTGGGAACATCGACTGAAGGGCCCGCGTCGCAGGCTGCGAGGCCAAGGGCGAGCAGCGCGGGGGCCAAGACGGTTTTCCACAACTTCCCCATAAGATTCCCTTTGTTTACACAGACGATCCACACAGGCGGCGGCGGAAAAAGTCCATAATTCCTTTCGCCGGAACGCGCCATGCGTCATAGCGGAGACGATGCTGAAGAGATTGTTCCAGCGCGACGCCGCGATCGGCGAATTGCGCGGGCCGGTTCGCCTCCGGACGCTCACTACGCTGCGCTGGCTCGCCGTCGCGGGACAAACGGCGGCGATCGTCACGGTGCATTTTTTCTTCGGGTTCCGGACGCCGCTCGGCTGGTGCCTCGCGGTGATTGCGGCCAGCGCCTGGCTCAACCTCTTCGTGACCATGCGGTTTTCGCCGCAGCGTTTTTTGTCGGACCGCGAGGCGGCGGCTTATATCGGGTTCGATATCCTGCAGCTCTGCGCCCTCCTGTTTCTGACCGGAGGGCTGCACAACCCGTTTGTCGCGCTCATCCTCGCGCCGGTGACGATCGCCGCGAGCGTCTTGCCGCTGCGGCTCACCATCTTGATCGGTTCGCTTGCCTTTGCGGGCGTCAGCGTGCTGGCGGTGGCCAACCTGCCGCTGCCCTGGCGACCGGGCGAGACTCTCGAAATGCCAAGGATGTACATCGCCGGCGTCTGGGTGGCCCTCGGCTTTTCGGTCGCCTTTTTCGCGGCCTACGCGCGGCGGATCGCCGCCGAGGCGGCTGAGATGAAGACCGCCCTCGCAGCGACCCAGATGGTCCTTGCGCGCGAGGAACGCCTTAACGCCCTTGGCGGTCTTGCGGCGGCGGCGGCGCACGAGCTCGGGACGCCGCTTGCGACCATTCAGGTCACCGCCAGCGAAATGGCGGACGAACTCAAGGGAAAGGGACTTCTTGAGGATGACGCAAAACTCCTGGTGGCGCAGGCCAAGCGATGTCGCGAAATCCTGAGCCGGCTCTCGAGCCGGGGCGAGGAGGGAGACGCCGTTCTCGACAGGATCACGCTCGATGCGCTCGCGCAGGAGGCGGCCGGTCCGTTCCTCGACCGGCCGCGCGGCCCGGCGGTCATTTTCGAGATGCTGGGCGAGGGCGCTCCCCCGGCGCTGCGGCGAAAGCCCGAGATTATCTACGGCCTTCGCAACATCATCGAAAACGCGGCGGCCTTTGCGCGCTCAAAGGTGCTCGTGACATCGCAATGGACGAAGGACCAGATCGTCATCTCGGTCCATGACGACGGCCCGGGATTTTCAGCCGAAGTGCTCGCCCGCCTCGGCGAGCCCTATGTGAGCCAGCGCCGCCAGTCGCGCGAACCTGGCAAGACCGGCATGGGACTTGGCTTTTTCATCGCCAAGACGCTGCTTGAGAGGAGCGGCGCGAAGATCCTGTTCGACAATGTCGCCTGGAATGACCCGGCCGCCGCCCCTGGGGCCTGGGTGCAGGTTTCCTGGCGCGCTGGCGACCTCATGAGTTGATCCGGCGCAACAACCTTTGCCATACAACCCGACACGGAGCAAAAAACGACCTGAGCGATGAATGAAACCGAAAAAACCGAAGCGCCCAATCCTCAGATCGCGGGCAAGAGCCTACTGATCGTCGATGACGACGAGGCGCTGAGGACGCGGCTTGGCCGCGCCATGGAGAGGCGCGGCTTCAAGGTCGCACTCGCCGGCTCGGTAAAGGAGGCGCTGGCGCTCGCCAAAGGCGCGCCGCCGGATTTCGCAGTGGTCGACCTGAGGCTCGACGACGGCGACGGCATCGAGGTGGTGAACGTGCTTCACGAACTGCGGGAGGACTGCAAGGTCGTGATGCTGACCGGCTACGGCAATATCGCGACGGCCGTGGCGGCGGTGAAGGCGGGCGCTATCGATTACCTGTCCAAGCCCGCCGACGCGCACGACATCGAGCGCGCCCTGCTCGCCCGGGAGGGAGAGCGCCCGGTGCCACCCGAAAACCCCATGTCCGCCGACCGCGTGCGCTGGGAGCACATCCAGCGTGTCTACGAACTTTGCGACCACAACGTGTCGGAAACGGCGCGGCGCCTCGGCATGCATCGCCGCACGCTGCAGCGCATTCTCGCCAAGCGCGCGCCGAAGTGATCGACTTGGCCTGCGCCAGCCTCCCTTCGTCGAATGGCTCGCGCGGTCCGGCGGTCTCTAAGGCAAATCGATCTGAAGGTTCTCGGAGGGGCTTCATGAAACTCAGATTCATCCTGGCGTCGGCGACCGCCGCGCTTGGCGCAAGCGCCGCGTCAGCGGCCGACTTCAAGACCCCGATCGTCTACGAGAGGCTCGACAACGGCCTCAAGGTCGTCATCTCCGAAGACCACGCGGTGCCGACGACGACGATCGGCGTTTATTACGGCATCGGTTTCCGCATCGAGCCGAAGGAGCGGACCGGGTTCGCCCACCTGTTCGAGCACATGATGTTTCAGGGCTCCGCCAATCTCGGCAAGGCGGAGTTTATCAAGCTCGTCAATTCTAACGGCGGCATTCTCAACGGCTCGACCCGCTTCGACTACACCAACTATTTCGAGGTCGTGCCGTCAAACAAGACTGAGACCTTCCTGTGGGCCGAGGCCGACCGCATGCGCGGCCTCGCCATCACCCAGGAAAATCTGACGAACCAACAGGGCGTCGTCAAAAACGAGGTGAAGGTCAATGTGCTGAACCGCCCCTATGGCGGCTTTCCCTGGATCGACCTGCCGCAGCTCGCGAACACCAACTGGTACAATGCGCACAATTTCTACGGCGATCTTGAAGACCTTGACGCCGCCACGCTCGCAGACGTCGCCAAGTTCTTCGACGACTTCTACGCGCCGAACAACGCCGTGCTCGTGGTCGCCGGCGACGTCGATCCCAAAGAGACGATGGCCTGGGTCAGGAGCTATTTCGGCGGCATCGCGCCGTCAGCCGACATTCCGAAGCCGGACATTTCCGAGCCGCGCCAGGAGGCCGAGAAGCGCAGCGAAAAAATCGACAAGCTCGCGCCTCAGCCCGCCTTGGCGTTCGCCTGGCATGTTCCGGAAAAAGGCACGCCGGAATGGCGGGCGATGGTCGTCCTGACGACGATCCTGCTCCAGGGCGACGACAGCCGACTGCATCGCCGGCTGGTCGAGCAGAAGGGCTACGCATCAGGCGTCAATGGCGGCATCAACTGGCCGCTGGGCAACGCCTACAATTACAACGGCCCGATGCTGATGTCGGGGTTCCTCATTCATGACGCGAGACATACGGCGGACGCGATCATCGCCGATATTGACGCGATCGTCTCCGATCTGCAGACCAATCTCGTTTCGGCCGACGAACTCGCGCGCGCGAAAACCAAACTGCGGTCGTCACTTTACGACGCGCTTGGCGACGGCAACCGCATCGGGCTCGTCGATCTCCTCGCTACCGCCGCGCTGTTCCATGACGACCCGCAGATGGTGAACAGGATCGAAAGCGAACTGATGGCGGTGACGCCGGAAATGATCCGGAATGTCGCGAAGGAATATTTGCGGGCGACCAACCGTTCGGTCATCACCCTGAAGCCCGGCGCCGCCGCCGCGGCGCCGAAGTCGAAATAGGGGGCGCACCGATGAGAAAGCTCGCATTCCTTGCTGCCGCATTCCTCGCCGCGCCTGCTTTCGCGGCGTCTGAGGCCGCGTCTGAGACGCCCATGCTGGAAACGCTTTTCCCGACGACGCCGCCGCCGGGGACCGAGCCGCGTCCATTCAAACTGCCGGCCATCGAGACGTACAAGCTGAAGAACGGCGTCGCCGTGACCCTCGCCGCTTACGGGACGGCGCCGAAAGCGACAATTCGTGTGGTCGTGCGTGCGGGGAATATCAATGACGGCGACAAGCCGTGGATTTCAGACCTCGCCGCCGACATGATGCAGGAAGGAGCCGGCGGCATGACCGGCGCCCAACTAGACATGGCGGCGGCCGCCATGGGCGGCGATCTCACCATCGGGGTCGGTCTGGATGAGACCTTCGCCAACATCGATGTTCTCGGGGAGAACGCGGAGGAAGCGCTCGCCCTGATCGCCGACGTGCTGCAGCGGCCGGCCTTCCCCGAGACCGAGTTCGCAAAGAACAAGCAGAATATGCTGCGCGAGCTGTCGGTTCAGCGAAGCGAGCCGCAGCCGCTCGCCAACAACGCGTTCATCGACCTCATTTATCCCGATCATCCGTATGCCGCGGCGCAGCTGCCGCGAACCGAGAAGATCGAGGCCATGACCCTCGAGGACGTCAAGGCCTATCACTCGGCCAATTTCGGCGGCGCTCGCACCCATGTTTACGTCGTCGGGCGGTTCGACCGAAAGGCGGTCAAGAAAGCCGTTGCGAACGAGTTCGGCGCATGGACCGAAGGTCCGGGGCCGCTCATCATGCCGCCTGGAGCGGCGCGACCTGCGCAGGTCGCGCTCGTCGATCGTCCGGGCGCCGTGCAATCGACCATCCGTCTCGGCAAGCGCGTGCCGCCGCTCGACGGCACTCTTGAGCTCGAAGCGGCCGACACCATCCTTGGCGGTTATTTCTCGTCGCGGATCACCCGCAACATCCGCGAAGACAAGGGGTACACCTACTCGCCGAACTCGGCCGTCAGCGCCGAGTACCGGGCCGCCTACTGGCGGCAGAACGCCGACATCACCACTGAGGCGACCGGACCGGCGCTTGTCGAGATCATGAAGGAAATCCGGGGCCTGCAAAACGCGCCGCCGAGCGCCGCCGAGCTGGAGGGCATCCAGAACTACATGAACGGCATCTACGTGATCGGGCTGGCGTCGCGGCAGGGCATGACCGGACAGATCGCTTTCGCCAATCTCCACGAGCTCGGGCTCAATTATCTTGAGAATTACGTTTCGCTGGTGCAAGGCCTCACGCCCGAAGCGGTGCAACTTGCGGCGAAGAACAGTCTCGACATCGACGAGATGAGTCTCGTCGTCGTCGGAGATCTCGCCAAAGTCCGCCCGCAAATCGAAAAGCTGCCGGAATTCGCCGGCCGCCTGCCGCCGCGCCAATAAGGGCGCCGCAGCAGCAAGGTCACGCCCGCGCGACGCCCGCCGACATGTAGCCTGCAAAGCGCGGCGCGCCCTTGGCGTAATGCGCGTCAAGCCTTTCGATCGCGAAGCCGGCCTGCGCGATGAGTTTCGCCGGCTCGCGATTGAGGTTGCATCCGCCGGCAAGCCGCCGCCAGACAGCGTTCAGACGGTCCTGAGCGCGCCTGACGCCAGGGTCTGGGGCCGCGCCATGCTCAAGAAAAACCAGCCTGCCGCCGGGCTTCAGCACGCGCCGCGCGCCCGAAAGAGCGCGCGCTGGGTCCGGGATCGTGCACAGCGCATAAGTGACGAGCACGGTATCGACGCTGGCGGCGTCGAGCGGGATCTCCTCCGCCTTCAGGTCGAGCCATTCGACGTCGAAGGGAAGGTCCGCGACCCGCCGCCGAGCCCTCCGGCGCATGCCCGCCGACGGTTCGAGCGCGAAGAGCTTGTCGATCCCGGCGCAGTCGTAAAAGCGGGCGTTCAGTCCCGAACCAAAGCCGAGTTCGAGCACGGTTCCCCGAGCCTCGGGCACGATCCGCGCGCGCTCTCGTGAGATCGCCGGCATGGAGCAGGCGAAGCTTACGACGGCGGGAACGACATGATCGTCGTAGAAGCCCATCAGCCGAGGCCGAGAATGATCCGGTCCTGCGGCTTATGACCGTCGGCGAACATCTTGATGTTGCGGATGACGCGGTCGCCCATTTCGATCCGCGCCTCGACGGTCGCCGAGGCCATGTGCGGCAGCAGCACGACATTAGGCGCGGCGAGGAGCTTGGGGTTCGGGCTCGGTTCGTGTTCGAACACGTCGAGCCCCGCGCCGGCGAGCTTTCCAGCGCAGATCAGATCGACGAGCGCGTCCTCCTCGATGATTTCGCCGCGCGAGATGTTCACCACATAGGCTTGGGGCGACATGAGTTCGAGCCGGCGGCGGGACAGGAGATGGTAGGTTTCCGGCGTGTGCGGACAATTCACGGAGACTATGTCCATTCCGGGCAGCATATCGTCGAGCTGCGGCCAGTAGGTCGCCCCGAGCTCTTGCTCGACATGCGGATTGATCGGCGAGCGGCCATGATAGTGGATTTCAAGTCCGAACACGCGCGCCCGCCGCGCGATCGCCTGGCCGACTCGCCCGAGACCGATGATCCCGAGCTTCTTGCCCCGCACGCTTCGACCCAGCATCCAGGTTGGGGACCAGCCGGCGAAACGCCCCTGCTCGAGCGCGCGCACGCCCTCAACGAGCCGGCGCGGCACTGCAAGAATGAGCGCCATGGCCATGTCGGCGGCGTCTTCCGCGAGCACCGAGGGCGTATTTGTCACCGTGACGCCGCGGCGATTTGCGGCGGCCAGGTCGATGTGATCGACGCCGGCCCCGAAATTGGCGACCAGCTTGAGGCGCGAGCCCGCCTTCTCGAAGAACTTCGCGTCCAGACGGTCTCCGAGAGTCGGTGCAAGCACGTCCGAAAACCGCGCCGCCTCGATGAGCTGCGAGGCGTCCATCGGCGCGTCCGAGGGATTGAGAGAGACATCGAACAGCGCGGCGAGGCGCCGCTCCACCGGCTCGGGGAGCTTGCGGGTCACCGTCACCTTGAGCCGGCTTTGGGTCATCAGGGCCTTTCGCGACGCTCGCCGTTAACTGATCGTTAACTGCAAAGCCAGAGGCTAAGGGATTGTTAATCGGCCTGCCCGCGATTCGTCGAGTCCCGCCCATGCGAGTTCCTGCGTTTTGCGCATTCCTTGCGTTGCTTTTGGCTAACGCCGATCCAGCCGCCGCCGCCGCAGGCGATCAAGTTCGAACCGACACGCCGTCAGGTCTGCCCGTCCCGCGATTCGTCAGCCTCAAATTCAACCGCACGATCTGCCGGCTTGGGCCCTCATTCGAACATCCGACGGTCTACACATACCAGAGGATCGGGCTGCCGGTGCGGGTCACCGCCGAAACGCGTGACCATTGGCGGCGCATCGAGGACTTCGAGGGCGGGCGCTGCTGGGCTCATCAGTCGACCCTCGTTTCGGTCAATCACGCCGTGGCGTTGCAAACGGTCGAACTCCGCGAGGCGCCGCGCGAAAGCGCGCCGGTTCGCGCGGCGCTTGAGCGCGGCGTCATCGCCAGGATTGATAAGGCGCGAAAAGGCTGGAGCCAGGTATCGGTAGGCGCCGTCTCTGGTTGGGCCCCGAATGAGGCGCTGTGGGGCGCGCAGTAGCTCCGGATACGGAGCGCTCCGGCTTTCCCCGTAGATTTGGGCCCGCCGGCGACCTATATCGATGAGGTGCTCGGCGATCTTTACAGCGATGCGATCCTCAAGGCGGCCGCCGCCATACCCCCGGCGCATCGGCTCGGCGCGCCGGACGCCAGCGCCAAAAGGGTCAGCCGCGTTTGCGGCTCCGAGGTTTCGGTCGATCTCAAAATGGAGGGCGATCGCGTCACGGATTTCGGCATGGAGGCGCGCGCCTGCGCCCTCGGCCAGGCGTCCGCCTCGATCGTCGCCCGCAACATCGTGGGCGCTGACGCCGCGGAACTCCTTGGGCTTCGAGAGTCGATGCGCCTCATGCTGAAGGAGGGCGGACCTCCGCCCGGCGGCGCTCGCTGGCGTGAACTCGCCGTACTGGCGCCGATCCGGGATTATCCGCAGCGCCACGCATCGACCCTGCTCATCTTTGACGCGGTCGCCGAGTGCTTGGGGCGCCTTGGCTACGCTGCGCCCGGCCCCGCGAATTGACGTCGAGCGCCTTGCATCACAGTTTGAAGAGCGACGCTGGAACCGTGCGGAGCACAAACCATATCGATCGCAGCAACCCGATCCCGTGTTCCCCTCGGGAAAGTTGCAAGGCTCCCCGCGCTCGTTCTCTCTCCCCCAGTCGGGCGCGGGGGGTCCGCTTGCTGGAGCGGCGTGCGCAAAAGTTCACGCGGAAAAAAACGCCGCAGAAATCAAAGACTGGAGCCAGCGCCCTGCTTCCGAATGAGGGCGCGAGGCCCTAGAGGGCGCCGACGAAGTCCGTCATGGCGCGGGCGGCGTCCGGCTCGGATAGCGTCGGCGCATGGCCGACGTTCGGGATGTCGACCGTGCGCATGTCGGGAACCGCCGCGCGCATCTTCTGAAGGATCGGCGGCGTCAGCAGATCGCTGAGGGTTCCGCGCGTGACGAGCGTGGGCTTGCCTTCGAGCTTCTTGAAGACCGGCCATAGGTCGCCGACGGGCTCGGCCTCGACCAGTGCGCGGCCGATCAGACGGTCGTAATCGAGCACGTAGCGTCCGTCCGCCCGCCGGCGGAAGGTGCGCGTCGCGAAAAGGCGCCAGAAGCTCGCGTCCCTGCCGGGAAAAGCGACCTCATTGATCGCGCGGATCTGCGTCGCCGCGTCGTCGATCGTTTCGGCCGGCGGCGGCGCCTCGCCACCGACATAGCCGGCGATCCGAGCAATACCTTCCGGCGCCAGCTCCGGACCAATATCGTTGATGACCGCGCCGGCGACGCGCTCCCCCGCGCGCTCATTTGTCAGCATCGTGACCAACCCGCCGAGCGAGGTGCCGACGAAGACCGCCTTGCGCCAGCCGAGGCTGTCGAGCGCGGCGAGGACGTCGCCGACATAGGTCGGCGGGCGATAATTCATGAAGTCCGGATCGCGGTCAGAGAGGCCGCGGCCGCGCAAGGAAACAGCGAAGACGTCGCGGCCCGTCTCGGCAAGGAACGGCCCGACTTCGGAGAAGTCGCGCTCGTTTCGGGTCAGGCCCGGAATGCAGATCGCCGGCGTCTTGGCGCCGCCGCGGTAGAGCCGGCCATGCAGCCGCAGCCCGCCGCTGCTGAAAAAATGATCCTCGCCGCCCATCACTTGACGCGCGTAACGCGGATCGTGCGATTGAGTTCGTCGATGGTCGCCATGTAATTCCCCATGGCTGCGCGCTTGATCGTGACGCTGTAGCTCTTGCCGTCGCTCTTGCGCGGCAGGCTCACGCTGTCGGATTCAAGCTGCTTCCATACCTGGCCATTGTCGAGAACGAGGGTCGCCTGCTTCAGCGAGTTGACCTTGACTGTCGTCGCGGTCGCCGTGATCGCCTTCAGGCGTTTCTCCTCCTGCGCGGCCCGAATCTCGGGCACGGCCTCGCCGCCGAAGTTCTCCTCGGTATCGGCCATGACGATCACGTCGCGCCCTTTGAGGCCAAAATCGTCCTTTCTCTTCTTCTCCTTGGCGGCTTTCTTTTCCTGCGCCTCGGCGGCGCGAAGGGCCTTGGCGTTCTCGACGCCGGCGACGGCGCCGTCAAAGCAGGCGAGGCGTTCGGCGTTGTCCGCGATGGTCCTGCAGGCGATCGCGCGGTCCATGGCTTCGTCAATGGGAGAAGCCGCATAGGCGGGAGCGGAAGCGCCGAGGACCAAAACGCCCAATAGGAGAATTCGATTCATGTTCAGCCCCGCTGACCGCCTGATCGACCGACTAAAGAGGGCTTCCGGCCTAGCGTCAAGCGCGGGGCTTGGGTATCGAGGCGGCCATGGCCGATCCCTTTCTGGCGGACCTGCAGCGTGCGGCCGCCGCGCTCCAGTCGGGGAGACCCGACGTCGCGCTTGAGACGGCGCGCGCCGTCGCGCGACGGGCGCCCGATCACCCGGAAGCGGCGCACCTCGAAGCTCTCGCGCTCGGCGGTCTTTCGCGGTTCGACGAGTCCGTATCCGCCTTCGAGCGCGCTGCGCGAATTCATCCAAACAAGGCCGCGGTGCTCGCCAACCTGGGCAACGCCCTGACCGCCGCAGGCCGCCTGTCGGAAGCGGTCAGCGCCTTTGAACGCGCGCTCGGGTTCGACCCGCGCTTCGCCAACGGCTGGTCGGGGCTCGCGACCGCGCTGCGCCGAAAGGGCGACGCCGAAGGCGCCGCAAACGCCGCGGCGAAGGCGGTCGCGATCGAACCTGAAAATGTTCGCCTTCTCAACAACCTCGGCGTTGCGCTGAGCGCCGCGGGAAGGCCTGCAGAGGCCGAAGGGGCCTTTTCAGACGCGATCATGCGTCAGCCGCATCATGTCCAATCCCGCCTCAACCGCGGAAAACTGAGGCGGGATCGCGGCGCGTTAGCGGAGGCGCTCGATGATTTTGTGGCCGCCTGCGCGGCGGCGCCCGGATCGGTCGACGCCCATCATCAGCGTGCTAACTGCTTGCGCCTGATGGGCCGGTTCCGGGAGTCCGAGGAGGCCTATCTCAAGGGCGCGGGGCTCGATCCGACCTCGACTTCCCTGCATGGCGATCTCGTGAATCTTCTCTGGGAGACCGGCGCGACGGACCGCCATTTCGCCGCCCTCGATCGCGCCATCGCCAAAACATCCGACCCCGGATTATTAGACCTCAAGGCCGGACTCGCGCTCATGACCGGCGACGTCGCGGCGGCGGAAGAGGCCGCCGACGCGCTGATGGAACGATCTCCCACGGACTCGAGGGGCTATGCCAGACTCGCCCGGGTGCGGCGGGTGCAGGGAGATCGGGCCGCCGCCGCCGAACTCGCCCGCGCCGCGCATGAAAAAGCGCCGGGCGACTTCGAGGCCCGCCACGAGTATGCCGAGTGCCTGCTGGCGGCCGGGCGGGCCGCCGACGCGGTGCGGCTGCTCTTGGACGACGCGCCGCGGGAGCATCTTCAGCGCCACATCGCGCTGAAGTCTTTGGCCATGCGGGCCAGCGGCGACCCCGGGTATCGACGCTGGTACGACTACGACCGATTCGCGCGCAAAATGTTCATCGAGCCCCCGCCGGGGTTCGACAGCGTCGATGAGTTCAACGCCGCCCTTCTCGAGGCGCTGCTGCCGCTGCACGAGGGCCAGAGCGCCCGACCAATTTCGCAGACGCTCTACGGCGGCACGCAGTCCGTCGGCAGGTTGTGGAACGAGCCCCACCCGGTCATCCAGGCGCTCAAGGGAGCGCTGATGGCGACCGCGCGCCGCTATGTCGACGAGCTTCCCGACGATCCGGCCCATCCATTCCTGGCGGCGAAAAGCCAAGACCTTGATTGCGCCGGCGCCTGGTCCGTCATTCTCAAGTCAGGCGGCGGGCATGTGGACCACTTCCATCCCAAAGGCTGGATCAGCGCCAGCTACTATGTCCGAATTCCGACTGAAATCATGACGGGAAAAAAAGCCGGTTTCCTGCGACTTGGAGGCTCCGGCGTGGCCGGCCTTAACCTTCCGGCCGAGCGGTGGATCAGGCCTGAAGAGGGGTCGGTCATCATCTTCCCCTCCTACATGTGGCACGGGGTCGAACCGTTCGCGGCGGCCATGCCGCGGGTGACCGCGCCGTTCGACTTGGCGCCCAGAATCGCTCATTCTTAACCCCCGATTCACCAAGCTGAATGCGCCCTTAACGCTGTTGTTGTGATATTGCCACAGCGCTCCCCAGAAGCCGTCGGCCCGCGGCCTTCTTTGTTGACCTGAGAACTTTCCGGACAATAGGGTCCGACGATGGCGTCGGGTGCGCCGTGGCAAGGCCCTTTTTGACGGGGGGCGGAGCTAGTATTCTCGCTCTAGTGGGTAGGGCGGCGGGCATCCGGTACAACCTTCGGAGGGATAATTAATGTCGAAGAAGATCGCGCTTGGTCGGTACCTGAGCTCGACCATGCTCACCGGCGTCGCCGCCGTCGCGGCCGCGCCGGCTTTTGCTCAAGATGAAGGCGGCGACGACGAAATTGTCGTGACCGGTTCGCGTATCGCGCGCCAGGACCTTTCGGCTCCCAGCCCGGTCGCCACTGTCGACGCGGAACAGTTGGTTCTTACCAATACGGTCAACTCGGAAGAATATCTCGACGCGCTGCCGCAGGTCATCCCGTCCTTCGACTCGACGTCGAACAACCCGGGCACCGGCACCGCGACCGTTTCGCTCCGCGGCCTTGGCACGAACCGGACGCTCGTCCTTGTCGACGGCATGCGCTTCGTCGGCTCGGGTGCCGGCGGGCCGGTCGACCTGAACAACATTCCGTCCTCGCTTGTGGACCGCGTTGAAGTCGTGACCGGCGGCGCCTCGGCCGTTTACGGTTCGGACGCCATCGCCGGCGTCGTGAACTTCATCCTGAAGGACGACTTCGAAGGCGTTCAACTCGACGTATCGGACCGTCTTTCGGCCGCAGGCTGGGACGCGAACGTCTTCAACGCGGCGCTGACGCTCGGCGGCAACTTCGCCGACGGGAAGGGCAACGCGGTGTTCAGCGCCTCCTACACGAACCGCAAGGCGCTGTTCCAGGGCGACCGCGCCTTCTCGGAATTCACCTTCTTCGATCCGGGCGCGGGCTCGACCTCGGTCGGCTTCATTCCGGGCGGTTCGTCGTCCATTCCGGGAACGCGCTTCCGCGGCAACGGCAGCTCGAACTTCGGCACCGGCAACGGCACGGCGATCGATCCGCTTTGCGCCGGCAATACCTGCTCGGGTCTCTTCGCGCCGGGTCCGAACCTGGTTCGCGGTCTGCGCTTCGGCAACCCGAACGACCTCTACAACTACGCGCCGACCAACTACCTGCAGCTGCCGCAAGAGCGTTATTCGATTTTCGGCGCCGCCAGCTATGAAGTCAGCGATAACATCGAAGTTTACGCCCGCGGCGTGTTCGCCAACGCGGTGGTCGACCAGCAGCTTGCGCCGACCCCGGCCGGCTTCTTCGTCGCGGTGCCGAAGTCGATCGTCGATTCGCTGAACCCGGCGCTTGGCGCCATCATGCAGGCCCACGCCGCGACGGCGGGCTGCACGGGCGGCGGCGCCACTCTTCCGGGCGTTGTGCCGAACCCGGCTCCGGGCCTTGGAACCTACTGCTTCACGTTTAACAAGCGGTTCGAGGAACTGGGCACCCGCAATAGCCTTCGCGACACGAACACCTTCCAGATTTCCGGCGGCGTAAAGGTCGACCTGAATGATAACTGGGTGTGGGATACCGGCGCCCAGTTCGGGCGGTCGTCGATCTATACGTTCCAGAGCGGCAACGTCTCGATCAGCGCGCTGCGAACCGCTCTGCAAGCCGGCGCCAATATCTATGACGGCCCGGGTTCGCTGTCGCCGGCCGACGCGGCCACGATTGGCCGTACGGGCGCGATCGCGGACATTGTCGAGCAGACCCAGATCATTTCGACTCTTACGGGCGAGCTCGGAGGCATGAAGATGCCCTGGGCCGAATCGGCACCCGCGGTGTCGCTTGGTGTCGAATACCGCGAGGAGTTCGCGCAGTCGATCCCCGACTCGGTGCTCGGACCGGACGTGCTCGGCTTCAACCAGGCGCCGGCGGCCGGCGGTCGCTTCGACGTCTACGAAGCCTTCCTCGAAACCGACATTCCGATTTTCGAGAATACCGGTATTGGCGATTTCTCGATCAACGGCGCGTATCGCTATTCGGACTACTCGATCGCGAATGTCGGCAGCACGCACACCTATGCGGTGGGCGGCAGCTGGGAGCCGGTTGACGGTCTGCGCTTCCGCGCCCAATACCAGCACGCGGTTCGCGCCCCGAATATCGGCGAGCTGTTCACGGCGATCTCGAACGGCTTCCCGGGCGCTAAGGACCCCTGCTCGGGCGGCGGCTTCGGCGGCTTCTCGGCAGCCACGATCGTCGCCACCTGCGTCGCCACCGGCGTTCCGCCGGGCCTCGTTGGCACGCCGTTCCAATCGAACGGCCAGATCGAAGCGCTGTTCGGCGGCAACCCGAATCTTTCGGAAGAAACCGCCAATACGCTCACGGTCGGCATGGTGTGGGAGCCGAGCTTCGTCGACAACCTGACCCTGATCGTCGACTTCTACAACATCAAGGTTCGCGACGCGATCGCGACGGTCGGCCTCGGCACTATTCTCGACAGCTGCCACATCAACAACGTCGCCAGCGCCTGCGCGCTCGTCGTTCGTAACCCGCTCACCGGCGAAATCGCTTCGCCGTTCCTGATGAACCTTGGCGCATCGAACATCGCCTTCTTGCAGGCGAAGGGCATCGAAGCCCAGGTCAATTACGGCTTCGATATCGGTTCCCTGGGTTCGATGAACTTCGTCTACTTCGGGAACTACTACCTGAAGAACGGCTACGACCCGATCGACGGCTACATCGAGTGCACCGGGCTCTACTCCGGCGACTGCGGCGAGCCGACGCCCACCTACAAGCACACGCTGACGGCTGGCTGGGATTACGGCCCGCTGACCACCAGCGTTCGCTGGCGCCTGATCGGCGGTCTCGATTACGACGTCGTGGGCACTTGCGGCTCGACGACTTCGTGCATCAGCGATCTGTCCGACGACATCGGCATGTTCAATTATCTCGACGTGACGATGCGTTATTCGGTGAACGAAAACCTCGACCTGACGGTCGGCGTGCAGAACATCACCGGCAAGGACGCGCCGATCCTCGGATCGACGGTCTCTGAGCAGGCCAACACCTTCCCGGCCACCTACGACACCCTCGGCCGGCAGCTCTTCTTCGGCGCCTCGCTCCGCTTCTAATCGGATCGGCCGAAAGTCTGAACGGAAACGGCGGGCTTGAAGCCCGCCGTTTTCTTTTGTCCAGCCTGAGCTGCGCTCCGGCCCGGTCGCTCGGACTGTTGAGCGGCGCGGCGGGCTCATCCAAGATGAGGCCAGACGGCAAAGAGGCGCTCTTGCAGACCCTTGAAGAAAAGAAGGCGGCCGCGCTGGCCTTCGAGGCGCGGTTTGCGCAAGACCATTTTGCGCGCCTTGGCGTGACGCGCGAGGCGCTATACGGCCTGCTCCAGCGATATCATCAGGCGTTCGATACGATGGGGGAGGTGCGCCTGCCCGCGCCCTCGGGCGGCATGGCGCCGCCCGCGTGCTCGAAGGGCTGCGCCTTCTGCTGTCGCGCGCTGATCGTCGTGACTGCGCCGGAGGTGTTCTTCCTCGCCGAGCATTTGACGCGCACTCGGGACGAGAAAAGTCTCGTCGACCTGAAGCGCCGCGTTAGCGACGTCGATCGCGTCACCCGAGGCGAGGCGGGCGACGCACGATGGCGCAGAGGTCCGCCGTGCCCGCTCCTCGGTGAATCCGATAACGCTTGCTCGGCCTATGCGGGCCGCCCGCTAGCGTGTCGCGGCCTCCTCAGCTCCTCCGTCAAAGGCTGTATGGACGCATTTGCGGTCCGGGCATCCGATCCGCGATTCGCTGGCGCGCGTCCGTTTCTTTTCCAGAATTCCGAGGTTTTCCTGCGCGCCCTGGCGATCAGCCTCGCGGCGCACGGGCGTCCCTTGTACAGGCTCGAACTCAACGCCGCGCTGGTCGCCGTTTGGTCGACGCCCGACCCCCTCGAAAAATGGCTTTCCGGCGTCGACATCTTCGCGAACGCCCGGGCGCCGGGAGCCTCGGCGCCGATCGCCTGATCGCTGGCGCGTGGTGCAGAGCAGACGCCTTCAGCTAGGGAGCCAACCGATTTCAAGCCGCGCCGACCATTGGCAGGAACTCTGGAGCGATCCGCAGAACGACGGCGAGATCATGGGCGGGCTCGCGGCGCGGCCGTCGCTTGACGCCATCTGGAAATCCTTTCTCGAAACGGCGGCGCTCCGCCCCGACGACCTCGTCCTCGACATTGCGTCCGGCGCCGCGCCGATCGCGCGAAGCGCCGAAAGTTTGCCCGCCGCCTCACGTCCGAATTTCACCTGTGTCGATTACGCCCCCGCCGCTCTCACCGCAGCGCGCACGCTCGGCGCGCGCGTCATCTGCTGCGTTGCCGACGCCAATCGCCTCCCTTTTCGGCCCGGCAGCTTCTCCGCTGTCGTCAGCCAGTTCGGCCTCGAATATGCCGGAGCCGCCGCATTCTCCGAAGCGGCGTCAGCGCTGCGGCCGGGAGCGCCGCTTCTGGCTGTCGTGCATGTCGCCGGCGGCGCCATCGCGCTGGAATCCGGGGCCAGCGAACAGGTCGTGGCGGCCGCTCTGGAGGCGGGCCTCATCCGCGCGCTCCGAGACACTCTAGCTGCAAGCTATGACGGCGCTCCTGCGGGTTACGTCAACAAAAAGCGCGAAGCCGCCTTCCAGCGAACGCTCGCCGCCGCCCGATCTCGCCTCGTCGCATCGCCGCCGTCGCCGGGCGCCGCCATTCTTGCGAATTACGCCGCCGACATGGAGCGGTTGGCCGCGCGGCGCTTCGCCTTTGCGCCGGAGGATGCTCTCGGCTGGCTTCAGCAGATCGAACAGAGGCTGAGGGCCTATCTCGCCCGCCTGAGAGCGATGCAGCAAGCGGCGCGCTCACCGCAAGACATGGACGAGATCTCGACCCGCCTTGCCGGCGCCGGACTCGTCGACATCTCTTTTGAACCTGTTCAGTTTCGAGCGGGCGACGCCCAGGGAGCCTGGCGGCTCTCGGCGCGGCGGCCGGCATGACAAGTCCGGCCGACGAACTGATCGCCGCCGGCAACGCCGCCTACGCGGCCGGCCGGTTCGCCGAGGCGATTGACATGGGACGGCGCGCCGTCGCAGCCGACCCGCATAATCCGTGGTCTTACAATCTCCTTGGCGCCGCCTGCGCCGAGGAGATGGAGCATGACGACGCCCGGGCTGCGTTCCACGCCGCCGTGGCGGCTGATCCGCGAATCGCCCTGTCGCGCGTGAACCTCGCCTACGCGCTGATCCTCGCCGGCGAATTCTCCGAGGCGGAGGCGCAACTAAACGAGGCGCTGGCGCTTGACCCGGACATGCCGGCGGCGTTTCTCAACCTCACCTGGATTCGACGGGCGCAGCCGGGCGACCGCCTCATCGCGCGCCTTGAAGAACTGCGCGCGCGTCCCGGCGCGGACCGGCAAGCGCGCTCGATCTACGCCTTTGCGCTCGGGAAGTGCTACGACGATATCGGGGAGTACGATTACGCATTCGCCTGCTTTCGCGAAGGCAACGAGCTGGCCGGCGTCAAGTTCGACGACGCGGCCTGCGAGGCCCGATTCTGGCGAATAAAATCGGTCTTCAACCGCGAATTCCTAGATAAGCACGAGCGGGCAGGGTTCGCGAGCGCGAAGCCCGTGTTCATCGTCGGCATGCCGCGCTGCGGGTCCTCGCTCCTCGAAGATCAACTCGCGCGCCATCCCGGGGTCGCTGCTCTGGGCGAGCGGCCCGAGATTACGCGGATTGTCGGCCTTATCAGCGCCAATCATCCGGGCAAGGTGCAATATCCGGACTGGGCTCCTAAACTTCCCGCGGAGGCGTTTGAGGGCTTTGGGCGGCGATATGTCGAAAAGTTCGAGAAACGCCATGTCACGGCGGCGCGGCTCATCGACAAGAACCTCATGAACTTCCAGTTTCTAGGGCTGATCCGTCTCATGCTGCCGGCGGCCGCCGTCATTCATTGCCGGCGCGATCCGGTCGATACGTGCCTCTCCTGCTACTTTCAGTTTCTTAGGTCCGAGCACAGCTACAAGTTCGATCTCCGCGCGCTAGGCCGCTACTACCGGCTTCACGCCGACCTCATGGCCCATTGGCGCGACTTGCTCGGCGATCTCATCACGGTTGACTATGACGCATTCGTTGACCGTCCGGAGGCGGAGTACGAGCGTGTCCTGACGGCGCTCGATCTCTCGCCGGCCGAGGCGTCGACCGGGGCGCCCAAGCCCCGCCACATCCAGACCTCAAGCGCCTACCAGGCGCGCCAGCCAATCAGCCGGACGTCAGTCGCACGCTGGAGAAATTATGAGAAGCACCTGGGCCCCCTGATAGACGCGCTCGCGGGCACGGCCTGAGGATCACGCGGCCAGGGCTTCCTCCCCATCCAAGACGGCGGCCGCGGCGTGAACGGCGGCGGCGATCCTGAGGGCCGCCTGCACCTGTTCGGCGGAAAGACCGCCCTTGCGGACGACCTTCTCATGCGCGTCGAGGCACATGCCGCAACCGTTGATGGCGGAGACCGCGAGAGCCCATAGCTCGAAATCGAGCTTGTCGACGCCGGGCGCGCCAATCACGTTCATGCGCAGCTTCGCCGGCATGGTCGCGTAGTCTTTGGCCGCCATAAGGTGCGTGGCTCGGTAATAGACGTTGTTCATCGCCATGATCGCGGCGGCGGCTTTCGCGGCGTTCCGCGCTTCAGGCGACAGCGCCGCGCCAGCCCAGGCGTCGACCGCCCGAATGACGCCTGCGTTGCGCGACGCGAGGGCCGAAGCGAGAAACGTCCCATGCTTTTGCTGGTCCGACAGGACGGATTCTGCAGCAAGCGTTCCGAGATTGAGGCGAATATCCTTGGCGTAATCGGGGAGGGATTCCCGCAACGCGTCGAGACTCATAACAATCCTCCTTTGAAAGCTAGGATTTGGCGAGGTCGCCGGTTTCGAGATCGACACCGGCTTCGATCAGCGCGTCAGCCATCGGCTTCAGGAAGTCGCGATATGGCTCGGCGCTGCCCGAATGATCCTTTGAAGCGCCCTTGCGGACCTGCACAGCGCTGAACGTGATCACCGAGCGCTCTTCGAACTGGTAATTGACGCAAATGTCGTCCCAGGGAAGCCCGCAGAAGTCGACGAGCCGCCGCATCTCGCCTTCAAAGTCGGCGATCAGGTTTTCGTATTGAACAAAGGCGACGGCTGCCGGGTAGTTGCGCCGCCAGTGATCCATGATGCGGGCGTACTGTCCGTAATAGTGCGCGATTGACCTCTGGTCGAAGGCGAAAGGCCAGCGTTTCGAAAAGTTCTTCCTGTAGATTGAAAAGCCGGTATCCAGGGGATTGCGGCGGATGTGAATGATGCGCGCCTGCGGAAACAGGATACGGATGAGTCCGACGGAGAGAAAGTTCGTGGGCTGCTTGTCGGTCAGGAAGGGCAAGGCGTCGAGCCGGAACTCGCGCACCTGCCGGAAATACATTTCCCTTGATCCGGCCTTGGTCGACTCGTCAATGCGCCGTCCCCGGCCGCCGGTCGCGGCGAAAGCCTCCATCAGCTGATCAAGGATGTAGGGCAGCGCCGGCAGTTCTCCGCCGCCTGCAACCAGGGGGTGGGCGGACAGGGCGTTTTCGAGGAGCGTCGTTCCCGAGCGCGGCATGCCGACGATGAAGATCGGAGTCGGCTCTCCCTCGCGCGGCGGTTCATGCGCCGTGTCGAGCGGGTCAAGTGCGAACACGTCCATGAGCAACTGCGTGAATCTCGCCTGGCGCGCCGGGTCGTAGGGTCCCAGCGGCGTCGCGGCGAGGATCGCGGTTTTGTGACGGTTCGCCTGGGTCCAAGCCTCGAAGGCCTCCGCCCGCATCTTGCGCTTGTGACTTGCATCGCCAAGGGCGTAGGCGGCGGTCGCGCGCGCATCGAGGCGCACATTCGGGTTGGCGGAAAGGGCCTTCAGCGCTTCGAATTCGGCATCGCCGATTCGGCCTTCACAGACCTCGGTCAGCAAGGCCAGCGAGTCGATGTGTCCGCGATCTATGCTGATCGCGCGCCGGCAGAATCTTTCGGCGGCCTTCAGGTCTCCGGAGTAGGTGGCGGTGCGAGCAAGACCGTAATGGGCCTCCTCGAATTCAGGCTCAACGCTCAGCGCGCGCTCGAACCATGCACGCGCCTGGTCGAGATCCCTGGCGCCAAGATAATGGCGGCCCATGGTGGCGAGGTAGTCGGCTCGTAGAGGCTCGCGTTCGGCGATCGGCTGAAACGTTTTTGCAGCCCGCGCATAGTAACCGGCCTGGGCCAGCGCAAATGCAAGCGCCATTCGCGCCTCGTCGCTGTTCGGCTCCTTCTCGAACCACCGCTCGGCGAATCCAAGAAGCGTCTCATCGTCGCCGGCGCGCCGCGCAATATGCGTTCGCATCTTCAGAGTCTGGGGCAGATCGGGCGCGACCTTGTCAGCAAGATCGAGCGCTGAATGGGCTCCGGCATAATCGTCAAGTTCAAAGCAGGCTCCGGCGAGCAGCAGAGCCGCACCCGGATGATTTGGATTCAGTCGAACCGCGTGCCTCAAGGCCTTTGCGGCCGGCTCGAAAAGCATCGCCTTGCCCAGATAGTTCCCGTAGGTCGCCCAAACCTCGAACTTCGTCGGGTCAAGCTCTGAGGCGCGCTTGCACTCGTCGAGCGCGCCCTTGAGATCGCCCTGCCGTTCGTTGAATACTGCTGCGTTGAGACGAACGTCGGCGCTATTCGGCGCAAGCCCGATCGCTAACTTGATGAAGTGCGCCGCGGCGGCGAGGTCCCCATGTTCGGCAAGCACCTGACCAAGCAGCCCGGTCGCAGCCGGGTGCACGGGGCTCTTGTCAAGTACTTCCCTGCACAAGAGCTCCGCGCTTCGCCAATCGCCATCCACGCGGGCGCGCCGCGCCTGCGCCAGTTTTTCCTCGATCGACATCGGGCTCTCGGGATTGATGAAGCCGCCACGCGTCAACGCGCGGCGGCCTGCAATAGCATTAGAGCGTATCGCCGCCGACCGGACGGTTGCAGGGGCAGAGTTCGTCCGTTTGCAGAGCGTCAAGGATGCGGAGGATCTCGGCCGGATTGCGACCGACCGAGAGGCTGTTCACCGACACGTGCTGGATAACATTGTGCGGGTCAACGATGAAGGTCGCGCGGAAGGCGACGCCTTGAGGCGCGCGCACGCCAAGACCGTCGACCAGAGAACCATTGGTGTCGGCAAACTGCCAGGCCGGATGGCTCTTCAGATCGGGATGGTCGCGCCGCCAGGCGAGTTTGCAGAACTCGTTATCGGTGCTTCCGCCGAGAACGACCGCGTCCCGATCGGCGAATTCTTTGGCGAGCCTGCCGAATTCGGCGATCTCTGTCGGGCAGACGAAAGTGAAATCCTTCGGATAGAAATAGATGACCTTCCACTTGCCCGGGAAGCTCGCCTGGGTGAGGGGTTCGAACGCCGACTGACCGCCTTCCTCGTGCTTGTTGAACCCGGGCTTGACGCCCGTCACCGAAAAATCGGGAAGCTTATCGCCGACGCCGAGCATGTTCTTCTCCTTTGCTTATGGATACGAAATGGGGGCGGAAGCGCGTTCCGCGAGGCCCTACATAGGCGCCATTGAAAATTTAGCAAATAGATTATAGCTCAAGCGTGCATCGAAAAATCCGATAAAATGATCCCCCTGCCAACCGTCAGACAGCTTCAGTTCTTCCACGCGCTCGCGCGGCGCAAATCTTTTTCCAAGGCGGCCGAGGACTGCCTCGTTTCGCAGTCGACTTTATCTTCGGCCATCAAGGAGCTGGAGGGCGTCCTGCGCTGCCAGCTGGTCGATCGTTCAACCAAGGCCTTCGCATTGACCCCCTCGGGAGAGGCGGTGGTCGCGAGGGCGGAGCGTATACTCGCTCTCACGGAAGACCTTGCCCGCTCCGCTGCCGCGCGCCAGCCGCTTGAAGGCCAGTTCCACCTCGGCGTGATCCCAACGGTCGCCCCGTTCCTGCTGCCGGCGGCAGCGCCGAAGCTTCGCGCCGCCTTCCCCAGGCTGGAGCTCTATCTTCGCGAGGACCTGACGGCCAACCTCGTCGACAGACTGTCCGCCGGGCTTCTTGACGCCGCAGTCCTTGCTTTTCCTTACGACGTCCGGGGGGCGGAAGTCATCGACCTCGGCGAAGACTGCTTCTATTTCGCCGCCCGGCCTGATCATCCGCATGCCGCCAAAAAGGCGATGTCGCTTGACGACCTGTCAGGCGAAACCCTGCTCCTGCTCGAGGATGGGCATTGCCTCAGAGACCACGCAATAGACGCCTGCAAGCTAGCGCGCGGCGCAACAGCGGCGGGCTTCGCGGCGACGAGCCTGTTTACGCTGACGCAGATGGCGCTCTCGGGCCTCGGCGCCACGCTGCTGCCGGAGATGGCGGTGAATGCCGGCCTCGCAAAGACCAGCGGGCTGAAGGCGGTTCCATTTGCGGACCCCGCCCCGTCGCGCCGAATTGGTCTGGCGTGGCGGCGAAGCTCGGGACGTCGTGAGGAGGCCGAGGCGCTTGCAGGCGTTCTCAGGGGCGCGATGAAGCGAACCGGGTAACTACGATTCTTTCAGGTGCTTGATCGGCGCCACCTTGCCCGAGTCCGACATCAGGATCGCGATCGGCCGTGATGATTTGAACTGCGTGAGGATGATCATCATCGTCACCGTCATCGGCACGGCGAGGAGCGCTCCGGCGAAACCCCAAAGAGAGCCCCAGACGCTCAATGACAGAAGGATGACCAGCGGACTGAGATTGAGGCTGCGACCCATCAGTCTCGGCTCGACGATCGAACTCATCAATTGCTCCGCGCCGGCGAGCAGCGCCAGCGTCAACAACGCCGTCTGCAAGCCGCCGCCTTCGGGCTGCACCAGGACGAACAAGGTGATTGACGCGATCGCGCTGATCGAGCCGACTATAGGGATATAGTTGAGGAGAAATATCAGCAGCGCCCAGAATCCAGCGAATTCAACGCCGACCAAGCGCATGATTACGAAGCTGATCCCTGCAACCGTCAGGTTGATCAGCGTCTTGATGGTCACATACTCCCGCACCATTGCGCCGATGTCCGTAATCGTCTCGTCGACCGCGCGACGCTCCTGTGCATCGGTGCTCAGCATGCTGATCTTCTTGAAAATTCGTCCACGCTCGACCAGCATGAACACGGTATATAGGGCGATGGTGACGAAGTTGGCCGTCACCGCGCGCAGCGCCTGGCCGGTCTGCGCAATCAGAGGCCGCACGGCGCCCAAGGCCTGGCGCCGGAGCTCGTCGAGGCCGCCCATGAAATCCTGAGGCAGGATCGCGAGACGATGAAGAAACGCGATAGCCTCGCCCGAAAGATCGCGCAGGCGTGATTCGTACTCGCCCGACTTTGCAACGAGAACGCCCACATTGTCGCGGACGACATCGACTATGAAGAGGAAGACAAGGCCGATGATGGCGAATGCGAACAAGAAGCATAGCCAGTCGGGGAGGTAGCGTCCAATCAGCGGACCGCGCTTGATCGACTGTTTGAGCGTGAAGATAAAGAAGCTCAAAAACCCGGCGACGACGACGGGAATGATGACGCCTCGTCCGACATAGGCGATGAATCCTATGAGCGCCGCGAGGGCGAGCCCATAGAACGCACGCGTCGGCCCGCTCGGTTTCGCCAAGTCGGTCATGGTCGGGCCTTTAAGCCGATTTGTTCGGCGGCGCCACGGTTCGCGTCTACGCTGGAGCCTGCTATCAATCGGCCCCATGATCGTCCGCGAGATCGCCTTTCGGTCGCCGCTCGACGCCTTCGCGCCGCTGGCGGAGGAACCCTACGCCTGCCTTCTGCATGCGGGTTCAGAAGCGTCGGCTCCGGGTTGGTCGATAGTCGCCGCCTTTCCATCGATGCGTCTTGAGTGCCGGCGAGGGCTGGCGATTCTTGACGGCCGCAAGTCAGAGCGCCCGCCGTTCGACGTGCTTGGCGCTCTTCATCAGATGCGGCGCTGCGCCGGACCGAACGAATGCCGCTCTCCATTCCTGACTGGACTGATCGGCTTCGCTGGATATGAGCTCGGCGCTCTCGTCGAACCGACGGCGGAGGGGCCGCCGTCGCCGTTCCTGTTCCCTGATTGCGCTTTTGGCGCCTACGACGCCTCGGTCCTGTTCAACCATGCGGCGAACCGCGCCTTCGTCGTCGGACGCGCGGAGCGCGACGTGCGGCGGCTGGAGGACGCCCTCGGCGGGGAGGGCGCCAGGCAGGATGGCGCCTTCATGTTCGAGCCGCCACGCTCGAACTTCACGCCGCAGACCTACGCCCGCGCCGTCGCCGATGCGATAGAGCTCATTCGCGGCGGCGCATTCTTTCAGGTCAACCTGTCGCAACAGATTGTCGCCGAATGCGTCGAAACGGTCGCGCCGTATCAGATTTTCATACGACTGGCGCAGCGCGCACGGTTTGGGGCCTATCTTTGTTACAGGCAGGGGGCAATTCTCTCAGCGTCTCCCGAGCGGTTTTTCTCCGTTGCGGCCGATGGCGACGGTTGGAGGGTGACGGCGGAGCCGATCAAGGGCACACGGCCCAGAAGCGCCGATGCGTATGAGGACGAGCGTCTGGCGCAGGAGCTTCAGAGAAGCGCCAAAGACCGCGCTGAAAACGTGATGATCGCGGATCTCCTCCGCAACGATCTATCGACCGTTTGCGCAGACGGCTCTATTCGCGAGGATGCGATCTGCGCGCTCGTCTCGACGCCAGGCATCCACCATCTCGCCTCAAAAATCTCCGGGCGACTGCGCAACGGCATGACGGCGGCGGATGTGCTGAAGGCGTTGTTTCCATGCGGCTCCGTCACGGGCGCGCCGAAGGTCGAAGCGATGAGGACGATTGCAGCGATCGAGGGGCGCGGCCGCGGTCCCTATTGCGGCGCGATCGGCTACATCGATGATCGGGGAGGGGCGGATTTTGCTGTCGCCATTCGACTCCTCATCGCTGAACGGCGCGACGGCGCGACCAAGATCACTGTCCCGGTCGGCGGCGGCGTGACGCTCCGATCTGATCCGGAAGCGGAGTATCGCGAGACCCTTTTGAAAGCGCGGGACGCGCTGGCCGCTATGGGGCTCGATCAGCTGTGATTCTGATCATCGATAATTACGATTCCTTCGTTCATAATCTCGCACGCTATGTGCGAGAAGCCGGCGAAGAGACCTTGATCGTGCGCAACGACGCCATGTCGGTCGACGCCCTGCTCGCTACCGCCGTCGCGGGCGTAATCTTGTCGCCCGGTCCGGGGAAGCCGGCGGACGCCGGCGTATGCCTCGACTTTCTGGCGCGACTTGACCGCAGGACGCCGCTCCTGGGCGTCTGTCTTGGCCATCAGTGTCTCGTTGAAGCCCATGGCGGCGCGGTCGCGAGGGCGAAGCAGCCGCTGCACGGAGAAGCATCCCTCATTCATCATGACGCGACCGGCGTCCTGTGCGGGGTGCCGAGTCCGTTCGCGGCGGGACGGTATCACTCGCTCGTCGGCGAATTGTCGGGCGGCGACCTGCTAGCTAACGCCTGGAGCGAGGGGGGCGAACTGATGGGCGTGCGCCATGTTCATGCGCGGTGGCATGGCGTCCAGTTCCATCCAGAGTCTCTGCTGACGCCATGGGGCCGGAAGATCATCGGCAACTTTCTCGAACTGACGACGAGCCGGGAATGATCGTCTTTCTCGACGGGGCCTACGTGGAAAGCGAACGGGCCGTCAGCGCCGAGGATCGAGGGCTATTACTGGGGCATGGCGCCTTTGAGACCATCTACGTTGAAGGCGGCGCCTGCGCTTTTCTCGACGCTCACCTGGAACGACTCCGTTGCGGCCTCAGAGTGCTGGGAATTGCATTCAATTCTGATGTCGACGTGCGCGGCGTGGCGAAGAATCTGGCCGACCGCAACGGCGTCAATGGGCGCGGCGCCTTGCGACTTACGGTGACGGGCGGACCGGCCGGACGTGGCCCGGACGGCAGAGCTTCGGCGACTCTCCTGATCACGCTGACGCCGATAGAGCGCGCGACTCGACCGATCACGATCAGTCTTGCGAGTTACGCGCGCTGCGCCGGGTCGATCGCCGCGCGCTGCAAACTGATCGGCGGCTATGTCGATAATCTCGCGGCTCTTGCCGAGGCGCGCAGTCGCGGTTTCGATGAAGCGATCATGCTGAACGAGCACGGCGATGTCGCATGCGCGACCGTCGCAAACCTGTTTCTGATAGCGCCTGACGGCGTCGTCGCCACGCCACGAGTCGCGGACGGCGCCCTTCCGGGCGTCGTGCGCGGGTTGCTGCTCGGGGGCGCCCATGGAGTCAAAATCACTGAACGAGCCATTCGTCCGGAGGAGGTGGCGAATGGCGGGATCTTTCTCACAAATAGCCTGAGGGGGGTCGCGCCTTGCGCCGGGGCCGACGCCTCCGTCCAGGCGACGCAGGCGCTAGAGAGGCTCCAGTCGTGGTACTCCGACGCCCTCGCCGACGATCTTCGCAGAGGATTGATCTGACGTGAACGCGTTCACGATTTCGTCGCAGCAGGCGGCCAAGGTCATCGCTGGCATCCTCTTCGATGAGCTGAGCGGCGAATTCAAGCGATACATCGATTTCTTGACCGCCGCGTCATGGACGGGCGATACGCCGATTGGCGCGAACGGTATTGGTCTTGACGCCGCCGAACGCGCCCATTGCGCCGCCGCCGTCGAGCGCTTCTTCGGACTGGAGGGCGCCATCGACCCGACGCTGGGGGCGGTCGTCGCCGACTGGGCCGACAGAATTGAGACCGCCGCCATGCGGGATCTGCGCCGCCTCCGCTTCAAGCCGGGTGGCCGGTCCGGCGCCGCCGCCGTCGTCGAGCATGCGGCGGCCGCCGTCTACAAGGACGCCGCCGCCGCGGCCAATCTCCTTCACGGGCGGCGGCGCATCGTTTCCCTTGTGGCGCCGCACGGTCTGATCGCCTTCGTGACCACGGTGCTCGCGGCCAATCTTTTGCGGATCGAGAGTATTGACGCGCGCGGCCGAGCGTTGGACGAACTTCGCGACATGCTGCAGTTTGGCGACGCGCTAGTGGCGACGCCGACGATCTGGCGGTATTTGATCAGCGACGGGCTGCGCGCGCCGGACAACGTCATCGGCGTCGCTTTCGGCGAGACGCTGGCGCCCGAACTCGGGGCCGAAATGCGCAAGAGCGGCTTTGGCGCCATTAGGGAACTCTACGGCTCGACCGAAACCGGGCTCGTCGCCTGGCGGGACACTTTGTCCGAGCCCTTCACGCTCTTCGAGCACTGGCGTCGCGACGGCGACGGCATTGTTCGCGTCAATCCGGTCGGGGAAACAGCGTTTTCCTCGATGGATCAGCTCGACTGGAGCGACACGCGCTCGTTTCGCCTCGGCCCCCGTCGCGACGGGGCGGTGCAGGTCGGCGCGGTCAACGTATTTCCGGACCAGATCGCTGCGACTATCCGGGCGCATCCAAGCGTCGCCGCCTGCGAGGTCGCCGTCATGCGTCAGGCGGACGGCGTCAACCGACTGGTCGCACGCCTGCGGCTAAAGCGGGGAGAGCAGCTGAACGAGCGGGCGGCCCGCGATATCGACGCCTGGTGCCGGACGCAGTTGCGGCCGCCGGAGCGGCCGCGAATCTACAGTTTTGAGGAACCCGTCGCCGGCGAGTGACCGCCTACTGGGCCGTGCCGGTCGACCCGCCGCCGGCGCCTGACGATACTTGCGACGCCTTCTGCTGAACTTGAGAGTTAACGTCGCCGAACACGGTCTTGTCGTCTCCAACCGTCACCGTGGCCTCGCAGGCTCCGGCGCAGTGGTAGGTGCTGCGCGAGGGGCCGCGATACATGGTCAGCATCTCGGAGTTCGATGACCGAACCCGCACGATGAGGTTGTCGATAACCTGACCCTCGTCATCAAAAATGTACATGTTGGTGAGGCCCGGCGCCTTCCCGTACAGCAGGACGCGCGTCTTGTCCTGAACGGTCAGATCCGCGATCGCCGGATTACCGACGACGATCTGGCCGGCAGGACGTTCGATTTCATAGGGGCGGACCTGATCGATCGTCAGCCAAACTTCCTCGGCTGAGGCCGGCATCGCGGCGGCTGAAACGATCAGGGCAAGGACGAGCGTGCGCATGAGTGATCCGAGAATGGCGTCCCCTCTGTTCTATATCTCCAGCGGTCAACGGAGGCTTAACGCAGGTCCGGACGGATCGTCTTCGCGGAGCTTTTTACCTGAAGTTAAAATGATCGACTCGATAAGAGCGGAACACGGAGAGGTCTCAATGTCAGCGACGCAACTCGTTCCCACATCAGACGACGCCGGGACTTCCGAGCTGGTCAAGGGCGCGACCCTTTTCGGCGACCTGCCGCACACGGTTCTCGAGGCGCTCGCCGGCATTTCGCGCCGGCGGTTTTATTCAAGGGGCGAGCCGGTGTTCGCTCTCGGACAGTTCGACGGCGCCGAATTCTACTTTGTCGCGTCCGGTCGGCTGAAGGCCGCGATCGCGGACTCCAACGGCTCCATGCTTTTCGAAGACGTCGCGGCCGGTCAGTTTTTCGCGCTGGCCGAAGCGGTCGCCTCGGTCGAGAATTCCCGCGCCCACAAGGCGACGCTCACAGCCGAAGAAGATTCCGAGGTTCTATCTGTCGATTCCGCCGCCTTCCTCGAAATTGTCGCTCAGCGGCCGTCATTAACCCGAAAGCTGATGCAGCACTTCGCGCTCGCGCTCGCGACGGGGGTCATCCAAAGCGCTCCGTCCGAAACGACGCCGGAGCGCCGGGTATTCGCGGTCCTGATGCGATACGTGGAACGGGACACAGCGAACGGGGACTGGCGAATTCCGCGAATGCCCAAACATCGTGAACTTGCTGAAGCCAGCGGCGTCGACGAGCCGGCCGCCGCGGCCGCAATAGCCTTGCTAATCCAGGAAGGGGTCGCAAAGCGAGACTATCCCGGACTGATCATTTCCGACATGAACCGGTTCGGAAAGCTCGCCGCGTAACCATTATTCACCATAACGCCTCATTCTGCAGACGGATAAAAAGTCTCCTGATACTGAGTTGTTCAACTTTTTTTAATCGGACGCTGCGATAAAGGGTCATCTGACGGGCGCATCGCCTCGTCAGCGGTGCGAAGACTAAAGTAACCAGGAGTCGACCCAATGAAACTGTTCAATCGCTTCTTGAAAGACGAAGACGGCGCCACGGCCATCGAATACGGCCTCATCGCCGCCCTGATCGGCGTCGCGATCATCGCGATGGTCCGCGCCGTCGGAACCGAGCTCTCGTCGACCTTCGAAGAAGTCGACAGCGAACTCGCGAACCGCTAAGAGCCGCCGCCAGTTTGAAGGAAAAAAGGAGGCTTCCGCCTCCTTTTTTTTGTGCGCGGCGCAGGGTCGAACGGACCATTAACGATGCCCGCCGTAGCCTCGCGTTCAGGCCATCCGGAGACTCAAAAAATGCTGGCGCTCGTCGCGCTTTCGGCGTTTCCCGCGGCGCTGCTCATAGCAGCCGCGAACGATCTCTACGAATTCAAGGTTCCGAACTGGATTTCCGGCGCGCTCTTCGTCGCCTTCTTTGCGACCGCCGTCGCGGCGGGCGCGCCGCTCAGCGTCATTGTGGAAGGAGCGGCGCTCGGTTGCGGCGCGCTCGCGTTCGGATTTGCCTTGTTCGCATTCAAGATCGTTGGCGGCGGCGATGCGAAGCTCCTGGCCGCCACGGTCCCATGGATCGGCGTGTCGGGACTTATGGCCTTCCTTCTCAATATGGCTTTCGCCGGGGCCGCTCTCGCGATCGCCTTGGTCCTCTTCAGAAAGACGCCGGCCCTCCCGATCTACGCTCAGGCTCCCTGGATCATGCGCCTGCACTCGAAGCCAAAAGATATTCCGTACGCGGTTGCGATTGCAGCAGGCGGCCTCATCAGCTTTCCGACGACCCGGCTCTTCCAGATGGCGTTCGGCGGTTAACAGGATGAGTTAACTCCGTTTTGAGGAGTTTTTACCAGTATGCGCCACGTGCACAGCAAGGCAGGTCATCGATGAACGTCACACGTATCGCGGTTCTCGGCGTCGCGCTCGTCGCGGGGGCCATTGCGCTGTTTCTCATGCTGGGCGCCCGGCAGAGCCCGGTCGAAATCGTCGAGCCCATGAAAGAGAAGACCGTTCGGATCCTGGTGGCCGATCGCGACTTCCAGCGCGGCGAACGGCTGGTCGTGGAAAGCCTAAAGTGGGTCGATTGGCCGGAAAAAGCGCTGTCCGAATCCTTTCTGACCGAGGCGTCGGGCCAGACGCCAGAGTCCCTCAAGGACGCAGTCGCCCGCACCATGATTGTAAAGGGAGAGCCGATCATCGAAGCCAAGATCGTACGCGCCGGCTCGTCGGGTCTGATGGCGGCGATCATCGCGCCGGGCATGCGCGCGGTGACCCAGCGGGTTTCGCCGGAGACGGCGTCAGGCGGCTTCATCCTCCCCGGCGACCGCGTCGACGTGCTCTTCACCGGCGGTCGCGAGGGGGCCAGCCGTACCCGGACGATCTTCGAAAACGTGCGCGTCCTCGCCGTGAACGCCCTTTATGGCGAGACGACTGAAGGCGGCTATGTCGAGGGAGTGAATATCACTCTCGAGTTCACGCCGGAGGACGCGGAGGCTTTCATAACCGCGCGCTCGGGCGGGACTGTCAGCCTCGTTCTGCGCAGCGTCTTCCAGCCGGAAGTCGAGGTCGAGCAGAAACCGAAGAAATCCTCGGATGTCACCGTCATCCGCTACGGACGGTCTTGAGAAATGCGACGCATGCAGGGGAATAAGATGAAATCCTTATTGACCGGACCGAAGGCGGTATCCGTCGGGCTGATGGCGCTAGTCGCGGCGATCGCTCCTGGCGCGGCCGAGGCGGCCTCGGGCAAACCGGTCGTCGATTTCGGGGGCTCGGGCGCCATGGCGAGAAGCATCGTGCTTCCGCTGAACAAGGCGGCGATCGTCGAACTGCCGCAGGCCGCCGCCGACGTTCTCGTGTCCCAGCCGGCCGTCGTTGATGCGGTGGTCAGAACGCCGAGGCGCGTCTATCTCCTCGGCCTCAAGGTCGGGCAGACCAACGCCTTCTTCTTCGACGCCAACGGACGCCAGATTCTCAATCTCGAGATCCGGGTCGAGCAGGACATGGATGCGCTCACCGAGCTCATTCAGCGGCTGATGCCGGACACCAGGATCACGGCCGAAGCCGTCAACGACAATGTCGTGCTTCGCGGATCGGCGGAAACCAGCGTTCAAGCCGCGAACGCGGCTGACATCGCCGGGCGGTTCATCGGCGATCCGGCCAAGGTGCTGACCATGATCAGCGTGCGCGCGCCGGAGCAGGTGACGCTGAAGGTGCGCGTCGTCGAGATGCAGCGCCAGATGATCAAGCAGCTGGGCATCAGTCAGGAGGGCTCGATCACCCTGTCCAATGCGGCGATCGCCCTCGCCAGTTCCAACGCCGTCGGCGCCGCCGGCGGCTTCTCGGGAGCCTCCTCAATCGCCAACATCGGATCGAATGACCGCGGCGATCTCGATGTCGCCTTCGAAGCGCTGGAGTCGACGGGCGTCGTCAAGGTTCTCGCTGAGCCGAATCTCACAGCGGTGTCGGGCGAGTCAGCGAAATTCCTCGCGGGCGGCGAATTCCCCGTCCCCGTCGGCCAGGACGATGAAGGCATTACGATCGAGTTCAAAGAATTCGGCGTCGGTCTCGGTTTTACGCCCCTCGTGATCGACAAGGGCCGCATCAGCCTCAAGATCGAGACTGAGGTGAGCGAAGTCACCGCCGAAAACGCCTTCATCGTTCCGGGCGCAGTCACGATCGATCCCAACACGGGTCAGCCGATCACAACCGGCAACCTCGCCATCCCCGGCCTCTCGGTTCGTCGCGCCGGCACCACTGTCGAACTCCCATCCGGCGGAAGCCTCGTCATGGCCGGCCTCCTTCAGGAGGACATGCGCCAGACCATTCAGGGCGTTCCGGGCCTCAAGGATACGCCAGTTCTCGGACAGCTGTTCCGGAGCCGCGACTTCGCCAACAACGAGACCGAACTTGTGATTGTCGTGACGCCCTACCTCGTCAAGCCGACGCACGAAAGCAAGCTCACCGATCCGACGGAAGGGGCTGTCGTCGCCTCCGACCTGCAGTCGATTCTGCTGGGCAAAATTCTCGTCACCTACGGCCTCGCCGGCAGCGGCGTCAGGGAAAAGACCCTGCAAGGTCCGCTCGGCTTCATTCTGGAATAGGACGCGACCGACATGAAAACCGCAAAGCTTCGCTTTCTGATCTCAGCCGCCGCGGCAGCGCTGCTTGCCGGTTGCGCGGGCGCCTGGAACGGACCGGAAGCCGCACTCACGATCGCCGAAGAGCATCCCATCACCGTTGACTCGCAAGTGGTGACGATGACGGTCGGCGTCGACGGCGCGGTTACCGATCTCGATCGCTCCCGGCTCGCCGCGTTCGCCCAGGCGTATCTTGAGAACGGGCACGGCCCGGTGAGTATTTCGGCGCCTGCGGCGACCAAGCGCTATGACGCAGCCGCGGAAGTGCGGCAGGCGCTGAATGACGCCGGCGTGTCGTGGGCGGACATGTCCAGCGCCGGATACATCCCGGCCGAGGGGTCGAAGCAGGAAATCGTTCTCAGCTATACGCGCTATGTCGCCACGCCGAGCGCTTGCGGCGTCTGGCAGGGCGTCAAGGCTCGGGATTACGCAAACCGGCGGTCTCCGAATTTCGGATGCGCCACGCAAAACAATCTGGCGGCGATGGTCGCCGATCCCCGCGACCTGATGCAGCCCGCCGACGAGGCGCCTGCTGACGCGACAGCGCGGATTCGCGGGGTGAAAGCCTATCGCGAGGGCCAGAAGACGTCCTCCGAAACCGATTCGGAAATCAAGCAGCAGGTTTCGTCGCAATAGGCTGCACACGCCTAGAGGGGTTCAAGGAGAATACTATGGCCAAGGCCGCCGAAAACGCCTTTCAGATCGACGACGACGAAGAAGGCGTCGCTCAGTCCGCCGCGCGGCTGGGACCGGACGGGGGGCCGCTCGTTGCGGTTAAAAAGCAGTCCGCCGCCAGCGTCGACGACGATCTTGGGGAGCTTGAGGACGATGAAGATTCGTGGCTCACCGAGGACCTGTCGGACGAGGAGCTAGCCGCGCTCGGCGAAGAGGACCTCGACGATGGCGACCTGCTCGATGCCGATCTTGCCTTCGACGAGAAGCCTGCGATCGCCGGCGGCGCCGACGACTTCAGCATCGATGAGGAGCCAGAACCCCAGATTATCGAGGCTGCCGCGGTCGCCGCTCAGCGCAGCGAGACCGTCGCCGCTGCAAAACCGCCGGCCGGCTCGGCGGGCGGCTCCATTGTCAAGGCCAACGTCTCGTTGTCCGAGGATTTCAACGACGCTGGCGAGCCGGTCGGCGACTTCGCAGACGCCGAGGCCGACCACCGGCCGGTGCCCCGCATCTCCATTCACGCGTTCTGCGAATCGCCGTCGACGACGACCCTGATCGAACAGGCGGCGGTGGATCGCCGGCTCTCCAAGGCGCATCTCACCATGCATATGGGCGGGCTGGCCAAAGCAGCAGACCATTTCCAGACGTCGCCGACGCCCAATCTGATCATCGTTGAAACGACGGAAGGCGGACCGGCTCTGTTCGGGCAGCTCGGCGAACTTGCGCAGGTCTGCGATCCATCGACCAAAGTCATCCTGATCGGTCGCGTCAACGACATCGCTCTTTATCGCGAACTCATGCGCCAGGGCGTCAGCGAATACATCGTTCGCCCGCAATCGCCCATGCAAATCATCCGCGCGATCGCGGCGCTTTATGTCGATCCTTCCGCGCCGCCGATCGGCAAGACGATCGCCTTCGTCGGCGCCCGCGGCGGGGTCGGCTCTTCGACGATCGCCCACAATGTCGGCTGGATCTGCGCCGAGGAGATGAAGTCCGACACGGTGATCCTCGATCTCGACCTGCCCTTCGGAACAGCCAGTCTCGACTTCGAGCAGGACCCGACTTCGGGACTCATGGAGGCGTTGACGTCGCCTGAGCGACTGGATGACGTTCTCCTCGACCGGTTGCTTCAAAAACATACTGAACGCCTCAGCCTCTTCACGGCGCCCAATCTTCTCGATCGGGACTACGTGATTGATGATCAGGCCTTCGAGACCGTCATCGATGTCGTGCGCGGCTCCGCGCCGACCATCATCGTCGACGTGCCGCACATCTGGACGAGCTGGTCCAAGCGGATCCTGCAAACTGCGGATCAGATCATCGTGACGGCGGCGCCGGACCTTGCGTCGTTCCGGAATACGAAAAATCTGGTCGATATCGTGTCGGGGGCCCGGCCAAACGACTCCGCGCCTATCCTGGTCCTCAATCAGCTCGACCCGAAAGTCTCCTCCGTGCAGGCCGAGCAATATGTGGAGCATGTCGGGTTGAAACCGGCCGTCGTCATCGGCTGGGAGCCCCAGCTCTTCCATGCTGCGGCCACCAACGCATCTCCGATTGTTCAGGTCGGCGCGAAGTCAAAGACCGCCGCCGCCTTGAGGGATCTGACGGCGCGAATTCTCGGCCGCAGCGAAGCGCCTGCGGAAAGCTCCAAGTTCAGCCTCAAAGGGCTCTTTAAAAAACGTAGATAGACATGTTCGGACGCAGAACAGCGACAACGCCCGAGGCCCCTTCGGCCGCCGCCGCGCCGAAGTCGAAAGCGGCGCCGGCGAAACCGCAGGCCGACTCGGCCTCCGGTCAGAAGCCGAAGTCGGCTGCCCCGGCCAAGGGGTCGGCGAGCATTCCGCCGCGCGTCGCTCCGGCGGTGCAGAAAACCAAGACGGCGCAGCCGATTGAGATCGGCGGGCGCTCTGACGAGTATTTCCAGACCAAGACCACGATCTTCAACGCGCTGATCGATACGATCGACCTGTCGCAGCTCGGCCAGCTCGACACGGAGTCGGCGGCCGAAGAAATCCGCGATATCGTCAACGAGATCATTTCGATCAAGAACGTCCAGATGTCGATCGCCGAGCAGGAAGCCCTGCTCCAGGACATCTGCAATGACGTTCTCGGCTACGGGCCGCTTGAGCCGCTCCTTGCGCGCGACGACATCGCCGACATCATGGTCAACGGCGCGAGCCGGGTCTTCATCGAAGTCGGCGGCAAGATTCAGCTGACAAACGTCCGATTCCGCGACAACGCGCAGCTGATGAACATCTGTCAGCGCATTGTGAGCCAGATCGGTCGACGCGTCGACGAAGCCTCGCCGATATGCGATGCGCGTCTCCCGGACGGTTCGCGTGTCAACGTCATCGCGCCGCCGCTCTCGATCGACGGCGCCGCGCTGACGATCCGGAAGTTCAAGAAAGACAAGCTGAAAATTCAGGATCTCGTGAACTTCGGCTCGATCTCCCCGGAGGGCGCGAAAGTTCTCGAGATTATCGGAGCCTGCCGCATCAACACGCTGATCTCCGGCGGAACGGGCTCGGGCAAGACCACTCTGCTCAACTGCATGACCGGATTCATCGAGCATGACGAGCGTGTCATCACCTGCGAGGACGCGGCCGAACTCCAGCTGCAGCAGCCTCACGTCGTGCGCCTGGAAACCCGCCCGCCCAACCTCGAAGGCCAGGGCGAGGTCACCATGCGCGACCTCGTAAAGAACTGTCTGCGCATGCGGCCTGAACGGATCATCGTCGGCGAGGTCCGCGGTCCTGAAGCCTTCGACCTTTTGCAGGCCATGAACACCGGCCACGACGGGTCGATGGGAACGCTGCACGCCAACTCGCCCCGCGAGGCCCTGCAGCGTATCGAATCCATGATCACGATGGGCGGTTACGGCCTCCCCTCCAAGACCATCCGTGAAATGATGGTCGGCTCTATCGACGTCATCATTCAGGCGGCTCGCCTGCGTGACGGCTCGCGACGCATCACGCATATCACCGAGGTGCTCGGCACCGAGGGCGATACGATCATCACTCAGGATCTCTTCGTCTACGAAATGGACGGCGAGGACGAAAACGGAAAGATCAAGGGCAGACACCGGTCGACCGGCATCGCCCGTCCCGCCTTCTGGGATCGCGCGAGGTATTACGGCCGGGAAGAAGAGCTGGCCGCGGCGCTCGACGCCGCCGCTGATTGACGGGATCCATGAGCCTCCAATTGATCATCATCGCCGGGTTGGGCCTCCTCTGTCTCGGCGCCTTCGCGTTCGCCTTCCTCGCGCCGACTGAGCAGGACAAGGCGAGGAAGCGGCTTGCGTCGTCGATCGACACGGGCGGCAAGCGGGGCCGCCGAGCGGGAAACAATCCGTCGAGCGGCGCGGCCGACTCGAAAGACCGCCGCCGCAAGCTCACCGAGGCTCTTTCAAAGATCGAAGACAAGAACAAGACGCTCAAAAAGAAGAAGCGCATCACGCTTCAGCAGCGCCTTGAGCAAGCCGGCCTCAGCTTCTCGCCGCGGCAATTCTATATTGGTTCGGCCATCTGCGCGGTGGCGCTCACCGCGCTTGGGCTGGTGACCGGCCAGAAGCTGTGGGTGACCGGGCTCCTGTGCCTCGTCGGCGGCCTTGGCTTGCCGAACTGGTTCGTGAACATGGCGCGCGCGCGCAGACAGAAGAAGTTCGTGGACGAGTTCTCCAATGCGATCGACGTCATCGTGCGCGGCGTCAAGTCCGGCCTCCCGGTCAACGAATGCCTCAAGATCATCGCCAAAGAATCGCCAAAGCCGGTCTGCGAGGAGTTCCACCAGCTGGTGGAGGGCATTCGGGTCGGCCTGTCGCTGGAGCAGGTGCTTGTCCGCATGCATGAGCGCATGCCCCTGCAGGAGGTGAACTTCTTCGGCATCGTGCTGATGATCCAGCAAAAAACCGGCGGCAACCTCGCAGAGGCGCTCGGCAATCTTGCAGCGGTGCTCCGCGGCCGCAAGCTCATGGAAGGCAAGATCAAGGCGCTGTCGTCAGAGGCCAAGGCTTCGTCGATGATCATCGGAGCCCTGCCGTTCCTGGTGATGGGCGCCGTGAAGGTCGCCTCGCCGGACTATCTCGACCCGCTGTTCACGACCAAGCCCGGCAACCTCATCCTGATCGGGGCCGGCATTTGGATGGGAACCGGCATCATGGTCATGAAGCAAATGATCAAGATCAAGGTCTGATCGATGGAAGATTTCGTCAACACCGCCACGGACCGTCAGTTCCAGATTGCGCTGCTGGTGGCGCTGGCCGCTGCAGCCACGGTCTTCACGGTCCTCGAGCCGTTCTTCAAGGGCGACAGGCTCAAGGAGCGGATGAAATCGGTCGCCACCTACCGGGAGACGCTGCGACAGCAGCAGCGAGACAGTTTCGCAAGGAAGGGCCAGGCCAAGCTTCGCGCTGCGACGGCGACCGGCATGCTCCGCGAAATCGTGGAGAACCTGAAGCTTTTTGAGGTGTTCGACGCGGCGGACGCCAGAAAGAAGCTTGTCATGGCGGGCTTCCGCGGCCCACGGCCGGTATTCATCTTCATGGCGGCGCGCATCGGCATGCCGTTCGTGTTCGCCATCGGCTGCTGGATCTACGTCTATCTCCTGAAGGCGATCGAGCTCGACAGCTTCGGCAAGCTGTGTGCGATTTTTCTCGCGTTCGGCGCGGGCTTCTATGCGCCCAACGTCTACATCAACAACACGGTGAAAAAGCGTCAGCAGAAGATCCAGCTCGCCTGGCCGGACTCGCTCGACCTATTGCTGATCTGCGTTGAATCCGGCATGTCGATCGAAGCGGCCCTGCAAAAAGTGAGCGAAGAGGTCGGTCCGAACTCACCCGAACTCGCCGAGGAGCTCGGCCTCACCACCGCCGAACTCTCCTACCTCCAGGAGCGCAAGCAGGCCTACGTCAATCTGGCCGAGCGCACGGGTCTCGACGGCGTCAAAGGCGTGACCACGGCGCTCATTCAGTCTGAGAAATACGGCACGCCGCTCGGCCAGTCTCTTCGCGTCATGGCGCAGGAAAATCGCGAATTGCGCATGCAGGAAGCGGAGAAAAAGGCCGCGGCGCTGCCGCCGAAACTCACGGTGCCGATGATCGGCTTTTTCCTGCCGGTGCTGTTCGCGGTCATCCTCGGCCCGGCCATCATGGGCGTGATGAACCTCAAATAACTGCGATTACTCGGCCGCTTGCGTTTGCAGCTCCGGGTCCGGCGCATTCTCGGCGGGCGTTTCCGCCGCCGCGGCGGCTGTGGCCGAGATCAACCCGGCATCGCGCGCGCGTTTAAGGATGCGGACAGCCGGCAAAAGGAACGCCGCGGCGAGGACCAGCGGCGCCGCGAACTGGTAGCCGGCGGGCAGCCGCAATTGCAGAACGGCCACGGCCGCGGACAAGGCCGTCAGGCTTAGAAAGACGGCGGTCACCTCCGCATGGGAGAGGCGCAGCCGCGATAAGAGCTGATAGAGGTGCTCCCTGTGCGCTGAAAGGATGTTGCGGCCGCGCCGCGCGCGATGTGCAAGCGTGAACGCGACGTCAAACAAGAAGGGCAGCATGACGAGCGGTCCGAACAGAGCGCTGACGGCGCCTTCTGATTCGTTTGCCGCGCCGACGGTCGCGGCGGCGAAGAGGAAACCGATCGCCTGGCTGCCGTTGTCGCCCATGAAGAGCCGGGCTCGGGGAAAATTCATCGGCAGGAACGACAGGAGTGATACGGCGCCGAGGGCGCAGATAATCGCCCAGAAAGCGCCGCCGCCATACGCGGATGCTGCGGCGAGGGCCGCGAGCGCCAGCGCGCCGCAGCCGGCGGCGATTCCGTTGAGCCCGTCCATGAAGTTATAGGCGTTCATGAAACCAACGATCCAGAGGACGGTCAAAGGCCCGGCCCATGCGCCGAGCGACGTCGCCCCAACGAACGGAAGCGGCGCCGTCTGAAGCGGCCCGAATAATCCGACAAAGAACAGAGCGAGGGCGATCTGGGCGAAAAACTTCAGGGGCGCGCTCAGATTGAACCGGTCGTCCGCCATCCCGAACAGGAATGCGCTCCCCATCAGCAGGGCGAAGGTCAGGGCGGGCTTTGTGAATTGGGCCCAGTCGCCGAACGCCGCGACCAGAGCTAGCCCTGCGGCAAACCCGGCGAAAACCGAGACCCCGCCGGAGCGCGGCGTCACGATGAAATGGCTGGAGCGCTCGTTCGGACGATCAAGAAGAAAGCCCGACAGCGCCAGCATCCGCGCCACCAGCTGGGTCACCGCGGCCGCTGTCACGCCCGCTGTCAGCACGACCAGCGCGGCTGAATAGCTTTCAACCTCAGCGTTCACCTAATTCGCCACCGATCGGGCTCTGATGCCGGCCGCCATCGACCAAAAGCCCACGCCCCATGCTTTTCTTGCAGCGCTCGCCGCCGCCCCCGGGGAAGTATATAGACCAAAAACTGTCGCTCCGCTGCCCGACATGCGAGAAATAATGCAACCTGGCTGACGGGTGAGGAACGCGGCTGCTTCGCCCACGACCTGCTCGCGTGCGGTCGCCGGGGGCTCGAGATCGTTCCGCGTGAGAGATAGGTAGCTTGCGACGTCGTCATAGCCGCAGAGCCGCCGCCGACGGGCAGGATCGGGTCGGGCCGGCTGCGGGTTGGCGGCGTCGAACGCGCGAAACACCGGTCCGGTCGGCATGGGACGTCCCGGATTGACGAGGGCGGTCCAGAGCGGCGGCAAGACGGGTCCGGGCGCGATTTTCTCGCCGGCGCCGCTGACATACACGGGGCGTCCGTCGAGACAGGCCGGGACGTCCGAGCCAAGCTTGAAAGCAAGATCGCGCAGGCGCGCCGCGTCCATGTCGACGCGCCACATCCTGATCAGAGCCCTCAACGCCGCCGCAGCATCTGCCGATCCGCCGCCGATACCGGAGGCGATCGGCAATCTCTTGTCGAGCGTGATCCGGGCGCCGCTTCGAATTCCGATTGCGGCGCGGAGCATCGATGCGGCGCGCAGCACGAGATTGTCTTCGATCGAAAAGCGGGAGAGGGCTGAAGCAAAAGGACCCGTGAGATCAAGGGAGAGATCCTGTGCCGGGGCAACGCGCACGCGGTCGCCATCCTCGGCGAAAACAAAGAGGCTCTCCAGATCGTGCAGGCCGTCCGCTCGCACAGGTCCGACATGCAGAAACAGGTTTATCTTGGCCGGCGCGATTTCTTCTATCATTCGCGCCGATCGGCCGCCTTTTTATCCGGCTCTGACGGGAGGCCCTGCGCGAGCTTTGACTTGATCGAGGCCTGCTGAACGTCGGTCGGCTCGAGTTCGAGCGCGCGCTCCCACTGGTATCGGGCTTCAAGACGTCGTCCGAGCCGCCAATAGACGTCGCCCAGATGATCGGTGATCGTCGGGTCTGACGGCTCCATCGTCGCCGCCTTCTCGAGGTTGAGCGCGGCCTCCTCATATCGGCCGAGCTGATATTGCGCCCAGCCAAGGCTGTCGACGATTGCGCCAGACTGAGGCGCCTTTTCGATCGCCTTTTCGAGCAGGGTGAAGGCCTGATCGAGATAGAGACCGCGCTCGGCCCAGCTGTAGCCGAGGTAATTCAGCGCCATGGGTTCGTCGGGCGCGAGGGTGACGGCGCGCTTCAGATCAATCTCCGCCTCGGGCCAGCGATCGAGTTCGATGAGGGAGGCGCCGCGGGCGACATAGTAACGCCAAGCGTCCGGTGGGGGGGCTTCGCCAAGTCCGTCGATAACTTTGCTGAGCGTTGCGACCGCGCTCTCGTGGTCGCGCTGTTCTGAATAGAGCGCGGCGAGCGTGGCCTGAAGCCCGAGGCCGTTTGGATCGCGACGTATCGCATCCTTCAAGAGCTGCTCTGCTTCTTCAATTCTGTCGGTCGACATGAGGCCGGACGCCATGTCGATCCGAGCCTGTTCGAAATACGGCGAAGAAGGCGCGATCGGCCGCAGCACGGCCGCCTCGCCCTCATGGTCGGCGTAGCGACTGAGGACGAAGCCGACGAGCAGACGAGCCTCGTCGAGGTCAGGGTCGAGATAGAGGGCGAGGCGGGCCCAGACCAGCGGGTAGTTGAATCGCGGTTCGCCCACGCGGAAACCCGCCTCTAGCGCCCTATCTCGTTCGCCTTGCGCCTCATAAATCATGGCGGCGGCGAATGAGTAGATGGCGGCGGCCGCGCCTTGCGCGGGCGTTGCGCCCATGAACTCTTTGGATGGCCTCCCTGCGGCGAGGCGTTGTTCGGCCATCCGGGCAGCGCGTCGCGAGGCTCCGTCATCGAATGCGAGGATCGCATAGTATTCACGGGCCTTGGCCGCATCGACGCGCTCAAGGAGCGCCCCATAGGCGCGTCGCGCGAGCGGTCCGCCATGCCCCTGGACGGCGGCCTCGAAGGCGGCGCGCGCCTGATCCGTCCTGCCGGCTTCGCTCGCGAGAAGGCCCTCATGGTACTGATTGAACCCGTCGAAAAGTTCCGGCGGCGGACTGGCGAGCTTCTTCAGGGCGGCTTCCGGGCCCGCGAGTCCCTTCTCAACCCAGACATCAGCAAGGAAGGCCAGCGATCTGATGAAGAGGGAACCTCCTTCACCCCCGAGCGTGGCGCGCGCTTCCTCAAGCGCGCCTTCCTTGATTTGCTTGGCTGCAGTCGCTGCTCGCGCGAGGCCGTCGTCTTCGTTCGGGGCCTGAGCGAGAAGCGCCTCGGCGTAAGGCATCGCCGCTTCGGCTTTGCCCGCGGCGAGGTGATAGAAGAATGCGTCTTTTAATAATGACGTTTCGCCGGGGGCTGCTGCATGAGCGCCCGCATAAACCCGCGCGGCGTCCTCTAGAGCGTTCACGCGCGCCGCCAGCCGACCGCTCAGATAGTCTCCAGAGAGCGTTCCTTCAGCGAGCCCGCTTGCGCAGGCCGACGCGGGGAGGAATGCGAACGCCATCAGTGAAAGGGTGAGACTGCGCAACGCGCCCCTCCTACATGTTCGGATAGTTGGGCCCGCCGCCCCCCTCAGGGACGGTCCACAAGATGTTCTGCGACGGATCCTTGATGTCGCAGGTTTTGCAGTGAACGCAGTTCTGAGCATTGATGTGAAACCTCGGTCCGCCGGGGCCCTCAAGAACTTCATACACGCCCGCCGGACAATAGCGTTGGGCCGGCTCCGCGTAGAGGGGCAAGTTGACCGCGATAGGGATTGACGGGTCCTTAAGCTTCAGATGGGCCGGTTGATTTTCTTCGTGATTGGTGTTGGCGAATGCGAGATTCGTGAGCCGGTCAAACGTGAGAACGCCGTCGGGCCTCGGGTAGTCGGGTTTGCGGTGGCGCGCCGCCGGCTCGGTTGCTTCGGCGTCGGTCTTTCCGTGCTTTAGAGTCCCGAACGCCGAGGCGCCGCTAAAGAGGGTCGTCGACCAGAGGTCGAGCCCCGAGAGCGCAATGCCGCCCACGAGCGTGCCGAAACGGCTCCACAACGGCTTGACGTTCCTGGCGAGACGCAGTTCGCGCCTCACCGACGAAAGCTCGTAGGCGCGTTCGTATGCGTCGAGCACGTCTCCCTTTCGCCCGGCCGCAATCGCGTCGAAAGCGGCGTCGGCCGCCATCATGCCCGTCAGCATCGCGTTGTGGTTGCCCTTGATGCGCGGCACGTTCACGAAGCCGGCGGCGCATCCGATCAGCGCGCCGCCCGGAAACGCAAGCCGCGGCACCGACTGATAGCCGCCCTCCGTGATCGCCCGCGACCCGTAGGCCAGCCGTTTGCCGCCTTCGAGCAGATCGGCGATCTCCGGATGCGTCTTGAAGCGCTGGAACTCTCCATACGGATAAAGATGAGGGTTTCGGTAGTTGAGGTGGACGACAAATCCGAGCGCGATCGTGCAGTCCGAATAGTGGTAGAGAAACGAGCCGCCGCCCGTCTTATCGTCCAGCGGCCAGCCGAACGAGTGTTGGACGTGCCCGGGGCGGGCTTTCTCCGGCGCGATCTCCCAGATCTCCTTGAGGCCGATGCCGAACTTTTGCGGATCGCGGTCCCGTGAAAGATCGAAGTTCGAGATGATCTGTTTGGACAGCGACCCGCGCGCGCCTTCGGCGAGAAGCACATAGCGGCCGTTCAGCTCCATGCCCGGCTGGTAGTGCTCCGTAGGCTGTCCGTCTTTGCCGATTCCGACCTCCCCGACGACGACGCCGCGCAGCGATCCGTCCTCGCGGTAGAGCGCCTGCGACGCCGCCATGCCGGGATAGATTTCAACGCCCAGCGCCTCGGCCTCGGCTGCAAGCCAGCGGCAGAGCATCCCCATCGACACGACGTAGTTGCCGTGGTTTTTCACCATCGGCGGCATGAGAAACACCGGGAGCGAGATGGAGCCCGCCGGACCGAAAACCTTGAAGGTCTCGGAGACCACCGGCGTGTCGATCGGCGCGCCCTTCTCCTTCCAGTCAGGTATGAGCGCGTCGAGCCCTGCTGGATCGAGAACGGCGCCCGAGAGAATATGTGCGCCGACTTCCGATCCCTTCTCCACCAAGACGACGCTGATTTCCGAACCGGCTGACGCGGCCCGCTGCTTGAGCCGGATGGCGGCGGCGAGTCCGGCAGGCCCGGCTCCGACGACCACGACGTCGAAGTCCATGGATTCACGTTCCGGCGTGTCCGACATTAAAGACCTCGAGTGGTTTCATCAGAGGGCGATCACGGGTTCTTGGCGCTTTTTGCGCGCCTTTGCAAAGGGCGTCGGCAGACGCCGCGACCGGTCGCTCCGTGTGCGTCCTTCAAGAGAGATTATTGAGAGCCGCCCTCCGGGGGATCCGATTGGTCCTCCGAAGGAGGCGGCACCGTAAAGATCTGGCCCGGGTAAATCAGATCGGGATCGCGGATCTGATCGGCGTTAGCCTCATAGATGATGGTATATTGCGCGCCTTTGCCGTAGGCGCGACGGGCGATGCGCCAGAGGCTGTTGCCGGGCTGCACGACGACCCTTCCGTCGCGCAAATCGATGTCGGACAGGCTAGCTCTCTCGAAAGGAAGCTCGATGGCGTATTTCGGCCTACCGTTCTCATCGAGTTGCACGGCGGTCAGCGTGTAGACGCCGGGCGCGATGGCCTGCGCCGGCGAAATCGTCCATCGGCCCTCGACGTCAGAGGTCGCCTCCGCCAGGAACTGCCGGTTGATGAAGAGCTGGACGACCCGCGCCGGCTCGGCGCGCCCGGCGAATATGACGGCGCCGGAGTCATCGTAGTCGATAACGTCAAGAGAAAGCGGCCCGAGTCCGGCCTCGTCGGCGGTCGGCTCCTGAAGGACGATGCTGGGGCCGCCCGGCGTTGTCCTCACCACCAGAGGCCGATCGCCTTCCCTTTGGGGAACGTAGATGATGATCGTCTGGTCGGAGCGGATGGTTTGACCATCCGTAGTCGTCATATCGAGGCTCAGTTCGACCGGACCCGCCGCCAGCGGCGTCGGGCTGTCGAGCGTCCAGGAACCGTCCTCGACCGCTGTCGTCTCGGCCAAGACTTCGCCGTTGGCGTAGACGCGAATCTTGGCCCGCGGCTTCGCGCGACCGGCGATGGTGGCGTCGCCGTTTCTCGTTACGTAGACGATATCGAAACTCGGAAGGGCCGGCGTCGCCTTCACCGACGGCGCGTCGGGCGCGGTCGTCTCGATCGGCGAGATCGGCGCGACTGGAGCCGGAATGTCGCCCTGGCGCATCGCGCTCCAGACGATGAGGCCGAGCACGACCAGCAACGCCGCAATGATGAGAACGCGCATCGGCGACCCCGCCTCCTCCAGCGGATTTTTACTTTACCGAGAGGCCTTTCCGACTACAATGGCCGCCCAACTAAGAAGACCGTTCAAGGCTATGAAATCGCTGTGCGTTTATTGCGGATCGCGGAGCGGGCGCGATCCGGACTTCGCCGTCGCCGCAAGATTCATCGGACAAGAAGCAGCCCGAAAAGGCGTCCGCATCGTTTACGGCGGCGGCAAGATGGGCCTTATGGGAATCACCGCCGGGGCCGCGCGCGACGCTGGCGGCAGGGTGTTCGGCGTCATCCCGGATTTTCTCGTGGAGCTCGAGGGCATTCTCGAAAATGTCGATCACAAGATCGTCAAGACCATGCATGAGCGCAAGATGCTCATGTTCGAGGAATCTGACGCAATCTGCGCTCTGCCCGGCGGGATCGGGACGCTCGAGGAACTGATCGAGACGCTCTCATGGGCTCGCCTTGCGCTCCACCACAAGCCCATCATCGTGCTCAACCAGAAAGGGTTCTGGACGCCGCTTCGGGACCTGTTCCAGCATCTGGTCGACAAGGGCTTCGCCGCGCCGGAGCTCCTGAAGGATCTGACCTTTGTCGAGCGGCCGCAGGACGTCTTTGCGGCGATGGACGCGTCGCGCGTCCGGGCGCTGGCGGAATAGCGCCTACTCCGCCGCCGCCTTTTTCTTCGCTGTCGACTTTCGCGGGGCCTTGCGCGGGGCGGCGCCGGCTTTCGTTGCGGCCTTTTTGGGCGGCGATTTCACGCCCCGGCGCGCCGGCTTTTCCTTGCCTGGCTTGCGTTTCTCGCGCGCCGCGATGAGGCCGAGCGCTTCTTCGAGGGTCACCTTCTGCGGGTCCGACCCCTGAGGGAGGGTCGCGTTGGTCTTGCCGTGCTTGACGTAGGCCCCGTAACGACCGCTCATCACGCTGACCGGCTCGCCGGATTCCGGGTGAGCGCCGAGCTCGCGCAGCGGCTTCTGTGCGCCCGCCGAGCCTCGGCCGGCGCGGGGATTGGCGCGCTTCTCGGCGATAAGGTCGACCGCCCGATTGATTCCGACTTCGAAAACGTCCTCGATCGAGGGGAGGTTCGCGTAGGTCTTGCCGTGCTTCACGTACGGGCCGAACCGGCCGAGGGCGGCTTCGATCGGCGCGCCATCCTCCGGATGCGGACCGATCGTCCGGGGCAGCGACAGGAGCAGGAGCGCCTTCTCCAGGTCGATGTCTTCGACTTTCCAGTTCTTCGGCAGGCTGGAGCGTTTCGGCTTCGCTTCGGCCTCCTTATCGTCGCGGCCTAGCTGTACATAGGGCCCGAAGCGGCCGATCCGCAACAGCACGTCGACCCCGGCCGGATCGACGCCGAGCAGCTTCTCGCCGCCTTCGATGGCGTTCTGCTGATCGCTCGCCGAAAGCTGGCGAGTATAGGCGCAGTTCGGGTAATTCGAGCAGACGATGAACGCGCCGAATTTTCCGGTTTTCAGCGACAGGCGGCCGTCGCCGCACGAGGGGCAGCCGCGCGGGTCGGCCCCGTCTTCGCGCTTCGGGAAGATAAGCGGCCCGAGCGACTCGTTCAGCGCCTCGAGGACTTGCGTGATGCGCAGCTCGCCGACGTCGCTGACATTTGCCGCAAAGTCCTTCCAGAAATCGCGCAGGAAAGTCCGCCAGTCGACGTCGCCGTTTGAGATTTCGTCGAGGGTTTCCTCAAGATTGGCCGTGAAGTCATATTCGACATAGCGGCGGAAGAAGTTCTCGAGGAAGGCGGTTACGATGCGGCCCTTCGAATCCGGCGAAAACCGGTTCTTCTCCATCGTGACATAGCCGCGGTCACGCAAGGTCGTGAGGATGGAGGCGTAGGTCGAGGGACGCCCGATGCCGAGTTCCTCGAGGCGTTTGACGAGGCTGGCTTCGGAATAGCGCGGCGGCGGTTCGGTGAAATGCTGCTGCGCTTTGGGATCGCGCGCAGCGGCCTTCGCACCCTGCCGAACATGGGGAAGGACGCCGCCGTCCTCCTCCGCCGAGTCGTCTCGCCCTTCTTCGTAGAGTCTCAGAAAGCCGTCGAACAAGATGACGGAGCCCGAGGCCCGCAGGCCGGTCTTTCCATCAGTAGACAGAATATCGATCGTCGTGGTTTCGATCTGCGCCGACTCCATCTGGCTCGCCATCGCGCGCTTCCAGATAAGTTCGTAAAGGCGGAACTGGTCTTCCTCGAGGCCTTTGATCTTGGCTGGCGTCCGTGCGAACGACGTCGGGCGGATGCACTCATGGGCCTCCTGCGCGTTCTTCTGCTTCGTCTTGTAGGCGCGAGGTGCGGCGGGAACGTAGACCGCGCCGAAACCGGCTTCTATTGCCCGGCGCGCTTCGGCGATCGCTTCGCCCGCCATATCGACGCCGTCGGTCCGCATGTAGGTGATGAGGCCGGTCGTCTCGCCGCCGATATCGACGCCTTCGTAGAGGCGCTGCGCGACGCGCATGGTGCGCTGGGCGTTAAATCCGAGCTTGCGCGCCGCTTCCTGCTGGAGCGTGGAAGTCGTGAACGGTGCGGGCGGGTTGCGGCGCGCAGGCTTGGCTTCGACCGCCTCGATCCTGAATGTCGCCGCCGCCACCGCCTGCTCGGCGGCGCGGGCGGCGGCCTCGTTATTCAGCGAGAACTTCTTTAGCTTTTCCCCGGCGAGCATGACGAGCCGCGCCTCGAACTGAGGACCGCCCTCCGAACTCACCTGCGCCGCCAAGGTCCAGTATTCTTCGGAGACGAAGCGCTCGATCTCGATTTCGCGTTCACAGATCAAGCGCAGGGCGACCGACTGGACCCGACCGGCCGACCGCGAGCCCGGAAGCTTGCGCCAGAGCACCGGCGACAGCGTGAAGCCGACCAGGTAATCGAGCGCCCGGCGCGCGAGATAGGCGTCGACAAGGTGCTGGTCGATCTCGCGCGGGTGCGCCATCGCCTCCGAAACCGCCGATTTGGTGATGGCGTTGAAGGCGACTCGTTCGACCCGAACGCCCTTGAGAGCCTTTTTCTGCGCAAGCACGTCGAGGATGTGCCAGGAAATCGCTTCACCCTCACGATCGGGGTCGGTCGCAAGGATGAGACGGTCCGCGCCTTTCACGGCCTCTGCGATTTCGTTGACCCGCCTGCGGGAGTCTGCGTCGATCTCCCACACCATCGCGAAGTCATTTTCGGGATCGACGGACCCGTCCTTTGCGGGCAGGTCGCGAATGTGCCCGTAAGAGGCCAGCACCTTGAATCCGGCGCCCAGGTATTTGTTGATCGTTTTGGCTTTTGAAGGCGATTCGACGACGACGACCTGCATTCAGACGCTCTTTTCGGTTGCGCCTGCTGCGCAAGGCGCGGGAAACTGCGTCGTGGCCCCGTGCCCTGTCAACGGGACTTCCGGTGGGCAGATACAACTTGTAGTATACATAAAACCTGTTAGCTTATCGAAGGTTGTTGTGTTAGCCAGCCTTAGACTGGCGCCGCGCAAGTCGCCGATGGGGGTACTATGCCGATCGCCCACGACACCAGGGTGCAGCCAACGTCAGAGGAAGAGGCTCTCGGCGCCAGCGGCCACGAAATCGCGGAATACGTGAAAGACATGGTCGGCCAGCTCGAGCGGCTCGCCGTGGGCCACCAGTTCGAACGGCTCCGCGACCTCCTGCGTCTTGCCCGCGACGAAGCGCACCGGCGCTGCGGTCATTAATCGACTCGGAGCGCGAACCTGCCGCCCGAGTGTTCCTCGGCTTCCCCCGAGAGCACGAGTTCAAGAAGCGCGTCGATCACAAGACTCGCCGGGTGATTGAGTTCACGCAGAATCGCATCCCGGTGCATGGGCGTGTAGCTCAGCTGCTCTCGGACGGCCGCCCGGACTTCGACGATGAGCGCCTGATCGGGTTCCCCCGCTTCGCCGAAATTGTCGAGAGTGCGGCCCTCGCGCGCGCCGCGGTTCTGCTCGGCGAGGACGCTCAGGATGTCCTCGGCCGTCTCGACAAGGGTCGCCCCCTGCCGGATCAGACCGTTGGCGCCCTGGCAGCGTGGGTCGAGCGGCGAACCTGGAACGGCGAACACCTCCCGGCCTTGGTCGAGCGCAAAGCGCGCCGTAATCAGCGTTCCGGACTTGGCAGCCGCCTCGACGACGACCACGCCGCGCGACAGACCGGAGATGAGGCGGTTCCGCCGCGGAAAGTCGCGCGCGGTAGGCTCCAGTCCTGGCGGTCGCTCGGACAGAACAACGCCGCGATTGGCGATCTCGCTCATGAGGCCGGCGTTTTCCGGCGGATACACCACGTCGGCGCCGCCGGCGACGACGGCGATGGTTCCGCTATCGAGCGCCGCCTCATGAGCGGCGCTGTCGATACCCCGCGCAAGTCCCGATACGACGACAACGCCGGCGCGGCCGAGACCCTCCGAAAGGTTGCGCGCCATTCTCCGCCCCGAAGCTGAGGCGTTGCGCGCGCCGATGACCGCCACGGCGGGGCGTTCGAATAACGAGGCGTGGCCGCGGACATAAATGAGCGGCGGGCGGTCCGGCATCATGCCGAGCATGACCGGATAGGCCGGCTCGCCGGCCGCGATGAGACGGCAACCGAGCGCATCGGCCCGCGCAAGCTCCGCCTCGGCGTCGCGGCGCGGAAACACGCTGAGGGCTGACGAACGCCCGGCGCGCCGGGCGATTTCCGGCAGGGCGCGCAGCGCCGCGCCCGCCGAGCCAAAGCGCGCGATCAGCCTGAAGAAGGTGATCGGTCCGATCGTCTCGGTTCGCACGAGCTGCAGCCAGTCGAGCTTCTCGGCCGCATTGAACGACGCGCCGGACGAGGTCACGCGGCGCCTTCCTTGCCCTTGCCGATCTTTGGCTCCGCGCCTTTGAGGAGGCGATCGATATTAGCGCGGTGGCGGACCAAAATGAGCGTCGCCATGCAAAGCGCCGCGAGCGCATAAGAAGCCTTGCCCATGGTGAAGAGAATGAGCGGACCGGCGGCGGCGGCAAGCAGCGCGGAGAGGGACGAGTAGCGCGTCACCAGGGCGGAACCGAGCCAGACCCCGCACATGAGGACGCCGGCAGGAAACCACAAGGCGAGGGAGGTTCCGAGGAAGGTCGCGACGCCCTTGCCGCCTTTGAAGCCTAGCCAAACCGGAAAGCAGTGCCCCAGAAAGGCGGCGGCGCCGGCGATTTCAGGCCGCCAGCCGAGGAGCCAGGCCGCCATGACCGCCATCGCGCCCTTGCCGCCATCGAGCAGCAAGGTCGCCGCCGCGAGGTCTTTTCGTCCGGTGCGCAGCACATTGGTCGCGCCGATATTGCCTGAGCCTACTGCCCTGATGTCGCCAAGTCCTGCCAGCTTCGTGATGACGAGACCGAAGGGTACGGAGCCGAGCAGGTAGCCAAGAACCATCGGGAAAATGACGTCCGTCACGGGCGCGTTCCCGTCACCAGAGCGTCGAGGCAGGCCATCCGCGTCGCGACTCCGTTAAAGACTTGCTGAAGAATGAGGGAGCGCTCCGCGTCATCGGCGAGCGCGCCGTCGATCTCGACGCCGCGGTTCATGGGTCCGGGATGCATGACGAACGCGCCGGCCTTGGCGAAGGCGAGCGTGCGATGCGTAAGCCCGAATCTGTCAAAATAGCCGCGCGCCGCCTCTGCGCCCGTCTCGCCCATGCGCTCGAACTGAAACCGTAGCGCCATCACGATATCCGCGCCGGAAAGACCCTCCCTGAGCGCATGAAAGCGCGGCAAGCCAGGAAATGCGCCTTCGGGCGGCAGGATTTCGGCTGGCCCGACGAAACGGACTTCCGCGCCGAGCCGTTTGAAGAGCAGCGCGCCTGAGCCGGCGACGCGGCTGTTGCGTACGTCGCCGCAGATGGCGATGGTTTTCCCGGCGAAACCGCCGACAGCGGCGCGCACGGTCGCCGCGTCGAGGAGCGCCTGTGTCGGGTGCTCGCGGATGCCGTCGCCGGCGTTGATCACGGGACAATCGACGCGCGCGGCGATCTCTTTGTGGATCAAGGGCTCCTTATGGCGCACGATCATTGCATGCGCGCCCATGGCGGCGAGCGTTTGCGCGGTGTCGATGAGGCTCTCGCCTTTGTTCACCGAGGAGGCGGCGACGGGCACGTTGAGCACGTCGGCGCCGAGTTTTTTGCCGGCGAGATCGAAGGACAGGTTCGTCCGGGTGGAGTCCTCGTAGAAGAGATTGATCTGGGTCTTGCCGGCCAATCGCTGGGGCGGTCGGTCGCCGCGACGCAGGAAATGCGCATAGTATTCGGCAAGCGCCAGCAGGTAGTTGACCTCGGCCAGCGACAGATCGTCGATGCTGACCAGGCCGCGAGCGGTCCAGCCGCTGGCCGGCGGCGGCGGTCGTTCCGGAATGTTCATCGAGGCGAGGTCTATATCGGCGCTCATGGGCGCGCGCAACGCATCAGGCCGCTGGTTTGGACCTGAGCAGGTGCAGGGCGCCGGTGGCGACGATGACGATGTCGATCAGGAACATCACTATCATCGCCAGCGTCGGGGCTGCGTCTGTCTTGAGGGTCTGGATCGTTCCGAGGGTCAGGCCCAGAAGGCAGACGGCAATTGTCGTCATGATCGCCGCCCTCCCGCCGGTCTGCACCGAAAGCCCGAGGGCGCCATAGACGAGGCCGAAGGCGATCATCGGCAGTTTCAGGTCGGGCGCGCCGCCAAATACGGCGGCGAGAACATGCAACACGGCGGTTGCGAGCAGCAGCGCGCTCATGATCCGGGTCAGGGTGGTCGTCGTCATTTGGTCTCCCGTCTCAGCCGGTCAATTGCGCCCTGAAGGATGAACGCGGCGGCCGACTCGTCGATTTTTCTAGCCCTCTTGGCGCGGCTGATGTCGAGGGCGATGAACTCGCGTTCCACCGCCGCAGTTGAGAGACGTTCATCCCAGAACGCCAACGGCAAATCGAGCGCGCGCTTCAGGTTGCGCGCGAAGGCCCTGGTCGATTGCGCCCGCGGACCCTCGGAGCCATCCATATTGAGAGGGAGTCCCAAAACAAAGCCAGCCGCCCCGCGCTCGGATGCGAGCGACCCGAGACGCGCCGCGTCAGCGGCGAACCTTCCGCGCCGGATGGTTTCAACAGGAGTGGCCACACGCCGATCGGGATCGCAACTGGCGACGCCGATCGTCTCTTTGCCGAGGTCGAGGCCGATAAGAGCGCCGCGCGAGCCAAACGCGGCCGCGGCTGCGAGGAATTCGTCCGACATGGGCCATTGCTAGCGCGGTTCGCCGCCGCCCGCAGCCCGGTCCTTGTCGCGGCCAAGGGCGCCGGACGACGCCAGAGGCGCCCAGTGCGCCGCTTGCCGCTCGCCATAGGCGGCGCTTGAACGTCCGGGCAGCGATTGATAGGGCTCTGCCCGCAAATCCAGTCCGGAACCGTCATGGCCATCGACAAGGAAACCGTGCGCAAGGTCGCCCGCCTCGCTCGCCTAGCCGAGCCCGAGGAGCGCCTCGAGCCATTGGCCAAAGAGCTTTCAGGAATCCTCAAATGGATCGAGCAGCTCAATGAAGTCGATGTCGCCGGCGTCTCGCCTATGGCCTCGACCGTCGCAATGAGGCTGCCCATGCGTGAGGATGTGCTGGAACTAGGCCCGACCGGCGGCGGGCAACCCGACAATGTGGTCAGGAATGCACCGAAGACCGAGGATCACTTCTTTGTCGTGCCGAAGGTCGTGGAGTAGGGAATGGGTTCGCCGACGGATTTGACGCTGGCCGAGTTGTGCGGCGCCCTCAAGGCCCGCAAAGTCTCGGCGGTGGAAGCGACCGACGCCTATCTCGCCAACATTGAGAAGGCGACCGCGCTGAACGCCTTCATCACGGTCACGGCCGAGAAGGCCCGCGACATGGCGAAAGCTTCGGACGCGCGCCTCGCCAGAGGCGAGGGCGGGCCGCTTGAGGGCGCGCCGCTCGGCATCAAGGACCTCTTCTGCACTGAAGGGATCCTGACAACCGCTGGCTCGCATATCCTCGATGGGTTCCGGCCTCCCTACGAGTCGAGCGTCACCGCCAATCTTTGGCGGGACGGCGCAGTCATGCTTGGCAAACTCAATATGGACGAGTTCGCCATGGGCTCGTCGAACGAAACGAGCTTTTACGGGCCGGTCGTCAATCCCTGGCGCAAGAGGGGCGAGAACGCCAAACTGACGCCGGGCGGATCATCGGGCGGTTCGGCCGCCTCGGTGGCGGCGCATTTGTGCGCGGCCGCGACGGCGACCGACACCGGCGGGTCCATCCGCCAGCCGGCGTCGCTGACGGGTACGGTCGGCGTCAAGCCGACTTATGGGCGCTGCTCGCGCTGGGGCATCGTCGCCTTCGCCTCGTCGCTCGACCAGGCCGGTCCCATCGCCCGCGACGTCCGCGACGCCGCAATCATGCTGCGTTCCATGGCGGGCCACGACCGCAAAGACTCGACCTCGGTGGATCGTCCGGTCCCTGACTATGAGGCCGCCGTCGGGATGTCCGTAAAAGGGCTAAGGATCGGCGTCCCGAGGGAATATCGGGTCGACGGCATGCCGGTCGAGATCGAGAAGCTGTGGGCTCAGGGCGTCGACTGGCTGAAGGCCGCGGGGTGCGAGATCGTCGAGATTTCCCTGCCGCTGACCAAATACGCGCTGCCTGTCTATTACATCGTCGCGCCGGCCGAGGCCTCGTCCAACCTCGCGCGCTACGACGGCGTCCGATACGGTTGGCGCTCGAAGGAAACGACCGACATCCGCTCGCTCTATGAGAAGAGCCGGGCCGAGGGCTTTGGCAAAGAAGTGAAGCGCCGCATCCTGATCGGCACCTATGTGTTGTCGGCCGGCTATTACGACGCGTACTACCTGCGCGCGCAAAAAGTCCGTAAACGGATCTTCGATGAGTTTGTCGACGCCTTCGGCAAGGTCGACCTGATCCTGACGCCCTCGGCGCCGTCGGCCGCCTTCGCGCTCGGCGAAAAGGCGAACGATCCGGTGCAGATGTACCTCAACGACGTGTTCACCGTAACCGCCAACCTGGCCGGTCTGCCCGGAATTTCGGTGCCGGCCGGACTAGACAAGGACGGCCTTCCGCTCGGCCTGCAGCTTCTGGCCCGGCCGTTCGACGAGGAGACGCTGTTCAGGGGCGCGGCCGCGATCGAGAAGTCGGCGGCGTTCAAGGTCCAGCCCCAGTCATGGTGGGCGTAACATCGGCGATGTCGCGTCCGATCCGTGAAATCGAGGTCAGCAGGCCCTGCCTCACGCAGGCCTGGGTCGCCGAATCGCCTGCCGCACCCTGGCGGCTTGTCATGTTCCCCGGGACGCCGTCCCGCAAATACCTCTTCGATCGCATTCTCAATCTCGCGCCTGACGATATCGAAGTGGTGCTGTTGATGCGCCCCGGATTTGAGAAAGGCGCGTCCCGCGCCTATCTCAATTTTGAGGATCAGGTCGCGGTCGCAAAGCCGTTTCTCGAGGACGACAAGAAGGTGGTGACGCTCGGCGTCTCTTACGGCGGCGAACTCGCGCTAAAATGCGCGCTTGATCATCCGGGCAAGGTGAAAGGCGTCGTGACCGCCGCGGCGCTCGTCACGGAGCCGCGCGGCTGGGTTCAGCCCTTTGTCGACTTGGGCGGCCAACCGGTGGTGCGCAATCTCCTGCCGAAGACCCTTCATCACAGCCGAGCGGAAGTCGCGGGACGCCGCTCGCAGGTCGGGCCGCTTTTCGCCCGTCTGAAAGACCTCAAGGCGCCGGTCACAATCCTCCATGGCGACGTCGATCACCTCGTCGCCCTGTCGGATGCGCGCACACTGAGGAGTTACTTCCCGCCTGACGCGGATGTCGTTCTCGACGTGGTTAAAGGGGGTTCCCACTTCCTGGAGCTTCAGTTCCCGCGGCGGGTTCTGGCTGCGGTCAGGGGCGTCATCGAACGGGCCGAAAAAGGAGCAGTTGCGTGACGCGTATTCGCGACCTTTTGAACCTTGGGCCGGTCATGGAAAACCGTCTGGCCGAGGTCGATATCACCACGGCCGAGCAGCTCGCGCGCGTCGGCGTGGTGGAGGCGTATGCGCGGCTCAAGTTCGCCTTCGGCGCGGCGATCACGCTGAACGCGCTTTACGCCATGGAGGCCGCCATCGAGGGCCTCGACTGGCGCGAATTGCCGGACGAACGCAAGCGCGAATTGCGCGAAGCGGCTAGCGCCACGAGCCTCGCCGGGGCTACAACCGCGCGCTCCGAACCGAAGGCGTAAGACCATGAGCGAACCGCGGAAACTGCTCTCAGGCGCGACCGGCGACTGGGAGGTTGTGATCGGCCTCGAAGTCCATGCGCAGGTGCTCTCCAAGTCGAAGCTCTTCTCGGGCGCGTCGGCCGAGTATGGCGCAGGACCGAACGAAAACGTCAGCCTCGTCGACGCGGCGATGCCTGGGATGTTGCCGGTCATCAACGGCTATTGCGTCGAGCAGGCGGTGAAGACCGGCCTTGGCCTAAATGCGAAAATCAATCTGTGGTCGCGGTTCGACCGGAAGAACTACTTCTATCCGGACCTGCCGCAGGGCTACCAGATCTCGCAGTACAAGGATCCGATCGTCGGCGAAGGGGAAGTCGAAGTCGAACTCGACGACGGCGAGACCATCCGGGTCGGCATCGAGCGCCTGCATCTCGAGCAGGACGCGGGCAAATCGATCCATGATCTCTCGCCGAAGGAGTCGTATGTCGACTTGAACCGCTCCGGCGTCGCGCTCATGGAGATCGTCTCCAAACCGGACATGCGATCCGCCGACGAAGCCGCCGCCTATTACTCGAAGCTGCGCACGATCCTTCGCTACCTCGGCGCCTGCGACGGTAATATGGAAGAGGGGTCGATGCGCGCCGACGTCAACGTGTCGGTGCGGCGTCCCGGCGGGCCTTTCGGCACGCGAACGGAAACCAAAAACGTGAACTCCATTCGCTTCGTCAAGCAGGCTGTCGAGTATGAGGCGCGCCGCCAGATCGAAGTCCTGGAAAGCGGCGGCAAGATTGATCAGGAAACGCGCCTCTTCGACGTCGCGACAGGAAAGACGAGGCCCATGCGCTCGAAGGAAGACGCGCATGACTACCGCTATTTTCCGGACCCCGATCTTCTGCCGCTCGAGCTCGATCCGGCTTTCGTGGAGCGCATCAGGCTCAGCCTCCCAGAACTCCCCGACGCCAAGAAGCGACGCTTCATGAGGGATTTCGGTCTTTCAGGTTACGACGCGGCCGTGCTCGCGGCGGACAAGGACCGCGCCGCCTATTTCGAGGAGGTCGCGAAAGGCCGCGACGGCAAACTTGCCGCCAACTGGGTCACGACCGAGCTGTTCGGAGCCCTCAACAAGAAGGGACTTGAGATCGACCAGTCGCCGATCAAGGCCGCGGCGCTCGGGCGACTGATCGACCTCATATGCGACGGCACGATCTCGGGGCGCATCGCCAAGGACGTGTTCCAGATCATGCTCGAGGGCGGCGGGGATCCGGCGACGATCGTGGCCGAAAAGGGCCTGAAACAGGTGACCGATGCGGGCGCGATTGAAAGGGCCGTCGACGAAATCATCGCGGCGAACCCCAGGCAGGTTGAGGAAGTCAAAGCGAAGCCGAAAACTTTCGGCTGGTTCGTCGGGCAGGTCATGAAGGCGACGGGCGGAAAGGCCAATCCGGCCGCGGTCAACGACATTCTCAAGAAGAAGCTCGGGATCGACTGACCATCACAGCTTCGCGAGCGCCTACTCAATTGCGGCCGGCTCATGTAGACTGCGCGCGGGCGGGCGAAATGGAGGAGAGCATGCGAGCGTATCTGACAGGCGTCTGCGTTCTATTCGCGGCCGGAGCGGCGTTCGCCGGCGACGTGCGGCTGGTGTCATCCAAGGGCGCCGAGATTCTCGGCAAATACAAGCCCACGGGCGACACGCAGAGTTGCCTGTCGCTGCGCCAGATCGACACGATGAAGTTCGTCGAAGACAGCATCATCTTCGTCAAGAGCAATACCGGCGACGTCTACTTCAACCAGACCTCGAACGATTGCAACGGCGCCCGGCGCAACACCTACATTCAGTACTCGACCACCGGTCCAACCCTTTGCCGGAACGAGATTGTTCAGGTGATCGACAGCGGCAGCGGCGCGTTCATGGGCTCCTGTTCGCTCGGCGATTTCGAGCGGTTCGTGGAAAAAGCCGAAGGATGATCGTCGTCGCGCCATGACCGGCACACCTGTCATGGCGCTGGTGCGCTGGTACGCCGAAATGGGCGTCGATGAGGCCGTCGCCGCCGAGGCGTGCAACTGGTACGCGCTGTCGAAACCGCAATCCGAGACGGCCACGCCGCCTGAAGAACGCGTCCGGGCTTCGGTTGCCGCGCGCGCCGCCGCGTCACCTGGCGCGCCGCCGCCCATGCCGGCTGACGAGGCGGTCGCCGCTGCGCAACAGGCGGCGGCCCTCTGTCGGACCCATGATGAACTCGAAGCCGCGGTGCGCGCCTTCGAGGGCTGCAGCCTCAAAGCCGGGGCGCGTAACACGGTGTTCGCCGACGGCGTCGCGGGCGCCGAGCTGCTCGTGATCGGGGAGGCGCCGGGGCGCGATGAAGACGCCGCCGGTAAGCCCTTTGTCGGTCGCGCCGGACAGCTTCTCGACAGGATGCTCGCGGCCATCGGTCGCTCGCGCAAGGCCGACACGCTGATTTCGAACGTAGTCTACTGGCGGCCGCCGGGAAACCGCGCGCCTACGCAGGTCGAAATCGCGGTGTGCCGGCCTTTTGTAGATCGCCTGATCGAGATTACGGCGCCCAAGGCGGTTCTGATCGCCGGCGGGGTCCCGCTCCAGGCGCTGCTGGCGCTGCCGGGGATCATGCGGTCGCGCGGCGTTTGGCGAACTGTCGAAACGAAGGGCGGCGCCAAGGTCGATGCGCTCCCTATTTTCCATCCGGCGTTCCTGCTCCGAAGCCCTGCGCACAAGCGCCTCGCCTGGGCCGACCTTCTCGCCCTTGAGAGAAGGTTAATGGGTTCTTAGCGCCGCCTGCCGTTGAGGCCCCGTCAACCGTCAGCGCCGCAACCTTCGCTGGCGCTCGCCGTTCGCGGGCGGCATAAGTAGCATCGGGAAGTCGGGAGCAGTTGATGCGGACTCTGGCGATTGCGTTGCTGGCGCTCGCCGCCTTTGTGCCTGCAACGGCGGCGCGGGCCGAAAAGGTCGTGCACGAGCAGGCGCGTCTCTCCGTGCTCTCGGCCAAGGACCGGGAAACCTATCGCGAAATACTCGACCTTCAGGAGGACGGGCGCTGGTCCGATGCCGACGCACGCGCTGCGTCTTTGTCGGACGACCTCCTCATGGGCCACGTCCTGCTGCAGCGTTACATGAGCCCAGGCTACCGCGCCACCTACGATGAACTGAAGCGCTGGATGGCCTACTACGCGGACCTTCCGGGCGCCGAAAAGATTTACAGTCTCGCCAACAGAAAGCGGCCCAAGGGAGCGTCCGCGACGGTGCGGCCCGCCGGGCGCAAGTGGCGCGCCGCCGACAGAACATTTGAGTTTCATCCGGCGCTCGCGGCCGACTACGAGAGAACGAGTGCGCCGCTCCTGAGACAAATCGAGGGTCGCATCCGCACGCTGTGCAAGAAGGAAATGGCGGGTGAAGCGCTGAAGGAACTGGAGCGACGGCTTTCGCGCCGCGAGATCACGCAGCGTCAGTTCGATCGCATGCGCTCCTGGGTGGCTGCGAGCTATTATTTTCAAGGTTATACCGACACTGCCGGCGACCTTGCGCGCGAGGTTGCGGCGCGAAACGGCGACGTCGCCGTCCTCGCCTACTGGATCGCAGGCCTCGTCTCTTTCCGCGACGGGGACCCCGCGGCGGCCCTCGATCAATTCGAGCGTCAGGCCAAGGTCGCTTTCCAGGAGGATGCTCTGCGTTCAGCAGCTGGCTTCTGGGCGGCGCGTGCGGCGCTCGCTGCCGGCCAAACCGATCGTGTGACGCCAAATCTTGAAATCGCAGCCGGGTTCCCGTTCACCTTCTATGGGCAACTCGCCTTGTCGCAGCTCGGCCGAGATTATCCCTACAACTGGTCCGCACCGCCCGTGACCCCTTCTGCGTTCGCGGCGCTCGCAGCCAAGGCTCCCGGAGTGAAGCGCGCCGTCGCGCTTACCGAAGTCGGAGAGGACCTCGAAGCTGACCTCGAACTGCGGTGGGCCCATGGCCTCATCGACGATCAGCAGGCGGCGGATCTCTTGGGCGTGGCCGTCGCGCTTGAATTGCCTGCCGCACAACTCGACATTGCCTTGGCGAACGAGGGACCGGCGTTCGAGCCGGGCCTGTTTCCCATTCCCGCCTATGAGCCCGCTGGCGGATTCAAAGCGGATCGCGCCGTCCTCTACGCGCTGATGCGCCAGGAATCGAAGTTTAAGGTCGAGGCGACCAGCCGCGTCGGGGCGCGCGGCCTCATGCAGCTTATGCCGCGGACCGCGAGCTTCATGGCCAAAGACAAGAGTCTGATCCGCGGCAAGGGGCGGAATCGGCTTTACGATCCGGCCTATAATCTCGAACTCGGCCAGACCTATGTGAACCACCTCATCTCGACGACGTCCGGCGGCGACCTTTTCGATACGGCGCTCGCCTATAACGGCGGCCCCGGAAATCTCAGCCGCTGGAAGCGCGAACTCGACATCGACGATCCGCTGCTCTTCATAGAGAGCATTCCGAACCCGGAAAGCCGCGATTTCGTTGAGAAAGTGCTGACCAATGTGTGGGTCTATCGCGCCCGTCTCGGCCAGCCCGCGCGCGAGCGCGATCTCGTCGCGGCCGGCAAGCTGCCGCTCTACGAAGCCCTCGACTCGCTCGCCGGCGAGTAAGTTCCTCGCCCGAGGCGGTTCTGGCGCGAGGCTCGCGACTGGCCTATCTTCCCCGGCGCGGCGATAGCGGGGATCTACAATGAATTCTGCCTGGAAGCGAGCGATTTGCCTCGTACTGGTTGCGGCGCTGAGCGCCGGCGGCTGTTCGCAGGACGCGGCCGCGCCCGCCGCATCGAAGTCGGTCAGCCGCGGCGGCTACGCCGAGGCCGATATGGCCGTCGCGGAGTCTGCCCCCGCGCCGCCGCCTGGCGGAGGCGAGGCGCCCGCGCAGGCCGGCGTCATGCTCGCCTACTCCTATTCGATGGGCATCGAGGCCCCCAAGGCGGCGATCGCGCCGATGGTCGCCGCGCATGAGAAAAAGTGCATCGAGGCGGGCGCTTCGGTCTGCCAGGTGCTGGGATCGTCTGTACAAACCTACGGCGAAGATCAGGAAGTCGTCTCCGGCTATCTGAACCTCCGCGCGGAGCCGAAATGGCTTGCGACGTTTCGCGCTGAAATCGCCTCGGACGCGTCGAACGCAGGCGGCGTGCTCACCGCAAATACGGTGAGCACGGAAGATTTGACCCAGTACATCGTCGACACCGAGGCCCGTCTTGCCGCCAAAAGGGCGCTGCGAGAGCGGATTAGGCAGCTCCTCGAGACGCGCGAAGGCTCCCTGAACGACGTGCTCGCCGCCGAACGCGCGCTCGCCGAGGTCCAAGGGGAAATCGACTCGATGACGGCCCAACTCGAGGCGGCGAAGGCGCGCGTCGCCATGTCGGCGCTCCAGGTTTCATATCAGTCCGACCCCGAAACGGCGACGTCCATGTTCAAGCCGCTGGCCGACGCCTTCTCCGATTTCGGCCGGAATTCCATGACGGCGCTCGCCGGCGTGGTGACGCTGGTCTCCACGACGTGGCCGTTTTTCATCCTCGGCCTTGTGGTGCTCTGGATCGTGTTTGCCTGGCTGAGAGGGCTGCGGCGCAGAAAGGCCAAGGCCTGACGCCGCGGTCGATTGGAATTTGCGCTTGCCGTTAGCCGATTGAAAAGCTGAACTCGGCTAAGGGAATCCTTTGAATTGTAAGTCGGGAGCGTCGAATGCTGAATACCGGTCGAATGCTGAAGACCGCAGGTAGTTTCCTTCTCCTGGCCGCAGCGTCGGTGCAGCTCTCAGGCTGCGTCGTCCTCGCGGTCGCGGGGGCAGGCGTCCTCGCGCATGATGAAGCAACGGAAAACGACGGCGAGTTCGACCCGCTCGAAAAGGTCGAGGACGCTCTGGATGATGACGACGGCAAGTAGGCCTCGCGCCTATTTCGCGGGCGTCAGGCGCAACAGTTTTCCCACAGGACTGCCGCTCCGATCCTCCGTGGTGACGTAAACGGCGCCGTCCGGACCAACCCTAACATCGCGAATGCGCTCCCCGACGAGGTAGCGTTCCTCGCCGACGATCTTGCCGTTCTCCATATCGATGCGGTGGAGCGCCCTCATAGCCATGGCGCCGACCAGCAGGTCGCCCTGCCAGGCTTTGAAGAGCGCGCCGCGGTAAACCGCAAGGCCCGAGGGCCCAATCGACGGCGTCCAGTATTTCTGCGGTTGCTCGGTTCCCTTGAAGCTGGTGAACGGAGTCACCTTGGCGCCGGAGTAGTCTATGCAGTAGCACGCGAGCGGCCAGCCGTAATTCTTCCCCGCCGAAATCACGTTGAGTTCGTCGCCTCCTCGCGGGCCGTGCTCGGTCTCATAGACGATGCCGCTCGCAGAATCGACCGCTAGGCCTTGGACATTGCGGTGGCCGTATGACCAGATCTCGGGAAGCGCGCCGGCCTTCTTCGTAAACGGATTATCCGCCGGGAAAGTGCCGTCGAGATTGACGCGCACAATCTTGCCGAAGCCGTTGTCGAGCGTCTGAGCTTTCTCGCGATAGTCGAAACCGTCGCCGAGGCTCACCAGCATCGTTCCGTCGGGCATGTAGGCAAGCCTGCCGCCGTAGTGCACCGGCTTGTCGCGCGTCGGCCGCGCCTCGAAAACTGTTTTGATGTTCTTGAGCGAGGCGCCGTCGAATTCGGCGCTGACCACGCGGGTCGAATTCGACTCCTTCGTCCCGTGCGCATAGGATAGGTAAATCAGATGGTTGTTCGCAAAATCCGGATGCGGAAGAACCTCGAAAAGGCCGGCCTGATTGGCGACATAGGGCGCTGGTACTCCGGCGACAGGTTCTTTGACCAAGGCGCCGTCCTTGACGACCCTCAGCCGCCCCGGCCGTTCCGTGACCAGAATCGCTCCGTCCGGCAGGAAGCCGATGCTCCAGGGATTCGCAAGGCCTTCGGCCAGGGTTTCGACTTTGATTGAAGTCGCGCCGTCCGGCGCCGGCGCTTGCTGGAAGGTCTGCGGGTTCTCGCTCGCGCCGGCGGCGGCGAGGACCGACGCGCCAAATGCGGCGAGTGAACACAGAGCCGAAGGAAGGCGCCGCAAAAATCCTCGCATGTCTGACATGTCGCTACCCATTCCAATCCCGATGTTGGTCTTCTATCCTGACGACCCGATTGTGGGCAAACGGGGAGCCTCATGAAAGTTCTGCGCACATTGGTTGCCTTCTGCGCGGCCGCCATCGTCGCCTCGTTTTGCGGCGCGGTCTTCCACTCGCAAATGGTGCTCGCTCGGCTCGCCGCCTTGGGGGCGGAGATCACGCCGGCGCTTCGCGTGACCTCTACGCTCGACGACATGGTCGGACTGATCCCGGCCTATCCCGCCGTTATTTCGATCGGGCTCGCGGTAGGTTTCACGGTGGCTTTCGGGGTCAAACGCATCCTTAAGCCGCTCGCGCCCATCGCCTATCCCCTGGCCGGGGCCGCCGCGGTGGCGCTTGCGCTCTATCTCATGTCGCAGCAGTTTTATACGACGACGCCGATCGCCGGCGCACGCGGAACCATGGGCTTCCTGCTGCAGTGCTTGGCCGGCGGTCTCGGCGGCGTCGTTTTCGCCGTGCTGCGGCCCCGCTGAGGCTTTCAGAACCGCGTCCTGCGCGCTAAGCCCGCGCCATGAAACGCGCGGCCCCGAAACCCTCGAAGATCGGCATCGTCAGCCTTGGGTGCCCCAAAGCGCTTGTCGATTCGGAACGAATCATCACCCGGCTGAAAGCCGAGGGCTACGAAATCTCGCCCGACTACGCCGGCGCCGACGCCGTTCTTGTAAACACCTGCGGTTTTCTCGACTCGGCGCGCGCCGAATCGCTCGAGGCCATCGGCGAAGCTATCGCCGAGAACGGCCGGGTCATTGTGACCGGGTGTCTCGGCGCCGAGGAGAGCCTCATCCGCCAAGCCCATCCGAAGGTGCTCGCCGTGACCGGCCCGCATCAATACGAGGCCGTGATGGACGCCGTGCACGAAGCAGCGCCGCCCCCGCACGATCCGCTGTTCGACCTGGTGCCCCCGCAGGGCGTCAGGCTGACGCCCCGGCACTACGCGTATCTGAAGATTTCCGAAGGCTGCAACAACTCCTGCAGCTTCTGCATTATTCCGTCGATGCGTGGACGGCTTGCGAGCCGACGCGTCGACGCGGTGCTGAAGGAGGCCGAGAAGCTTGTCGCTGCGGGCGTTAAGGAGCTTCTCGTCATTTCGCAGGACACCTCAGCCTACGGCGCGGACCTCAAGTATGCGCCTTATTCATGGCGCGGCGCCGCCTACGAGACGCGGTTCGTCGATCTATGCCGCGGTCTCGGGGAACTCGGCGTCTGGGTGCGGCTTCACTACGTCTATCCATACCCGCATGTCGATGCGGTGACGCCGCTCATGGCGGAGGGAAAGATCCTTCCCTACCTCGACGTCCCCTTCCAGCACGCAAGTCCGAGTATCCTCAAAGCGATGCGCAGGCCGGCGCACCAGGAAAAGACGCTGGAGCAGATCCGCCGCTGGCGGGCCGTCGCTCCCGACATCGTGCTGCGGTCCACATTCATCGTCGGGTTTCCAGGCGAGACCGAGGATGACTTCGAGTTCCTTCTCGATTGGCTGCGCGAAGCCAGGCTGAATCGGGTGGGCTGCTTCAAGTTTGAGCCAGTGCAAGGCGCCGCGGCCAACGACCTGCCGGGCGCGGTGCCCGAGGAAGTGAAGCAGGAGCGTTTCGCCCGGCTGATGGAAGCGCAGCAGGAGATTTCGGCGGACATCCTCAAGGGATGGATCGGGCGAAGTCTCGATGTGCTCATCGACGAGGTCGACGACGACGGGGCGGTTGGGCGGTCCTACGCGGACGCTCCCGAGATCGACGGCGCCGTCATTCTGGAAGGCGACACCGATCTTCGAGCCGGCGACATCGTCCGCGCACGAATCGTCCATTCGGACGAATACGATGTTTGGGGCGAACGGGAACAGAACGGGAGAAGCACATGAAATTGACGGCGATGCTGGCGCTGGCGGCGGTGACGCTGCAGACGAACGCGCTGGCCGCGGACAGCCTCGATGCGATCATTGCGGACCATTGGGCGTGGAACCTCGAGCAGAATCCCGTGGAGGCCACCCGGCAGGGGGTGAGAAAGTACGACAACCTCTTGCCCGATCGCAGTCTTGCCGCCGACGACGCGGCCCTGGCCAAAAAAATGGAGTTTCTCGCCCGGCTGGACGCGCTGGAAAGCGGCGGCCTGTCCGATCGTGACCGGCTCAACCGGGACCTGCTTCGCCTCGATCTCGCGCGCGACATCGAAGGCGCAACCTTCGGCGGCAGGTACCTCGCGATCACCAATCGCGCGGGACCGCACACCTTTCTGGCGGGCCTGCCCGATGATCTCCCTTTCTTCACCAAGGCTGACTACGAAAGCTATATCGCACGCCTCAACGCCGCGCCCAAGTATGTCGACGGGACGATCGAACGGCTGAAAGCCGGCGTCAAAGAAGGCTGGACCCAGCCTTGCGCCCCCATGGAGGGCTTTGAGAAATCCATCGCCTTCCATGTCGTCGACGACCCCGCCAAGAGCGCGCTCCACCGGCCGTTCGACAAGCGACCGGCGTCGATCTCGCCGGCGGACTGGAAGAAGCTAACCGCCGCAGGCGCGGCGGCGATACGGGAGAAAGCGGTTCCGGCAGTCGCCGCATTCGGCCGGTTCTATGAGACCGAATACAAGCCCGCCTGCCGAAAGGACATCTCCGCGTCGAGCCTTCCGAACGGCGCGGCCTATTACGCCTACCGGGTCCGCACCTTCACGACGACCGACAAGTCTCCGGAGGAGATCCACGCGCTCGGTTTGGCGGAGGTCAAGCGTATTCGCAAGGAAATGGACGCCGTCATCAGGGCCGTAAAGTTCGAGGGGGACTTCAAGGCTTTCCAGGCCTATCTGCGCAGCGACCCGAAATTCTATGCAAAGTCGCCGCAGGAGCTGATGGAGAAGAATTCGGCCGTCGCCAAGAAGATCGACGGCGAGCTGCCGAAGCTGTTCACGCGTCTGCCGCGCGCGCCGTATACGCTAAAAGAGGTGCCCGCCGACATCGCCGAAGGAACGACCACCGCCTATTACGAGTCGCCGGCCCCGGACGGCGGCAGCGCAGGGGTCTATCGGGTCAATACGTCAAAGCTCGACACGCGGCCGCTGTTCGAAATCGAGGCGCTGACCCTCCACGAAGCCGTCCCAGGCCACCACTTCCAGATCGCGCTGGCGCAAGAGCTCGATCTGCCCGAGTTCCGCAAGCACGGGTTTTTCACGGCGTTCGTCGAGGGCTGGGGTCTTTACGCCGAAAGTCTCGGCCTCGATGTCGGGTTCTATGAAGATCCGTACTCGAATTTCGGCCGGCTCTCCTATGAAATGTGGCGCGCCTGCCGGCTGGTCGTCGACACCGGCATGCACGCCAAGGGCTGGACCCGTGAACAGGCGATCGAGTTCATGAAGGAGAACACCGCCCTCTCCGAGCACAATATCAAGGCCGAGGTCGATCGTTACATAGCCTGGCCGGGGCAGGCGCTCGCCTACAAGATCGGCGAGTTGAAACTCAAGGAACTGCGCGCGCGCGCCAGCAAGGCGCTCGGGCCGAAGTTCGACTTGCGGAGATTTCACGACGCCGTTCTCGGCGAGGGCGCCTTGCCGCTGTCGATCCTTGAGCGGAATATCGACGCCTGGATCGCCGCCGAGAAGGCCCGGCGAAGCTGACCTTAGGACATGGATGAGGATCTCGCAGATCTGATCCGGAAGCCCGCCGCGCGCATGCGCGCGCGGGACTTCGCCTGGAGCGTCGGCATCGCGGCCGGCGTGGCTGCGATCCTCGCCGTTCGCCTGGCGCTTCCGGACGCGGCGGGCGCCGCGTCCTGGCTCCCAGGGTGGGCGCTGCCCCTCGCGGCATTTCTTGCCTTTTTGGCCGCGCTCTACGTGCGCTACCGGTTTTCTTCCGGGCGCGACTGGGCGACGCCGGTCCAGCGCGTGATTGAGACGCAGCTCGCGGCGCGCGAGTCCGAAATCGAAAGCCTCTTGCTCGCCCGCGGGGTCGCTCAGGCGCTGCCGGAACCGCTCTTCATTCTTGACGACGCCGGCATGGTGAAAATCGCCAATCCGGCTGCAGAGGAGTTCCTGGGCGGGGCTGAACTCGAGGGGAGGCATTTTGCGGCGGCGCTTCGCGCGCCGGCCGTGTTCGAGGCTGTCGAGACCGTCGAGAGGACCAAACGCCCGCAAACTGTTGAATTCACAGCCGCCGGGGCGGTCGAGCGGTCGTGCCGGGCCTTCATCGCGCCGCTCACTGCGGATCGCGAGGCCGACGCGCGGACGCTTGTCTTCATCCGCGACCTGACGACCGAGCGGCGCCTCGAGCAAATGCGCGCCGACTTCATCGCCAGCGCGAGCCACGAGCTGAGGACCCCCCTCGCATCGCTCATCGGCTTCATCGAGACCCTGCGCGGCCCGGCGCGCAGGGATGAAGAGGCGCAGGAAAAGTTTCTCGGCATCATGCAAAGTCAGGCCGAGCGCATGCAGCGTCTCGTCGCCGACCTGATGTCTCTTTCGCGCATCGAGCTCAACGAGCATGTGCCCCCCACCAAGACGATCGACATTCGCGAAACCGCCAAAGACGTGATCGACGGGCTCGGACCCATCCTCGAGCGCACCGAGGCGATCATCGACTTCGAATGCGAAGACGACGCGGCCCCTTTCGAAATCCACGGCGAGCGGGACGAAATCTTCCAGGCGATCCAGAATCTGATCGACAACGCCGTCAAGTACGGCGGAGACCCCGCGCTTGTGAAGATAAGGCTCGGCCGCGGCGTCGCGCCGTCTCTCTCCGCGGACGGAGAAATTGCGCACCGCGTCGGCGACTCCGCCGCTCAGGTCGCGGCCCGCCGGGCCGCCGACGCTGACGGGATCATCTACCTGCAGGTGCGCGACTTCGGCCCCGGCGTTGATCGCGCCGACCTGCCGAGGCTGACTGAACGGTTTTACCGAGTAAACGTTGAGCGCAGCCGCAAGACAGGGGGCACCGGGCTTGGCCTCGCCATCGTCAAACACATCGTTAACCGCCATAAGGGCGGTCTGCAGATCGAGAGCCGTCTCGCCGGCGGCACGTCCTTCACCTGCTACTTCCGGGCGCTGCGGCCGCGGGCCGGCGGGGCGGGAGCCGCCCCCTTGCCGGCTGCTGGCGCGGCCTCCCAAAACGCGCAATGATTGCGCTGTACGAAAACTGACACAAAACCTCGGCAATAGGCCGGGACGTATTGGAACAGAGCATGGCGATCCCCACCCCCATCCGGCCGCGCGAGCGGCTTCAGGGCCTGGAAGTCGACCTCGCCCAGATGGCGGGCCTAGTCGAAGCTCAGCTATCCGAAGCGGTCGGCGCCTTCGAGCGCCGCGACGTCGATGCGGCCGAGCGCGTCATTCGTTCGGACGAGCGCGTCGACGCCACGCACCAATCGATCGACGCGAAAGTCATGTCCCTGCTCCTCGGCGGCCCGTACGACGCGAGCACGCTGAGGGAAATCATGACCTATATGCGGGTCGCCGGCGAACTCGAACGCGTCGGCGACATGAGCAAGAACGTGGCCAAGCGCACGCTGGTCGTGGCGCGCGAGAAGCCGGCCAAGCCGTATGCCGGCGTCGGGCGCATGGGACGCGCAAGCCTCCGCCAGATCAGCGACATCCTCAATGCATTCGCGGCGCGCAATCTCGTCGCCGCCAAGGCGGTCTGGGGCGGCGACGACGATCTCGATGAGCTTTACAACTCGGTCTACCGCGAGATTCTTGAATCCATGATGCACGATCCGACCGCCGTCAGCGCCGGGACGCATCTCGTCTTCATCGCCAAGAATTTCGAGCGGGTCGGCGATCACGCGACCAACATCGCCGAGGACCTGCATTTTCTGCTGACGGGGTCCGCGCTGATTGTCGAGCGGCCGAAGGGTGATCAAACCTCAACAACGATTTTGAGAAACCCGAGGGGCGTCTGAGGAGAGAGTGATGGCGGCGACGCGCGTACTGGTGGTGGAAGACGAGGAATCGCTTGCAACGCTTCTTGACTACAACCTGAAGCGCGAAGGCTTCGAGGTCGATATCGCCGGCGACGGCGAGGAGGCGCTCCTGCGCGTGGAAGAGCGCCCGCCCGACATCATCATTCTCGACTGGATGTTGCCGAAGATTTCCGGGATTGAAGTGTGTCGCCGGCTTCGCGCCGAACCGGAGACCCGCAACATCCCCGTGGTCATGCTAACAGCGCGCTCTGAGGAAGCTGACCGCGTGCGCGGTCTGGACACGGGCGCGGACGACTACATGACCAAGCCGTTCTCAACCAACGAACTGACTGCGCGCATGCGGGCCGTGCTGCGGCGCATCCGACCTGCGCTTGCCGGCGAAGAAGTTCGCGCGGGAGATATCCGCGTCGATCGAACGGGCCATCGGGTCTATCGGAGGGACCAGGAAGTTCATCTTGGCCCGACCGAGTTCCGTTTGCTCGACCACCTCATTCAGCACCCAGGTCGCGTCTTCTCCCGAGAACAGCTTCTTAACGCCGTCTGGGGCGCCGACTCGGACGTGGAGGTGCGGACAGTCGACGTTCACATCGGGCGTCTTCGAAAAGCGCTCACCCGGAACGATGAATCGGACCCCATTCGCACTGTCCGGTCAGCCGGTTATTCACTGGACGCCTGACGTGGCGCCCGCTCTCGCGCGGGCGATCTCAGCCCGCGCGCCGGACGCCGATCTGGGCGACCTCGACGCGGCGTTCCGGTCTTTTCGCCGGCGCCGGCTGAAAGGCGAGGCGCGCGTGATAGGCGCAATAGGATTTGCCGGTCGGAGCGCCCTGACCGCAAAAATGGAAATCATCACGCGCCGGATCGCCGATAGGCCACTTGCACATATTGTTCTTCAGGGTGGCGACCGTCGCCTTGTCCCCGGTATCCAGGACGATTGGCGCGATGAATTCCGGTTCCGGAACGATCGATTTTGAAACAGGCGCGTCGGCAAACTCGCCGGCGGCCTCCTCGAGTTCATGCTCGTAGCTGCGTCCGCGCTGGGGAGTGGCTGGAGCAGCGCGTCCCGAGAGGCCGAGCCGATGCACTTTGCCGATCACCGCGTTCCGGGTGACGCCCCCCATCTTCGAGGCGATCTGGCTGGCCGACAGCCCTTCCGCCCAGAACTTCTTCAAGAGCTCGACCCGCTCGTCGTTCCACGCCATTGCCCGCTCCCATTTTTCCGGATGACCGCGCCCGCCGCGGTGCGGCTGAACTTCACTATATCTTGTGCCATATGCCGCTGCACTTCGTCGCAGCGCCTAGATATAGTAGCCGACTGATTCGAAAACACAACATGGCCGCGAATCATTTTTTTGCACACAAGATGTAGAGGCCCGAGCGGGGCTCCCTGTATCGCGCCTTGACCCTTCTGGAGCAGCGCGCGACACCGCCGCCATGACGGCATCATTGCAGCACGCGGCCGCGCACGGTCGAACCGGCTTCGGACGCCAGCGGTTCGGCGCTGTGAATTGGATCGGTCTCCTTACGCTGACGCAGCGCGAAATACGCCGCTTCATGAAGGTGTCGTTTCAGACCATCTTCGCGCCGCTGGTCTCGACCGCTCTCTTTCTCGTCGTCTTCATGCAGGCTTTCGGCGCCTCCCGCGCCGTCCATGGCGTTCCTTATGCGGAGTTCCTTGCGCCAGGCCTCGTCATGATGGCCGTGCTGTCCAACGCTTTCGCCAACTCCTCCTCCTCGCTCATGATCGGCAAGGTTCAGGGCTCGATTGTCGACGTGCTGATGCCGCCGCTGTCGCCAAGCGAACTCGGCGTGGCGCTCTCGCTCGGGGCGGCGGCGCGGGGCGTGCTGGTCGGGATGGTCGCCGCGCTCGCCTGCGCGCTGTTCATGGCGTTTTCGGATACGCCGATGCGAGTCGCCGAGCCTTGGGCCGTCGCCTATTTCATGCTCGCTGGTTCGTTCATGTTCGGATTTCTCGGCATCATCGGCGGCGTGTGGGCGAACAAGTTCGACGAGCTCGCGGCGGCGACCAATTTCGTGATCACGCCGCTCACCTTTCTTTCGGGCACGTTCTACGCCGTCACAACCCTTCCCGAGCCCTTTTTGACGTTCAGTCACTTTAATCCGGTTTTCTACCTGATCGACGGCTTTCGCTTCGGGTTCACCGGCGTCTTCGAGGCGCCGCCGATGCGCGGCCTCCTTGCGACGCTCTCCGTGAACATCGCCCTTGCGCTCGCCTGCCGGCAACTTTTGAAATCCGGCTACAAGCTGAAGAGCTGACGATGGCGCGCGGGCCGGCGGCCGGCGACGATGCGATTCTGCCCTTTCAGGTCGGCGACACGGCCGTCCGCGGCCGCACGGCGCGGCTCGGTCCCTCGATCGACAAGATCCTTGCGGCGCATCGCTTTCCCGACCCTGTGGCCATGCTGGTCGGAGAGGCCGCGGCGCTGGTCGCCATGATGGGCGCCTCGCTCAAGTTCGACGGCAGGCTCATTCTTCAGGCGAAAGGCGAGGGGGCCGTTTCCATGCTCGTCGCAGACTATTCCGTAAACGGAGATTTGCGCGCGACGGCGAGCCTGCGGTCGGACCCGTCCGACGGGGCCGTTGGTCTTTCGGCGCTGCTCGGGTCCGGCCATATGGCGCTCACCATCGACCAAGGGGCGGACATGGAGCGGTACCAGGGCGTGACGCCGCTCGAAGGGGAGTCGCTGGCGGCCGCCGCAGCCTCTTACTTCATGCAGTCGGAGCAGATTCCGACCGCGGTCAAGCTGTCGGTCGGCCGGATCGAGCGGCCCGGCGGGGTTAAGGAATGGCGCGCTGGCGGGATCATCGCGCAGTTCGTTCCCGCCGCGGGCGGCGCGCGCGAACGCGGCGAGACGGCGCTCAACGGACCGGAGGAGGAGGAGCTCTGGGCGCGGGCCGCCGCCCACCTCGAAACGACGCGCGCTGACGAACTGCTCGATACGGGGCTTCCAGCCGAGGAGCTCCTTTACCGACTCTACCACGAGGACGGCGTGCGCGTCTTCGACCCACGGCCGGTGCAGGCGGCCTGCCGGTGCAGCGCCGGCAAAATCGAAGCCGTGCTGCAGCGCTACGACGCAGCCGAGCTCGCCCATATGATGGAGCAAGGGGCGATCCGCGTCTCGTGCGAATTCTGCCGCGCCGAATACCGGTTCGATGGTAACGGGCGGAGCGTTTCATGAAGCGAGCCGAATACGACGCAGAGTTGAAGCCGCTGGAATTCGAACTCGCCAAGCTCCAGGAGACGGTCGCCCGCAAGGGCCTCAAGGTCGCGATCGTCTTCGAAGGACGCGACGCCGCCGGCAAGGGCGGACTCATCAAGACGATCACGTCGAGGATGAATGCGCGCATCTGGCGCATCGTCGCACTCTCGAAGCCGTCAGACGTCGAACGTTCTCAGTGGTATTTCCAGCGCTACGTCGCCCATTTGCCCGCCGCGGGCGAGATCGCCCTTTTCGACCGATCCTGGTACAACCGCGCCGTCGTCGAGCCGGTGATGGGGTTCTGCACCGCGGAGCAGCACGAGGCGTTCATGCGCGACGTCGTCCCGTTCGAGCGCATGCTGGCCGCGAGCGGGATCATCCTTCTCAAGTACTGGATCCATGTCTCGGCGGAAGAGCAGGAGAGGCGGTTCCAGGACCGCGCCCGCGATCCGCGAAAGCGCTGGAAACTGTCGCCGATCGACCTTGAAGCGCGAAGGCGCTGGGCCGAGTTTTCCAAATACCGGAACAAGATGCTTGAAATGACGCATACGGAGCATACGCCCTGGCGGGTCGTCGACGGCGACGACAAGGAAAAGGGCCGGCTCAACTGCATCCGCTCGATCCTCGACGCCGTACCTTACGAGTTCAACGAGGAGGCCTTCCGTCCCGTCGATCTGCCGCCGCGCCAGACCGCCGAAGAGGCCGGCTATCAGCCCTCCGGCGTCGAAAAGCGGCTGATGGTCAAGGACTACTACGGGAAGGGCGAATCCGCCTGATCCTGCGGGAAGTTGCGGCGATCACATGGGGCTCCTGGTCGCAGCGACGAAGCGTCGGGACGTCGGCGAGCGCAGCGGGTCTCAACTGGATGCTCAGCTTGGAGAAATGGGAGCGCCCGCGTTGATCGGCAAGCGCGACTGGACCGCCGCATAGATCGCCGCTAGTGGTGGCGGGCAATGCCTGATCGCCTGACGAGGATCGTGACACGGGGCGGCGACGGCGGAGAAACGTCTCTCGCCGACGGCGCGCGCGTGCCAAAGACGGATCCGCGTATCGCGTTGATGGGTGAAATCGACGAACTCAATTCCTGGATCGGCGTCGCGCTCGCGCACGATCCGGGCGCCGCGGTTCGCGACGTTTTAAATCTGGTCCAGCATGACCTGTTCGATTTCGGGGGCGCTCTCGCTTTTCCGGGCGCGCCGATCCTCACCAGCGCTCATGTGGCGCGCCTCGACGCCGCTGCGCAGGCTCTCAACGCCGGGTTGCCGCCGCTGAAGGAATTCATTCTGCCCGGCGGCGCGCCCCTCCTCGGCTTTCTGCATGTCGCCCGAACCGTGTGCCGGCGCGCCGAGCGCGGCGCCGTCGCCGCGCTCGGACCGGACACGCGCAAATCGGCGGGCGCCTATCTCAATCGCCTCTCCTATTTTCTGTTCATTGCGGCGCGCGCCTAAGCGCGCCGGCTCGGAGTCGCCGAAACGCTATGGGAAAAGGCGAAGAGTCTTGCGACATGAACATCGACCGTAGGACGGTCGTCGGCGGCGCCTTCTGCGTCGGCGGATGTGCGCGCGGGAGCAAATCCATGTACGGCTTGATCGGAAACATGACCGCGATCGCGGGCCGGCGCGACGCGCTGGCGGCGATCTTGCTCGAAGGCGTCGCCGGGATGCCCGGGTGCCTAAGCTATGTGGTCGCGGTCGATCCGAAAGACGGCGACCGCCTGTGGGTAACGGAGGTCTGGGATTCGGAGGAGAGCTGGAGAAGATCGCTCGCACTTCCGTCCGTCCGCGCCGCGATCGAAAAGGGCCGACCGCTTATTGCCGGCATGGAGCAGATCGCGACGACGACGCCGCTCGGCGGTCACGGGCTCAAGCGATAGGAGCGACCGTCTTCTTCAACGGCGAAAACCGACGCCAGCCGCTCGGCGGAGAGCGTCCCGTCCGGGAGGCCGTCGGCGACGATGCGCCCCCTGTCGACGACGATGAGCCGGCTGCAGAAGCGCGCGGCGAGCGCAAGATCGTGGATCGCCGCGAGCACGAGGCCGCCCGCCTCTGCGGCCTCGGACATTATGTGCATGATCTCGATCTGATGCCTGATATCGAGCGATGACGTGGGCTCGTCGGCGAAGAGGAGCGGCGCCTCCGCAGCGAGCGCGCGGGCAAGGTGCATGCGCGCCGTCTCGCCGCCGGAAAGCGTGAAGGCGTCGCGATCCTTGAAGCCGTGAAGTCCGACGGCGGCCAGCGCGCGGTCGACCGCTGCGCGATCGGCCCCCTCGAGGCGGCGCGGCGCGCCGTAAGCAAAGCGCCCGAGCGCGACGACGGCTTCGACGCTGTAGCTCCAGGCGAGTTCGCGTTGCTGCGGCAGGTAGGACCGGCGGCGCGCAAGTTCGCGCGGATCGAGTTCGAGAACATGCGCGCCGTTGAGCAGGACCCGGCCGGACGCGGGCCTGATGAGACCCGCCAGCGCGCGAAGCAGCGTCGACTTGCCCGCGCCGTTGGGGCCGATAAGCCCGATGAACTCGCCGGCGTCCGCGCTGAGGTCCACGCCATCGACGATCCGGCGCCCGCCGATCCGGATGCTGAGCCTCTCGGCGACAAGCCTTGTCATCGTGCAATCCGCTGCGTCGTCGCCGCGATCCAGGCGAAGGCTGGCGCGCCTACGAGCGCGGCGGCGACGCCGAGCCTGAGTTCCTGCGAGAAGGGCAGCAGGCGGATGACAAGGTCCGCGCCGGCGAGCGTCGCGCCGCCGAGGAGGGCCGACGGCAGGATCGCCGCGCCCGGATCGTGACGGACGAACGCTCGGGCGAGGTGCGGCGCGACAATCCCGACAAACCCCACCGCGCCGACCAGGGCAACGCTTGCGCCCGTCAGCAGCGCCGCCCCGGAGATGGCCAGAACGCGCGTCGCGACGAGGTCGGCGCCGACCGCGCTTGCGGCCTCCTCGCCCAGCGCCAGGGCGGAAAGCCCTGGCG
>JACADZ010000065.1 GCA_013389105.1 Parvularculaceae bacterium | reverse complement strand
GGCCCCCCACGCCCAGCCGTCGCGTCCCGACGCGTAGAGAGTCGGAAAATCGAGCTGGCGGTCGTTGGCTCCGAGCGCCACGAACAGATCGAAAGTCTCGTTTAGCGCGGCATCGGCATTGGCGTTTGGGCGATCGATCTTGTTGAGGACGAGGATCGGCTTCAGCCCGAGCCTCAGCGCCTTCGACAGCACGAACTTCGTCTGCGGCATCGGCCCTTCGGCGGCGTCGACGAGCAGGAGGCAGCCGTCGACCATCGACAGGATGCGTTCGACTTCGCCCCCGAAATCAGCGTGGCCGGGCGTATCGACGATATTGAGGCGCACCGGCGACGCACCCTTCTCCCACAGCACCGAGGTGCATTTGGCTAGAATGGTGATGCCGCGCTCCTGCTCGATGGCGTTCGAGTCCATTGACCTCGCCGCCTGCTCGGACCCGGCGCGCACCGCGCCCGACTGGCGAAGCATCTCGTCCACCAGCGTCGTCTTGCCGTGATCGACATGGGCGATGATCGCGATATTGCGGAGGGGGGTGAGCATGTGCGGGGATTGCTGCGCTGCAAAAGCGCGGCTTCACTGCCCGGTTTTCCTGACCGGCGCAAGGGCGCCGGGGGTCTCGGCCGCAGCCGTGATCGGGACAGACCTCGTCGGGGGGGCGAGGCCGGCGGCGCTAGCGAAAGAGGGCCGCCTGTTGCGGACGACGCCGGGGTCTGCGCCGCCCCGACAGTCATTTCCGTCGGCGCGCCCAGGCGACCGACGCGCCTTGCGAACGGCGCCATTCAGACGCAGATGTTAGGAGTCCGGCTGATCGACCGTTCCCAGCAAGCCCCAGTCCCGCGCCTTCCTAATGACCCCGAAAGAAAAGCTCCGTGAAGACTTCAAGCGCGCGCTCGTCCAGACGACGCGGGCGCTGTCCGCGCTGCCGGATGTAGAGGTCGCGTTCGGCGGCGACCACGCGCAGGTCCAGGGGAAGAAAGCGCGCATCCCCCTCCCCGCCCGCGTGCTGGACAGAGAGGCCGCCGCGATCGCCCGCGGCGAGGCGGACGCCGCCGCGCTCCGTCTCGCCCACCACGATGATCGGGCCCATCAACGACTTGCGCCCAAAGGCGCCGGCGCGCAGGCGCTATTCCTCGCGCTGGAAAACGTCAGATGCGAGGCGATCGGCGCACGCGCGCTCAAGGGCGTCGGCGACAATCTCGCTGCAGCGCTCGACAAGTCGCTTGCCGACAAGGGGCTCGATAAGGGCGACGAGGCGCCGCCGCTCGCCGAAGCGGCAGCGCTCATCGTCCGTGAGCGGCTGATGGGTCGGCCGTCGCCGCAAAGCGCGAGCCGCGTTCTCGACTACTGGCGCGAGGAGGTCGAAAGGCGCGCCGGCGCGTCGCTTGAGCGGTTGTCCGCAAGCGCCGACCTCTCGGATCAGGCCGCCTTCGCCAAGCTCGCACGCAACATGATCCGCGACCTCCATCTCGACGACGAGAGCGGCGAAGACAAGGGCGAGGAGAAGTCCGAGGGCGAGGAGGATCAGAACGAGCAGCAGGAGAACGCCGAGGACGACGCCGACGGCGTCGCCGATCTTCCCGAGGATGGTCTTTCAGAAAGCTCAGACGAGCAGGAGGGCGAGAGCGAGTTCACGGAGGAGCAACTCGAGCAGGCCGAAGACTCCGACGGCGCGGCTGAAAACGCCAGGATTTCCTCGATCCGCGCCCGGTTCGAGGGGGACAGCGGCGAGGTCTACCGGGCCTATACGACCCAATATGACGAGATCGCCGACGCCGCCGATCTCTGTGACGCCGAGGAGCTTGCGCGGCTGCGGCGCACGCTCGACCGGCAGCTCGAGAATTTTCACACCATTGTCGCGCGCCTCGCCAACAAGCTGCAGCGCAAGCTGCTGGCGCAGCAGAACCGAAGCTGGGACTTCGATCTCGAAGAAGGCATCCTCGATGCGGCGCGCCTGTCGCGCGTCGTCGTCGATCCGATGCAGCCGCTGTCCTACAAGCAGGAGCGCGAGCACGAGTTTCGCGACACGGTCGTGTCGCTCCTCATCGACAATTCCGGATCGATGCGCGGCCGGCCCATCACCATTGCGGCGATCTGCGCCGACATCCTCGCGCGAACGCTCGAACGCTGCGGGGTCAAGGTCGAGATCCTCGGCTTCACGACGCGCGCCTGGAAAGGCGGCGAGGCGCGGGAAAAGTGGGTGCGCGACGGTCGGCCCGCCAAGCCAGGCCGGCTCAACGATCTTCGCCATGTCGTCTACAAGTCCGCCGATGCGCCGTGGCGGCGCGCGCGCGCGTCGCTCGGCCTTATGATGAAAGAGGGCCTGCTCAAGGAGAACATTGACGGCGAGGCGCTGTTGTGGGCGCATGACCGCCTGCTCGGCCGGCCGGAGGCGCGCCGGATTCTGATGGTCATCTCCGACGGCGCCCCGGTCGACGACACCACCTCGTCCGCCAATGGCGGCGCCTATCTCGAGCGCCACCTGCGTGACGTGATCGCGAAGATCGAAAGCCGCTCGCCGGTCGAGCTTCTCGCCATCGGCATCGGCCACGACGTGACCCGCTATTACCGCCGCGCGGTCACCATTGTCGATGTCGAGCAGCTCGGCGGCGCCATGATCGACAAGCTCGCGGAGCTGTTCGACGAGGACACGGCGAACCGGGCGCGGGCGGGGTAGCGCCGGCATAGCAAGGTTCAGATCGGCGCGACCAGCTCCGGCCCGTCGTTCCTGGC
>JACADZ010000083.1 GCA_013389105.1 Parvularculaceae bacterium | reverse complement strand
CCCGCCCCCCCCCGCCGATGCGGCGAACATCGCCCTCGCCGACGCCGATCTGGGGCCTGCTCCTGGACGCCCGCCTGGCTTTTACGGCGCCCCGGAAGCGCCGATCGCGATCAACGCTCTCGGCCCTGACGATGAGTTCGCGCGGCTGGTTACCAGCGCCCGCGCCCTTCCCTATACTGAGGAACCGCCTGTCCGGCTGGGGGCGCCTCTCCTCGCCGCGGCCCTCCTTCTCTTCTTGATCGACGGGATTGTCACGCTCGTCTACAGCGGCAAGCTGCGCTTCGCTGCGGCGGCGGCGACGCTGGCAATCGCCACGGTCGCGCCGCAGGCGAGCTCCTCGGCCCAGCCGGTCGACGCGCCGATCGACCGGCAAGTCGTCGACACCGCCCTGCGCACGCGGCTGGCCTTCGTCAAAACCGGCGATCCGGCCGTCGATCGCATCGCCGAACGCGGACTTGTCGGGCTGACCGCCGAACTCGTCCGGCGGACGGCGGTGGAGCCGGCGCCGCCTGCGGCAGTCGATCCGGAAACGGATGATCTTTCAGTTTATCCGCTTCTCTACTGGCCGATCGTCGCCGGAGCCTCGGTCCCGAGCGAAGCGGGGCTCGCCAACATCGAGAACTTCATGCGGTTCGGCGGCCTCATCGTCTTCGACACTCGCGACGACGAACGCGCCTTCGCCGGCGCCGCGACGCCCGAACAGGCGGCCTTGCGTGAAATCCTCGGCCAGCTCGACATCCCGCCGCTGACGCCGCTCCCGAAGGACCATGTGCTGACCAAGTCCTTCTACCTCCTTAGCGACCTGTCCGGGCGCACGAGGGGCGCACGCGTCTGGGTGCAGGCCCAAGGCTCCGCCAATGACGGCGTTACGCCTCTCATCATCGGCGGACGCGACTGGGCGAGCGCCTGGGCGATCGATGAATTCGGACGGCCGCTGCGCCCCGTGTCCGGCCCCGGAGACTGTTCCCGCGATCCCGTGAGCGTGCAGGAGTGCGCCTATCGGGCGGGCATCAATATCGCCATGGTCGCCTATACCGGCAACTACAAGGCCGACCAGGTGCATACGCCGATCCTGCTGCAAAGGCTCGAGCGTTGATGCGGGATATCGCGTTCGATCCGCTCGTTCCGCTTTGGGCGCTCGCGGCCGCAGGCATTCTCTCCCTTGCCATCGTCGGGTTGAATATCGCTCGCGGAAGCAAAGGGGCGGTCTTCCGGCTGCTCGCCGCCGCCACCCTCGTGGCGCTGCTCGCCAATCCGATCCTGCGGACGGCGGAGACGACGCCGCTCGACGACGTCGCCGTCGTCATCGAAGATAAGAGCGCGAGCCAATCCCTCGACGGCCGCGGCGCGGCGACGCAGAGCGCGGCTGCCGATCTCGAGGCAAGACTGAAAGCGCTCGGGCGGGTCGAAGTGATCCGGCGCGAAGCCTTGGGGCAAGATGAGACCCGCCTCATTGAGGCTGTCGAAGGGGCTGTCGCGGACGCGCCGCGCGGCCGCCTTGGCGGCGTATTCGTGATCAGCGACGGCCAGACAGTTGACGCGGTTCGCGGCCCGAATCTCAATCTCGATGCGCCCCTGCACTTCCTGTCCTCAGGACGCGCCGGCGAAGTCGATCGCAAGATCACGCTCTTGAACGCCCCGCGCTACGGCATCGTGCGCAAGGCCGTAAAAATCTCCTTCCGCATCGATGATCTCGGATCTGACGAAAAGCCGTTGCCGGAAGCCGCGCGCGCCGCAGTAGCCTTGCGCGTGGACGGCCGAGAAGTGTTGCGGGAATCCGTGCCGACAGGTTCGGAGGTCTCTTTCGACGCGCCGCTGGAGCGACCAGGCGCCCTCGTCATTGAACTCGAGGTCGAGGAACGACCTGGCGAATTGACCGCTCGCAACAACACCGCCGTGCTGCCGATCACCGTCATCCGCGACCGCCTGCGCGTCCTTCTCATTTCAGGGGAGCCGCATGCCGGCGAACGGGTCTGGCGCAACCTCCTTAAATCCGATCCCGCCGTCGACCTCGTCCACTTCACCATCCTGCGGCCCATCGAGAAGGGGAGTCCATTCGAAAAGACTGACGACCTGTCGCTGATCCCGTTCCCGCAGGATGAGCTGTTCATCGAGAAACTCAGCGAATTCGATCTCGTGATCTTCGATCGCTACGGCTATCGTGAAGTCATCAACTCGTTCCACTTCGACAATGTGGCGCGGTACGTCGAAAACGGCGGCGCCGTACTGGTGGCGACCGGACCCGAATATGCCGGTCCCGACAGCCTCGCGATGCAGCGAAACATCTCATTCATCCTGCCGGCGATGCCGTCTGGACCGGCGGACGAGCGGCCGTTCCGGCCGCGCCTCAGCGAGGACGGCGGCCGGCATCCCGTGACCGCCGACCTTCCCGATCAGGAGATCTGGGGTCGCTGGCTGAGGGTCATGCCTGTCTCGCCGAGGTCCGGGCGTATCCTGATGGAGGGCGCCGATGGAGCGCCCCTGCTCATTCTCGACCGCGTTGGCGAGGGCCGCGTCGGGCTCCTGCTGTCGGACCATGTGTGGCTGTGGGCGCGCGGCTTCGACGGCGGCGGTCCGCATACAGAGCTGCTCCGGCGCATCGCGCACTGGCTGATGAAGGAACCCGAACTCGAGGAGGAACAGCTCACGCTCAGAGGGGTCGGCGCCGATCTTCTCATTCGGCGTCGGTCGATGTCGGAAGCGCCGGGACCGGTCGATCTGACCATGCCGGACGCGACCGTCCGCAAGATCGCACTTGCTGAGACCGCGCCCGGATTGTTTGAGGCGATTGTGGAGGACGCGCCCCGCGGCCTCTATCGTGCGCGGACGGGCGAACTTTTCGCGGTTGGCGCCGTCGGCCTCGCCGCCGCCCCCGAATTCGAGCGCATCGTCTCTACGACGGCGCATATGGCCCCGGTCGCCGATCGGACGGGCGGCGGCGTGTTCTCCATCCGCCGGGGCGCCGGGGTCGTCCTGCCGGCCGTCCGCCGGGTCGATGCAGGCGCCAACGCCTATGCGGGCAGCGGCTGGGCCGGCATAATCGGCCGCAACGCTTTCAGGACCGACAAAGTCGCCGAAGCGCCTCTCGCCGCGCCCCATTACTGGCTTGCCGCCATTGCGCTCTTCCTCGGCCTCGGCTGGTGGGTCGAGGGCCGGACGCCGCGGGCGCGGCGCGTATCGAGCAAAGTTTAGACAATCGGTTAACGGCGCTGCAAAAGCCGCGCGCTAAGCTGCCAAGGCCCGACGAACAAGGAGCGGGCGCCATCATGTTTCCAGTCAAGCGGTCCCCCGGCGAAGAAACGCCCCTCGACAAAGCGATCAAGAAGAGCCCTCTCGGCGCGTTGCTCAATCGGCGCGACCCGGACGAGGAGGAGGAGCTTCCGCAGATCGACGTCGCCGCCGGTCTCAATCGCGTGCTGCGCGCCCCTGGCCTGCAATCGCCGGCGGCTGGCCCCGCCGCGCTCGACCTTGAGCCGGTGCGCGCGGCGCTCGCCTCGATCGAGGCGGCGCTCTACGCCATCGACAGCATCCGCGACGTGATCGAGCAGGCCTATGAGGTTGCGCTTTCCGCGCAGGACGTCGAAGACGTCGGCGGCCGCTCGCTGCTCGCCGAAAGCTATGACGACCTGCGGCTCTCCATCAACAAGACCATCGACAATCTCGACGAGCGCGCCGCCGCGCTGATCGGCAAATCGCCTCGCCATCTCGACGTGAAGCTCGGGGGCGCGGCGCACTACTCGATCTCGCCGACGCGACTCGACGTGTCGTCGAAGGGCCTCAACCTGCCGCCGCCGCGCGACGCCTTTGCGACGTTCGACGAGATCACCAACGTACTTGCAGAACTGGACACGGCCCTCAAAAAGGCCGACCGCACGGCCGCCGGCTACTGCCGGGACGCGCAATATCTCATTGCCAAGATGAACGTCGCGATCGCCTCTGGCGACTGAACCCCGCGCAGCAGGTCTCATCTGCGCCGGCTAGAGATCAGTCACTCCGGCGAGCGGCGCGACCTGTCGTCAAACCGCGCGCCGCGAAAGGCGTTCCGGCATTGCCAGTCACCGTTACCAGAGTGACGTCGCGAACGCCGTAGGCGAATCCGCCAGCCCCGACGCCGGCGTCGCCTGCCGCATTGAGGCGCCACAGACTGGACGCGGCGCCGCCCGGGAACCTCCCCAAAGTGAACGGCTCGGTATCGCCGTGAATGACCAGCACCGGACCGCCGAAAGCCGCCGCAGCGGCCTGCAGAGCCGCACGAACCTCGATGAATGCATCGCACGGATTGAGGGCTTCGGCGGCCCCGGAACAGGACTTGCCCATGCTCTGCCTGCTGACATCCATGGGATCTCCCTGAAACGCGAAGACGAGAACTTCCGAGCCTGCCGCTTTGGCCATTTCGGCGCTTTCCGCAATCCACGCGATATTCGCTTTGCGCCTCTCGGCATGAGCAGAGAAGGCTTGCTCCAGCGGATCGCCGTTCACATAGCTGAGCCCGTCGCTGGTTCCCACGACGTGGACCGTGACGAACAGAGCGCCGCCATACGACCAGCGCTGGTTTTCGGCCTGCGCCGCCTGGCGTTCGCCCCGCAGCGCCTGACCGCCCGTTGGCGGACCCTCATGGAAGCGACGGCGCAGTTCCGCCAACCGCGCAAGTTCGGAATAGGGCCTGCCCGTTTTCGGGTCGTCGTGCCGGTCGCAGTCGGTCCATTCGTTGTCGCCAGGGGTCGCGAACACCGGAATGGGCTTCAGCGCCTCGATGAGATCCGCGAACGCTTCGTCGGCGGATCCGTCGCACGGCGCCTTGCCGCCCTTGAAATCGCCGAGATGAATGACGAATGGCGGCTTCAGTCGCATCGTCTCTGCGACAGCCGCGTCAAGCATCCGCTGATCCTGAGCGTCATAGGGCGTGTCGCCGATCACCACGAAGGAAAACTCCGCGCGGACCTGGGCCGAAACCAGGACGAAAGCGGCGAGCGCAAAGGGAATAAGGCGCAAGGTCACAGGCGCCGGAACGCCAGCACGGCGTTCAGGCCGCCGAACGCAAAAGAATTGGACAATGCAAACTCAAGTCGCCGCGGCCGCGCCTCGTTCGGGCAGTAGTCGAGGTCGCAGTCCGGGTCCTTCTCGTCGTAGTTGATCGTAGGCGGAACAATCCCGTGCTTCAGCGCCAGGATCGCGGCGACCGCCTCAACGCCTCCTGCGGCCCCGAGGAGGTGGCCGTGCATCGACTTGGTGGATGAAACCAGAAGCCGATCGGCGTCGGCGCCGAAAACCTCGCGGATCGCCTTCGTTTCGGTCGGGTCGTTCATCAGCGTGCCGGTGCCGTGCGCGTTCACGTAGAGCGAGGCCGCGTCGAGGCGGAGACCTTCTATTGCGGCGCGCATCGCCCCGGCCGCGCCGTCCACAGCCGGATTGATCATGTCCTTGCCGTCGGCGTTCATGCCGAACCCGACAAGCTCGGCGTAGATGGCCGCGCCGCGCTTGCGCGCCCGATCGTAGTCTTCAAGCATGAGGACGCCGGCGCCTTCGCCGATCACCAGTCCCTTGCGGCTCTTCGAGAACGGCCGGCACAGATCGTCGGACATGATGTGCATGGCTTTCCAGGCCTCAAGGGGCCCGTAGCTCAGCACGGCTTCCGACGCGCCCGCGAGACCGAAATCGGCGGCTCCTGACCGGATGATGTCGGCGCAGACGCCGATCGCGTGCGCTCCCGAAGCACAGGCGCTCGATACGGCGAAGGCCGGTCCCCTGAGCCCGAAGCGGATGGAGAGGTGGCTTGCAGGCGCGTTCGGAATGATCCGCAGGATCGTGAGCGGATGCGGCCGCCGCCCCTTGGTCAGCATCGCGTGATAGGCTTCGTCCTGAGAACCGGCGCCGCCGATCCCAGTGCCGATGATCGCGGCGCCGCGACCGCCGAGCTCCGGCGTGATCTCGATGCCTGAATCCTTCAACGCCTCCTCAGCGGCGGCTACGGCGAGTCTTGAGAAACGGTCCGCACGCGCCATGTCGCGCCCGAGCGTCTCGGCGTAGGCGTCAAACGCGTCTGCTGGCGCAATCGACGCGGTGATCGTCAATCCGTCGCCCGGACCGAGAGTCCGTCTCACGATCCCGCACTTGCCGCCGGCAAGACCATTCCAGAACTCGAGGGTATTCAGCCCCAGCGACGAAACGGCGCCGAGCCCCGTGACAACGACGCGACGCGACATCAGGCTGGGCTCTTCTGCGCCATCAGCTTGGCGAGCGCGTCAAGCAGGTCGCCCACCGTCTTCATCTCGCCGAACGGATTCTGGTTGGCGTTGAACGGCACCTCGACTCCAAGCTTTTCCTCGACTTCGTAAATGATCTCGACAACCGCGAAACTGTCGATGCCGAGATTGGCGATGGGCGTTTCGCGCGTGAGCTCCCCGGTGAGACCCACCGCGTGCGCCTTGATGATCTCAAGAAGCGTCTGTTCCGTGTCGGCCATATCGCATGCCCTTTTTTCAGCGATCTAGCATGCGAGCGGCGGAGCGCCTAGGCTGATCGACAACCGGGCTAATCCCTGAAGTTCTTGAACTGCAGCGGCTGTTCGATCTCCAGGGTCTTGACGAAGGCGATCGCAGCCTGAAGCTCGTCGCGGCTCTTGCCCGACACGCGCAGCTCCTCCCCCTGAATCGAGGCCTGCACCTTTAGCTTCGCGTCCTTGATCGATTTAACGATCCTTTTCGCCAGCTCCTTGTCGACGCCCTGCTTGATCTTGACGGCCTGACGCAGCGACTGGCCGGCTGCGGCCTCCTCCTTCTGATAGTCGAGCGAGCCTGGCGCGACGCCCCGCTTCTGCAGATGGCCCTGCAAGATTTCGCGCATCTGCTTCAGCTTGAGCTGATCGTCCGCAGATCACGCCCTCGCCGATTTCGACCTTCGATCGTGAGCCCTTGAAGTCGTAGCGCCCGGCGATCTCCCGCGCGACGTTCTGGACGGCGTTGTCCGCCTCCGCGAGATTGACTTCGGACACGATGTCGAACGACGGCATGGATGCTCCTTGGTCGCGTGCTCAGGCTTTGCGCCGGGAATAGGCGAGAAACACTCCTGCGAGGGTCGCGGCGAGCCCGAACCAGGTGAGCGCATATTCGAGGTGGCGGTTGGAGAACTCAAGTCGAGTCGTCCCGCCCTTCGGCCAGCGCCCTTCGCTTTCGGCCCCGTTGCTGTCGACATAATAGGGTCCCGCCAGTCCGTCGGCCCCGGCGAAAGCGCGCGGGTCGCGGACAAAGTAAATATTATCCTTAGGCTGATCTTTCGCCCTGAAGAGCCGCTGCAGGCCGGCGGGCGTCTCGGCGCGACGAAGTAGGCCGACCACCGTCGTCGGGCCGGCCGGGTCCGCAATCTCGGACAAGTCCGCATTCTGCGGGACAAAACCGCGGTTGACGTAGACGATGCGGCTATCGCCCTCCTCGATCGGGGTGAAGACGTAGCAGCCCGCCTGACCCTTGAACGTGCCGAACACGCAGGCCTCCCGGGCATGGTCGAAGACGCCTTCGACGCGAACCGGCTGATAGTCGAGATCTTCGCCGGCCGCGGCTCGGGCGAGCGCCGATTCAAGAGGAATGGGGGCCGACCCGACCCGAGCCTCCACCCGGGCGATGAGGTCTCGTTTCCACTCGAGGCGGCGCAGTTGCCAAGCCCCCAGCAAGCAAAGAACGATGAGGGCGGCGAGGGTCGCGAGCGAGAGAACCGGGCGAAAGACGAACTTCAACCCTCAAGCCGCCCTTCCTCGGCCTTGTGGCGATATTGCAGCGCGATGAGCGTCGCCTTGATCGGACGCAGCAATCCCAGGATCACCAGAACTGCGAAGGCGGCCGCGATCAGGAAGGCGATCCCGATCGGGGCGAAGAAGACGAACCGCGCAATGAACGCGAGCCCCACGGCGGCGAAGCCGACAATGAAAATTACGAAAACGGCCGGCCCGTCCCCGGCGTCAGCCTTCGTGTAGTCGAGCCCGCAACTCGGGCATTGAGGACGAACTTTGAGATAGCCGTTGAACAGCTCCCCCTGGCCGCAGCGCGGGCACTTGCCCGCGAAACCCGCGGCGTAAGGAGAGACCGGCGGATAATAGGCCATCAGCTTAGGACTTCTTCCGATAGACGACCCGATCGCCCGTCCTGAACGCGTCGGTCTTCGACCACGCCTTGCCCGCGGCGACGACGGCGCCAGGCGATTTCGCGACGCAGGTATCGCCCTTCACCTCAAGCTCGCCTCGGTCGAGGTAACGGGACTTGTAGCTGTCGGGCAGCTTTTCACAGAGGATAAGCGAAACCGAAATCCCGCCGTCGACGACGGCGGCAAGGAGATATTGCGGCTGCTCTCCGGCTTCCCAGCTCTGGAGGACGAATAGACCCCGGCCGACCTTTTTGAAGCGAGCGAGCACGGCCTCCTCCTCGCCGTTCTCAACCATGGCGATCCGGTAGAGGCCGGTCGGATTGGCGGCGATAGCGGCGTCCTTGCAGTCCGCCGGCGGTCCGCCCTTTTCAACCTCGCAGCCAAGATAGGCGCCGTCGGCAAGAGGCCTCGCGGCGGCGTTCGACGCGTCGAACAGCGGCGTCTCGCTGACGAGGCATCCAGACAGCGCCAGCACCAGCGCCGCCCCTGTTGCCAACCTCACTGCAGTCATGCGTCTCCTCCCCTGTACGGCGGTGCGAAGCCGCCGGGGAGCAATCTACGACAGGAGTCCCTGATTGCCGAGGACGTAGATGAAGGCGAACAGGAACAGCCAGACCACGTCCACGAAATGCCAATACCAGGCAGCGGCCTCGAAGCCGAAGTGCCGCGTCGGTGTGAAGTGGCCGGCCATCGCCCGGAACAGGCAGACAATGAGGAAGATCGTCCCGATGAGGACGTGGAGGCCGTGAAATCCGGTCGCCATGAAGAAGGAGGCGCCGTAGATGCCGCCCCCCGAAAACTTGAACATCCCGCCGGCGAGCGCCTCGTTATACTCGATCGCCTGCAGCGCGGTGAACATGGCGCCAAGGGCAATGGTCAAAAGCAGACCGTTGATGAGTCCGCGCTGATTGCCCGTCTGCACGGCGTGGTGCGCCCAGGTCACTGTGGTGCCGGACAGCAGGAGAATGAGGGTGTTAAGGAGCGGCAACGCCCAAGGATCCAGGGGGACCACGCCGCGCGGCGGCCATACGTCGCCTGTGTAGTGAAGCCGACCGTCATTTCCACGAAACGCCGGGTTTCCCTGCAGGTTGGTCATCTGCGTGCCGTCAGCGAGCGTGACGGGCTCGAGAGCGCCCGGGAAAAGGGCCGCGCCGAAGAAAGCCCAGAACCAGGCGACGAAGAACATGACTTCGGAGGCGATGAACAGCACCATGCCGTAGCGAAGGCCGAGGCGCACGACGAGCGAGGTGTTCTCGCCCGTGAGGCTCTCCTTGATGACGTCGCGCCACCAGGCGAGCATCGTGAACAGCACCATGGCGAGGCCGGCGAGGAACCACCAGGCGCCCTTGAGGGTCAGGCCGGCGACCTGAAGGCCGGCCTCCCCAGGCCCGGATCGCATCCAGACGACGGCGCCGATCATCATGATGGTCGCCCCGATCGAGCCGACCAGCGGCCACGGGCTCGGATTGACCAGATGATAGTCGTGCTTGACCTCGCCGCCCGCCATAGCCGTTCCTCTAGAGCCAATAACCGGCTCTCCTATACCGCCCCGGGCGACCTTTCAAAGCGGCGGGAACCCCCAGCGGCGCGCTATTCAGCCGCAGCGTCCGCGCCGGCCGGCTCGTCGTTCCAGGGGAAGAACGTATAGGCCAACGTAATCGTGTGCACGTCGTCAAGATTGGGATCCTCGGCGATCTTCGGGTCGATGAAATAGGAGACGGGCATCGAGACTTTTTCTCCGGGGGCCAGCGTCTGCTCGGTGAAGCAGAAGCACTCGATCTTGGTGAAGTAGGCGCCCGCCTTCGACGGCGTCACGTTGAAGGTCGCTCGTCCGGTCACCGGGCGGTCGGCAAGATTGGCGCTTTCATAGAACGCAAGACCGGTCTCGCCGACCTTGAGGGTCTGGGAGACCTGCTCGGGTTTGAATTTCCAGGGCAGGTGCGGATCGGTGGTCGCGTCGAAGCGCACGGTGATCTCGCGCGCGAGCGTCGTCGCGGCGCCCTCGTCCGCGCGCTGGGGCGTCCCGCCCCACCCGGTCACCTGGCAGAAGGCGCGATAGATCGGCACCGCCGCGTAGGACATGCCGACCATCGCCGCCGAGACGGCAGCGATGGTGAGCGCGGTCCGCCGGTTCCCGACGCTTGATCCGTGGTCTGAACGCCGCGCCATGCTCATGGCCCCGCGGCCAGGTTGGCCTGCATGCGCAGGATCGTCACGAGATAGACGATCAGCACGAAGCCGGCGACCCCGAGGCCGATGGCGATGTTTCGCCGACGGCGCTGCTTTCTGGCGAGTTCGTCGTCAGACATGGAGCGCGACAAGGTCTTCGATCAGCACCGCGGCGAAGATCGCAAAGAGATGAATGATCGAAAATGCAAAGAGCTGCTTGGCCGACGCCTTGTCTTCATCGCCCGAGCGCAGCGTCTTGAAGGCGAGATAGACGAAAACCCCGCCGAGCGCCGCCGCCACAGCGAGATAGAACGGCCCGGCCATGCCCACGAAATAAGGCGCAAGGCCCGCAACAGCCAGAACGACCGAGTAGGCGAATATCTGTCGCTTGGTTGCGGCGCGGCCGGCGACGTTCGGCATCATGGGCACGCCGGCGCGCGCATAGTCGCCGTCGCGATAGAGCGCTAGCGCCCAGAAATGCGGCGGCGTCCATAGAAAGATGATCGCGAAGAGGATCCAGGCCTCGACCGGCGCGGTCCCCGTGACCGCCGCCCAGGCGACCACGGGCGGCAAGGCGCCGGCGGCGCCGCCGATAACAATGTTCTGCGGCGTCGAGCGCTTCAGCCACATCGAATAGATGACGAGATAGAAGAAGATCGTGAACGCGAGCAGCGCCGCTGCGACATAATTCGACGAGAGCGCGAGCAGCGCCACCGAAAGCGCGCTCAGGAAGCCGCCGAAGGCGGCGGCCTCCGCCCGGGGCACCACGCCGCGCGGCACGGGCCGGCCGACGGTGCGGGCCATCACCGAGTCGATATCGGCATCCCACCACATGTTCAGCGCGCCGGACGCGCCGGCGCCGACCGCGATCGCAAAAAGCGAGGCGAGCGCGAGTCCGAACGGCACGCGCGCGCCGTCCGCGACGGCCGCCACCATGCCCACGGCCGCCGTAAAGACCACCAGCGACATCACGCGGGGTTTCAGCAGGTCGAAATAGTCTTGCGGCCCGGCGACGTCGGGGGCGGACATCGAGGAAATGGCGACTGGCTGGCGCATGCCCGGCTTATGCCGCAAGGCGGCGTCCGAGAAAACCGGCGCAAGTGAAGCAGGCCGCCGCACGGGCCTCGGGTCTGAAGCCTGGGCTCGCGCCGGTTCCGGAAAACCGGCGGCGCCCTCCCCGCGCTCTAATGGCCCCCGCCCGCAGCGGCGCTCTTGAGCCCGAAGACGGCGAGCACGACCACCGCAAAGGCGATGAAATAGCCGAGAAGCAGGCCGACCGGCATGGCCGCGATGTCCATGATGCCGCCCTCAATCAGCGCCCCGACCCGATCGAACAGGGTGACGCCCTCGGCGCGCGGCGCGAACAGCTCTCGCAGCAGTCCGCCGGCCGCGAACAGGACCAGCGCAAGTCCGGTCACGGGAACAAGCTGCCCCCGTCGGCCCATGATCAGGCCCGCAATAGTCGCCGCCCCCAGCGCAATCACAATCGTGCGCCAGTCATTGGAGAAAAAGCTCGACCGGAACGCACGCTCGATCTCGTTAAAGACCGCCTCGATCACGACCCCCTCCCCGTTCGGCCCCCCGGCGATTCTTAACGAATGAGAGCTCGTCTGGCTATCCACACTCGCCGGCGGGAGCGCAGGCTCGGCCTTCAAATGAAGAGAGCGGCCGCAAGGGCCGCTCTCTCCGGTCGTATGATCTGTAGAAGATCAGAACTCGAAACGGAGGCCGAAGCTCGCCTGCCAAACCGATTCGTCGACGTTGCGACCCTCGAACGGCGAGGGCGAAACGGCGAAGCCGTTGTATTGGAAGCGCGGGCTGCCGGCGCCGGTATTCGGGTTGGCCGCGTTGCCGATGGTCACGATGTTCGCGTTCTGCGGGAAGCCGACCTGGCGCAAAATATTGGCTTCGTCGGAGAACAGGTTCGGGAAGTTCTCGATATCGACATACATTTGCGGCCGGATGCCGGCGATGCGCGGCAGGTCCTGTTCAAAACGGAAGTCGGCGTCGATGAACCAGCCGGACTTGAACGCGTTCCGCGGCGCGATCTGCCCTGCATACTTCATGGCCCCGACCCGCTCGAGGAAGGCGAAGAACGCGGCCTGATTGAACCCGGCGCCGAAGGTGACGTTCGGGTCTGTCGGACCCGTCGGAATGTAGAGGAGTTGGCGCTGCGAGCCGCCTCCTGACGACGTGTCGCCAAACGCGCCCGTGTTGTTGAAGGTTAGAGAGAAAGGCTGGCCGGAGCGCGCCTGGAAGAAGAAGTTGAACTTCGTCTCGAGGTCTTTGAAGAACTCCTCGCTGTAGCGGAAGCTCGCCGTGACGTTGTGCTTCGTTTCGTAGTTGGACGTCGCCAGCGACATCGCGTTCAGCGCGTCGGTCGAAACGCTGCGATAGTTCGAGGTCGAGACCGAACTGGTCGCCGGCGACGTATCCTCGGCGTCCGTGAACGCGTAGCCGAGATTGACGTCGAGCGACGCCGGCTTTTTCAAAAGGGGCGAGTCGAAGTCAAAGCCCTTCGAAAACGCGCCTGACACCGTGAACGCGCGATTGCCCTGGAGCGCATTGGTCAGGACGATCGAGTCCTGAGAGGCTTGGTTCTGGTTGCCCGAGCAGGCCGCGTTCACGTTGGTAAAGGGATCCCGCACGTTGCCGGTCGGCACGGCGGTACAGCCGGCGTTCCGCAGGCGATCGACCACCTGATAGATGGGTCGACCGTCGATCGCCGTGCCGATCTGGTCAAGCGAGACGTCGACGAAGTCGACCGAGTCCCAACCGCGCGTATAGAGAACGTCGATCTGCGCGGTCCAGTCGTCGAAGAAACCGCCAAGCGCCCCGCCGAAGTCGGTATTGTGCGTGAAACCGAAGTTCGCGCGGATGACTTTCGGAAGCTTGAAGTTCGGATCGACCGCGTCGGTGCGGCCGTCAGACGCCACGGCCTCGGCGATCGACGCGGCGGTCAAACAGCCCGGCACGGCGAGCGGGCCGGCCGGCAGCGTCATCTCGGCGACCGTGCAAGGCGAGCCCGACGAGCGGCGGGCCGAGGAGAACGGGCCGACCAGCGTGTTGCCAGGGTTTGAATAGGAGTTGGAGAACCAGACCGTCGGATCGCCGCCGGTGAATACGCCCGCGCCCATTCGGAACGTCGTCGTGCCAAACAGAGTCTCATCGGCGTCATAGGTGAACCCGAGTCGCGGCAGCCACGCCTTGAGGCCGTCATAGGCCTGCTGGTTGTCGAAGCCGTAGCGGGTGACAAAGTTCGGGTTGAATTTCGGCTCATCGCTCGAGCTATACCAGTCATAGCGAAGACCGATCACCGCCGTCAGCGCATCCGTCATGCGCCACTCGTCCTGAAGGTAGGTCGAGTGAATGGCGCGCGAGAAGATCGCTGCGGCGTCGTTGAAGTCGCCCGTGAAGGAAGCGTTGGTGTAGGCGCCCGACGCGGTGTTGTCGAAAATGTTCGCGCCTGACGTGTTGGTATTCGTGCCGAGAGTCAGCTGGCCGGCGTTGAGCGCCGTCAGATTCTGGAACACCAGCGTGCCGGTCGCGTTCTGAGCGAAGATATTATAGTAATCGCCCTGGTCGAGCTCGTAGCCCCAGGTGAGGGTGTGATCGCCGAGCTCGTAGTCCGCCTTGAACTTGATGGCGTCGAGCTGCGTCACGAGCTTGTTGGCGGAGCGCGAGAAGCCAGGGCCGGCAACGATGCCGCCGCGCTCGTTCGCATCAATGACCGAGTTGCCGTTGAAGTCGTTCGTAATGCCGACGATCACGCGCGGTATGGGGTTGCCGTCCTGCGCCTCGCCGCCGCCGAGGGGATCCTGGATGTCGTTTATGTCGGCGCGGCTGACGCGCAGTTCGGTTGAGAGGCGGTCAGTCCACTGCGAAAAGAGACGAACCGAGTAGGTCTCCGACTCCGTTCCCGACTTGTAAAAGGTCGAACCGAGCGCGATCAGGTTGTTCGACGAGCTGAAGTCATCGGCGAAAGTCGAGAACTCCCGCAGGCGGGCATAGGTCGCCGCTATGCGGTGATCGTCGTTGATGTTCCAGTCGACGCGGCCGAGAATCCGTCGGCTCTGACGCGGCAGCACAGAGAGCGTGCCGCCCGACGTCGGGATGCCGCGCGCCTCGAGCGCCGAGGCGATGGCGTCTACCTGGGTCTGGGTCGCGTAGATGCGCTCGTTGGCGAAGCCGCCGCCGAGCGGGCCGGTATCCTGCGTGCGGTTCAGTTTGTACTCTTCATAGCCGCCGAAGAAAAACAGCCTGTCCTTGATGATCGGGCCCGAGAAGGTCGCGCCCCAGCGATAATCCTTGAAGGGCACGCGGCCCACTTCGTTGCCTTCGAGCGTCGAGCCCGTCAGCTTCTGCGACGAGAAGGTGGCGAAGCCCGAACCTGAGAAATCATTGCCGCCGGACTTCGTCACGACGTTGATGTTGCAGCCCGTGAACTGGCCGTATTCGACGTCGAACGGCGCGAATTCAACCGTCGTTTCGCGAATTGAGTCGAAGGGCAGCGGCAGGCCGGCGCGGCTCTGGAAACCGGAGTTGTTGAGGCCGAACGAGTCCGCGTTGCGGACGCCGTCGATGGTGAAGGAGTTGAAGCGGTTGTTCGAACCGACGCACTGAACGGCGTCCGAGTTGGTGCCGTCGATGCGGATCCGGGGATCGAGGCGGATGACGTCGCGGATGTCGCGGCCGATCGACGGAAGGCCCGTGAGCTGTTCCTGGCCGAAGGTCGTGTTGGGGCCGATGGCGAGGTCCTGCTGGACCGAGCGCGCCGCAGTCACGACGATCTCATCCGAGGGCGCGCCGGCGGCCGCGCCGAGATTGATGGTAAGAACCGTGCGGTTCCCGAGGTCGATGTAGACGTCCTGAACGGTCTGGTCCTGATACTGGTCGGTGTCGACTTCGACCGTGTACGGACCGCCGGTTTCGAGGTTCGGAACCGAGAACGACCCGTCAGAATTCGTGCGCACGGTGCGGCGTGTGCCAGTGCGGGTGTCGGTCACGATGACGGTCGCCCCGGCGACGCCCGCCCCCGTATCGGATGTGACCGTTCCTCGGACCGAGGACGTCACGGTCTGTGCGATCGCCGGCGCTGCGATCGAAACCGAAAGCGCGACGGCAGCCGCGCCCGCAGCAAGAAATCCCTTGAGTGTCATGGTCATCCCCGAACAGTGAGAAACAATCCGGCGCGCCCAACCCCTTCAGACGCCCGGTCCCGGCTTCCCTATTAGCCAAACGTAACGGCGTTGTGACAGTGGGCGACGCAGCGCCGCGCCGCATTTTTGCCATTTTGTCGCAATGCAGCAACGCCAGCGCGGGCGCTCGCCCTTAAATCCCAGGTCAGAAGGTTATTTTTCCCCAGCCCGTCTGGGCGACTACATGCGGGCCGGTACGGCAATGCCCAGAAGGTCGAGCGCGTGCTCGATCTGACGCCCGGCCGCGGCGGCCAGCGCCAGCCTTGAGGCTCGGACCTCGGGCGTGGGTTCATCGACAATCCGGCAGCCGGCGTAAAACCGCGAGAACGCCTGCGCGAGGTTGAAAACATGTTCGCACAGATGGTGGGGCATGCGTTTTTCGCAGGCAAGCCGCATCATGTCGCCGAAGGCGAGGAGAGAAAGGGCGAGATCGCGTTCTTCCGCCGCGGCGATGCGGAGCGCGCCCGGGATCGCTCCAGCCTCTTTTCCTTTCACCAGCAGGGATCTGATGCGCACCGCCGCATACAGAAGATAGGGACCCGTCTTGCCCTCGAACGACATGAATCGGTCCAGATCGAACACATAGTCCGTCGTACGCGGGTTCGACAGGTCGGCGAACTTCAGAGCGGCGACGGCGACCTTGCGCGTCACCTCGCGCGTTTCAGCTTCCGGATAGTCTTTGGCGAGTCCGGATTCGGTCAGCCGCTCCAGAGCCTTCCCCTCGACCAGGTCGATGAGGTCGCGCAGTTTGAGCACCCCGCCGGCGCGGGTCTTGAACGGCTTGCCGTCCTTGCCGTTCATCGTCCCGAACCAGAGATGTTCGAGCCGGTCGGACGGAAAATATCCGGCGCGGCCGGACGCCCTGAACACCTGCTCGAAATGCAGCGCCTGGCGGCCGTCGACGACATAGAAGATCCGGTCCGGCCTGTTCGTCCGCACGCGGTCGATGATCGTCGCGATATCGGTGGCGTGGTAACCGACGGCGCCTTCGGAATTGACGAGGATGATCGGCGGAATTTCCTTTTTGTCTCCCTCCTCCGCGAGGCGGATAATTTTCGCGCCGTCGGAAAGCTCGACGAGGCCCTTCGCCTCGAGGTCGGCGATCATGCCTGGAATTAGAGGATCGACGTCGGCCTCGCCCTTCCAGAGATCGAAATCGACATCGAGATCAGCATAGTCCCTGCGCAAGGCCGCGACCGACAGATCGACGAAATGGCGCCATAACGCGCGGTAGCCCGGCTTGCCGTCCTGCAGCGCCTTGGTCGCCTTGCGCGCGAGATCGGCCCGCGTCGGGTCCTCGCGGCAGGCGGCGGAAGCGGCCGGATACATGTCTTCAAGATCGGCGAGCGTGATCGGCGCGGCGGCCGGGAACGGACCGGCGGCGCCAGCAGCGAAATAGGGGAGCTCCGGCCGGCGCAATTCGAGTTCGCTGATGAGCTGGCCCATCTGAAGGCCCCAGTCCCCGAGATGGATGTCCCCAATGACGTCGTCCCCGGCCGCACGCAGAATCCGCTTTAGCGCCTCGCCAATGATCGCCGAGCGCAGATGACCGACATGGAGCGGCTTCGCGACGTTGGGACCGCCATAGTCGAGGACGATGGTCTCCGGGGCCTTGGTCCAGCCGCCGAGCCCCTCGGCGAGATTTGCGATCTCAACCCGCCGACTCAGGTCCTCGTCCGTCAGCGCGAGATTGATGAAGCCGGGCCCCGCGACCGAGACCTCACGGAAGCGCCCATCCTGCCGCAGTCGAGCGACGACCCCTTCGGCAAGCATTCGCGGATTGGCTTTCCTTTCTTTCGCCGCGGCCAGCGCGCCATTACACTGGAACTGCGCAAGGTCGGGCCGATCGGAGAAGCGCACCGCACCCGCCGCCTTCGACATCCCCTCTGCTTCGAACGCTTGCCCGACGATGTCCGACAATTCGTCCGTCAGGGTCATTTCGCCTCAGGGAATTTCAGGCTCTTGCCGGACCGGTTGAAGATCGCCTGCTGCGGAGTGAGCGCGAATCCGACCACGATCTCGAAGTTGGTGCCGGAAATATCCTTGCTGGCGCGCGGGATGACGATCTCATCCACCTTATCCGTCACGATTCTCATCTTCTCCTCGCCGCCGAACTCGATCGGCAGCAGGTAGTCGACCTTCTCGATGACCTCGGAATCCTTGCGCGTCACCGCGACCCAGTAGCCGAACGCATGGCGGTTTGCGTCCGCCTTGGGTCCCTTGCCGAAAGCCATCTCCACTTTGAGGGTCGCTTCGATCGGCCGGTCGCTGAAATATCGGCAGTCGAGCTCCGCCTTCACGAATTCTGCGCTGTAGGCGACATTCTCAAGCGTCTGTTCGCCGACGAACTCGACCATGCGGGCCGCGTCCTTCAAAACGATGACAGGGGGGCAGGGCGCGGGATTCTTCGCCCGCTTCGCCCGGCTCTCGTCGGTGGCGCATCCGGACGCCGCCGCCGCGACGACAAGAGCCACCGCTAACGCTTTATTCATGAAACCGAACCCCTATATTCGTTCGTGAGAATTCCGCCGGGCGCCCGAATTGGGCCTCAACTTCGCCCGGTTGCGGGCGTTGATGGTGGTAGCGGTTCGGGCGCTGCCGCGCAACGCCCAAGGGAGGTCGCCGCGGAGCCGGCAATATGCGCGATCTGACCGTTGTCCTTGCTTCGCCGCGCGGATTTTGCGCTGGAGTAGAACGCGCCGTCGGCGCCGTCGAAGAGGCGCTCGCCGTTCATGGCGCGCCGGTCTATGTGCGCCACGAGATCGTCCACAACATCCATGTCGTCAATCGCCTGAAGGCCATGGGCGCCGTGTTCGTCGAGAACGTCGCCGACGCGCCGCCGGACCGGCCGATCGTCTTCTCGGCGCACGGGGCCCCGAAATCGGCTCATGACCTCGCCGCCCTGCGCGGAGTCCCGGTCGTCGATGCGACCTGTCCGCTCGTTCACAAAGTGCACGCCGGTATTCGCCGGCATGTAGCCCGCGGCCGGCATGTCGTTCTCGTCGGTCATCGGGGGCATCCGGAGGTCGAGGGCACGATGGGCCAGGTTCCCGAGGGCTCGGTGAGCCTTGTGGAAACCATCGCCGACATCGAGCGCCTCGATCCTCCGCCGGGGACCCTCGCCTATGCGACGCAGACGACCCTATCGATGGACGACGCCGCCGCCGCCGTTGCGGCCCTAAAACGCCGCTTCCCGGATATCGAAGGACCCAAGGGCGGCGATATCTGCTATGCGACTCAGAATCGTCAGAACGCGGCCAAGGCCATTGCGCCGACCTGCGACATGGTTCTGGTGATCGGGTCGCCGGCCTCGTCCAATTCGCGCCGCCTCGTCGACGTCGCCCGTGGCGCAGGCTGTCCGCAGGCGGAGCTTGTCGAGGACCCGCGCGCCTTCGATCTTGCCCGCCTCAACGGCGTGCGCCGTCTCGGCGTCACGTCGGGGGCGTCCGCGCCCGAGGAGCTGGTTGAAGATTTCCTCGCCCGCCTCGCTCTGCAGTTCCACCTGAGGGTGAAGACCGTCGAGGTCGTCAAGGAAGACGTCGTCTTCAAGCGGCCGTTGGTGGCCGCGGAATAGTTTTCCGGCCAGGCTTGCACCCCCGGACAGGCTTGGGCATCTCAACTGCCATGATCGAAATTTTCACTGACGGCGCCTGCGAGGGGAATCCGGGTCCCGGCGGCTGGGGCGTGCTCATCATCGAGGCGGGCGGCAAGAGGCGCGAGCTTTCGGGCGGCGACGCCGCAACGACCAACAACCGCATGGAGCTGACGGCCGCGATCGAGGCGCTGCGCGCGACATCCGGGGCCGTCCGTCTGCACACGGACAGCCAATATGTGAAAAACGGCATCACCGCCTGGATCAAGTCTTGGAAAAGGAACGGCTGGCGCACCGCCGATAGGAAGCCCGTCAAGAACCAGGACCTATGGCAGGCGCTCGACGGCGAATGCGCAGGCCGCGCCATAGACTGGCAGTGGGTCAAGGGCCATGCCGGCAACGACGGCAATGAGCGCGCCGACGAACTCGCGCGCCAGGGGATACCCCCGCGCGCGCAAGGCCGGGTTGGGTAATCGCGCGAGCCGCCTTGCGCCCGGCGTAGTCGACTTGTGTGAGCGAAGGCCCGCGCAGGCGGCTTGGTCGGCGCATGACCGGGCAATCATCCCGCGGTCTGATAAGCCTGACCTATCGGCCGCCGCGGCGAGGCCGCAACGCTCGCATCAAATTTTGACTCTCATCAACGCGCACCCCCTACCCCAGTCAAGAATCGGCGGCTACGCTCCTAGTCCATGAACAAGGGGTTCTTCCGACGGGCGTTCGGGGTCGCCGCCGGCAAGGGAGCGTTGCGTCTCGGCGCGGCCGCCGCCGCGTTGATCGGAACCGTTCTGGCGCAGCCGCTGCCGCCGCCGAACCTTCCTGCAATCGTCAACAAGGGTCGCGAGTGGAAGATCGTCAAGGAGGCGTGGACCGCCGAAGACGAAAAGGGCTTCGAGGATTTCGTCCAGGCGATCGGTCGCTCCAACTGCATCTCGCTCGAAGGCTGCCTGCAGATTCCCGCGAACCCCTATCGGCACTCCGACGAGGAGACCTATTCCGGCGATTGCGCCGATATGGCCTTCATCCTGCGGGCCTACTACGCGTGGAAGAACGGCCTGCCGTTCTCCTACCAGAACGCCATGCGCACGGCGGACGGCGCGGCCGAAGATCTTCGTTATTCGCCGAACGGCAATGTGGTGATCGCCCGACGCGACGCGACCGGCCGGGAACCGGTCAAAGGCGACGTCTACCTGTCGCGCATCGGCGGGGAAGTCTCCACCGCCATGTTCCGCACCCACCCCGAGACCGGCGGCGGCCGGCTTCATGACGATTTCTATCCCGTGAAAATCACGCGCGAGTCGGTTCGCCCCGGCACGCTCGCCTACGACATCTACGGCCATGTCGGCATCGTCTACGACGTCCTTGAGGACGGGCGGGTTCTCGTCATCGCCTCGCATCCCGATCTTACCGTCACGCGCTCCGACTACGGACCGAATTTCATGCGCTCCAAGCCCGAACTCGGAGCGGGACTGAAAGCATGGCGCCCGGTTCGGCTCGAAGGCGCGACCCGGCGGGCCGACGGCTCATACGTCGGCGGGCGCGTGGTCGGCGTTCCGAACCATCAGCTTGCCGACTTTTCGCTCGAGCAGTTTTTCGGCAACGTCCCGCACCCGCAGGGCGACTGGCGGTATGGCGAGTTCAAGTTTCAGGACCGCACGCTTAATTATTACGACTATGTCCGGCGCGCCCTCGCTGATCCCGGATTTCGCTACAACCCGGTAGACGAACTCCGGCACGGCATGCAGACGATCTGCGGGGCGATCAAGGACCGGAAAGTCGCGATTGACCGCGGCATCGGCCTCAAGATTCAGCTGCAGCCGCACCCTGAGCGATTGCCGCCCAACATCTACGGCACCTACGGTCATTGGGAGGACTACTCGACCCCGTCGCGCGACGCGCGCCTCAAGGTGTCGTTCATCGAGCTGCGCCGCGAAATGCAGCGGCTCGTCGAACTGGTCGCGAAGAACGATCCTTCCGTCATTTACGAAGGGACCAATCTCGGCAAGGATCTGTGGGCCGCCTTCGAGGAAGAAAAAGCCAAGTGCACGATCGGATACAGCCGCAGCGATGAAACCCGGGTGATCCTCAATTGGGGCCATGTGATGGACCGGCTGTGGGAGCTTTCCTTCGATCCCTATCACTGCCCCGAACGCCGCTGGGGCGCCGCCGGCGCCGAACTCGAGACGTGCACGGACGACGAAAACAAGACCGCCTGGTACAAGGCGCAGCGCTATCTTCGTTATCAGGCCGAACGCACCTATGACGTGCGCATGGATTTCGCCTTGCACGAACTAAAGCCGCCCAATGTCGCGCCGCCGGAAGAAGGCGGACTCGGCGTCGAGGCGCCAGCCGACCACGATTTGCGAAAATACCTGGTCTCGCTCAACTCGTTCGAGACGGCCGAGAGCGATTCGCCTCAGGTCCTGCCCGCGTCGGGCGAGCCGGACGATCCCCGTCCGACGTTCCCGGAATGGCACAAGGCCGAGACTTACAAGATCCGCAACGTCACGCGCGACCGGAAATAATCCGGTCTGGAATCAGGAAAATCCGTGCAAGGATCGCCTCGCCTTGGCGAGTCGGTCGATGTCGATGACCTCTTTCAGGAACGTCTCGAGCCGGCTCATCGGGATCATGTTGGGACCGTCCGACGGAGCCTTGTCGGGATCGGGGTGCGTCTCGACGAAGAGCCCGGCGACGCCGACCGCCGCCGCGGCGCGCGCCAGCGTAGGCACGAACTCCCGCTCGCCGCCCGAGGTCGCGCCCTGCCCGCCCGGCTGCTGCACTGAATGGGTGGCGTCGAACACGACCGGGCAATCCGTCTCGCGCGCCATGATCGGAATGCTGCGGAAATCCGACACCAGCGTGTTGTAGCCGAAACTCGCCCCGCGCTCGGTGACGAGCACGCGCGGGTTGCCGGCGCCCTTGAGCTTGGCGACGACGTTTTTCATGTCCCAGGGGGCGAGGAACTGCCCCTTCTTTACCTTGACGATGAGACCCGTCGCGGCGGCGGCCAGAAGCAGATCCGTCTGCCGGCAAAGGAACGCAGGAATTTGCAGGACGTCGACCGCCGGCGCGAGGCGGGCGCACTGCTCGCGTTCATGAACGTCAGTAACGACCGGAAGCCCGAGAGCCTCGCGGATCTCCGCAAAAACCGGCAGGGCGGCCTCGATGCCGACGCCGCGCACGCTTCCCGCGCTGGTGCGGTTGGCCTTGTCAAAAGAGGTCTTGTACACAAGGCCGAGCTTCAGGCGTCCCGCCATCTCCCTCAGCGCCGCCGCCGTTTCGAGCGCATGGGCGCGGCTTTCCATCGCGCACGGGCCGGCGAACAAGGTCAAGGGCAGGTGATTGCCGATCTCGAGACGAGACGCGCCGAGGCTCAGCGTCACGACGTTATCGCCGCTCCCGCCCAAGAAGTTCTCCTTACGCCGTCGCCGAACGGCGACTATAGAGTCGCTGGATGAACCAAATACGCCGCCTCGACAAGCCCGGATCCGGCCAGAGCCGGCGCGAGGGCCGGACATGATCGACCATCTTTCCATCGCGCGCGAAGTCCTCGGCGCTGAAGCGCGCAGTCTCGACCGGCTCGCCGCCTCGCTGGGCGAGGAATTCGCGCAGCTATGCCGTCTTCTCGAGGCCGCGACCGGGCGGATCATCGTGACGGGGATCGGCAAGTCCGGTCATGTCGCGCGGAAGATCGCGGCGACGCTCGCCTCTACGGGGAAGCCGGCGTCTTTCGTTCACCCCGCCGAGGCGAGTCACGGTGACCTCGGCATGATCACGCCCGGCGACGCCATCCTCGCGCTGTCAAAATCGGGCGAGACGCTCGAACTGCGCGACATCATCGCCTACGCCAAGCGCTTCGCCATTCCGCTCGCGGCCATGACCTTCGAGCGCGGTTCCACTCTCTGTCGCGCCGCCGATGCGGCTCTCATCTTTCCGGCCGAACCGGAAGCGTGCAGCGAAACCAGCGCGCCGACTACCTCGACGACCATGATGATGGCGGCGGGCGACGCAATCGCAGTCGCGCTGTTGCGCGGGCGCGGCTTCACGGCGCGCGACTTCCAGGGCTTTCATCCCGGCGGACAACTGGGCGCGGCGCTCCGCCGGGTCGCCGATCTGATGCATCGCGACCGCGAGATCCCGCTGTGCGGCGAGGACACCCCCGTCGCCGACGCAGTCGCCAAGCTGTCGGCCGCAGGCTTCGGCTGCATCGGCGTCGTCGGCGCGAACGGGTCGCTGACGGGCGTGCTGACCGACGGCGACCTGCGCCGCCAGTTCGGGCGCGACATCGGAGCGCTGCCGATCAGCGCCGTCATGACCCGCAATCCGCGCACCGTCACGCCCGAAACGCTCGCCGCCGAGGCGCTCGCCATGCTGAGCCAGGGGCGCATCACCGCCCTGTTCGTCGTCGACGAGTCGCGGCGTGCGATCGGGCTTCTGCATGTCCATGACTGCCTGAAGAGCGGCGTGCTGTAGTGCGGCGCCTCGGCGCCGATGCGCTCAGAAAGGATCAAGCATGAGCTGCAAACGGGTTATTGGCGTCATCGGCGGGTCCGGGCTCTACGCGCTCGGCGCCCTGAGCGGCGAGCGCCAGATCGACATGAAGACGCCCTGGGGTGCGCCGTCCGGACCCCTCGTCTGTGGAAAGGTCGCCGGCGTCGACATCGTGTTCCTGTCGCGGCACGGCGCCGGGCACCGGCTGCCGCCGGGCGACGTCAACTATCGAGCCAATGTCGATGCGCTGAAGCGCGCGGGCGTCACTGATCTCATCTCGATATCGGCGTGCGGGTCGCTGCGCGAGGACTTCAGGCCCGGCGAGTTCGTCGTGGTCGACCAGTATGCGGATCGAACCAGCGGCCGCGCGTCGAGCTTCTTCGGTCCCGGCTTCGTCGCTCACGTCTCGATGGCTGACCCCGTCTGCCCGGCTCTCGCCTCGACGCTTGCGGACGCCTGCCGGGACATCGGCGTTCCAAGCCATCCGCGCGGAACCTATATCTGCATCAACGGCCCGCAGTTCTCATCGCGCGCCGAGTCCAACTGCTATCGCGCTGCGGGCTTCGACGTGATCGGCATGACCAACATGCCGGAGGCCAAACTCGCCCGCGAGGCCGAGCTTCCCTATGCAAGCCTCGCCATGATCACCGACTATGATTGCTGGCGGCGCGACGAAAAGCCTGTCGAGGTCGCCGACGTGCTCGCGGTGATGCGGTCCAACACTGAACGGGCGCGGGCGCTCATTCCGGCGCTGGCCGCCCGGCTCGGCCCCGAGCGCGCGCCCTCGCCGATCGATCGCACGCTGGACTTCGCCGTGGTCACCGCGCCAGAAGCCCGGGACACCGCACTCATGGCGAAGCTTGACGCCGTCGCCGGCCGAATTCTCAAGGGGCGCTGACCGTCCCACGCACAGGGCGGATGTCGGCCTGCCGACGCGCCAGGCGCACCGGAGATATTGTCAGCATACGCCAGATCTCCGCCGCTCCGACCCGGCGCCGATCCTGCTCGACGCGCCGCGCCTCGATAACGCGCGGCAGGCCGGCCAGCGCCGCGCCCATGGCGCGCACATAGGCGGGACCCGCCCCGATAAGGCTGAGCCGCGCCAACAGATAAAGGTTGACCAGGAGGTGAAACGGCAGCGCGGGCCAGAAGATGGGGCCGGGCATGTTCTTGACGAACGTCCAGATGCGGTTGCGATGGCCGTGGAACACCGTGAAATCGCTACGCCGCCCGGTAACCCCCGATCCTTCATGACGCACCCGTGCGGCCGCGACTTGAACTGTCCGGCCCCCGGCGAGACGCAGCCGGAAGCCGAGATCTACATCCTCGCCGTAACAGAAAAAGGTCTCGTCGAAGCCGCCGAGATCGAGAAAGGTCCGCCGGCGGTACATGGCGGCGGCGGCGCAGGCGGCGAAACACTCGCCTTCCGGCGGCAGACTTTCGACCGGCCAGCCGAAATGGCCGCGGTAGGGGACGCCGAAGACGTGATAGGCGTCGCCGGCGCCGTCGAGGCGGTTGGGGTCGGCCGCGTCGATCTGGGTCGAGCCGAAGGCGTCGGCGCCCTCACAGCGGGCGGCGGCGGCGAGAAGCTGTTCGAGCCAGTCGGGCTCGGGATAGGCGTCGGGGTTGAGAAAGGCCAGCCACTCCGCATCGACCGTCGCGGCCGCGCGGTTGTTGCCGGCGGCGAACCCGATATTCGCTTCGTTCCTGATGGTCCTTAGGCGGATTTTTTCGGACGAAACGTCGTCGGCCGCGCCGTCGGTCGAGGAGTTGTCGAAAATGATCGCCTCGAAATCCCGAAACGTCTGCCGCTCCAGCGCCGCGACGACCTTCCTTATCCGCCCGCCTGAATTGAAATTGACGATGATGACCGCGACGGCGGTCACAGGAGGTCCTTGCGCCGGCGCGCCTTCAGTTCGTCGACGATCCGCTTGACGTCCTCCGAACGGTCGCGCGGGGCGACCAGCACCGCGTCGCCGGAGGCGATCACAACCAGGTCGTTGAGACCGATGACGCCGACCAGCGGGCCGTCGGACATGATGGTGCAGTTCCGGGCGTCGACGGCGACAGCGCGATCGGCCGGGGCGCCGGCAGGGATGGCCGCCCATGAGCCGATATCGCTCCAACCGACGTCGAGCGGGCCGGCGACGGCGGCGCGCGAGGTCTTTTCCATCACGGCGTAGTCGATCGAATCCGAGGGGCATGCCTCGAACTCGCGCGCGTCGAGGATGGTCAGGTCTTCGCTGACCATCGCCTTGCTGAAGGCGGAGACCGCCCGGCCGACGATTTCAGGGGCGAATTGCGAGATTTCATCCAGCATCACTTTCGGATCGAAAAGGAGGATGCCGGCGTTCCAGTAATGCAGCCCGCCCTCAAGATAGCGTTCAGCGACCTCGGGCGCGGGCTTCTCGCGGAAGGCGGCGACGCGGTAGACCGCCGGGGCGAGTTCGACGCCGCGCTCGATATAGCCAAATCCCGTATGCGGACGATCCGGCCTGATCCCGAAGGCGACGATCAATTGCGCAGCGGCGGGGGCTGCGCCTGCGACGGCCGCGCGAAACGCCCTTGGATCGTCGACGTGATGGTCCGCAGGGAGCAGCAGCGCGAGGGCCGGCGGGTTCGTGGCGGCGACGCAGGCGGCCGCGACCGCGGCCGCGGCGGCGGTGTTGCGCGGGCAGGGCTCGCAGATGATGCCGGCGAGCGCTACGCGGACGTCGCGGGCCTGTTCGCGCATCAGCCCGGCGTGCAGCTCGGCGCCGATGACCATCGGCGGCAGGAAGGGCGCGTCCGCGCCTGGCTTCACCCGCAGCAGCGTCTCCTGGAACAGACTTCTCGATCCGGCGAGCGGCAGGAATTGCTTGGGCCGCGCCGCCCGCGACAGCGGCCACAGCCGCGTGCCGGCGCCGCCAGAAAGGATCACCGGCTGGATCGGTCGGCTCATACCTTCACGCCCTTCAAATGCACCTCCGCCTCAAGCGCCGCCTCCATCAGGTGATAGACGATGCTTGCCGGGACGGAGGCGGCGACGGACCTCCCCTCGCCGTCATACTGATCGCACCAGAGCCCGTTTACTGGTTGATGAAGGTAGCTCGCGAAAAGCGCCTCAATAAGGCGCGCAGCTGCGTCGCCGGCGCCGTCGAGCCCAAGCCGCGCGGTTACGAGCGACGCCCTCAGGTATTCCGTCTGCGGCCAGAGGCGCCGCGGCCCGGCCGGCGCCGACCCAAGGCGAAGGCGATCGACCAGGAAGCCGGCGGAGTCCCGTCCGATCTCCTGCGCCCGCACATAGAGAAGCCGCTGCATGTCTGCCACCGGCTCGCCGGTCAGCGCGGCGTAGCGATCGAGGAGGCACACCCACTCCATCATGTGGCCAGGTTCGATTATGTCGCCGAGCCGGGGATCAGGCGCGCTCATCGGATCGTCGAAGAATTCACGAAGGACCAGCTCCCGGCGATCGAAAAACCGCATGTCGAAGAGCCGCTTCAACTGGCGGGCCCGCCCGAGGAACGTGTCGTCGCCAGTCGCCTCGGCGAGGGCGAGCATCGCCTCGAACAGGTGCATGTGCGGGTTCTGGCGCCGAGGCTTCGAGCCGACATCGTCCTCGAGATAACCGCCGGCCGGCGCTTTCAGTTCCCGGTCGATGAAGTCGATGGCGCCGCGCGCAAGGCCGAGGGCGCGCGGGTCGCCGGAACGCCGCACCCGGGACGCGGCCGCGAGGATGAGAAACGCCTGGTCGTAAAGATCGCGCCGCGTGTCGAGAGCGGTGCCGTCAGGATTGAGCGCGTGGAGACAGCCGCGCGCGCCCGCCTCCGGGCAGGCCCTGACGACGAAATAGTCGAATCCGAGGTCGGAAACCCTCCCGGCGCCCGCATGGCGGTCGAGCCTGGCGGCGGTCGTAAACACATAAACCTGGCGCGCCTGCACCCGCACGCGCCGGGGCGCGCCGACGATCGGGCGCCCTGAATTATCGAGGCTCTCGAAGAAGCCGCCTTTCGCGTCCCACCCGCGTTCGGCCCAGATCGGGAACGATGCACCCCAGAACCAGTCGATGAACCGCTGCAGCGCGGCCGCGAGCGCCATAACCGGACTTCCGATCCAAAATCATGGCGTGCCTAGGGCCAATCGCCGGGGGGGTCAAACAGCCGACCTTGACCCTTGTTCGCCGCCGCGCTAGCACCCGCGCCTCACAACCGGACGAACGAAGCCGGGGACAAAAAGGACGCCGGCGCCATGAGCGCGCCTTCGGAGTCGGACATGTACGCAGTCGTCAAGACTGGCGGGAAGCAGTATCGCGTCGCCGCCAACGACATCATCGAAATCGAGCGGATGCCGGGCGAGACCGGCGAGGTCGTGACCTTGACCGAGGTGCTCATGGTCGGCGACGGCGCCAATGTGAGTATCGGCGCCCCGCTGGTCGCGGGCGCTTCGGTGGCCGGCGAAATCATCGAGCAGGCCCGCGGCGACAAGATCATCGTCTTCAAGAAGCGCCGCCGGCAGAACTATCGCCGCAAGAAGGGGCATCGACAGCTGCTCACTGTCCTGCGCGTCACCGAAATCCTCACCGACGGCGCCAAACCCTCGGGGGCGAAACCGGCCGCGAAAAACGCGCCGAAGGCCGCCGCCGTCAAAGACGACGTAACGCTGATCGGCGGCGTCGGGCCGAAGCTGAAGGAAAAGCTCGCAGGCTACGGCGTCACGTCCCTGAAACAGCTAGCCGACATGACGCCGGCCGACCTTGCGAAGATGGATGCGGCCCTCGATCTCAAGGGGCGTACGGAGCGCGAGGAATGGTCTGAGCAGGCGCGGGAGTTGCTTGCTGGCAAGCCGCCGCGCGCTAAGGCCGACCGAGCGCGCAGCGAGTAACCGAAGAGTTTGAAGGAGATCGATCATGGCGCACAAAAAAGCAGGCGGATCGTCACGCAACGGCCGCGACTCCGCCGGGCGCCGTCTCGGCGTCAAGAAGCATGGCGACGAACTGGTCGTCCCGGGCAACATCCTGGTCCGCCAGCGGGGCACCAAGTTTCACCCCGGCGAGAATGTCGGCATGGGCAAGGACCACACCTTGTTTGCGCTCGCCGGCGGCCGGGTGAAGTTCAACATGACGTCCAAGGGACGGCAGGTTGTATCGGTTGCGACAGAGCCTTCGACCTGAGCCAAAGGCCCCCGACGGCCGCCTTCATTGTCAGACGGCCTCGGCCGCAAGCCGGTCGCCGGTGAACCGACGTATGGTCGCCGCGAGCTTGTCGCCCTTGACCGGCTTGCCAAGAAACTCATCGACGCCCGCAGCAAAGCTTGCGCGTCTGTCCTCCTCGGACACGGCGGCGGTTAGCGCGATGATCGGCGTCGCAGCATAGGACGCCGGAGCAGCTCGGATGGCGCGTGTCGTCGTCAGCCCGTCCATGACTGGCATGTGCAGATCCATGAGCACGACGTCGAAGGCGCGTTCCGAAAGGCGCGCCAGCGCCACTGCTCCGTTTTCCGCATCGACGATGTCAGCGTTGAGCGGGCGAAGGAACGCGCGAACGACCTTTCGATTGATCTCGTTGTCCTCGACCAGGAGGATCGCCGGCCCGTTCTTCGAGGCTTCCGGCGCGACGGCGGCAGCCGGCGTCGCAGACGCCGGCGGCGCCTTGAACGAGAGCGTAAAGGCGGCGCCTTTGCCTTTCTCGCTCTTCACCGAGACGGCGCCGCCCATGGCCTTGGCGATTTCGGCGACGAGGGCGAGGCCGAGACCGGCCCCGCCGTACTTGCGCGTGATCGAATTGTCCGCCTGTTCGAACGGCCGGAAGATACGCTCTTGTTCTTCAGCCGACAGGCCGCAACCCGTGTCGGACACTTCGATAAGACCCTCGCCATTATCCGCCCGCGCCCGAACGAGGATTGCGCCGTTCTCGGTGAACTTCACAGAATTGGATAGAAGGTGCGAAAGCGCCTGCCCGAGGCGGGCGCCGTCGACCAAAACGAACTGCTCGTGCACGGCCCCAAGATCGAGGCCGAGGCCGAGCCCCTTTTCGGCGGCGAGCGCGCGATACCGCGCGACGACGGCGCAGATCGTCTCGCGTAGGTCCGTCGGTCCCTCGCTGAGGGTCAGTCCGCCGGTCTCGATCGACGTGATGTCGATGACGTCGGACACCAAGGCGAGCAGCGCCTCGCCCGACGCTTCAATCGCGGCGAGCCGATCGGCGTCGTCGCCACTGAGAGGAACGCCTTTCAACGCCGCCGCGGAGCCAAGCACGCCATTAAGCGGGGTCCGCAGTTCATGACTCATGCGTGCAAGGAATGCGGACTTCGCCGCACTGGCCTTGATCGCGGCGGCCCGCTCGCGCTCAGCCTCTTCGATAGCGGCGGCGATCCTTCGCGACGCGGACTCCTTGGCGAGAAAGGCCATGCCCATGGCGTACAGGAATACCGAGGCCGTCAACAACGGCAGGAACTCGCCGCGGTCGAGAGCGGCGACGCCGCCGGCGCCGAGGAGGCCGATTGCAAGCGGCGCGGCGGCCGAGCAGAAGATCAGGCGGTTCTCTGAATTGTGTACGAGCAGATGCAGAAGCGTGCCGGCCATGAACAGCGCCGCGGCGAAGGATGCGGGCGGCTGATCGACCGTTAGCAGCGCGTAGGCGGGCCAGACGTTGACGCTAGAGCAGATGAAACTGACGGCGGCCAAGATCTGACGCTCAGCCCCGAGAAGCGGCCGCCCCTTCGCTAGAAAGCGTTTGTAGAGCGCGACTTCGAGCGCCAGCAGACAAGCGAGCGCAAGCCACCACAAAACGGCGCCCAACTGACGGCCAAGGAAGAACGGGATGAGCGCGACGCCGGCGAGAACGACCAGACGTCCCCAATATTCGCGCTGAACGGTGTCGCCCGTTTTCTGGTACGCGTCGAAGTCCATGCGTCGTACCCCGATGTTCCGCGACCGCCTCCCCGTCGAGGGTTGTAGTTCTGTCGGCCTAAAGACACGGTTAACGCCATGACGCCCGAGCCTTTCCGGGTCCCCGCCGTCGGGGCGAATCCAACGGGGCTGCGGATCGCGCCGCCATGACGGCCCCCCCCTGCAACCCAACCTGCAACCACTCGCGCGGTTTTCCGGTCTGGGAGAAGCTGGCCGGCGCCGGCTCGTTCGCTTAGGATCAAGGGCTCCAAGGTAGAGGGAACCATGCGACTGGCCTGGGTGGGCGGAACCGTGCACGCCCTGATCGGCGGCGCCATCCTGTTTCTTTCGCTGCATCCCCTGCGAGATGCGCTCGACGCCCATGCCCTCGACCTCGCGCGGACGGGCTCGACCTTTGAGGCGCTAATAGGGATTATCCTGATGCTCGCCGCCGCAAACACGCGGGCGCGACTTGCGACGACAGCGATGGCGGTCGGGATCACCGTCTTCGCCGCCATGCTCTATTTCATCGTCTTCACCGGCCTGAGGCCGCCCATCATCGTCCTCGTTCCGATCGGCGGTGCAACGGCGCTCCTGGGGCTCGCGGCGCTCATCTTCGCCGGGCCCGGCCGTCCGTAGGCGGAGCGCATCGTCTCAGGACGCCCGGCCGCCGCGCCCGCGCAGCACGCGCGCAACGATAAACCCAGCGGCGAGAGCGAACGCGCCGACGCCGAGGAGAGGCAGGAAGGATCCGGGCCCGCCCGGCCGCGCCGGCGCCCCTTCGACCCTCGCCGGCCCGGCCTCGGGAAGCGCCGTCTCCGTCGGAGCTATTTGAAGGTCGATCGTCTCCGGCGCGGCGACGGTCGCGGACGGGGGCGCGGCGGCGACGGCCGGATCGCCGGAGGCCGGGACGGCCGGTTTTGCGCGCGGCTCGAGCGCGGCCTTCAGGTCGTTGGAGACAGTCGTGTTGTTGAGGATCTTGGGCGATGCGTGCAACGACCCGCCCGACAGGGAGGGCGAAGAGATCTTGCTCCCAAGGGCGGTTGACAGATCGTTCGCCGGCAATTCGTCCCCCGCAAGCGTTCCGGCCTCGTCATGAGCGGCCGCCGCGGCCCGGGTGTTTCCGTTCTCGCCCGCATGTTCTTCGGCCGGGGACTCGTCGTGATGGTGGGCGAGAACCGGCGGCGCGAAGGCGAGGCAACCGGCAAGACAGGCGGCGACGGGGGCGGGAGCGATATGTGAGCGGTTCATGAACGCAGTTTTGCAGAAAAGCGCCGGCAACGCAAAAGCAGGCGCTTCAGCCGGCGAGACGGCGGCGCCAGACGGCTCGGGCGCCCGCCGCCTCAGCGAACTCGAAACCGGCGGCCTCGAAGAGGGAGGGAAGACCGGTATGAACGAAAGCGTCGGGCATCTTCGCCCCGTCCCAACTCGCCGCCGGGTAGCCTTCGATGAGCCGCGCCTTCTTTCGGCTTGCGTAATCGACGGCTTCCGCGAGCAGGGCCCCGGCGACTCCGCGACGGCGCCAGCCACGCTTCACGAAAAAGCAGGTGACGCTCCAGGTCTTCTCGTCGGCCGGCGGCGGGATCGTCCGTGAGCGGTCGAAATAGGCGAAATCGGCGCGCGGTGCGACCGACGCCCAGCCGATCGGCGTCTTGCCGTCGAGGGCGAGGACGCCAGTCGCCGCACCCCGCTCTACGAGTTTCCGGAACGCCCGTCGATTGCCCTCGCCTTTCTGGGCGTCCCAGTAGGCGCCGCCTTTCGGTATCCGCCAGAACATGCACCAGCATCCGCCGCAAGCGCCGTTGTCGCCGAAAAGCTCCTCGATGAGCGGCCAGTCCGCCTTGCGAAGCGGTCTCGCGGCGATGGGTCGCGGCGGCTTTTGACCTGGATCATTGGGCATGGCGGGCGCATCTCCCATTTAAGCTGACGCAGCGCTGCGAGGGAGAACAATGACTATCGTCATGGAAGAAGCGTCCCGCAAGTCCGTCCTCAGCGTGCTCGACGACGCCAGAGACCTCACCATCGCGCTCAACCGGCCGGACGGCTATCCACAGGCGACGGTGGTGAGCTTCGTCAACGACGGCCTCAAGATATATTTCGGCTGCTCGAAGGACAGCCAGAAGTTCCGCAATATCGCGCTTGACGACCGCATGTCTGCGACCGTCACGGCGCCCTATGAGGACTGGCGGGAAATCCGCGGCGTATCCATCGGCGGCCGCGCTGTGCGCGTTCAGGACGACGTCGAGTTGATGCGCGTGTCGGAGCTGATGTTGAGGCGCTTTCCGCAGATCGTGGAGTTCATCAGCATAGGGGATCCTGACGCGATCGCGATCTTTCGTATCGACCCCGAGGTTATTTCGGTGCTCGACTACTCAAAAGGGTTCGGACACGCCGAGTTGAAATGCGTCGCATCGCCGCCAAAAATGGCCGGCGTTTGCAGTTGAAACCGAGTAGTTCTCGTTGCATGATCGTCGCTTGGCAGAATGGCGCCTGCGTGATGATCGCCAGATTGACAGAAGCCGAGCGCGCCGCCTTCTTCCGCAATCACCCGGCATGGGCGCCGGCGGCGGATCGCGACGCGGCGGTGCGATCCTTGCGCTTCCACGACTTCAACGCCGCATTTTCATTCATGACGGCGGTGGCGCTCGCGGCGGAGAAGGCTGACCACCACCCTGAATGGTTCAACGTCTACAACCGGGTCGACATCACGCTGGCCACCCATGACGTCGGGGGGCTTTCGCGACGGGACGCGGCCCTCGCCGTCGTCATCGACTCCGCGGCGCAAAGGGCTGGCGCGGCCTAGCCGCGCGAAAACGCCGCGGCCGCGACGCGCCCGGCCCCAAATCCGCCCCCCTCGCGCCTTCGCGCGGCCCTCGCCGCGGGCTTACCTTATCCCCATGAAATCGCGTAAGATTTCGCAGAACCTCAGAAGGGCCCAACATGGCGACCATCGCGCTCGTCGATGACGACGAAAACATCCTCACCTCTGTTTCTATGGCGCTCGAGGCGGAAGGCCACAAGGTGAAGACCTTCGAGGACGGGGCCGCGGCCCTGTCTGACATCACCGGGAGCCCGCCCGACCTCGTTATCTCCGACATCAAGATGCCGACCATGGACGGGATGGAGCTGCTCCGCCGCATCCGCCAGTCGTCGGACCTGCCCCTGATCTTCCTCACCTCCAAGGACGAGGAAATCGACGAGGTGCTCGGCCTCACCATGGGCGCCGACGATTATGTCAAGAAGCCTTTCTCACAGCGCCTGCTGCTCGAGCGCGTGAAAGCCGTCCTGCGTCGTCGCCAGGCGAGTCCGACGCCGACGGCCGAAGAAGAAAAGAAGATCGTGCGCCGCGGCGAACTCACTCTCGACCCAATGCGCCACGCTTGCCTGTGGAAAGGCCAGCCGGTGACGCTGACAGTCACCGAGTTCCTGATCCTCGAATCGCTGGCGCAGCGGCCGGGCTATGTGAAAAGCCGGGATCAGCTTATGGATGCGGCTTATGACGACCAGGTCTATGTCGACGACCGCACCATCGACAGCCATATCAAGCGCATCCGGAAAAAGTTCCGCGTGGTCGATCGCGAGTTCGACTCGATCGAAACGCTCTACGGCGTCGGCTACAAATACAACGAAGTCTGATCCGGGAGGGATCGGCGCCTGATGGCGGACGGTGCCGGCAAAAAGCAGAGGGCCGGTGCGCTGTCGGTTTCGCGCCTGACGATCACCATCGTTCTTGCGAACCTGATCGGGCTCGTCATCCTGCTGCTCGGATCGTTCGGCCTGACGCAATATCGGGACGGCCTCATCGCCGCCAAACTTGAAGGCGTGCGCGCGCAGGCCCAGCTCTTCGCCGACGTTCTCGCCCAAACCGCCATCGACGCAGACGCCTGCGGGGCGATCGACGCCGAGACCGCCGCGGCCGCCGGGGCCGCCAACCAGATTTGCGGGCTGACGCTCAACGAGACCTTCGTCACCGACGTGTTCAACCGCGTTTGGGACAGCTTCGAGGGCCGGGTGCGGGTCTTTCGCGCGCCGCAGGGCAAGGGCCCCGTTCCCAACGCCGCCGAGCTGCTGGTCGAAGACGTCGTCCTGCGGCGCGACCAGATCGTCGCCGAGGAATTGCAGCCGATTGACAGCCCCGGGGCCGGCGGAGCGCTGGCGGCCTTGCCGCGGCGCGCCTCGGAACTTCTCAAGGAAGCCCTGTCGAGCGGCTATCGCCGCGCCGCCGCACGCCGATCGATCGAGAGCGAAATCGCCGACGCGATGGCGTCCTCCCCCTTCGCGGACGATCGGGGCGTGGCCTCCGTCCGACTTAACGAGAACGGCGAACTTGTCGCCTCCGTCACGGTCCCGATCCGCAAGGTGCAGGCGATTTACGGGGTTGTCACGGCGGAGGCCGGCGGCATCGACAAGGTCGTTGATGAGACGCGACGCGCCATCCTGCCCTTCTTCGGACTCGCCGCGACGGCCGCGATCCTGTCGTCGCTGCTTCTGACCGCGGCCATCGCTCAGCCCATCCGCCAGCTTGCCCTCGCGGCCGACAAGGTGCGCGAGGGCATCGCGCTGGCCGGCCGTACGCGGATCCCCGATTTCACCCACCGTCGCGATGAGATCGGCGAGCTGTCGGCGTCGCTGCGCTCCATGACCAAGGCGATCTACGCGCGGATCGACGCGATCGAAAGTTTCGCCGCCGACGTGGCGCATGAGCTGAAGAACCCGCTGACCTCCATCAGGAGCGCCGTTGAAACGCTCGACATCGCCAAGGCGCCGGAGGCGCGCGAGAAGCTTATGGGCGTGATCAAGAAGGATGTCGCGCGCATGGATCGTCTGATTACGGACATTTCCAACGCGTCGCGGCTCGACGCCGAACTCGCGCGCGGCGCCCGAACCGCCGTCGATCTGCGCAAGCTCATCGCCGATGTCGTCGACATGTACGCGACGACGATGAAAGAGGGCGAGGCGCGGGTCTCTTTCGACCCGAGCGGCGCGCCGCTGTATCTCTTCGGCAATCCCGGCGCGCTCGGCCAGGTGTTCCGCAACCTGATCGACAATGCGCGGTCCTTCAGTCCGAAGGGCGGCGAGGTTCGCGTCAGCCTGTCGGCGCGCGGCGACGGAACCCTCGTCGGAGTCGTTGAGGACGACGGGCCCGGCATCCCGCCGGAGTCGCTCGAAAAGGTGTTTGACCGCTTCTACACCAAGCGCCCCGCCGGCTCGGCCTTCGGCAACAATTCCGGCCTCGGCCTCGCCATCTGCAGGCAGATCGTCGCCTCGCACGGCGGACAAATCCACGCCGAGAACCGCCTCGCAGACCCCCAAGACCCAGCCGGAAAGAGCCTGGGCGCCCGTTTCGTCGTGGAATTGCCCGGCGCCTGAAGGCGGCCCCGGTCAGCCGCCGCCTGCGGCGCGTTCTATGGCCGCCACATCTATCTTCTTCATGGTCATCATCGCCGCGAATGCGCGCCTGGCCCGGTCGCCGCCCGCCGCCATCGCCTCCGTCAGGACGCGCGGCGTGATCTGCCATGAGACGCCCCATTTGTCCTTGCACCAGCCGCAGGCGCTTTCCTGTCCGCCATTGCCGACGATGGCATTCCAGTAGCGATCGGTCTCCTCCTGCGTCTCCGTCGCGATCTGGAAAGAGAAAGCCTCGCTGTGTGGAAAGATAGGTCCGCCGTTGAGGCCGATGCAGGGCGTTCCGAACACGGTGAACTCGACCGTCAGCACGTCGCCCTTTTTCCCGCCAGGAAAGTCGTCCGGCGCTCGACGAATAGCGGCGACGCGGCTGTCCGGGAAGGTTCTTGCGTAAAAGAGCGCCGCCTCCTCGGCCGTACGATCATACCAGAGGCATAAGGTGACCTTGTTCATGAACCCTCCATGCCGGGCGGCGAGTCGTCCGGTCACGTTACGCTCTAAGATGCTCCCGGCAAAGCCGGGAGCTGGCCCGGCTGGCGGGCGGTCCGGCGACTTTCGTGTCGCGACGCCGATTCTCCCCAGGGTGATTTGACTAGACCTCCGGAAACATGGCTTGTGCTCGCCCCGGCGCAGAAACGAAGGGCCGCATGGCGAGGAAGAACGGCAAAGGCGGTGACGGCGATCTCTTCGGCGGCGACTACACCGCCAAGGACATCGAGGTGCTCGAAGGGCTCGAGCCCGTCCGCAAGCGCCCCGGCATGTATATCGGCGGCACGGACGACAAGGCGATGCATCACCTGTTCGCCGAGGTCCTCGACAACGCCATGGACGAGGCGGTCGCCGGCCATGCATCGCGCATTGAAGTCGAATTGAAGGAAGACGGCTTCCTCGCCGTTACGGATAACGGCCGCGGCATCCCGGTCGATCCGCATCCGAAGTTCAAGGACAAGTCGGCGCTCGAAGTCATCATGACCATGCTGCATTCGGGCGGAAAGTTCGACGGCAAGGCCTACACGACGTCCGGCGGCCTTCACGGCGTCGGGGTCTCGGTGGTGAACGCGCTCTCCGACCATCTCGTCGTCGAAATCGCGCGTAACCGGACGCTGTGGCGCCAGACCTATTCGAGGGGCAAACCCACGAGCACGCTGGTCAAGATCGGCGAAGCTCCGAACCGGCGCGGCACGCTCGTCTCCTTTCATCCCGACCCGGAGATTTTCGGCGCAAAGGCGCAATGGAAGCCGGCGCGGCTTTTCCGCATGGCGAGGTCGAAAGCCTATCTCTTCGGCGGGGTAGAGATCCGCTGGCGGTGCGCGCCCTCCCTCATCAGGGACGACACGCCTACCGAGGCTTCGTTCCACTTCGAGCAGGGCCTCACCGACTATCTGAAGACGCTAATCGAGGGAAAGCCGACGGTCGTCGACGACATTTTCGCCGGCAAGATCGAGCGCAAGGAGGATGGCGGCCACGGCGCGGTCGAATGGGCCGTCGCATGGGGCGCCGCCGGATTCGGCGAGGCTGACGGCTTCGTCAATTCCTACTGCAACACCATCCCGACGCCCGCTGGCGGGACGCATGAACAGGGCCTCAGAGCCGCGCTCGCCAAGGGCCTCAAGGCCTATGCGGACCTCGCCGGCAACAAGAAGGCCGGCGTGGTCACGCCTGAAGACGTGATGGGCACGGCCGGCGCACTTTTATCCGTGTTCGTTCGAAACCCGGAGTTTCAGGGCCAGACCAAGGACAAGCTGGCGACCGCCGAGGCGGCGCGCCTCGTCGAGAACGCGGTGCGTCCCGCTCTCGACCATTGGCTCGCCAGTCATCCTAAGCAGGCGAACGAACTGCTCGACTGGATCATCACCCAGGCGAACGACCGAATGCGACGGCGTCAGGAGAAGGAAGTCTCGCGACAGCAGGCCACGCGCAAGCTCCGCCTTCCCGGCAAGCTCGCCGACTGCTCGCAGAGGGATCGCGAGGGCACCGAAATCTTTCTCGTAGAGGGCGACTCGGCCGGCGGCTCCGCCAAGCAGGCGCGCAACCGCGCGACACAGGCCATCCTCCCCTTGCGCGGCAAGATCCTCAACGTCGCGTCCGCCGGGCGGGACAAGATTGCGCAGAACCAGGAGATCGCCGACATCTCCCAGGCGCTGGGCGTCGGGCTCGGGCCGAAATTCGATCTCGAAGATCTGCGCTACGAGAAGGTCATCATCATGACCGACGCCGACGTCGACGGCGCGCATATCGCCGCGCTGCTCATCACTTTTTTCTATCAGGAGATGCGTCCGCTCGTAGACGCGGGCCGGCTCTATCTCGCCCAGCCGCCCCTGTTCCGACTGTCAGCGGGCGGAAAGTCCGTCTATGCGATGGACGAGGCGGCGCGGGACCGGCTGCTGAAGTCTGAGTTCAAGGCCGCCCAGAAGGTGGATGTGGGCCGCTTCAAGGGGCTCGGAGAGATGAATCCCGAGCAACTCAAGGAAACGACCATGAACCCGAAGACTCGCAGCCTCGCCCGGGTCGTGATCGCCGACGACAGGATCGAGTTTTCGGCGGATCTCGTCGAGCGCCTGATGGGCAAAAAAGCGGAGCCGCGTTTCCAGTTCATCACTGAAAACGCGGCCTTCGCCCGAGAAGCGCTTGATATCTGAACTAGGCTTGGGGCTGCGCCGTCGGTGACGGCGCGGCGGTCGGCGCGGTCGTCGCCTTGGCGTCCGTCTTGCCCTTGGTCGCCGACATGCTCCGCCAGGTCGGGAAGAGCAGGCAGCCGAGGAAAGAGAAAGACGCGGCGACCAGCAGCGCCATCGCGAAGATCCCGCCGCCCGCGTCGCCAAGCGTGTTGCCGACGAAGCAGGTGCAGGCGATGATGAGATACGGATACACTGGCGGATTATCGCGGATGTAGCGGACCACAAAGAGCCCGATCGACACGAGCATCAGCGTGAATGAGTAGAAGTCAAAGATCGATTCCATGCATGGTTCCTCCCAGGCCTCTTCTACGCCGATACGGTTAACCGGCCCTTTCGCCCGGCCGCCGCTACTCGATCAGCTTGGCGTTTACGATGGTGATGGCCTGCGCTGCGGACTTGCCGACCTTCGACATGTCTGCCGTGGCGAAGAGCTCGCCCGATCCTGACACCGTAATCGTGTCGGCGACGATAGCCGCGTAGGTCGGCGTATTGACGTTTCCGGCGGCGCGCCCCGCGACCTCGATCGCCTGTCGGGGCAGATAGATGATCCCTGGAAATTCGAAGCGGCCCTCGCCCGATATCTTGCTCACCTCGCCGAGCGGAGCGGCCCTGTCCTGCATGATCGAAAAGCCGGCCGCCGGACCCGCGAGCGGCGGCGTGGTCACGACCTCGCCGTACCCCGATATGTCCACGCTGGCCGTTCCCGAGAGGATGAAAGCGACTTCATCTCCGAGCAAGGAGGCGCCGCTCGTCACTTGCAAAGGACCATCGACGAAGAAGTACAGTCCTGGGCTCAGCGTCACTGTCGCGCCGCCGGACACCATGAGTCCCCCGCAATAGACGCCAGGATTGAGGGCCGTATTCACGTTGATCGACAGATTGTTGTGCGTGCACCCGCCAGAAGCCGGAACGGTCGCCGCCGCGTAAGGATCGCTGACGGGCGGGCACGAGGTCTGTGGCGCCGGCGTGTAACCGGAACCGGAATACCCGCCGACAACGCAGATGTGGCTGGCGGTAATAGTTCCCGAATTTGTCAGCGCGTTGCCGTCAGACGAGTTCACATACACGGCGCAGTTCGTTCCCTGAACGACGGCGGAACCATTGCCGCGCAGCGCCTGCGGCGCCGTGGCGTTGAGCGCGTAGATGCAGGCGACGACCTTGCCGGCCACCTTGGCGGTCGCCAGAGCCTCAAGTGTCGATCCGCCCTTGAACAGAATTGCCGAGAGCGTCTTCTGCGCGGGAACGCTGAAGGAAACCGCGACGGTTCCTGCGCCTGTGTCGACGCTAACCGTCGGAACTGCTCCAGAAAGGGCGCCGCCCTGATTGACGCCGGCGAGCCGTTCGGCCCGATCTTTCGCACGCTGGACGACGCCCGAGCCGCCATAGCCGAGCTCGACCGCGCCGGCGATTGCGCCCGCATCTGCCGCTTCCTGCAGCGCCGCGCGCTGCGCGCTCCAGCGGGCGAAATCGAACCCGATTCCGCCGGCCCCGAGGATGAGCACCGCCATCAGCGCAAATATGATGGCGATGTTCCCGCGATCGTCGCGAAGAAACTGAATTAGTCCGCAGCCGCCCATAACGGCATATTCTCACAGGTTCGTTAACTTCGTGTTGAGGGCTCAAACGATGAGAAACCCGTCAGTCCAAGGTCCGCCTGAACCTCATGACGGCGATCGTCGCGAGGACCGACATGATGACAAGGAGCGGCCAGAGGTCGCCGACGATGTCGGCCGCCCCCGCGCCCTTAAGCGTCACCTCGCGGACCATGCGCAGAAAGTGCGTAATCGGCAGGCACTCGCCGATGGCTCTCGCCCACTCGGGCATGGCGCGGAACGGAAACATGAAACCCGAAAGGAGAATCGACGGCAGGAACACGAAAAACGTCATCTGCATGGCCTGCATCTGCGTCCGCGCCGCGGTCGAGATCAGGTAGCCGAGAATGAGGTTAGTCATGATGAACACGACAATGGCGAAGGCGAAAATTATGACGTCGCCCTCGAACGGAATGCGGAAGATGACCACGGATGCGGTGACCACAACCAGAGTCTGAATGACCCCGACGATGATGTAGGGCGTCGTCTTGCCGATCATCATTTCGAGCGGACGGACCGGCGTCGAGAGCAACGCCTCGATGGTGCCGTGCTCGATTTCGCGCGTCAGCGCGATCGAGGTCACCATGATAAGCGTCATGGTGAGGATGACGCCGAGGAGGCCCGGTACGATGTTATAGGCGGTGATGCCGGCCGGATTATATTGCCGATGAACGACGACGTTCACCGGCGAAGGGTCCGGGCGCAGTGTGGCCGGCAGGCGCTCGAAATCGGCGGCGAGGGCGCGCAGAGCCACCTCGCGGACGGCGCTGACAGGTCCCGACGCCGCCACCGGATCGGACGCGTCAGCCGCAATGAGGATTTCAGGACGCTCGCCGCGTACGAAATCGCGTTCGAAATTTTCCGGAACGACGATCAGGTACGAAATCCTGCCCGACCGCAGCATCGCCTCGCCTTCCGCTTCGCTTCGCGCCTGAGCGATGATGTCGAAGTAGCTCGACTGCCTGAGACCCGAGAGGATGCTCCGCGTCAGAGGCCCCTCATCCTTCAGGAGCACGGCTGTCGCAAGGTGTCTTGGATCGGTGTTGATGGCGAACCCGAAGAGCGTCAGCTGCAGGATCGGCACGGCGACCATGACCGAAAAGGTGATGCGGTCCCGCCGCATCTGCACCATTTCTTTCATGAAGATGGCGAGGATGCGGGACAATGAACGACCAATGCCGGCGAGAGCGCGAGCGTTCGATGGCTTCGGCGGCGTCATTCGAAATTGTCCCGAGCTTCGTTCATCAGGTAGATGAACGCTTCCTCAAGGCCCGGCCTGATCGGGGTCAGCTTGGCGCCGGGAATCGCCGCCAGCGGCCTGACAGCCGCTTCAAGAGCGACCTCGTCGCGGCCGCAGGCGTGAATGGCGGCGCCGAAGCGCGCGATCACGTCGACTCCCGCGGCGTCCTTCAGCCGTCTCGCCGGCTCCTCAAGATCGTCGGCTACGATCTCGAAGCCCTGAAGGCCGATGCGCGCGGGGATCTCCCGCGTCGGGGCGTCGAGAAGCTTTCGTCCGTAGGCGATGTAGGCGATACGGTCGCACTGTACGGCTTCATCCATGTAATGCGTGGAGACCAGCGTGGTGACTCCCTGCCTCGCGTAATGGCGGATGGTGTCCCAGAAGTCGCGACGCGCCTTTGGGTCGACGCCGGCGGTCGGTTCGTCGAGGAGCAGGAGCCGCGGCTCATGGATCATGCAGGCGGCGAGCGCAAGTCGCTGCTTCCAGCCCCCGGAGAGTTTTCCGGCGAGCTGGGTCGCGCGCGCCTCAAGGCCGAGATCGGCCAGCGCCGCAGCGACACGTCGCTTGCGGTCGTCAAGGCTGTACAGCCGGGCGATGAATTCTAGATTCTCCCGGATGGACAGATCTTCGTACAGGGAGAACTTCTGGGTCATGTAGCCGACCCGTTCCTTGATCGCCGCGCTCTCGCGAATGACGTCGAAGCCGAGGCACGCGCCGGAACCCTCGTCGGGCTTCAGGAGACCGCAGACCATCCGGATAGTCGTCGTCTTGCCCGAGCCGTTCGGGCCGAGAAACCCGTAGATGAGGCCCTTTGGAACGGCGAGATCGAAATGATCTACAACGGTTTTGCCGCCGAATTTCTTGGTGAGACCCTTGACGTCGATGACGAGCTCTTCCGCCATCGCACGCCCTCACCCGATCTTCGTTCCCCGGTCGCGCGGAGCGCGAGGGGAACCGGAAGAACCGGGGTAATCCGTGCCTGTCACCTTCTCACCCCTCAAGCTTGGCGAGATCGGCGACTCGGGCGGTCGCGGACCGGAGCCGCGCCAGCAAAGCGAGGCGATTAGCACGCAGCGCCGGGTCCGGATCGTTCACCGTCACCTTGTCGAAGAACGCGTCGACCGGACGGCGGAGCGTAGCGAGGGCTGACATGGCGTCTGCGAACCTTTCGGCGGCGACAGCGGCGCCTGCTCTCGTCTCCGCGTCTCTCAGCGCGGCGTGGAGCGCCTTTTCCTCAGGGAGAGCCAGCCGGCTTTCAGCGATCACATCGGCGCCGGCGGGCGTGCCGTCCTTCTTTTCCTCCGCCTTCAGAATATTGGCGGCTCGCTTGTAGGCGGCGACGAGATTGGACCCGTCGTCGGTCTCGAGGAACGACTCCAGCGCCTTGAGCTTCATAACGATCAACGTGAGATCGTCCTCGGGAGATCCGTCAGCCTTCGCCAGCACCGCATCGATATGATCGTGCCGATGGCCTTTGTCACGGAGATAGACTTTGAGGCGGTCGTGGAAGAAGGCGAGAAGCGGCTCCGCGCCGAACAACGCTTGCCCGGCGGCAATATCGGCTTGTGCGCCTCGAACGAGCTGCGTCTTGGAATGACGGCTAATGACCTCGTTTAGGACCGTCCGATAGTTCCTGCTCAATAAGAGCGAGATTACGCCCAACGCCGCCCGCCGGAGCGCAAACGGATCGCTCGAACCCGTCGGCTTTTTCCCAATCGCCCAGAATGCCGTCAGCGTATCGATCTTGTCCGCCAAAGCCACGGCGACCGAAACCGGCGCAGTCGGCAGGTCGTCCTCCGCGCCCTTCGGTTTGTAGTGGTCGCGGATGGCGTCGGCGATTTCACTCGGCACGTCTTGGTCGATTGCGTAATAACGCCCCATGATGCCCTGCAGCTCGGGGAACTCGTAGACCATGCCGGTGGTGAGATCGGCCTTCGCCAGCAGCGCGGTTTCTTCCGCCAGCTGAGGGTCGGCGCCGACCTTCGGGGCAAGATCTCTCGCCAGGGCCGCCACGCGGCGCGCCTTGTCGCCGATCGAGCCGAGGCCCTCGAAAAAGGTCACGCGGTCGAGGTCTTTCAAGCGGTCTTCAAGCGGCGTCTTCAGGTCCTTGTTGTAAAGATACCAGGCGTCGGAAAGGCGCGCGGTCAGCACGCGCTCATAGCCTGGGCGCATGGCGGCGCCGCCGTCCGGCGCATCGATATTGGCGACGAAGACGAATTTGTTCGCGAGGCGGCCGGTCTTGGGATTCGCCACGGAAAAATACTTCTGGTGCCCGCGCATCACCGCAGTCAGCACTTCGTCCGGGAGCGCAAGGAACTTCTCCTCGAACGTCCCCATCATCACGACCGGCCATTCGGCGAGGCCCGCGACTTCCCCGAGCAGCGTCGGGTCCTCGACGAGGCGCAGTCCCTGCGCTTCGCAAAGGGTCTTCGCCTCGGCGGCGATGTGGGCCATGCGCTCGTCGCGTTCAAGTAGGACCTTCGCCGCCTTCAGCCGCGATGCATAGGTCTCGAAACTCCGTGCCCGGATGGCGCCCGCCGACATGAAGCGATGACCGCGGGTTTCGTCGCCGCTCGCGATTCCGTCGATGGTCATGGGCACGATCTCGCCGTCGAACGCGCACAGGATCGAGTGGATGGGCCGCACCCAGCGCAGTTCGCCTTCGCCCCATCGCATCGACTTCGGCCAGGGGAATTCGCGGATGATATTAGGCGCGACGTCGCGCAAGACCTCGGACGTCTCACGGCCCTTCTCGTCGATCACGGCGACGTAATAGGCCCCCTTCTTGTCGTTGCGAACTTCGCACTGGTCGAGCGAGGCGAGCCCGGCGGACTTGAGAAACCCCTCCACAGCTTTCTCCGGGGCCCCGACCCGCGGGCCCTTCTTTTCTTCCTTGCGGTCGGGCTGGCGGCGCGGCAGCCCGGTCGCCATGAGGGCAAGGCGCCGGGGCGTCGCAAACGCCTTGACGCCCTCCGGCAGGAAGCCGGCGCCCAGCAGCCGCTCGTTCATCAGGCGCTCGAGATCGGCTGCCGCGCGGCTCTGCATGCGCGCGGGGATTTCTTCGGAAAGGATTTCGAAAAGCAGTTCGGGCATGCGGCCTTCGGATTGAGGGCTGGGTTCCAAGTTGGTTCCTAGCCCTATTCAGCAAAACCGAAAACCCAAACCTCACTTGTCGGGCGCCGAACGCTTGCCGTACCAGTCCTCGCGCCGGCCGATCCACTCGCCAAGGGCGAGGGCCTTGTCGAGGTCGGCGACCATGCGCTCGACCCGTTCCGACTCCCGCGTGCCGCCGCATCCTTCGTAATACGAAACCGAGTGCCGCAGATCGGCTGCGGAGACGGTCACGATGACGGTCGGCATGTCGGTCGGCGGTTCCGGGCAGTTGAGCCCCTTGTCATCGGGCCACTTCGCATCCATCGACGCGAAATCGTGGCGCTTGGCGATGTCGATGAGGCGTCCGAACGAGCCTTGAGGGATTCTGGCTTCGTGCGTCCCTTGGCGGGCGACGAACTTGCGGCCCTCGAAGACAAGCCGGTCGTCGCCATAAACGGTCGCCTTATAGATCGGGCACGGCCCGAAGCACGGGCCGCGCTCGATCGAGATGCTCTGAGTTGCTGCGTCAGACGCCGCGGCCATCGCCGGCGCGTCGTCCACGGTCATGACGGCGGCGCTGGCGACCTCTGAGGCCTTCGTCGGCGCCTGCGCACTTTCGCTGACTGGCGCCTCCGTAACCGCGACAGCCGCTGATGGCGCCCCCCCCTGGTTCGTCATCCACCACGCCGCACCGCCGCCAGCGGCCGCAAGCAGTACGGCCATGCCGCTGACAACAAGTTTGTTCATCTCCCGCCCTCCGACGCCGCCAGTCGATTTTCCGCGCAAGGGACCAGGGCCGCAAGCACAATCTCGGGGTTCACAGAGCTTTATGGGAGCCGTCGCACAAAGGCTGATCCGCCGTGCGCTTGCAGGCGCACAGAAACACCTTCCGCGTTTCCGGCGCGACCCACCTTAGCGGCGTGAAGGACGAGCCCTTGTGCGATCCGTCGCAGAATGGTTGCGTTGCGGACTTTCCGCAGGCGCACCAGAAATAGGTCTTGCCGGCTTCCACGTCGACGCCAACCGGTGCGCGGCCTCCGACGGCAGGTGGATCGAGCGCAACGAAGTCGAACTCGGCGAACAGATGAGACGCCTCGCCGAGGTCCTTGACCACGACGAATTCCGCGACCTCGGCGAACTTCGCCCAGAGCGCGCCGACGAGCGGGTTCGCGTGCGCCTTTGCGATCGCCTCCTTGGATTTCCAGACGAAGATTTCAACCAGCGTGCCGTCTTTGGCCCTGCCAATGAGAGGTTGCCGGTCCTCGGCGAGACCCTGACTCACCAGAACAGGCACATGAGTGCGCGTCAACGCCTGCAGCTCAGCATCCTTGCCCGGCTTCGGCCGGTAGCATGTAATGACCAGGACGCCCAATGTACTCTCCATGGATCGTTTCAACGAAATACGCAGGCATCGAACCCCTCATTGCGCACGACCTCCATGCGTTTGCGCAACGTGGCGGCGCGGCGCGACACGTAGGGTCCTGGCGGATCGACGCGCCATTTATTCGGGCTCGGCAGCACCGCCGCGAGAAGCGCTGCCTCCTGTTTCGTCAATTCCGACGCGCTCTTGCCAAAACGGGCGCGCGCCGCAGCGTCGGCGCCGAAATGGCCGTCGCCCCACTCCGCAATGTTGAGATAGACTTCGATAATGCGGCGCTTCGGCCAGGTCGTCTCCATGACCAGTGTGAGCCACGCCTCAATGCCTTTTCGCGCCCACCCGCCGCCATTCCAAAGGAAGGCGTTCTTTGCCGTCTGCTGGCTGATAGTGGAGGCGCCGCGGCGCCGCTTTCCGTTCCGGTTTTCGTCGAGCGCCTTGTCGATCGCTTCATAGTCGAGGCCGTCATGCAGGCAGAAGCGAGCATCCTCGGCGGCGATGACGGCGCGGATGAGATGCGGCGAAATGTTGGAAAGGGGCGTCCACGGATGACGGACCGTCTCGCCCTCGAGGCTTCGCTGCAGCATGGTGATGGTTCCGGGCGGCGGCAGGAAGCGGTAGGCGACGACCCAGAGCAGCGACCCGTAGAAAGCCGCCGCGAACGCCCAGCCGAGCGCTGACGCCACCCGAGCGAGCCTTGATCTGCGCGGTCCGTCTGGGCGGACGGACGGCGCGGCAACCGGCGGCGAGGCGGCAGGTTGGGCTGGTGGGTCGGTCGCGGTAGCCGGGTTGCCGGATCCGCTTGGCTCCGGCGCGCCCGTCATGACTTTACTCTCGGCGGCTCGGCGGTTGCGCCGCTCGCCCGCGCGGCGGCGAGCGCCGCCCCCTGCTCGGCGAGGAGATCGAACAGCTTCTCCGGCGCCTGGACCCGCATCGCCATCGCCGCCGCCTCCAAGCCCTCGGCGACGGGAATCTCGCGCTGGCCCGCTGCGATGGCGTCGAGGATGATTTCCGCGACCTGCGCCGGCTCCATCCCATTGTCGATGTTGTCGTCAGAGCGTCCCCGGGGGCCCCCGTCCCCGAGAAGCGCATTACGCGCAACCCCGGTTTTGACCGAGCCCGGGAGCACCACGCTGACAGAGACGCCGTAGGCTTTCTCGACTTCGGCGCGCAGCGCGTCGAAATAGCCGACGCAGGCGTGCTTGGCGGCGCAATAGCCGGTGCGCAGCACGGTCCCAACCTTTCCGGCAACCGAACTGATGACGCTTATATGCCCCGAGCGGCGCTCGACCATCGAGGGCAGCACGAGTTGGGTCAACCGCAGCGGCGCGAAGAAATCCACCTCCATCAGGCGCCGATAGGTTTCGAACGCCGTATCGAGCGCAAGAGAGCGCTGGCTGACGCCCGCGTTATTGATGAGGATATCGACGCCGCCCCTCCAAGCGAGCGCCTGCGCCGCAACGCCGGGGAGCGCCGCGTAATCAGTCGCCTCGAACGGGAGAACCAACGCCTTGCCGGCGCAAGCGCCGGCCACCCTTTCTAGCTCGGCGATGTTCCGCCCAGAAAGGATGACTTGCGCGTCGCGCTTCGACAACGCCAGCGCCAACGCCTCGCCGATGCCGGAAGACGCGCCGGTGACCCAGGCGGTCTTGCCTTCGTAGGACCAGTTCATGGAAAGATCTTGTGAGAGACGGCGCCACCCTTCGGGAAACCGCCCGTTTCATCTCGGAACAGTCGGCAAATCGCGTCCTTGTTGGGTGTTTGTTCGAAGGACCAGGACCGGCAGCGGTCTCCCGTCAGCCAATCCAGTTCGATCAGGCAGGCGTATTCGCACATCCAAGCCTTCTGATCGTACTTTTGCAAAACGAAATCGCGCATGAGGTCTCCATCGCGGGCGGTGTCATGTTCGTAATAGGTCTCGCCCGAAGGGAGCACCGGCGCGGTCGGTTTCACTCCGGATACGCAGCAGGGATCAGGCGCCGGCGCGCTGACCCTCTCCTTGAGGCGGCACACTCCGACCCCGCCGCCGAACGGCGGATACTCATAGGTCCACGCCCGGCAACGATAATCCTCATTGCATTCGATGCGGCAAGCGCCCCACGAAACGCGAGGTCCATGTCCGGGCGGAGCCGGCGGAGGAATGTCGAAGACCCGGTAATCGCCGCCCGGCCTCACGCTCATGTCCTCGATGACCACCTGCGCCGAAGCGACCCCGCTCAACAGCCAGGCCGCAAGGAAAAAGAGGATGCGCATGTCAGCCCCCATTATCAAAGCGAGCGCGCGATCAACAGCTTCATGATCTCGTTGGTGCCGCCGTAAATGCGCTGCACCCGCGCGTCGGCGTACATGCGGCTGATCGGATACTCGTCCATGTAGCCGTATCCACCGAAGAGCTGGAGGCATTCGTCGATGATCTCGTTCTCGAGGTCGGTGAGCAGCATTTTCGACATGGACGCGGTAGGCGCGTCGAGCTTTCCCTCGAGCAGCAGCGACGTGCAGTGATCGACGAAGACGCGCGCCATCGTGGCTTTCGCCTTGCACTCCGCCAGTTTGAACTGGGTGTTCTGAAACGCCATGATGGGGCGGCCGAAGGCGGTGCGTTCCTTCACATAGTCGATGGTGAGTTGGATGGCTTTTTCGATGACGGCGATGGCGATCACGGCGATCTGCTGGCGCTCTTGAGGCAATTGCTGCATGAGCTGGAAGAAGCCTTGGCCCTCCGCCGCCCCGAGCAGATTCTCGGTGGGGATCTTCACGTCGTCGAAGAAAAGCTCGGAAGTGTCCTGCGCCTTGTTGCCGAGCTTCTTGAGGTTGCGGCCCCGACGAAAGCCCTCGGCGTCGTCGGTCTCGACGACCATGAGCGAAATGCCCTTGGCGGCTTCTGACGGATCAGTCTTTGCAACGACGATGATGAGGTTCGCGGTCTGGCCGTTTGTGATAAAGGTCTTTGATCCGTTTACGACATATTGATTGCCGCGCTTGATCGCCGTCGTCTTCACGGCCTGCAAGTCCGAGCCGGTGCCGGGCTCGGTCATCGCGATGGCGCCGATTAGTTCGCCCTTCGCCATTCTCGGCAACCAGCGCCGCTTCTGCTCTTCGGTGCCGTAATGGAGGATATAAGGCGCGACGATGCAGTTATGGAGACCCGCGCCGAAACCCTCGACGCCCGCCTTCACCTGCTGCTCGCAGAAAATCTGCTCATGCGCGAAGCTGCCGCCGGCGCCGCCATATTCCACCGGCATCGACATGCACAAGAGCCCGGCAGCGCCCGCCTTCTCCCAGGCCCACCGATCGACCTTTCCCTGCTCGCGCCATTTTTCGGAATGGGGCGCAAGTTCTCTTGAAAAAAACTTGAACACCTCATCTTCGAAGAGGACGAGATCATCGGTTTTCCAGGCCGGACGGATGGTCTGTGCGACGGTCATGAGGCTACCCTGACGAGGCTTCGTTCGGGTTTAGCGCGGAGGCGGTTGCGGGAGCAACGCCGCGGGGCAGCCGGGGTGTCTTGGGAGACCACCCAGCAGCGGGCGTGCGGCGCAAGACGCGTTCAGTTCACGAAGCGCGGGGCTGGACCGGCGAAGGTCCGCCTTGGGTCGCTTTCCACCTCTTCTGCGAGGCGATCGGCGGCGGCGCCGAGCGCTCCAATCACAGCGCCGAAATCAGATTTGAGCCGACGGGCTTCGGCGGCGGCCACGGGCTCCCCGGCCCGGTCAATAAGCTTGAGGCTCGCCAAATAAATGTCCCGAGCCTGTCGCAGGTCGCTAATAGCGCCCTCGACCAAGGAAACGTCGGCCATAACCGGCCGCAATGCACCCGACATCGCCTCAGCGACCTCCACAAGCGCACGCGCGGCACTGAGGTGACGAGCGGCTTCAGCGAGGACCGCGTCCCTGCGGGCGACTCCGAGAGAGGCGACATAGTGCTGCGCGGCGTCGGTCGTGCTGATCCGCAGTTCAGGCTGATCCGCGCCGGCCAGCCGCTCTGACCAAGAGGCGGGCGCCGTCTTCGGCCATGGCGCCGCGGCGACGGCCGATGCCGCTTCGGCCAGGGCTGCATGCTCTGCGGCGGTCTCCTGTTGCTGGGGATCCTGAGAAAGAACGACCGTAGAGCATCCGCTCGACGTCACCGCTGCAGCTACCGAAAGCGCTGCGAGGCTCAGTCGCAATTTGAACCGCACCCCTTAACTCCTACGCCGGAACCCTCATGCCGACACGCGTTGAAATCGCCTTGATCGGCCGCCCAACCCCCTGTTTAAACGCTATCACGTCCAACTTATTCCTGTCAGCTGTGAAATGTCCGACCGTCTCGACCTGTTTGCGCCGATCGATCCGTATGAGTCGGGAATCCTTAAGGTCTCCGATCTCCACGAGATCTATTTCGAAGTATCTGGCAACCCGCGCGGCAAGCCAGCCATAGTCTGTCACGGCGGGCCCGGGGGCGGCTCGACGCCGTCGATGCGTCGCTATTTCGATCCCACGCTTTATCGCATTGTCGTCTTCGACCAGCGTGGCTGCGGGAAATCCACGCCGCGCGCCGAGCTGCGCGAGAATACGACCTGGCATCTTGTGGAGGACATGGAGAAACTGAGGCGGCATCTTGGCGTCGATCGTTGGCAGGTTTTCGGCGGCTCGTGGGGATCGACCCTTGCCCTTGCCTACGCCCAAACCCACCCCAGTCGCGTCTCCGAGCTAGTGCTAAGAGGCATCTTCACGCTGCGGCGTGCGGAAATTCAGTGGTTTTACCAGGAGGGCGCGAATTGGATCTGGCCCGACGCCTGGGAGAACTATCTGAAGCCGATACCGCCCGCCGAGCGCGGCGATATGGTGGCGGCCTATTATCGAATCCTGACCGGCCCTGATTCAGCGAAAAAGCTTGCGGCTGCAAAGGCCTGGAGCGCCTGGGAGGGAGGCACTGTCTCGCTGGTTCCCTCGCCGGAGCGCATCGCGAGCTTCACCAGCGACGACTTTGCGATCGCCTTTGCCAGGATCGAGTCTCACTACTTTATTAACGGCGGCTTTTTCGAACGTGACGACCAGCTTATTGCGAATGTGGGCCTCATCCAACACATCCCGGCCGTGATCGTCCAAGGACGATACGATGTCTGCACGCCGATGCTGACGGCGTGGGACCTGCACAAGGCCTGGCCCGAGGCGGAATTCAACGTCATCGGCGACGCCGGCCATGCCGCCAGCGAGCCCGGCATCGTCGACGCCCTCGTGCGGGCGACAAACCGATTTGCGGGCCGTCCCTCTTCAAATGCCCCCCGTCGCGCTGAAAAATAACCAGATTTTAATCGAAATCCTTAGTAGCGTTTTAATGGCGATCTCAAAAATATTGCGGGTCGCTCTGGGAGTATTATTCTGGCGACGTCGCTGCGTGGATTTCGAATGACGTCACGACAGACACTCGGGAAAGACGGCGCCGATGACGGGGCGTATGTCGATCGCGATCAGGTCGATAGCTTGATCGCGGCCGCAGGCGTCGCAGGGGCCCGCGAAATTTTCGAAGCGTTCTGGCGTTCGACCGAGAGGCTCTTCGCTCAACTCGGGACCCAGATCGCGGCGGGCGACTTCGCCGAAGCAGCGCGCAGCGCGCATTCGCTGAAAGGCTCGGCGATGAACGTCGGGGCGATCCGCTTCTCGCTGACCGCCCGAGCAATAGAAGATGCCTGCCGCAGAAGCGACGCCGCAACAGCCACGGCTGCACTGCCCGATGCGCGCAATCATTACGAGAAGACAGCCAAGGCCTTCGAGGCCGCGCTGAAGTCCCACCTGTGAGGTCGCTCGCAGGCGCAAGCGCGGCCGCCTAGATTCCAATCCCGCCTTCGCCTTCTCGGCTGAGGTGCGCACTCATGACAAGCCCGAATCCGACCATGATCGTGATCATGACGGTGCCGCCGTACGACACGAGGGGAAGCGGCACGCCGACCACAGGCGCGAGCCCCATCACCATGCCGCAGTTGATGAGGACGTAGAGGGCAAACGTCACAAGAACTCCCATCGCGACGAGTCGAGCGAAGTGAGTCTTGGCGCGGAGCGCGATGCCCACGCCTGTCATGATCACCATATAGTAGAGCGCGAGAAGGAAAATCGCGCCGATGAAGCCGAACTCTTCGCCGAAAATGGTGAAGATGAAGTCCGTCTGCATCTCGGGGAGGAACTTCAACTCGCTCTGAGTGCCCTCCATGTAGCCTTTTCCGGCGAGCCCGCCCGACCCGAGGCCGATCTTCGATTGCAGAATATGGTAGCCCTTGCCGAGCGGATCGCGGTCGGGATCGAGGAAGGTGAGGATCCGCTCGACCTGATACTGGTGGAGAATGTCGAAGTAATAGGCCGCATAGGCCGCCCCGACTCCGCCGAGAAGTCCAAGGAACCCGATGCGCCAGGAAAGGCCAGCCAGAAAAACGATGGCGACCCCGGTCATCGCCAGCATCATTGCGGTGCCAAGATCGGGCTGCATGAAGATGAGCCCGACGGGCGCGCCGATCATGATCGCCGGCGGAATTAGGTAGAGAAGGTGCGAGACCTGCTCGACGCGAAGACCGTGGTAGTAACGAGCAAGCGCAAGAACCAGCCCGATCTTCATGAGCTCCGAAGGCTGGAACTGAAAATGACCGACGTCGATCCAACGCTGCGCGCCCAGCCGTTCGACGCCGAAGATCGGCACGAGGATGAGAGCGACGAGCGCCACCGCATAGATTGGGTACGCCAGGGCCTGCCAGAAGCGCATGCCGATCAGCGCGACGACGATCAGCAGACCGAGCGACATTCCGAATCGCGCGAGATGCTGGAGCGCCCACGGCGTCCACGAGCCCTGCGCCGCCGAATAGAGCGTGAGGACGCCGGCCGCGCCGATCATGCTCAGCATGGCGATCAACGGCCAGTGAAGCCGTGCGAGCGTCGACCGAATGTCACGGCGCGGACCTGGCAGGGCAATCGCCATCTCAGCCCGCCCTCGCCTGCTGTTGCAGCGGCGCCTTGCGGGGATCAAACGGCTCGCGCGACGCCGGATCCTTGGCCAGAACCGCTCTCATGATCTCCCGCGCCTTTGGGCCGGCCATGCGCGCCCCGCCGATGCCATGTTCAACAACGACGGAACAAGCGTAGCGCGGATTGTCGAACGGGGCGTAGCAAACAAACAGCGCGTGGTCGCGCCGTTCCCAAGGGAGGTCTTCCGGCTTGGCGAGTCCACGCGCGCGATCGGCGGCGGTGATGGCGTAAACCTGGCTGGTGCCGGTCTTGCCGGCAAGTCGCCAGGCCGGATTTTCCAGCGCGGAGCGCACTGCGGTGCCGCCCGGTTCGTTGACCACCGCATCCATGCCGGCGCGGATCGTGCCAAAGTACTTCGGATCGATGTCGATGTCGGGAAAGGCGTTGGGGGGAAGCTCCTTGTCCCCTATCACGCGCACAATCCGCGGGCGGACTTCCTTCCCCGTCGCGATCCGGGCGGTCATGACGGCGAGCTGGAGCGGCGTCGTCGTCACGTAGCCCTGGCCGATGATGACGGACAGCGTCTCGCCCGGAAACCAGGTCTGGTTTTCGGGACTGTGAGCGAAATAGGCCTTTTTCCAATCGCGGCTCGGCACCACCCCCTGTTTCTGGCCGGGTATACCGAGGTCGAACTTCTGCCCGAGGCCGAGCTTCCTGGCCGCCTCTGCAAGAACGTCGATGTCGAGGCTCTTCGCCACTGTGTAGAAATAGACGTCGCAGGAGTGCTTGATGGCGTTCTTCATGTTGATGCCGCCGCCATGCCCGCCCTTCTTCCAGCAATGAAAGAAGCGGTTGCCGTACCAGAGCTTCCCCGGGCAGCTCACGGAAAACGAGGTGCTGATCCCGCTCATCTCCGCCGCCATGGCCGAGATCATTTTGAAGGTCGAGCCGGGCGGATAAAGCGCGGCGATCGGCTTGTTGAGCAGCGGGTGGTATGGGCTTTCGTTCAGCTGCTTCCAGAGGTCCGGCTTGATCCCGAAATTGAAATCGTTCGGGTTGAACGCCGGCGTCGAGGCGAGAACGAGAACGTCGCCCGTGACTACGTCCAGCACGACGGCGGACGCGCTCTCGCCCTCAAGCTCCTTCATGGCGGCAAGCTGCAGCTCGGCATCAATGGTGAGCGCGAGCGTTTTGCCCTGCTGCGGCGACGTTTGACTCTCGGTCAGTTCTTCGATGACGCGGCCATAGGCGTTCACCTTGACGTCGAGAGCGCCGGGAACGCCGCGAAGTTCGCGATCATAGGTCCGCTCGAGGCCATCGCGACCGACCTTGAAACCAGGCTGACGCAGAAGGTTTTCTTCGCTCTCGTCGACGACCTCGGCGATGTCCTTGTCGATGACGGCCCCTACGTAGCCGACGACGAACGCCGTCGCATTGCCGAGCGGATAGCTCCTTGCCTCGCCGACCTCGGGCAACACGCCGGGCAGATGCGGCAGATCGTAGTTGATCCGTGCAAACTCGTCCCAAGAAAGGTCGGCCTCGATCTCGATCGGCGTCCCCTGGCCGCGGCGGCGCATCTGCCGCCGGATGCGGGCGCGCCGTTCTTCAGAGAGCGGAACGATCGTGTGGACGGCGTCGAACGCCGCCTCGAGGTCCTTCGCCTGCTCAGGGATGAGCAGCAGCCGAAAAGTCTGGCGATTGGAGGCCAACGGCTTGCCGAAGCGATCGACGATCTCTCCGCGCAGCGGGGTCAGGACGCGCCGGTTGAACTGATTGTCGTTGGCGAGGTCGAGATACTTCTGATGCTCGGCGATCTGAAGCTGAAAAAGGCGCCCCCCGATTACGAAAAGTCCCAGCGTGAAGACGCCGCCGAACAGCGTCGCGCGCCGTGTCAGGATTTCCTGGCGCTCCGGGTCATGAGAACTGATGCGGGCCATTTCCTAAGCCTCCCGCAACACGCGACGGTGCAGCCGCCGAAACGCGGCGCTGAAGAACGGGAACACCGTGATGGTCGTCGCCATCTGCAGCGCGATTCCGCCCAGCGGAAGCAGCGTGCGGGTCATTAGGCTCATCACCAGCCATAGAACAATGGCGGCGCCTGTCGCTGCAAAGGCAAAGCCGATCCAGACGACGCGCTGCTCGCGCCCGAGAAAGTAAGAGCGCTGGGAATCGACGAGATACTGGGTCACGAGATAGACTGCCGGCCACAGACCCAGCGGGCCGCCGGAGAGAAAATCCTGCGCCAGCCCGATCAGGAACACGCTGGCCGCGGGCAGGTAGCTCGGCGCGTAGATTGTCCAGAAAAACACCACGACCAGCGGCAGCACAGGCGTCGGCACATAGCCGCCGCCAAGGCGCAAAGGGAAAGCGAGCAATATAACCCCCGCGAGCCCGATCAGCGTCGGAGTGGCGATGCGGCCGAGAGCGGCGAGACCTTCGGCTCTACGACTCACGACGCCTAATCTCCCTCATCGACGGCCGACGGTTCCGGCTGTGCAGGCTCATCCTCGGCGCCTTCTGCGGGCGCCGGAGCGGGAGCTGGCGGCAACGCCGGGAGCGAGGCGACGGATGACGGCAGGACGGCGGCGCCGTCCTGCCGCCGGTCGGTCGGCTCGGCGGGGGCGGCTTCAATCGGCTCAACAGTCGGAAATTTATGGTCGATAATGCGGACCAGCCGCGCACGGGCGTAATCCGCGTACAAATCAACGACCGCCTCGCCGTCGCGCTCCTCGACGATTTCGCCGACTGGAATGCCGCGCGGCACGACGCCGCCGGCGCCTGAGGTCAGCACGCGCTGGCCCTTCTGAAAATTTGCAGGCCCGGCGCTCAGCGTGAAGCTGATCGAGGGCCGCGCATTGGTGCGCCCGACGAGAATGCCCTCGACATTTGCGTCTTCAATAAAGACTGGAACGCGGCTTTGAGCGTCGGTGAGAAGCAGAATGCGCGAGGCCGCCCTCCCCGTCTCGACGATTCGTCCGACCAGCCCCTTGTCGTCGATCACGGCCTGGCCGCGCATGACGCCGTCCGGCGCCCCTGCATTGACGAGCATCGCATGCGTGAACGCGTCGTTGGAGTCGCCGATGACCGATGCATTGATCGGTCTGGCGCCGGGCGGCGCATGAAACGCCTTCAACGCCTCATACTGCGCGAGCGTCTTCCGGAGAGCGAGCGCTTCCTCCATCCACTGTCGCAGTTCGGCGTTCTCGGCGCGCAGAGCCTTGTTCTGCTCCAAAACGTTGAAGTAATCGCTCACCTCGCCGACGACGCCCTGAATGTAGGCGATCGGGCCCGCGATCAGCGACAGCACCGGCTCGGCCGCATCGATAACGGACTCACGCGCCTTCCTGAATACGGAGGCCTCGGCCGAATAGAGGCTGGAAAGAAGCAGGATGAATGACGCGACGATCATCGTCACCAGAACGGCCCGCGACTCAGCCTTGCGACCCAAACCTTCCCTGCGATCCTGACCCAGAATTTCCATTCGTCCGACGCACTCAGAAAGCCGTCGCCGTCGCCGAAAAGGCGCCGAACAGCCGGTACCTCTAGATTCAATGTTTTGCCGGCAGGGTCCAGAGTTTTTCGGCCCTCAAACGGCGGCCGCTTCACCGCGGAATGCCCTGCAATCCCTTCCAAAAGCTTAAATAGCGGAAGAGAGGACTCCGCGCATGGCCTTGGTATTCTCAAGAGCAGCGCCGGTTCCGAGCGCAACGCAGGAGAGCGGGTCGTCCGCCACCGAGACGGGGAGGCCCGTCTCGTCTCGGAGCACTTGGTCGAGGTTCTTCAGAAGCGCGCCGCCGCCGGTCAGCATGATGCCGGTGTCCACGATATCGGCGGCGAGTTCGGGCGGCGTCGCCTCGAGCGCCACTTTCACCGCCTCGATGATCTGGCTCACCGGCTCGGCCAGCGCTTCAGCGACCTGAGCCTCGCCAATGCGCACTTCCTTCGGCACGCCATGCATGAGATCGCGGCCTTTGATCTGGATGGTGACGCCCGACCCCTCGGTCGGGATCATGGCGCTGCCGACTTCCTTCTTGATGCGCTCCGCCGAGGCTTCGCCAATCAGCAGATTATACATGCGGCGAATATAGGCGATGATCGCCTCGTCCATCTTGTCGCCGCCGACCCGCACCGAGCGCGAGTATACTATGCCGCCGAGAGAGAGAACCGCGACCTCCGTCGTACCGCCGCCGATATCGACGACCATGGAGCCGGTCGGCTGCTGCACGGGGAGTCCTGCCCCGATAGCGGCCGCCATTGGCTCCTCGATCAGTTCAACTTTGCGCGCGCCGGCGGAGAGGGCGGATTCCTGGATCGCGCGGCGCTCGACCGCCGTGGCGCCCGACGGCACGCACACGATGATCCGCGGGCTCGCGAACGACCGCCGATTATGCACTTTCCGAATGAAGTGCTTGATCATCGCCTCGGCGACTTCGAAATCGGCAATGACGCCGTCGCGCATGGGGCGGATGGCCTGGATCTCGCCCGGCGTCCTACCCAGCATTTCCTTGGCCTCGTTGCCGACGGCGCGCACGAGTTTGCGCCCCTGGCGCGTCTCAATGGCGACAACCGACGGCTCGTTCAGCACAATGCCGCGACCCTTCACGTAGACGAGCGTGTTCGCCGTACCGAGGTCGATGCCCATATCGGCCGACAACATCCCGAACAAAGTGGACAGCATGAAGAAATCCTATGGCCGGAACTGGTTACCGGGAGCCTGTTTACCTTTAAGGGGTTCCGAAATCGTCAACGCGGCCGACCTTCCGGCGACTGCCCATGGCTTTAACAGATTAATCAGATTCTGCGGGTTTGCGACCGCCGAGAGATGACTTTTTCGTCGCGGCGCGGCCCTAGTCGCGGTTCGACCCGGCCTGTCGGCGGAGACGGACATAAAGCAGGCGCGCCAGCAGGATGAGGCCAATCCAGCCGACGATAACTGCCGCCACCATGGCGAATTCACGCGGCTCGCGGCTGGTGAAAAAGGCCAGAATCCCTTTGATTCCTTGATCGAAAGCCGTCTGGTCCGGGAAGAGAAGCCTCAAAAATGCGACCACGACGATTTTCGGCACGATGCCGATCCCCGTGCCGACCAGATATTTCCAAAGCGGCAAATGGGCGGCGCCGGCGGCCGCATTGACCACGATGAACGGAGCCGATGGCACCACTCTAATGAGGCCGCTCGCAAGAATTCCATGCCGCCCCAGGAACTCGATGACCGACTGGGTGCGCCGGCCTCCGAACCGCTTGACCCACTGTCCTCCGAAGAAGTGGCCAAGACCGAAGGTCAAGGTCGCGCTGGCCATGGTGCCGATCCAGGCATAGACGGCGCCCAGGGTAGGCCCGAAGACGAGGACCGTTGCGGCGAACAGGGCGATTTGCGGAAAGCCCGTCAGCGCCAGAAGGCTGTAGACCGACACGACGCCGACCAGCGCCAGCGGAGAATCGGCAGCTCTGCCGAGGAGCCCGTTCAGCATCGCCGCATCGTCGGAGCTGAGCCAACGCGGACCGAAAACAAACATGGTGATGACAAAGCCGAGCAGGGTCAGAGAGACGGCGATTGACGTCGCCGCCTTCACATCCATGTGGTTGAGGAACTCGCGCAGGCGCGTCAGCCATGAAGACATGCCGAAGTCCCAACCAGCCTGCGCACAAAGCACTCCGGCGCTCCGCGGTCGAAAAGCGCCGCGATGCGCCGGAGACTTTTACTCTGAACCTTACGCAACTAAAGCCGGTTGAACGCCCCGCCCCGCCGGTATGTGAGTATATAACATCCCTTCGACGGCGGCGCAATCATGTTTTTTTTGCGGCGGCCGCCGAAAGCTGTCGTTCCAGAACTCTAACGGCCTCAGCAGGACCCGAGGCCCGCGGCCAGTCCGGAGTCTGGTTTCTAAACCACGTAAGTTGGCGCTTGGCGAATCGGCGTGTGTTCCGTTTGGCCAGCTCGGCGGCGTCTGCAAGCGTCATCTGGCCCTGCAGGTGCGAAACCAGCTCGGCGACCCCGAGCGCCTTCATGGCCGGCAAGGAGGGGTCGAGCGCGCGTCCCTTAAATGCGCGGGCTTCCTCCAGGGCGCCTGCGGCAAGCATGCGGTCGAAGCGCGCATCGCAATCTCGGTAGAGAGTCTCCCGGTCGGGCTCGATCACGATTTTTGCGGCCAATGTCGGGATGAGCGACTCCCGAGCCATCGACTGGAACTCGGCGAGCGGCCTGCCGGTCGCCTCCAGCACTTCCGCGGCCCGAATATGTCTCTGGACGTCGGCGGGCGACAGTCGCGCGGCTCCCGGATCGCGCGCAAGAAGTTCGGCGCGAAAGGCTTCGCTCCCAATCTCCTCGCATCGTCGGCGGACTGCGGCGCGAACGTCATTAGGAACCTCGGGAACGGGCGACAGGCCTTCGCTCAGCGCACGGAAATAGAGCCCAGTGCCGCCGACGACAATCGCGACCTCTTCCCGCGCAGCGATGTCCGCAATCGCCTGAGCGGCCTGCCGCGCCCACATGCCTGCGGAGCATGATGTTGCGGCGTCAACGTGACCGAAGAGGTGATGGCGCGCACGCTCAAGATCCTGCGGTGACGGCCGAGCGGTGAGAATCCGCAAGTCCCTGTATACCTGCATGGAGTCCGCGTTGACAATTTCGCCGCCAAGCGCTTGCGCCATTTCAAGCGCCGCCGCAGACTTGCCGCTTGCCGTCGGGCCTGCGATAAAAACAATCGTCGCCGAACTCTCCGCCATCGGAAAAATGCTTACCGCGCTCACTCTGATTTGCAACCCGGGGCGCCCCTTGCTTGGCGATGAGCTGGCCTCACGTCTGATGCTGTGGCTGGATCACGAGGATTGGGCCGGCGCTGTCTCACGCCGCGTGCTCGCCTCGGGCGTCGCCGAGGATTATCTGTTTGAGATTGCGCCTGCTCGTCGAAAGGAGCTCAGCGATGCTGTTCGCCGGCAGCTTGGCGAAGTCGCAGCGGATGTCGTCATTCAGCCCGCGGAGGGGCGCCGCAAGAAGCTTCTGGTCGCCGATATGGACTCGACTATCATCGGCCAGGAATGCATCGACGAACTTGCAGACCTCGCCGGCAAGCGTGCGGAGATTTCGGCGATCACCGATCGCGCCATGCGCGGCGAACTGGATTTCGAATCGGCGCTGCTCGAACGAGTCGCGATGCTAGAAGGACTTCCCGAGCGAGCGCTCGCCGAAACGTTTCTGGAGCGCGTCAAGCTCAATCCGGGCGCCCGAACTTTAGTCGCCACGATGAAAAAGGCCGGCGCGACGACGGCGTTGGTTTCCGGCGGATTCACCTATTTCACGGCGCGCGTCGCTTCGGCGGCCGGGTTCGACGCTCATCAGGCGAACGTGCTTCTCGTGAAGAACGGCGTTCTGACCGGCGACGTGGAGCGACCGATCCTCGGAAGGGCCGCGAAAGAAGAAGCCCTCGTTCGGATCGCGCGCGAAAAGGGCCTCGCCCCTGAGGCGACGCTCGCCGTCGGCGACGGCGCCAATGATCTCTCAATGTTGAAGCGGGCCGGCCTTGGCGTTGCATATCATGCCAAGCCGGCAGTCGCCGCCGCAGCTTCGGCTCGGATCGATCACGGTGACCTAACCGCCCTGCTCTATCTCCAGGGGATCGGGAGGGAAGAGTTCGTCCATGCATAGACAGGGGCCGACGAGAATCGCAGGCCCCGGGGACGTCGCGCTTGCGGCCTACGGCTGAAGCTGCTCGTAGAAGGCGAGATCACCCCGCTGGACGAAGATCTGAACGGGTCCGCTATTGAGGTTGCGGAGCTTCGCCAACTTGTCGGCCGCCGCGTCGGGACGGAGCGCACGTTCCCAGCCGACTTCGAGGATGACGTCGCCGGGCCGTAGCACGCGGGCGGCCGGGCTGTCAGGATCAACCGCGGTAACAACCACGCCTTCAACATTGGCTGAAAGACCAAAGGCTGAGATCACCTCGGGTGTCGGCTTTTGAAGCGTGAGGCCCGCGCTCTTCACGGCTCCCGCCGGAAGAGCGTCGTTCGGCTTGGCGGAAACGCGGGTTTCACGACGATCAAGCTTCACAGCGAGTTGCATCGGCTTTTTCGCCCGCAGGATCGAAAGCTGGGCCGTCGTACCGACAGGCGTTTCAGCGACCGCCCGCGTAAGGTCGCGGACGGTCGTCACAGGCTTGCGGTTGAAAGACAAAATGACGTCGCTCGGAAGGACGCCGCCGAGCGCCGCCGGGCTTCCCGGTCGAACGCTAGAGACGACGGCGCCGCGCGGCCGGTCGAGGCCAAGTTCGGCGGCGAGCTTTGGCGTCATCTCGTCGATTGAGACGCCAAGCCAGCCGCGACGCGTCTCGCCATACTGGAGAAGCTGTTCGACGACGAGATCTGCCAGTTCCGAGGGAACCGCGAAGCCGACGCCGACTGACCCGCCCGTTTGCGAATAAATAGCCGTGTTGATGCCGACGACTTTGCCCGTCATATCGAACAGCGGACCGCCGGAATTGCCGCGATTGATGGCGGCGTCAGTCTGAATGAAATCGTCAAAATTGCCGGCGTCGATGTCGCGATTGCGCGCGGACACGATGCCGACTGTGACCGTGCCGCCGAGGCCGAACGGGTTGCCAATCGCGATCACCCAATCCCCGACGCGCGCCCTTGAGGAGTCACCGAACGAGACGGCGGGGAAGCGGACGCCAGGGGCCTCGAGCTGGAGAACGGCGATGTCGGTCTCGCGATCGACCCCGCGCACCGTCGCCTTGAATTCGCGTCCATCGCTCAACGTGACAGCGATCTCGTCCGCGTTGTCGATGACGTGATTGTTGGTGACGACAATCCCGTTGGGGCTGATGATGAAACCTGATCCAAGCGAGGCAGCTCGCGGACCGGAGAATTTCTTCTGAAGGGGCGCAAGTTCGCCGGATACAGGGCTGCCGCCGACCCGCTGAGCGGTCGAAATATTGACGACCGCGGGCGTCAGCGTTTCTGCTAGGTCAGCGAAACTCTCGGGCGCTCCCCGAGTAGGAACTGCGACCGCGCTTGCGCCGAGCGCCAACGCCGCCGTAGCTGCCGCCGCAGCCGAAACCACCGAACGCATCATTGAAACAGCCTCGACATTAACCCGCCCACAGGCGTCCACCGTCACAAGGTTATCCTAACGCAGCGGGACGGCAAGCGTCTGCGCGGTGTGCTGCCGGGGCGGCGCCAGTTACCTCCTGCCGTCCAAGTTATTGAAATAGCGGAAAAATTCGCTATCGGGCGACAACAGAATGGTAGTGTCGCCTTTTTTCAACGCCTCTTCATACGCTTGAAGGGATCGATAGAAGGCAAAAAACTCCGCGCGCTCAGGATCGCCAGGCGCGTTCAGATCGACGAACGCGCAGCTGACCGTCGTTCCGAGTTCCGTAATCTTGGGTGGCGGCTGCCCATCGACTGGCGCCGCCGGCTTAACTTCTTCGATCTTGACCGGCCGGCCGTCATAGGCCCCGGCGAAGATGCAGTTCCTCGTTGCATCGGCCTGCCCCTGAATCTCCAGCGATCGGCGGCGGGCGTCGGCAAGGATTTCCGCGCGCCGACGATTTGCTTCAGCCTGGATGCGAGTGTTTTCCCGTTTGCCTTCTGAGCGGATCAGCTCAGCCTCTTCCGTTCGCGCCGAACTCATTTGACTGTAGACGGTGTTGGCGATGTCTTCCGGATAGTCTGCCTGCGTGATTTTCACGTCAATGATCTCGACCCCGAACTTGCGCGCCTCGTCCTCCATGCGCGAAGCGATCCGCTTCATGAGCTCCGCACGCTGCCTCGTGACTATGTCGTCGATCGAAACCTCGCCAAGCGTCTGGCGGAGCGAGTTCTGCATGATGCGGCCGATCGCCTCCTGTCCGGAGCGTCGAAGACTGGCGCTGTCGGCGGCGCCCGCGCTGAAGCGCTGATAGTAGACTAGCGGTTCGACGATCCGATAGCGCGCGAACGCATCAACGGTGATGCGCTCCTGATTGACGTCGTTAAACTCAATGGTGTTGGGCAGGTCATAACCCAGATTGCGTCGGTCAATCTTGACGACGTCCGCCCACGGAACCTTGGCGTGGAGACCGGCGGTCGGGACGACGCCCTTTGGGCTGCCCAGTTCGATGACGATGGCGCTTTCCGTCTCGCGCACGACGAAGAAACAGGTTTGCACCAAGACCAGCGCAAGCGCACCGGCGGCGATGAAGAGGGGCATCGACTTGCTTTTCATCGGAGGATCACTGCGGCGGCGTTGCTGATTTCGGGCGCGTAAGCTGATCGAGGGGGAGATAAGGCACGACGCCCTTTCCGGCTTGATCGTCGATCATGACCTTGTTCATCGGGCCAAGCACCTGCTCCATGGTCTCGAGATACATTCGTTGCTTGGTGACATCCTTGGCGCGACGATACTCCTCAAAGATCTTGTTGAATCTCTCTGCTTCGCCGATCGCTTCAGATTCGACCCGCGCGGCGTAGGCCCGCGCTTCTTCGACCATCCGCTGCGCGTCGCCCTCGGCGACCGGAACAATCTGGTTCGCGGTGCGTTCGGCCTCGTTGATCATCTGCGTCTTTTCGTTACGCGCCTTGATCACGTCCGCAAAGGCGTCGCGCACGGAGCCCGGGACGTCCGGCCGCTCCATGTTGACGCGGATAACCTCCATTCCGGAATCGTAGGAATCCAGAACCTCCTGAATCCGACGAGTCGTTTGCGACACAACCTCCGCCTGGCCGGAGGTCAGGATCGGTTCGAGCTGCTTGGCGCCGATCGTCTCTCGCATCGCCGATTCCGCGACGTTCCGGATGAGCGAGTCCGGGTCTTCGATATTGAAAACGAACTTCGCCGCGTTCGGCAGCTGGCCGGGCTCCGGCGGCTCGGCCTTGATCTTCCAGTTCACCGTGAAGCTCACATCGACGATGTTCCGGTCGCTGGTCAGCATGAGATTTTGCGAGTCGCCGCCGTCGATGACCGCCGTGCGCTGGTCTTCAACGCCGACTTTCGTGACGCCCTGAATAAGGGGCGCGCGCCAATGAAGCCCGGGACCGGATATTCCCGAGTACTTTCCAAAGGTCGTCTTGACCCCCTGATAGGTCGGGCCGATCTGGTAGATGCCCGCCAGCCCCCACAGGAGCGCGAGGCCCGCAAGCCCAAGTCCGAACGTCCTCGGATTGAGTTCGATGCCCGGCGCGCCGCCGCCGCCGCTGCGGCCTCCGCGCTGGGGAAAGGCGCGCTTCAACCGCTGGCGCGACGCCTGGAGCAATTCCTCAAGATCAGGCGGCTCGCCGGAGCCTCGTCCCCCTCCCAGGTTGCCGCCCCCGCCCCGCGGCGGCTGCCCCCCGGGGCCCCTGGTCGGCCCCCGGGCATT
>JACADZ010000152.1 GCA_013389105.1 Parvularculaceae bacterium | reverse complement strand
GGTTCTGGAGTGCAACCATGACGGCCAAATGCTGCGCGATGGTCGCTATCCGCCGCCGCTCAAGCGTCGCATCGCCGGCGAGTTCGGCCACCTCGACAACGCGGCGGCGGCGGGCCTGCTGCGCGAGATTGGCGGGAAAAAACTGCGCCACGTCGTCGCCGCGCACCTGTCCGAGGAAAACAATACGCCGGCGCTCGCCCGGCGTGCGCTGGCCGAAGCGCTGGGCTGCACGACGGACTGGATCGGCGTGGCGACGCAGGCGGATGGTTGTGCCTGGCGGGAACTATGAATATCGCCGACATCGAATCGCTGGATCACGAAGGACGCGGCGTCGCCCATGTCGCCGGCAAGGCCATCTTCATCGAGGGCGCCTTGCCGGGCGAACGGGTGGCCTACACCAGTTTCCGCCGCAAGCCGACTTTTGAAAACGCCCGGGCCGATGCGATCCTGAAGGCATCCAGCCAGCGGGTGCAGCCGAAGTGCCCGCATTTCGGCGTCTGCGGCGGATGCAGCATGCAGCACCTCGACCCGCTCGCGCAGGCCGCCACCAAGCAGCGCGTGCTGGAGGACGCCTTCTGGCACATCGCGCGCCTCAAGCCCGAATCGATCCTGCCGCCGATCATCGGCCCGACCTGGTGTTACCGTCGCCGGGCGCGACTCACCGTGCGCAAGGTCGAGAAGAAGGGCGGCGTGCTGGTCGGCTTCCATGAGAAGCGCAGCAGCTACGTGGCAGTGATGGATTCCTGCGCCGTCCTGCCAGCGCCGACTTCTGCGCTGTTGCCGGAATTGAAGCAGTTGGTCGCGGCATTGTCGATCCCCGACCGTCTGCCGCAGATCGAACTGGCCACCGGCGACACGCCGCCTGCGCTGGTATTCCGCATCCTCGAACCGCTGACGCCGGCCGACGAGGACAAACTGCGCGCCTTCGCCGACCGACACGGCGTGCATGTCTGGTTGCAGACCGGGGGTCCTGACACGGCAGCAATCTTCCATCCTGCCGATGGTGGCTGGCCGGCCTACCGGCTACCCGACTTCGACGTGACGCTGCGCTTCCGGCCGACCGACTTCACCCAGGTCAATCACGACGTCAACCGCGTGCTGGTGCGCAAGGCGCTCGGATTGCTCGGCATACGACCGGGCGACAAGGTGGCCGACATGTTCTGCGGTCTGGGCAATTTCACCCTGCCGATCGCACGGATGGGCGCGCAGGTGGTCGGCGTCGAGGGCAGCGCGCCGCTGATCGCGCGGGCGAAAGAGAACGCCGTCCTGAACGGGCTGGAAGGCAGGATCGCTTACCACGTCGCCAACCTGTTCGAGGTGACGTCGGAGCAGCTGGCGGGCTGGGGACGCTTCGACAGGATGCTGATCGACCCGCCGCGCGAAGGCGCCATCGAGCTGGTGAAGGCGCTGGGCGAGGAGGGGCCTTCACGCATCGTCTATGTCTCGTGCAACCCGGCGACGCTGGCGCGCGATGCCGCCGT
>JACADZ010000179.1 GCA_013389105.1 Parvularculaceae bacterium | reverse complement strand
GTGGAACGCCTGCAGCGCTTCATCGACCGCTTCAAGGCGAAGGCGACGAAGGCACGCCAGGCGCAGAGCCGCGTGAAGGCGCTCGAGCGGATGGAGCTGATCGCGCCGGCGCACGTCGACTCGCCGTTCGCGTTCCACTTCCGCGAGTTTCCAGGTACCCCCGACCCCGTCCTAGCACTCGAGGACGCCGCGGTCGGCTACGACGGCGTGCCGGTGCTGGAGGGCGTGACCCTCACGATCCAGGCTGGCGCGCGCATCGGGCTGCTCGGACGCAACGGCGCGGGCAAGACGACGCTCGTGAAGCTGCTCGCGGGCCGGCTGCCGGCGCTCGCGGGCGACCGGCGCGAGGGCAAGAACCTGCGCGTCGGCTACTTCGCGCAGCACACCCTCGAGGTGCTGCGGCCGGACGAATCGCCGCTCGGGCACCTCGCACGCATCGATCCGCGCGCGCGCGAGCAGGCGTTGCGCGACTACCTCGGCGGCTTCGATTTCTCGGGTGACATGGCAACCGCGTCGGTGGAGCGCTTCTCGGGCGGCGAGAAGGCCCGCCTGGCGCTCGCTCTCATCGTTTGGCAGCAACCGAACCTCCTGCTTCTCGACGAGCCGACGAACCACCTCGACCTCGACATGCGCGAGGCGCTTGCGCTCGCCCTGCAGGAGTTCGAGGGCGCGATGGTGCTCGTGTCGCACGACCGGCACCTGCTGCGGACCGCCACCGACTCGTTGATGCTCGTCGCAGGCGGGCGGCTTGCGCCGTTCGACGGTGACCTCGAGGACTACCGTGCCTGGCTGGAAGGGCGGCGCTCGGTCGACAAGCCGCGCTCCGAGACGGGCGCGCAGCGGCGCGAGCAGAAGCGCGCGGAGGCCGAGGCGCGTCAGGGACTCGCGCGGGCGCGCAAGCCGCTCGAGACCCGGCTGCGCGCGCTCGAAACCGAGATCGCGCGGCTCGAGCGCGAGAAGGGGGCGGTCGAGGCGAAGCTCGCGGCGGAGGACTTCTACGCTCGCGGCGATCAGGACGAGGTGGCCGCCACCTTGCGCGCGCAGGGCAAGATTGCGCAGGCGCTGGAGAAGGCCGAGGCGGAGTGGCTGACGCTGCAGGAGAAGCTCGAAGCGATCGGGTAGCGCGCCCGGGTCCCGGCCTGGGCCGCAATGACGAGGCTTCGCGTCGTCAGTTGATCGTCGGGCGCCCGCCCTCTTCCGGCACGACCGGCACCATGCCCACCGGGACCTTCAGCTCGAGGTCCCACTCGGCGCGCGTGACCGCGTTCTGGATGAGCTTCACCAGGCCGTGCAGCAGGTTCTCGTCGAGGGTGATGTGCACGCCCTGCCCGACCGTCGGCAGCAGGCCGAGCACATGGCGCCCCTGCTGGTCGCGCCGCGGCTGGATGCGCGTCACCAGCAGCGGGTTCGACCCGAGCGGGCGCTCCCGCGGCGCCTCCTCGTACGGCTTCGAGAAGTCGGCCTGGCGCACCGCCTTCTCGTGCTGGAACCCGAGCAGGGCCTTGCGCGCCTCCGGATTCGGCTGGGTCGCGATCGCGGGGGTCGCCTGGGCCATCTCCATCAGCAGCGGCCACAGCCGCTTCACGCAGCGTCGAGTCAGCCAGAGCGACACCTCCGCACCGTTGTCGGTGGAGATCCGCATCATCAGCCGGTCGTGCTCGGGCACGAACTCGATCTTGAGCTGGTGTAGGCGCATGTCGATTTTCCGCCGAAAAGTTTAGCCCCAAACCGCCCGCGCGGCCGTTCTCCCTGCACCCCGGCGTGCGCTTTCCCACGCTCCCCCGCGCTAGACTGCGCGCCGATGGGAAACGACCGCCCCGACGAGGAGCTGATGAGCGCGTACGGCGCCGGCGACGCGGCGGCATTCGACGTTCTCTACGCGCGCCATCGCGGCGGCGTGTTCCGCTACCTGCGCCGGCACACCGGCAACGCCGCGCTCGCCGAGGAGCTGTACCAGGACGTGTGGATGAAGCTGATCGACGCGCGCGGCCGCTACCAGCCCCAGGCGAGGTTCACCACCTGGCTCTACACGATCGCCCACAATCGCCTCATGGACCACTTCCGCGCCGCCGGGCGCGTGAGCTTCGCGACCGCGGACGACCCCGAGGACGATCCGCTCGACGACGTGCCCGCGCC
>JACADZ010000213.1 GCA_013389105.1 Parvularculaceae bacterium | reverse complement strand
TCGCCTACCTCAAGCGCTTTCCTCAGTCTCTGGACATCCATTGTTTGCAGACTTACACGTACAAAAGCGTGACTCGCCACAACGCCAACCGACTGCTGGGCTCATGCCCGGGGGTGGACGGGTTGAAGACCGGCTTCGTCAACGCTTCCGGCTACAACCTTTCGGCCACGGCCATGCGAGACGGACGACGCTTGATCGCCGTGGTGCTGGGAGGCACCAGCCCCGGTGTGCGCAACCGCGAAACGGCGAGGCTCTTGGAGTACGGTTTCACCGGCGCTTTCCCGCCGGCGGTCACAAGAGTGGCCAAGTCCGGCAAGGGAAAGTCAGCGGCAAAATCCACTGCAGCGGCAAACAAGAACAAGGGCGGCAAAACCACAAAGAGCGCTGCAGCGGCCAACAAGAGCAAGAGCGGAAAAGCCGCAACGACCGCTGCCACGGCCGGCAAGAAACTGGCGTCCAAAGCCGGTGAGAAAACCAAGACAAGCGCCAAGCAAGCCGGTGCTAAGGAGAAAAAGAGCAGTTCAACTTCAACCGCAAAACAGACAACGGCTGCGAACAAACCCGACAAGCAGAAGGAGCACAGCGTACAGCAGCAGAAGCAAATAAAGGCGGAGAGCAAAGCACCCGTTCGCAAGAAGATCGAGAAGCCATCCAAGGAAAAGAAGAACACCGAACCGGCAAAAACCTGACACACACCTGGGCCCCCGTCAGAACTGCTCAAAGGGAGGTCTGAAATGGCAGAGCCGGCAAAAAGAATCGCGAACTACAAAGACCTGTACAACATCCCGGAGAACATGATCGGTGAAATCATTGATGGTGAGCTTATCGCCACTCCCCGACCTTCACCGGAGCATTCCCACGTCGAATCTTCGTTGGGATACAGAATAGGGCCTCCTTATCATATCGGGGAAGGCGGCGGGCCTGGTGGATGGATCATCCTCTTCGAACCGGAAATCAAGTTTTCAGAACAAAACCTCCTGGTGTCGGACTTTGCAGGCTGGAAGAAAGAACGATTCCCCGGATGGCCACGGGAGAACTGGTTTTCGCTGGCACCCGATTGGATTTGTGAGATTCTTTCACCAACCACGGCTCGGCATGACAGAATCGAGAAAATGGATGTCTATGCCAGACATGAAGTGAAGTACTTGTGGCTTATCGATCCTCGTGACAAGACCCTGGAAGTATTTCGGCTCATGTCCAGCCAATGGGTGAAGTGGGGTGGTTTTGCCGCCAACGACAAAGTGCGCACCGAGCCTTTCCCGGAGGTCGAAATAGAACTCGGCACTCTTTGGACGTAAGAAAGCTGCGGGTCCCGATGGCCTCCCTTGGCACCTATGAGGAGGCAAAGCCCGCGCGCAGGAGCGAATCGCGGCTGATCATCCCCGTGAATCTGCCCTGCGCATCCAGCACCGGCAGCCGCTTGATGGCCCGCTCGAGCATCAGCCGGATGGCCTCCTCGATGGGAGTATCCTCCCGCACCGTCACGATGTCCGTGTTCATGACCTGGGCGGCCGTTTTGGCGCGCAGGTGCTCCCTCAGCTCTTTGTTTCTGCGGCTCCGTTCCGTAAACGGGATTCTGCTCGCGAAGTAGTCCCAAATTCCGGGATGCCGGTCGGAGAAGGCGACAAGGAGGTCACGATCGGAGATCAGGCCGAGGAAACGGCCGTCTTTGTCCACCACGCAGACCCTCTGGATATCGTTGCAGTCGATCATGCGCATCACCGCTTCGATGGGGGCATCCGGCGGTACGGTGAGGGTGTCCCGCCGCATGATATCGGAAACAAAGCGCAGGTCCTCCACCTCAATGCTCTGCTCCTGAAAAGCACGCCAATCCGGACACTCGCGGATGATGGTGTGAAAAATGTCCCTCCGCGAAAGTATACCGACCAGTTTTCCCGCCGCATCGACAACCGGCAGGCGCTTCACGCGTTTATCGAGCATCAGCGTTACCGCGTCGACAACCAAGCGGTCCTGCTCTATGGTGACCGCAGGCTGTGTCATGACCTCGCTTGCCCGCTTCGGGGCGAGGGCCGCAAGGACCGCGTCCACCTTGTTTCGTTCGGATTCGGCCAGCAGCCCCAACCGCATGGGCATACCGGCTTTGTAGATCAAGTCCCCCTGCGCTATCACCCCGACCGGACGGTCCCTTTCATCGACCACGGGAAGCCCGGTGAAATCGGAAGAGAGCAGCAGTCGCGCCACTTCATCGAGCGGTGTTGTGGTGGCGACCTTCTTT
>JACADZ010000075.1 GCA_013389105.1 Parvularculaceae bacterium | reverse complement strand
CCCGTGCAGAACGGCGTCGTCGTCGACGAGCGGGCGCGCGCGGGCGCGAACGCCTGGGCCGCCGGCGACTGCGCCAATTTTCCTTCACGGCTCTACGGCCGCCGCATCCGCCTCGAGTCGGCGCCGAACGCCATCGACCAGGCGAAGGTCGCCGCCCTCGACATGGCCGGCAAGGAGGCCTCCTACGATCCCGTTCCCTGGTTCTGGTCCGACCAGTATGACGTGAAGCTGCAAACGGTCGGGCTCAGCGAGGGCGCCGATCAGACAGTCGTTCGCGGCGCAGCGGGCGCGACGTCGCGTTCCGTTTGGTATCTGAAGGCGGGCAGGCTGATCGCCGTCGATTCCATGAACGACGTTCCCGCTTTCGCGATCGGCAAGAAACTCATCGCGGCCGAAGCCTCGCCGGACCCGAAATCGCTTGCCGATTCGGCCAGAGACCTTAAATCGCTGGTCGCGTAAGCGAAGGTTCGCACGGGTCGTATGCCGAAAATCACCTATATCGAGAAGAACGGAAAAGAGCATGTCGTCGAGGCCGCGGCCGGCCTTTCGGTGATGGAAGCGGCCGTGCGGAACATGATTCCCGGCATCGACGCCGATTGCGGCGGCGCCTGCGCCTGCGCAACCTGCCATGTCTATGTTGATCCCGCCTGGGCGGACAAAGTCGGCAAGCCCGAGACGATGGAGGAATCGATGCTCGACTTCGCCTATGAGCCCAAGGAGAATTCGCGCCTCTCCTGCCAGATCAACATCACCGCTGACCTCGACGGTCTCATCGTGCGCCTGCCCGAGTTTCAGGGCTGAGCCGCGCTGCGCGACAGCGCGTTCCAAAAAAACTGAATCGAGCCGTTGATCGAACCGCCCCCGCGCGGTCGCTTCCGCCGTGCCGGGAAGCGCCGAGGGTCGCCTCACACCCGGCTTGCATCCGCTCTTGTTGCAGGCCGGCGCCCTTCAGCGCGAAGAAGCCGCCCGGAGCACATGGGCGGCTTCTTAAAGCTTCGGGCGGCTTCGCAGGCCTACCAGCCGCAGGTTTTGCCGGCGTTCTGCTCTTTGAGATAGGCCATGAGCGGCGCGTAGTATTCCAGGATCGCCGAGCCGTCCATCTGGCGGGTTCCGGTGAAGGCTTCGAGCGCGTCCGGCCAGGGCTTGGCGGAGCCCATTTCAAGCATGGCGTTCAGCTTCTCGCCGACCTCTTTCGATCCGTAGAACGAGCAGCGGTGAAGCGGCCCCTGCCAGCCGATCTGGTCGCAGGCCGCCTTGTAGAACTGCACCTGCAGGATGGCGGCGAGGAAGTAGCGGGTATAGGGCGTGTTGTTGGGGACGTGATACTTGGCGCCGGGATCGAAGGCGTCGGGGCCGCGCTCCGTGGGCGGACGGACGCCCTGGTACTGCGTCCGCAGCTTCCACCAGCCCTCGTTCGAGGTCTCGGGCGTCAGCTCGCCTGAAAACAGCTGCCAGCGCCATTTGTCGACGATAAGCGCGAAGGGCAGGAACGCCACCTTGTCGAGCGCCTGCGCCATCAGAAGGCCAATGTCGGCGGAGGCGTCGGGCGCCTTGTCGAGGAGGCCGATCTGGACGAGATATTCGGGCGTGATCGACAGCGCGATCATGTCGCCGATCGCCTCGTGGAAACCGTCATTGGCGCCGCCGCGGTCGAGCGTCGACTGGGCCTTGTAGGCGCGCTGATAATAGTTGTGTCCAAGCTCGTGATGGAGCGTGCGGAAGTCGTCGTCATTGACCTTGGTGCACATCTTGATGCGGACGTCGTCCTTGTCGTCGATGTTCCAGGCCGAGGCGTGGCAGACGACTTCGCGTCCCTCCGGCTTCACGATCTGCGAGCGCTCCCAGAAGGTCGCCGGCAGCGGGTCGAGCCCGAGCGAAGTGAAGAAGGCTTCCGCCGTTTTCGTCATGCTTTCAGGCGTCGCGCCCTTGGCCTTGAGCAGCGCGTCGAGATCGACGCCTGCTGCGGCCCCGGAAGGCTTGGCGATGTCGTAGAGCGGAGCCCAGGACTGGGCCCACATATTGCCTAGGAGATCGGCGCGCAGGGGCTGGTCGAGCGGGACGACGTCGGCCCCGTATTTGGCGTTGAGCTTCGTGCGCACATAGCAGTGCAGCTCGTCATAGAGCGGCTTGACCTGCCCCCAGAGCCGGTCGGTCTCGGCCGCGAAGGCGTCGGCGGGCATGTCGTAGCCCGAGCGCCACATCTGTCCGACGTCTGAGTATCCGAGTTCACGCGCGCCCTCGTTGGCGATCTCGACCATGCGGAAATAGTCGGCCCTCATGGTCTTTGCGTGGTCGTGCCACTTGGTCCAGACTTCCGCGAGCTTGGCGGGGTCGCGCAGCTGGCGCATCAGGATTTCGGTCTCGTCCTGCGGAACGGTCCTGCCTTCGAACTCGATCTTGCCGGTCGAATAGGCCGAGTTGAGCCGCGTGGTGATCTGGGCAAGCTCGTCGGCGGCGCCTTCGCGAGACGGGGCCGGCAGCACGATCGACTGCCGCACCTTGTCGAATTTGCGGCGGAGCTCCGCCGGCATCTCGACATTGGCGAAGTTCTTCGACTCGTTGGCGAACTCGACCGCCTTCTTGGTGATCTCGGCGCTCATCTCGGCGGCGGCTTTTTCCGTCTCCGGGGTGATGTTGGTCTCCTGCGCCCAGAAGACGTTGGCGGCGCGCTCGTTCAAGACGGCCATCTCCGCTTCGACCCTCGCGACGAAGGCTTGTGCGTCTTCAAGCGTCGGGCCGGCTTCCTCAGCGACTGTCGCCGCCGCGTCGGCGGGCGCCGCCGTCTTCTCCTTCTTTCCGCAACCCGCAATGAGCGCGACGGCGGAAACGGAAAGGAGGGCCGCCATCGCGGCGCGCATCGGTTTTTTCATGAATGACCCCATGGAATGAACAGGCGCGACAAATCGCCGAGCGGCTATAGCGCCTTGCGGCCCGGGCGGGAAGCACGCGATCCGAACCTCGGATCGGTCGCTGATCTTGCTGCGCTGCAGGAACGCTCGCCGATCATCCCAGGCGTTTCTTTCACCCGACTAGAACAGTCTGAAGCCCTTCTTCGGCTTGCCCGCGCCGGCCCTTAATTTCGGCGTCGCCGGCTTGCCGCCGAACAGGCCTTTCTTCGGTTTTTCCAGCGCATCGACATAGTTCGCGTCGGTGCGGCGCGTGCGCATTTCGGTCGCCTTGAGAGCGCGGATCAGGTCGCGCGCGGCGTCGCTCTCGGGTGCTGCATAGGCGACGTCGGGGAGCTCGGTGTCGCGCTCGCCGCCGAACGAGGCCTTCTCCTTTCGGTCCGCGTGCCGGGCCTTTTCGGCCAGACGCCGCCTCAGGGCCGCGAACGCGGTCTCGGCCGGACCCTCGAAATTGCGCGGCAGGAAAGCCGCGTCCTCGTCGCGCCAGTCGGCGCGGCTCGGCACCACAATGTGCTCGACCGTGCGGTTGGTGAGGCGCCGCGTCGTCACGCTCTCAAAGCCGGACCAGATCTGCTTCAACCTGCCGTCAGCCATGTTCCTTGATCCTTACAGTTCGGCCTTCTCGTTGCGCAGTTCGAGGCCGCCGTTGCGCGTGATGACGGCGACGTCGATCGGACCGCCGACGGTCTCGATCGCGTGCATGACCTTCTGCTGGAACGAGTTGAGCTTGATCAGCGAGGCGGCGGTCTCGCCGAGCTCGCGTTTGGGGAGCGAGCCGATGGCGCGGTAGATGGGGTAGGTGTGGACTTGGTACTGGTAGCTGTCGACCGACTTGAAGAACTCCTTCAGCGCATAGCCCATGTTGTTCTCGCTGTAGTCGCGGAACAGCGACTGGCGCTGCGATTCCGAGAGCGGCGCGCGGCCGATCAAATCGGTCACGATGTTCATCGAAAGCTTCAGCGTCTCGCCGAACATGAACATGCGCAGGTAAGGATCGACGCCCGTCAGGAAGGTGCGGATCATGCGGTCCTGCGCGAAAGGCTGCACCACCGGCCCGCCGTCCGCGCTCATGTCCGCGCGCCGGTCCTGCTTGCGTTTGAGAATGCCGAGGATGACGCTCGACGAGAGATAGGAGCGCATTGAGGGAAACTTCTCGCGGGCGCCGAAGCCGGCGAAGACGACGCCCGTATAGTGCTCGAAGAACGCGTCCTTCACGACCGAAAGCACCGCGATCTCGCGCAGGCGCTCGCGCGTCGCCTCGGTGACGGCGAGGCCGGCGTACTCGGCCTTCAGCGACGCGAGCAGGCTCTCGAGCAGCTGCTCGATCTCGGTCCGATAGCGGCGGCGCACCTGCTCGGCCATGCCTTGCGGGAAACAAGCGAGGTCCTGCCGCGGCGTGTCGTCGGGATAACGCTGAAGGTCGGCGTAGAGCTCGCCGACCACGAATTCGAAAATGGCCGAGAGGTGCTCCTTGAGGCGCGCCCCGTTCTGCTCTTTGAATTTGGCCACCTGATAGTCGAAGTCCTCGGCGACCACCGAATAGACGACGGCGACGTGCTTGAAGAATTCCGTATCCTGATGGTCCGCCGGGAAGAGGTCAGGATTGCCGGAGAGGAACGCCATGAAATCCTCGGCGTAGGCCTCGACCGTCTCGAGCGCGCGGCCCCTGGCCGCCTCGCGATAGAGCGAAATCACCGTCTCCCACGGCGTCGACATGATTTCGGCGTTGTTATAGATCATCACGGCCACGGGCTGGCCGTCGACGAGGGGGAACAGCTTGTCGACTGACTGGTAGGTCTTGATGTAGGAGCCGCCCGTGATGGTCACCGCCGAGTCCGCGGCCATGGCGACGGCCTGCCGGTTCATCAACACGACTTCGGAGGTCATCGGCCCCTCATCTCCCATTGGCCGGCGGCCTCTTGACGGCGGCCGGCGTCCCCGCGACCGGAGGGGGCGCCCGCCTTGCCGGCCGGCGCTCCTCCGAACCTTGATGTTAGCCCCAAACGCCCGGGTTGGAAACGCGAGGCCTGCGCCCTCGCCGCGAGAAATGCGCCTCGGCGCGCTCCTGTTGCGGCGAAACGACGGATTTTCGGGCCGGCTGGCGGCGGGGGTCCTTCAATTATGGCGGAACGGCGCCCAGATACGGGCCATCGGTGAACGGGCGTATGGCTCGTTTCGCCAGAAAAACAAGAAACGACCAACCAGGAATGCAGCCATGGCCGGACCCGCCGCCTTCACCCTCCTCGCCTTCATCGGCTCGATCGGCGCCCTACTTGGCGTCTACGGCGCGACCGGCGCTGCGCCGCGCCCGCCGGAGACGCGCTACCCCTTGATGGGCTGACACGCTTAACCGGCATTAACGGCAAGCCCTTAAAACTTAAGGGAATTTTGCAGAAAAGCTGGCGAAATGGCGGCGGTTTCGAGAGGACCGCCCCCATGCCGTTTGACCCCATGACGTCGCCCGTCTCCGTGACGCTTCTCGCGTTCATCTGCGTCGTCCTCAGCCTCGCGCTCAGCTATGCCGGGCTCGGTCTGGAACGGGCCCGGGCGCGGTAGGACCGGCCTGGTAGGACCATCGAGGGTAACGGGATAGGCTCTGCTCCCTCGCCCGTGAAGGGAGCCGTCGCCATGATCCGAGGATTGATTTCCGCCGGGGCCGCCTTGACTCTTGTTCTTGACGGCGGCTCCATCCGCGAGATAGCCCGCCTCAACCTCACAATACCGCTGGAGTAGGGACCGCGCCCTCAAGATCGGCGCGGCGCATCGTCGGCCGAGACGGCGGCGGTCCGACGCGGGGCCGCCCGACCGCAACACCGCCGGTTCAACCGTTGGCGAGCTTCTGGCCCTGCGATTGCGCGCGAATCATCTTGTCGCGCTGATAGACAGCGAAGAAGTCGATGGGCTCCAGCATCAGCGGCGGATAATTGCCGTTGCGGGTGGCGTCGGCCACGATCTGGCGCAGGAACGGGAAGAGGAGCCTTGGGCACTCGACGAGCATGATGATCTCGATCTGGTCCTGCGGCACGTTGCGGATCTCGAAGACGCCGGCATAGGCGCTCTCGACCACGAAGGCCACCATGTCGCCCCGCCGCGCGCGCGCCGAAACCGAAAGTTCGACTTCATAGTTGTTGGGCGTAAGCCCGCGCGCGTTGACGTTCACATCGACTTCGAACTGGGGCGGACCGCCCGCCTCGCCGAAAGCTTGGGGCGCGTTCGGGTTCTCGAAAGAGAGGTCTTTAAGGTACTGGGCCTTGACGGCGAGACTCGGCGCGCCAGCCTGATCGTTGGATTCCGACATGCCCGTCATCCTATTGCGGAGGCGGCGTCATACACGGGCGGGACTGGCGCTGCAACTGACGCGTCAGAGCCGCAGACGCACGATCCCGGTCGCCGACTCGCCAAGGCGGCGGCGCAGGGCCGCAAGCGCCCGGCGCGCGGCGGCGCGGCGGATCGCCGGGACGAGTAGGAGCAATCCGATCGCGTCCGAAATGAATCCCGGCGTCATGAGGAGAGGCGCGGCGAGAGCAAGGAATGCGCCGTCGACGACTGCTTCGACCGGCGCCTTGCCGGTCGCGAGATCGCGCTCGGCCGCTCTGAGCGCGGCGAGGCCCTGCCGCTTCACCAGAGCGACCCCGAGCATGGCCGTCAGCAGGCAGACGGCGACGACCGGCAGCACGCCGAATTCGCGACCCGCGGCGATGAGGACGGCGAGTTCGGCCAGCGGCGCGGCGATGAGAAGGGCGAGGAAGATCAGAAACATGCGAGGTGGTGTTTTTTTAGGGTCTGCCCCTATATAAAGGGTCTCCGCGGGGTGCTAACCCTCTCAGTCGGTTCGTTATGGATCCCGTCATCCTCATTTTCGCCGGCGTCGCCGCCTTCATCCTGTTCCGGCTCCTGTCGGTTCTGGGGACGCGGACCGGTCATGAACAGGCGCCGCCCGAGCTCGAAGGCGTGCAGCGGCCGGCGCGCGCAGCCGCCCCGTCGCGCAAGGACGGCGGGCCGGTTTCGGCGCCGGAACGGAAACTGGCGCCAGTTTCGCCCCAGGCGGCGCCGCTCCGCGCCGTCGATCCCGACTTCGACGAAAAGGACTTCCTGCAAGGCGCCCGCGGCGCCTATGAGATGATCGTCGAGGCCTTCGCCGCCGGCGATCTCAAGAGCATTCGCCGCTTCCTCAGCCAGTCAGTTTACGAGTCTTTCAAAGCGGCCGTCGCCGACCGTGAAGCGCGTGGTCGCGCGTCGGAGCTTAAATTCGTCGGCATCGAGGCGGCGTCGATCGTTTCGAGCGAGGCCGACGACGACACCATGACCGTGGTGACGGACTTCAGTTCGAACCAGGTGCGCGTCACTCGCGACAAGGACGGCGCGGTGGTCGAGGGCGACCCGAACCGGATCGATCTCGTGAAGGATCGCTGGACCTTCTCGCGCAAGACCCGGAGCGCAGACCCGAACTGGGTGCTGGTCGCGACCGGGGCAGGAGCCTGACCCGGCTTCGGCTCGCTATATGGCGGGCCCGGGTTTATAGCGAGACGGTCAATTTGATTCTCGCTCCGCCCTCGTGAAAACCGAGAACCGCCGCGCGCTCAGCCAGGCCCTGATCCTCTCCTTCGCTCTGCTGATCATGGCGGGGGTCGCGGTGTTCGGCGGCATCATCCCGCCGCTGAAGCGTCCCCCCGACGACGCTCTTTACGGACCGCCGGAACTCGCCTTCGCCGTGGCGGACTATGCGGCGATCGAAGGCTGGTCGGTCGATGATCAGCACGCGGCGCTTCGGGCGTTCCTGCGCTCCTGCGAGCGACTTGAGGCGACGGCGCCTTCCGAGCCGGCCAATCCGCATGAAGCGCTCGGCGCCGGTTTCGAGGGCGCGTCCCTTTCCGGAACCATTGCGGACTGGCTCCCCGCCTGCGCGCATGGGCGATCGTTGCTCGCTCAGGATATCTCCAATCCGGCCGACGCCGCGGCCGCCGCGCGCAATTTCTTCGAATCCGAGTTCACGCCTGTGCGCGTCACCGAGAAGCGGCGCAAGCGGGAGGGACGTCCAGGCCGGCCGAAAGTCTCGCTCACGGGGCTCGTCACCGGATATTTCGAGCCGGTCTATGCGGCATCGGCGACGCCGACGACGGCCCGCCCGGAGCCCCTGCTCGCCCGCCCGGCAGATCTCGTCATGGTCGATCTTGGGGCGTTTCGCGAGAAATTCGCCGGCGAGCGGATCGCTGGCTTTGTCAGCGACGGACGTCTCATGCCCTATCCCGATCGGCGCGCGATCACCGACGGCGCACTCGGCGCGCGCGCCGTCCCGCTTGCTTATCTCGATCCGGACGATCTCTTCTTCTTGCAGATTCAAGGTTCGGGCCGTCTCGCCCTCGACGACGGTTCGGTCATGCGCGTCGGCTATGACGGCCAGAACGGCCGGCCGTATACGGCGATCGGACGCTTTCTCATTGAGAGCGGCGTCTTGACGCGCGAGACCGTCAGCATGCAGTCGATCCGGGCCTGGCTGAGTTCCGCCCCGCCGGATCAAGCGCGGGCGCTCCGCGACAGGAACGAGTCCTATGTCTTTTTCCGCCGCCTTGATCAGCTTGACGACCCGTCGCTCGGTCCGCCGGGCGCGCAGGGCGTGCAGCTGACGCCGATGCGCTCGGTCGCGGTCGATCGTCGATTTCATGCGCTCGGCGCGCCGGTGTTCTTGCGTCTGCGCCGCGAAGGCGAAACGCCCCCGGTGGAGCGGCTGTTCATCGCGCAGGACGAAGGCGGCGCCATAAAGGGACCGGCGCGGGCCGACCTTTTCGTCGGGGCCGGGGCCGAGGCTGGCGACATTGCCGGCGCCCTCAAGGCCGAGGCGGAATTCTGGGTTCTCGTGCCGAAGTCCGCCGCCGCGCGCTTCATAGCGGCCATAGGGCGCGCGCGCTGATGCGTCGCCGTGTCACTGAGGAGGAAGAGGCGCTGCTGGCGAAAGCGCTCGCCGATGTGAAGCCGCTTAAGCAGCGTCGCAAGCAGGCGCCGAGAACAACGGGGCCAAAGCAACCTTCTCCTCCCTCGCGCTCGCGTGCGTCGGGGGAGGAGCGAGCGTCGCCCGAAAAAGCGCCTCCGCCCAAGCAGCGCGTTCACTCTCCGGCCCGGCCCTCCGTTCTCGCCGCCGGCGATCCTCGCCTCGACGCAAAGGCGCGACGCGGCAAGGTCGAGATCGAGCGCACGCTCGATCTGCACGGGCTGACGCAGGATGCCGCCTACGGCTGTCTTCTTCGCTTCATCGATGCTGCGCACAAGGACGACTGCCGTTGCGTGCTCGTCGTCACCGGCAAGGGAGCGACGATCGACGCGCTGTCGCGCCTTGCCGACCCGGCGCCGCGCGGCATTCTGCGCGGGCGTTTTCTCGAATGGATTGAGGGGCCGACCATGCGCGAGCGCGTCTCGCGCGTCGCCAAGGCGGCGCCGCGACACGGCGGCGCGGGCGCGTTCTACGTGTTTCTGAAACGGCGGCGTCAGACCGCTACTCGGCGGCCTTCTTGAAGTCTCCGGCGACGTCGCCGGACCTGCGCTCGAGTTTTTCCGCCCGTCGCGCGTCCCGCGCCGCGCGCTTCTCCTCTTCCCGGGCGCGCTTTTGCGCTTCTTTCAGCTCGCGCCGCGAGGGCTCGGGCTCGGGAGCCTCGGCCGCTTTCACCTCGAGCGCCGCCAGACCTTCGGCGGCGAGCTTCTGGACGGCGACATAGTCCATCTTTCCCGTCCCGAGCACCGGAACCGTCTCGACCGAGACGATCTTCTTCGGCACGGCGAGCTCAGGAACGCCGTGACTTTGCGCCCAGGCGAGGAGGAGCGCGCGGTCGGCGTCCTTCCGGTCGGTGACGAGGATGATCTGCTCGCCTTTCCTGTCGTCAGGCAGGATCGCGGCCCCATGCATGTTGTCGGGCCAGACCGCCGTCGCGCAGTTCTCGACGACGGCGAGCGAAACCATCTCGCCGCCGATCTTGGCAAAGCGCTTCATCCGCCCTCGGATCGACATGTAGCCGCCGGCGTCGAAGGCGACGATGTCGCCGGTGTCGTGCCAGCCCTCGGGGAGCGGTTTGAGGACGCCCGGCGCGTCGGGCGAAATGTAGCCCTTCATCACATTGGGTCCGCGGATGAAGAGGCGGCCGGCCCCTTCGAGACCCTCGACCGGTTCGACCCGCGCTTCGACGCCAGGCAGGAGTCGGCCGACCGTTCCGGCGCGAATGTCGCCAGGCTGGTTGGCGGCGACCACCGGCGCGGCCTCGGAGACGCCGTAGCCTTCGAGCACCTCGAAGGAGAAGCGCTTCGCCGCCGCCTGACGCGTCTCATCCTTGACCCGCTCCGCGCCGCAGACGGCGATGCGCAGCGAGCTCATGCCGCCCTCCTCGCTCGCGCGCATGTATTGCTGGAGGAAGGTGTCGGTCGCGAACAGGACGGTGGCGCTCGTCTCAAAAATCCGCTTCGGGATGATCTTCGTCTGCAGCGGCGAGGGATGAAACACCGCCGGATAGCCGTTGAGGACCGGCCAGAGCGTGCCGGCCGTCAGACCGTAGCAATGAAAAGCGGGGAGGGGATTGAAAAACACATCCGTCGGCAGAATTTCGACATGCGCCGCGATCTGCTCGATATTGGCGATGATGTTGGCGTGGGAGAGGACGACGCCCTTGGGGTCGCCCTCCGTGCCGGAGGTGAACAGGATGACGCCCCAATCGTCCGGGTCCGGATGGGCGGCGAGGAACAGCGGCAGGAGCGGGCCGGCGATTGCGCGGGCCTTGTCCTTGGGCTTGAGCCCCGCCTTGAGGTCTTCAAGATAGACGAAATCGACGGCGCCGGACAGTTCTTGTACGAGGTCGCCGAGATTGGCCATTTCGATGAATTTGTGCGCGGTGACGACCTTGGCGACCTGAGCCGCCTTGGCGGCCGCGCGCAGATTCTTGGCGCCGGACGTGAAGTTCAGCATCGCCGGCACGCGCCCTTGCGCAAGAACCGCGAGAAAGGCGATTAGCACGGCGGCGCCGGTCGGCAGCAGGATGCCGACGCGCTCGCCCTTCGTCGTCATGCGCGCGATGGGACCGGAAAGCGCGAAGGCGGCGCGGGTCAGCTCCTGGTAGGTCAGCTTCTTGCCGTCGCCGTCGATCACGGCCAGCCGCGACGCGCCATGCTTGCGCGCGGCGTCGAGGAACGCCTGGAAAATGCCGCGGCGGGACCGGCGCTCGACTTTGCGCGCGGCCGACTGATCGACGGCTGGAACCTGCATCAGGCGCCTCCTCATCCTCTCAACCGGGGGATCTGGCCCCTCTCACGGAGGATTTGAAGATGTTAACACGAAGCGGGGCGTTGCGGCAAAGCGGGCGAAGCGGCGCAAAATCGGGCCTTCCCTCGGCGGACGGCGCGACGCGAGGCCGCGGCCCCCGCAAATTCCCTCCCGGCTAATGGCCGCGATGGTCAGTACACCCGCTTTTTCGGGGGGATGTAGTCGACTTCCTTCGTCATCGTGAAGGCGTGGACGGGGCGGTAGTCGAGGCTTGCCTTGCCGTTCGAGAACCAGGCGCAGGTGTGCTTCATCCACTCGGAGTCGTTGCGCTCGGGAAAATCCTCGCGCGCGTGAGCGCCGCGGCTTTCCTTGCGCGCAGCCGCGCTCTCCATGGTGACGATGGCCTGCGCGATGAGGTTGTCGAATTCAAGCGTTTCGAGAAGATCGGTGTTCCAGATCAGCGTCCGGTCCGAGACGGCGAGGTCGGGCATGCCGTCATAGACTTCGCGAATGAGCCGGCGGCCCTCCTCAAGAACCTCTCCGGTGCGGAAGACGGCGCAGTTGGTCTGCATGACCTTCTGCATCCGCAGGCGAAGCCTGGCTGTCGGCGTGCCGCCGCCAGCGTAGCGGAAACGGTCGAAGCGCGCGAGCGCGTCGTCGCCGGCGTTTTTCGGAAGGGGCGCGTTCGGGCCCACCTTGACGAGTTCGCCGCAGCGCAGGCCTGCAGCGCGTCCGAAGACGACGAGGTCGATCAGCGAATTCGAGCCAAGCCGGTTTGCGCCGTGTACGGACACGCAGGCCGCCTCGCCGAGCGCCATCAGCCCCGGCACGACGCAGTCATTGTCGGCTCCGCGCTTGGTTACGACTTCGCCGTGATAATTGGCGGGGATCCCGCCCATGTTGTAGTGAACCGTCGGAAGAACCGGGATCGGGTCCTTGGTGACGTCGGCGCCGGCAAAGATCTTCGCTGACTCCGAAATGCCCGGCAGGCGTTCGCGCAGCACTTCGGGATCGAGATGGCTGAGATTGAGGTGGATGTGGTCTTTTTCAGACCCAACGCCGCGGCCCTCCCGAATCTCGATCATCATGGCGCGGCTGACGACGTCGCGCGAGGCGAGATCCTTGGCCGACGGCGCGTAGCGCTCCATGAAACGCTCGCCCTGGCTGTTGGTCAGGTAGCCGCCCTCGCCGCGCGCGCCTTCCGTGATGAGCACCCCTGCTCCGTAGACCCCGGTCGGATGGAACTGGACGAACTCCATGTCTTGCAGGGGCAGTCCGGCGCGCAGCACCATGGCGTTGCCGTCGCCGGTGCAGGTGTGCGCCGAGGTGCAAGTGAAATAGGCGCGTCCGTAGCCGCCGGTCGCCAGCACGGTCATCTTGGCGTTGAAGCGGTGCATGGTGCCGTCCGAGAGCTTCCATGCGATGAGGCCGCGGCACGCGCCGTCGTCGTCCATGATGAGGTCGAGCGCGAAATACTCGATGAAGAACTTGGCGTTCTGTTTCACCGCCTGACCGTACATCGTGTGCAGCATGGCGTGGCCGGTCCGGTCGGCGGCGGCGCAGGTGCGCTGGATCGGCCCTTCGCCGAAATTCTTCGTCATGCCGCCGAAGGCGCGTTGATAGATGCGGCCGTCTTCGGTGCGCGAGAAGGGCACGCCCCAGTGCTCGAGCTCGTAAACGGCGGCGGGCGCGTTCCGGCAGAGGTATTCGATCGCGTCCTGGTCGCCGAGCCAGTCGGAGCCCTTCACCGTGTCGTACATGTGCCAGCGCCAGTCGTCGGCGCCCATGTTGCCGAGCGCGGCTGAAATGCCTCCTTGAGCCGCGACCGTGTGCGAGCGCGTCGGAAAGACCTTGGTGACGCAGGCGGTGCGCAGTCCGGCCTTGGCGGCGCCGAGGGTCGCGCGGAGCCCCGCGCCGCCTGCGCCGACGACCACGACATCGTATTCGTGGTCGATGATTTCGTAGGCGTTGGTCATCGAAGCCTCAAAATGCGAGCGACGCCGCCGCGGCAACGGCGCAACCGGCCACAATCAGGCATACGAGCGAGTTGAGCACGCGGACGACTCCGGCGGAGCCGTCATGGAGATAATCGGTCACGATTTCCCCTGCCCCGATGCGCATATGAAACGCCCCGATCACGATGAAAAGCGCCATTGCGACGGCGTTGTGCGGCCGCCCCGCCCAGGCTCTGGCCGTCTCATAATCGGCGCCCGCGTGCGCGACGATGTTCCAGAGCAGCCAGACGACGAGCGGCAGCATGATCACGGCGCTCGCCCGGAGCGCGATGAAGTCCGCTGTGCCGCGGTGATGCTGTTGCGACATCAGAAGGTCCCCGCATTGCGCAGCGCGAGCGCGAAAATGGCGGCCGCAAGAATCGCAGATGCCCCGAACAGGGCGATCGAGGTCAGCCGCGCCGTCTTCGGATCGAGGCCGCGGCCGGAATCCCAGTAGAGGTGCCGCAGGCCGTTCAGCGTATGAAACAGCAGCGACCAGGCGAAACCGAAGAGCCCCACCAGTCCGACGGGCGAACCGAGGACCGCCGAAAGCGTTTCATAGGCCCCCCGTCCCGCGGCGATGCTTGCGAACCACAGCGCCAGCAGAATCGTGCCGCCATAAAGGGCGACGCCGGTGGCGCGGTGGGTGATCGAACTCGCCATGGTTGGCGACCAGCGCCAGATCTGCAGATGCGGCGACAGCGGTCGCGCCGGCGTTCCATCAGCCATGTGCTTGATCCCTCGCGACGATTGGCTGTTACGAGGTAAAGAGGCTGCCGGCGCCCGGCAATAGGCGATGTCGCCGCTCCCCCTCGCGCGTCGGGCCATTGCCGACCCCGAACAAACCGGCGATGATCAGTCGCAAGGGGATCAAGGGAAGCTCTTATGAAAAGACTCATGCCGGCGGCCTTTGCCGCCCTTGTGATGGCGACGGCGGCGCCGGCCTTGGCGGATACCAAGAGCGCGCTTACCCCGGACGAAGTGATGTCGGTTCTTGACGCCGCCGGGCTCAAGCCGCGCCTGTCCCAGGACCTCGCGACTGGCGCCCCCGTGTTCCTTGGCAGCGCCGGCAATATCAATTTCGTGGTTCGGGCGCTGAATTGTTCCGGTTCGCCAGCGGCCTGCGAGAACCTCCTTTTCATCGCCAATTTCGACCTCGAAAGGCCGGTCGCTCCCGAGGACTACGTCGCCATCAATCGCTTCAACGACAGCCAGCTGTTCGGCCGCGCCTATGTGCTCGCCGGCAGCAATCAGGTCGGCGTCGAGTATGTGCTGGAAATGGGCGGCGGCGTCTCGACCGACCATATCGCCCAGAATGTCGCTCGCTGGGCGTCTATCATAGGCGCCTTCATCAGCAACTTCTCGAGAGGCCAGTCCTGACGTCTGGGCTGCGCCGGTTTCGCACACGGCGTCTCGACCCCGAGCTTGCGCAAGCCCGGCGATTGAGAGTTATTGGGCGGATCAAAACGAGCCCGCCGCATGCCGTCTTCGGATGAATTTCATCGCATCAAGCGCCTGCCGCCCTACGTCTTCGAGGAAGTGAACCGGCTGAAGGCGCGTCTGCGCGCCCAGGGCCGCGACGTCATCGACTTTGGCATGGGTAATCCCGACCTGCCGACGCCGCCGCACATCATCGAGAAGCTGGTCGAGGCGGCGCAGAAGCCGCGCACCAACCGCTATTCGGCGTCCAAGGGCGTGCCGGGCCTCAGGCGGTCGATCGCGCGCTACTATGAGCGACGCTTCGGGGTCGGGCTCAATCCGGACACCGAAGTAATCGCCACTTTGGGTTCGAAGGAAGGTTTCGCCAATCTGGCGCAGGCGATGACAGCGCCGGGCGACGTCGTCATCGCGCCGGACCCGGCCTATCCCATCCACGCCTACGGATTCATCATCGCCGGCGGCGTCATCCGGGCCGTGCCGGCGCCGAGCCCCGAGGCGTATCTCGACGGCATGGCGGGGGCGATCGAGAACGCGGCGCCCAAGCCGATCGCCATGGTGCTGAACTATCCCTCGAACCCGACCGCGCAGGTCGTCGGCCTCGATTTTTACCGCGAGGCCGTTGCGCTAGCCAAAAAGCACGACATGTGGATTCTTTCGGATCTCGCCTATTCCGAGATCTATTTCGGCGGTGAGGCGCCGCCGTCGATCCTCGCGGTCGACGGCGCCAAGGATATCGCCATTGAAGTCAACTCGCTCTCGAAGACCTATTCGATGGCCGGATTCCGGGTCGGCATGGCGGTCGGGAATGCGCGTCTCGTCGCGGCGCTCGCCCGCGTCAAATCCTATCTCGACTACGGCGCCTACACGCCGATCCAGGTCGCGGCGTCGGCGGCGCTCGACGGACCGCAGGACTGCGTCGCCGAAACCCGCGCGGTCTACAAGTCGCGCCGCGACGCGCTGGTCGAGAGCTTTGCAAAAGCTGGATGGGAGATCCCGCCGCCGCCGGCCTCGATGTTCGCCTGGGCCCCGATTCCAGACGCCTATCGGTCCATCGGCTCTCTCGCCTTCGCCAAGAGGCTGATGGAGGAGGCCGACATCGCGGTCGCCCCCGGCGCGGGGTTCGGCGCGCACGGCGACGGCTACGTCCGCATCGGCCTTGTCGAGAACGAACAGCGCATCCGCCAGGCGGCGCGCAATGTGAGGCGGATGCTCAGCGGGCGAAACGCCTGACCGTCATTGCGGGGCGGCCGGCGAGTAGCTCGCCGCCCACCGCCGGATGTTCGCCTCGAAAACGGGCAGCGGCACGGCGCCGTACTTCAGAACCTCGTCGTGGAAGGCCCGGATATCGAACTTGTCGCCGAGCGCAGCCTCAGCCTCGGCCCGCAGCGCCTCGATCCTCAGCATGCCGATCTTATAGCCGAGGGCCTGGCCGGGCCAAACGACATAGCGCTCGACCTCCGAGACCGCCTCCGAAGGATGCACGCCTTCAGTCTTCGCGACATAGTCGATCGCCTGTTCGCGGCTCCATTTCTTCGCGTGCATGCCGGTATCGACGACCAGACGGACGGCGCGGTGCAGCTCGTCCTGCAGCCGGCCGAGATCGCCGTAAGGGTCGCCCGCGTAAAGGTCCATCTCCTTGGCGAGCTTTTCGGCGTAGAGCGCCCAGCCTTCGCCGAACGCGTTCGACGACATGACCGCCATCAGCAGCGGCGCGTCTTCGCCCAGCGCAATCGCGTTCTGGAAGTGGTGGCCCGGAATGCTCTCGTGGTAGGTGAGGGTCGGCACCGCGAATTTCGGCCAGATCGCGGTGTCGCGCAGGTTGATCCAGTAGGTGCCGGGACGCGAGCCGTCGAGGGCCGGGCTGTCGTAATAGCCTCCGGGCGCGCCCTCCTGGCTGAAGGCCGGCACGGCCCGCACCTGCAGGTCGTATTTCGGCAGCGTATTGAACCATTTCGGCGCTTCGGCGTTGACGCGCGCGACCTGCGCGTCGATGTCGGCGAGGATCTTCGCCTTCCCTTCCTCCGTGTTCGGATAAAAAAAGCGCGGGTCCTTGGCGAGCGCCGCCATCCTTTCGCCGACCGATCCCTCGGTCAGCCCTTCGGCTTTTAGTATCGCATCCATCTCGGAAAGAATGCGCGCGACTTCGTCGAGGCCCTTCTGGTGAATCTCGTCGGCCGTCATAGTCGTGTCCGTCATGTGGCGGATCATCGCCTGATAGAGCCGCTCGCCATCGGGAAGGCGCCAGACCCCTGCGTCATGGACGGCGGTCTTCTTCTGTTCGGCGAGCAGGTCGAGGAGCCGCCGTTCCGCGGGATAGATTGTTTCGGCGACGATCGTCGCGGCCCGGGCCGCGCGCGCATCGGCGTCGGGGAGGCCCGCCTCTTTCATCTTCTTCGCGAAGGAGGCGACGAGCACGTTCTCCGCCGCGGGGACCTTCGTGAAATTGTCGATGACGTTCTCTACTTTTTCGATGATGAAATCAGGCGGCGTCGCGCCAAGGGCCGCGTCGGCTTTGACCTTCTCGGTGACGCCGTCGATCATGGGACCGAAGGCTTCGAGCCGCGCAAGATAGGCGTCGGCGTCCGCCGCTGACTTCACCTGATGCTGCGACTCCAGAAGGTTCGGCGTGTCGACGAGCGGCCCCGAGTTCTGAAGGACGGCGTAAGGCGTGTACCAGAAGCCATAGACGTTGAAGATCGCGCCGTAATCCGCAAGCCGCGCCGGCGCGAGCGCGCCGTCGAGCTGGGCGATAAGGACGTCGGCGTCACGGCGGCGCGTTTCATCCGGCGCCGCTTCGCGCGCGGCCCTCAGCGCCGAGAGCGCCGCCTCCATTTTCGTGCGGCGGGCCTTCTCCGCCGCCGGCGACCGGTCGTTGAGGCGCGCGCCGGCGTCGGCGCCCGCGAGATCGGCGGGCGCGCCGTAATAGGTGGCGGTCTCCGGGATTTCGGCGAAATAGGCGCGCGTGACCTCGGCGATCTTCGCATCGAAGGCGGCGGCGGAGATCGCCTCGGCGGCAGGTTCATCGACCGGCGCCTCGACCGGCGCGGCGGGCGGCGGCGTCTCGACGGCCTTCTCCTTGTTTCCGCAGGCGGCGACGAGCGCGAATGCGGACACGGCCGTCAACAGACGGAGCGTCGATTTCATGGCGGAGCCTCCTGTGGACCCCGCGACCATACACCGGCGTGCGCGCGCGTCCAAAGGCCGGCGCGCACGACAAAAAAGCGTCGGCGCGAGGTAGGTTCAGCACGGAGGGAGCCCCAAAGACGACGCCCTGCTTGAGCAACAGCGGCGACGGGCTCGGAACCCAAAGACCTACTCCGCCGCCTCTTTCTCGCCGGCAATTTCCTTGCCCGTCTTCTGATCGACGACCTTCATGGAAAGGCGCACCTTGCCGCGGTCGTCGAAGCCGAGGAGCTTCACGAAGACTTCGTCGCCCTCTTTCACGACGTCGGTCGTCTTCTCGGCGCGGGCCTTTGAGAGCTGCGAAATGTGGACGAGGCCGTCGCGCGAGCCGAAGAAGTTCACGAAGGCCCCGAAATCCATCGTTTTGACCACTTTTCCCTTATAGATGTGGCCCACTTCCGGCTCGGCGACGATCGAGTGGATCCAGTCATAGGCCGCTTTGATCTTCTCTTTGTCGCTCGAGGCGATTTTGATGAGGCCGTCGTCGTTGATGTCGACCTTGGCGCCGGTCTTCTCGACGATCTCGCGGATGACCTTGCCGCCCGAGCCGATGACCTCGCGGATCTTGTCGGTCGGGATCTGCATGGTTTCGATGCGGGGCGCCGTGTCGGCGAGGCCGGCGCGGGCGTGGTCGAGCGCCTTGGCCATTTCGCCGAGAATGTGATGACGGCCTTCCCGCGCCTGGGCGAGCGCCGTCTTCATGATCTCTTCGGTGATGCCGGCGACCTTGATGTCCATCTGCAGCGATGTGACGCCTTCCGACGTGCCGGCGACCTTGAAGTCCATGTCGCCGAGATGGTCCTCGTCGCCGAGGATGTCGGTCAGCACCGCGTACTCGCCCGAGGGCTCGAGGATGAGGCCCATGGCGACGCCCGCGACGTGCCGGCGCAGCGGGCAGCCCGCGTCCAGCAGCGCCATGGTGCAGGAGCACACCGAGGCCATCGAGCTGGAGCCGTTGGACTCCAGGATGTCCGACACCAGACGGATGGTGTAGGGG
>JACADZ010000195.1 GCA_013389105.1 Parvularculaceae bacterium | reverse complement strand
CAAGACGAGTCGCAATGCCGCCGAGCGCGGCCGGCTCGGACGAAAGAACTGTGAAACGCAACGCGGGAGGCAAGCCTGGCGTACGCCCATACATCTCCCGCGCAAAATACTCAAGGATCGCCGGCCGGCGCTCATCCCACCAGGCGTGTGCTGTCGTCACTCGTTCGCCATGGTCGGATATGAGCGGATCAGGCAATGTGTACGGCGGCAGGCGATCCTCATCATAGTTGGCGGGTGGAATTGTTGAGTCGTTCAAGACCATTCCCTTTAATCATACATGTTACGCGGTCGCCCGCGCGGAGCGCACAAGGAGGTCTGGAGGAGGCCTCCAAATCCCCGAACCCAGCGGTGAAAGGCGCATTTGCGCAATACGAGAGGCGTCCCGCCGCCGAAACGATACGGATTTGGTGGGCCTGGCGACCCTCCAAACCGCCCCGCTGGGATAGCACCGCGCAAGTCCAGTCAGTAAATGATACACAGCAGCTTACGAGCGACAATCCGCCCATTCGCGTCGTCGACAAGGAAATGAGCCTGGACGACGAGCGGTTCAGGAACACGCGGGGGCGCGGTCGGCGACTGTTGCGCCTCCGGTTGAGGCATCGGCGTGGCTGGGCGGGGTTTCATTTGCACATACCAGGCGCGCGAACACAGTCTCATTCATAGCCGGCGCGCCTGGCACCTTATGCTTCGATTTCGGCTCATCCACCGGATGCATGAGGATTGTAGCGTAGTGCATCAATCGGTTCAAGTTTGGTTCGACCATCTCCGGGTACGCGGGTTGGAAGATCGGCACCTTGACATTGTATACTGATTATGCTGTAATCTCCGAAGCCGGCATCCTGATCCGCAATCGTGGCGCCCAGCGGCGACGCCCGCTTAATGGCGGCGTTCCTCATACATCCGCGCAGTATGGTTTTCGGCATGACGCGTGTTGCCGTTATGGCATCGAATGCGCCATGTGTGCATCTCCTCTGGAAAGGAGGGCCGATCCTGTGGACTTCATCTTCATGCTGACCAAAAACGACGAGACAGTTCCCAATGCCCTTGCCGTCTTTGAGGAGATTCGCGACACCGCGGTGCGCTATGTCGGCTTCAAAGACGTGGGCTTGCCCGTCGCTGAGCTAAAGCGGCTGGCAGAAGCCATTCACGCCAGTGGGCGCGAGGTATTTCTCGAGGTTGTCAGTCTCGATCGCGAGGCAGAGATACGGTCGGCCAGCGCGGCGCTCGAGATTGGCGTAGACTGGCTATTGGGCGGAACGCGCCCGGCTGATGTGCTTCCGGTCATAGCCGGGAGTGGTGTGCGCTACTGCCCGTTCCCCGGTAGGATCGTCGGTCATCCCAGCCTGTTGCGCGGCACGGTCGAGGAGATCGCGGCAAGCGCCAGGGCGTTAAGCGAGACCGAAGGAGTGTACGGACTCGATCTGCTGGCTTACCGGTTTAATGGCGATGTACCGCTCCTGGTGAGGCGCGTCCTTGAGTCAGTGCGCGTTCCGGTTATCGCGGCAGGGAGCGTGGACTCGGTTGCACGCGTTCGTGAACTGGGCAGAGGTTCACATCAGTCGTCGGGATTTTTCGGTCGCGCTGGAAGATCTTAGCCGGGCGATTCGTTTGGCGGGCGACTCGGAAGAACCGAT
>JACADZ010000064.1 GCA_013389105.1 Parvularculaceae bacterium | reverse complement strand
TCGGCATGGCGATCATGATCGCGCAGAAGAGGATGAAGCCCAGCACGGCGATGAAGCCGATGAGGCTCAGCAGCGGCCGCTCGCGCTCGTCGACGGCGACGGGGTGCGGCTCCGCAGGCTGATGAACGACCGGCGCCTCGCGCGCGGGGCCGCCGCCCGTCTCCTTGAATTTGGCGACCGCGGCCTGCGCGTCGACGCCGAGCGCGTCCGCATAGGTCTTGACGAAGCCGAGCGCGAAGGGCCGCGACGGCAGATCGTCGAGGCGCATCAGTTCTATCGCGTTGAGATAGGCCGGCTTGATGTGCGTGCGGTCGGCGATGTCTTCGATCGAGTAGCCGGCCGCTTCGCGCACCGCGCTGAAATAGGCCCCGATGGTCGCAAACTCGCTCGCCTTCAGATCGGCGGGGCGCAGTCGCGCCCGCGCCTGTCCTATATCGAGAATTTCAGCGGAGCCGTTTACCTTCGCCACAGTCCCCAACCCTGACGCAACCCGTCCTCATGCCGATTCAATAGCGCAGAACGACGTCGCATGGACACGGAAAAAATTCCCTGCGTGCGCGGCGATGCGCTCATGAGGCAGGAATAGCACGAAGGGCGCCAGAAATGGTTTCAGCGGCCTTCGGGCAGAGGTGCGCCCAAATGTTCCAGGCGCGCGCGGACGGCGTCGCGCAGGTCCCGGCGGTTCGCGGCGAGCTCGGTCGTCAGCCATTCGGAAAATAGGCCGGCGTCGAGACCCCGGACGAGCCGGCGGAACCAGCCGACCGCAGTCGCCGGAAGGGAAAAGCGCCGCACGCCGATCCCGATCAGGGCGGTCGCCATCAGGGGATCGGCGGCCTGCTCGCCGCAATAGGTGAGCGGGCGGCCGGTCTCGGCGACGCGTTCGATCACAGTTTGAAGAAAAGCGAGGAAGCCCGCATTGATCGGGTCGTAGCGGCGCTGCATCGCGGGCGATTCCCGGTCCGCCGCGAAATAGAACTGGGCGAGGTCGTTTCCGCCGATCGAGACGAAATCGACGGCGCGGGCGATCTCGCCGGCCCGCCAGGCTGCGGCCGGCGTCTCGATCATCGCCCCGACGCGAATCCTTTCGGGCAGCGGCCTGCCCCGGCGCCGGCGCAGGGCGATCTCCCGGTCGAGCAAGGCCCGCGCCGCCTCGATCTCGGACACAAGGGTGACCATTGGGAACATGATGTTGAGCTCCCCCGGCGCGGCGGCGGCGAGGAGGGCCCGGAGCTGGGGCCGCATCAGGCCCGGTCGATCGACGGAAAGGCGCAGGCCGCGCCAGCCCATCGCCGGATTGCCTTCGGCGGCGCCGCGCATGTAGGCGGCGGCCTTGTCCCCGCCGAGATCTGCGGTCCGGAACACGACCGGGCGTCCGCCGGCGTCCTTGAGGATGCCCGCATAGAGCTTCTCCTGCGCCGCCGGGCGGGGGAGCTGGTCGCCGATGAGGAACTGAAGCTCCGTGCGGAAGAGGCCGACGCCCTTCGCGCCCGTCGTCTCGAGGTGCGGCATGTCAATGGCGAGACCGGCGTTCATGTAGAGCTCGACCTCGACGCCGTCCCGCGTGACCGTGGGCAAGTCGCGCTCCGCCGCGAACTGCGCCTGACGCTTCGACTGGAGTTCGCGCCTGACGCGATAGGCCTCGAAAACGTCATCTGTCGGACGGATGTTGATCTCGCCGGCCTCGCCGTCGATCGCGACCCGGTCGCCGTCGAAGATGCGCTCGAGCGCGCCGTCCGCGCCGCTGACCATCGGGATTTCGAGCGCGCGCGCCACGATCGCGGCGTGCGAGACCTCCGAGGCCTCGACGAGGACGAGGCCCTTCACGAAGCTGCGGTCATATTCGAGGAGATCGGCCGGACCCATCGAATGGGCGACGATGATCGACGGTTCGGTCAGCGCCCGGGGCCGGGCTTCCGCCTCGCCGCTCAGATGCCGCAACAGCCGGTGCGAGAGATCGTCCAGATCGTGGAGGCGCTCGCGCAGATAGGGGTCCCGCGCCTGCGAGAGCCTGGCCCTGTTCTCGGCCTTGACCCGTTCGACGGCCGCTTCCGCGGTCAGACCCGCGAACACGTGGGTCCTCAGCCGCTCTTTCCAGCCGCGGTCATAGGCGAAGAGGCGGTAGGCCTCGAGCACCTCGCGCGACACTCCGGAAAGGCCTTCGTCGGCGAGGAGGTCGTCGACGGATTTCCTGACGCTCTGCAGACCGTCCTCGAGCCGCTCGAGTTCGGCCCCCTTGTCGGCGGCGAAGCTCTTGTGATGCGCGAGCGGGGCGTCGTGCAGGACGGCGCGTCCGAAGGCGACCCCTGAGACCACCGGCGTTCCGACGAGACGATCCGGCAGGCGCAGCACCTCGCTGACAGTCGCCGTCTCTTCCTTGCCGAGGAGCTCGCCGGACGCGGCGATCTCCGCGAGCAATCCGGCGACGGCGAGCGCCGCGCCGATCTCCTCGTCGGTGTAGATGCGCGGCACCTTGTTCTGGAGGACGAGGACGCCGAGCACTTTCGCGGCGCGAATCAGCGGCACGCCAAGAAAGGAATGGAGCTTCTCCTCGCCGGTTTCAGGACGATAGACGAAGTCGGGATGGAGCGGCGCCTCGGCGGTGACGAGCGGCTCCTGCCGCCGCGCGACATGCCCGACCAGACCCTCGCTCATGTGGAGCCGGGTCACGTGGACGGCTTCGGGCTTGAGGCCCTCGGAGGCGTAAAGCTCGAAAAAGTCGCCCGGCCGGCGGATGTAGATCGAGCAGACGTCGGCGACGATGTGTCCGGCGATGACGCGCGTCAGAGTGTCGAGGCGCGCCTGAGCGTCCGACTCGGCGGCTGTCGCCGTATGCATGGCCCGGAACAGCGCATTGACGTTGCGCTCGTTCTGGGGCGCCACGGGCGGCCCGGTTTCGCTCTTCGCGCTCATCGCTCTCCCTGACGCGCTATGGCGCGCCGGCCGGGGGTCTGTCGAGTCCGTAGGCCTGGTGCAGGGCGCGGATCGCCAGCTCGGCGTATTCGGACTCGATCAGGACCGAAATCTTGATCTCCGACGTCGAGATGTTGCGGATGTTGATGCCCTTGTCGCCGAGCGTCTTGAACATGGTCGCCGCGACGCCCGCATGCGATTTCATGCCGACCCCGATCACCGACACCTTCACGATGTTCTTGTCGCTCTGCATGGCCGAAAACCCGATCTGATCCTTGGCGGCGGTCAGCAGCGCGACAGCCCGGTCGAGTTCGAGTTCAGGCACCGTGAAGGAGAGATTGGCCGAACCGGCGCTTCTCGACGGCGACTGCACGATCATGTCGACATTGATATTCGCGGCGCCGAGCAGCGAAAATATCGCCGCGGCCTTGCCCGGTTCGTCCGGCACCGAAAGGACGTTCACGTTCGCTTCGTCGCGCTGCAGCGTGATGCCGCTTACGATTTTCTTTTCCACAATCTCATCCTCGTCGCAGATCAGCGTTCCATGTCCCGGCTGGTCCGGCGGGTCGAAGCTCGACAGAACGCGCAGCCGGACCTTGTGGGCCATGGCGAGTTCGACGGAGCGCGTTTGCAGGACCTTGGCGCCGACCGACGCCATCTCAAGCATTTCCTCAAACGAGATGCGGTCGATGCGCCGCGCCGCCTTGTGAATGCGCGGATCGGTCGTGTAGACGCCGTCGACATCCGTGTAGATGTCGCAGGTCTCAGCGCCGATTGCGGCGGCCATCGCGACCGCCGTCGTGTCCGACCCGCCGCGACCAAGGGTCGTGATGCGCGCGCCGGCGACGCCCTGGAAGCCGGCGACGACCGCGATCTCGCCGCCGTCGATCGCCTCGACGAGCGGCGGCGATTGGATCCTGAGGATGCGCGCCTTGCCATGCGCATCGTCGGTCTCGAGGGGAATCTGCCAGCCCTGCCAGGAGCGCGCGCGATAACCCATATTCTGAAGCACCAGCGCCAGCAGCCCCGAGGTCACCTGCTCGCCGCTGGAGACAACCGCGTCATATTCGATGTCCCGCGCGTCGAGCGCCGGGGCCGGGGGGCCGGCGTCCTTGACGAGCGCAACCAGCCGGTTGGTCTCTCCCGCCATTGCCGACACCACGACGACGACGCTCTTGCCGTCGTCGACCTCGCGCTTGACGAAGCGGGCGGCGTTCCGGATCCGGCCGATATCTGCGACCGACGTGCCGCCGAATTTCATGACGATGCGCATGGTCTGGTCTTCGGCTTCCGACTGGCGGCTTGCTCGGGAGGATCCGTTTGCCCATATCCTGAATGCAGAGAGCAGAAAACCGAAAACCGATGAGTTCCGCCGCCGCCTCCCAGACCGTCGATCCCGCCGAGATCGAAAAGTTCAGCCGCCTCGCGGCCGAATGGTGGGACCCCAACGGCAAGTTCCGCCCCCTTCACAAGTTCAATCCGGTCCGCCTCGCCTATATCCGCGACGCCGCGCTTGCGCATTTCGGCCGCGACGGCGCGGCGCGCGAGCCCCTCGCAGGCCTCTCGCTCGTCGATATCGGGTGCGGCGGCGGCCTTGTCGCCGAGCCGATGCGGCGGCTCGGCGCCGAGGTGACCGGGATCGACGCCTCACCCCGCAACATCGAGGTCGCCCGGCTGCATGCGCGCCAGGCGGGTCTCGATATCGATTATCGCGCGACGAGCGTTGAGGACCTCGCGGCGTCGGGCGCGAAATTCGACATGGTGCTCAATCTCGAAGCGGTCGAGCACGCTGCGGATCCGAAGCTGTTCATCGAGAAGAGCGCGGAGCTCCTGAAGCCGGGGGGGCTCTTCGTCGTGGCGACGATCAACCGTACGCTGAAAGCCTTCGCGCTCGCCAAGGTCGGCGCGGAGTACGTGCTCGGGTGGCTGCCGCGGGGAACGCATGATCCGCGCAAATTCGTGAAGGTCGAAGAACTCGAGACCTTTCTTGACGGCGCCGGGCTCGCCCTGACCGCCCGCGCCGGCGTCGCCTTCGACCCCCTCGCCGACCGCTGGCGACTGACCGAAGACCTCGCCGTCAACTACATGCTGACCGCCGTGCGCCGCTGACGGGGGGAGGCCCGCCGGCCAGCAGACCTAGCGAAAAATTCGTTTCCGTTGCGGGATGAGCCGCTGGACCGAGGGTCGGCGAAGGAGTAAAAACCGCACCCGAAGGGTGTAACTTTTTCCTCGGGTGGGCACATGGATATCCTCGGACTGGCCGCGTCGGGCGGCGGCATCTCGGCTATTGTCGTTTTCGGCGTCCTCGGCATGGCGATGACGGTCTTCATCGCCGGCGCCGCGCTGGCGCTCAAGGCGAACCGGTCTGCGCACGAATCGCGCCTTGCGCTCCAGGACGCCGAGATGAAGCTTTCGGCGGCCGGCGACCTCGCCAATGAAGTGCGCGAGCTGCGCGCGCGCGTCGAAGAGGCGATTATTCATCACAACGACGCCGTCAACAACGCGCGGTATCAGCACAATGAAGCCTGCGCGCCGCAGGCTCAATATGCGGCCGCGCCGGAGCCGGCGCGTTATGCGGCCCCAAGCCAAGACGATCACGACGGCGACCGCCATGACTTCAAGAAGTCCGACGACGATCACAAGAAACATCATTCTGCGGGCTTCAAGAAGCATGACGACGACCACAAGAAGCACCATTCTGCGGGCTTCAAGAAGCATGACGACGATCACAAGAAGCATCACCGCGACAGCGACGATCGCGAGCGCCGGGGCTTCCTCGGCTGGTTCTTCGACCGCTGATCGCCGGAGCAACCGGAAGAGAAACGCCCCCGGTCCGGGGGCGTTTTTTTGTCAGGCGCTGGTTCGACCGGACCAATCCCCGGACGCGGCCCCGCCTCCTGCATCCCCGACCGGCCGGAATAGTTCGCTTACGGAGAATTAGCCCGTCGGCGTCAGTCGCCCCCGCCGCCGCCCCCGCCGCCATCTCCCCCGCCGTCGGCGCCGTCGCCTCCTGCGGAGTCGGTATGCCCGTCTTTGGTCCCTTTTCCTCCTATTCCGCCGCTTCCGCCGCCGTCGGCGGAATAGGGGTAGACCGACCCGTCTCCGCCGTCTTTCCGCTTCCGGCCGTCATGGGATTTCCGCGTGGACGCGGCGGCGAGAAAGGCGATAAAAAGAATGGCTGCGCCAAAGGCGGCGATCAGGACCGGCGCGCCGCCGGCGCCGTCCTCCGCGGACGCCGCGGTCGCAACCGTTGCGCCGACGAACAGGACCGCGGCCGCGCGGGTCCGCTTGGCCGAAAAATGACCCGGATTTCCTTTCATACGCTCCTTCCCTGCGGGGACATGCCCTTCCCGCGCCACAGAGCTGGGGATCGTTCTTGAAAGAAATGTGACAGTTTCCGCGGGTCCGGGCCGATTTTGGCTCAAAAGGCGCGCCCCGAGGAGCGCGCCTTTGAAAATCAATCGTCGTGGTCCGTCACTTCACCGGCTTCAGCTTGTCGTTTTCGACCCAGCCGGCATTGCCGTTTTCGTCCTCGATCTCCCACCACATGCCTTCCTTGGCGCCGAGCGGGTAGACCAGGTCGCCTTTTTCGAGCTCGCGGACCGGGCTCGACGAGGCGGCCGGCGAGCGGCGCATCGTCACCTTGTCGACGCTCACCTTGAAGGCTTCCTTCGGCGCCGCGGCCGCAGCGTCCGCCGGGAGGCCGCCGAGCTGGCCGACGACCTGGCGATAAGCGTCGAGGAAGGCGTAGGTGACGACCTTGCCGACTTCAGTGTCCTCATAGCCGCCGCCCACGGCCCCGCCGAAGCCGTAGCCGGCCCCGGCCGCAAAGCCGATGTCCTTCTTCGACGCCGACCCTTCGGCGGTCGCTTCGATCTCAGACGTGCGCACATTCATCAGCGTCAGGACGGTCTGGGCCTCGACGCGCTTGGTCTTGATGCCGCCGAGGAGTCCGCCGACGCGGCCGCCGACCACCGCACCCGCAACGCCGCCGACGGCGCTGCCGCCGGCGTTCGAGTCGGTGTTGGCGATGTCGGCGACGAGCACATAGTCGGCGGCCTTCACCTGACCGGCGCCGACATTCGAGCCGCGCTGCAGATTGCCGCCGGCGGCGAGCGCCTGCTCCTTCTGGAGCGCCGTCATCCCGGCGCCGCGATCGACGAGCTTGAAGCAGCCGGACTTCGACACGAACGCCTTCAGCAGCACCGACGGCGCGCCGAGATTGTAGGCGGTCCAGCCGTGGCCCTCGCCGTCGGTGATGGCGACGGTGCCGAGACTCTTCACGCATTGCGGCAGCTCGACGTTCTTGGTCGAGCCGCGCTCGTTATCGACGCGCTTTTCCGTGGCGGAGGCCGCGCCGCATAGACCGGCGAGGGCCAGTGCGGCCGCGCTCGCGGCCATGATCGATTTCGACATGAGTCTCCCCTGTGTTCGAGGCGCGAACGTCTAAAGCGCAGAATTCAATCTGGCGTTAATGCAGGCTCGCGCGGTAGTCTCTGATATCCAAGTTCGGAGGCGAATGACAATGGCGAGCCGGCGGGGCGTACTGAAGATCGGGAGCGCCGCGCTCCTGCTGACGGCGGCGGGATCGGCGGCGGCGTGGGCGCTGACTCGGGCTCCGAAAGCGGCGCAGGCCCCGTGGGACGCCGCCGCGAAGGGTTTCGGCGACGCCCGCCTCGACGCCCTCGCCTATGCGATCCTTGCGCCCAATCCGCACAACATGCAGCCCTGGCGGGTGCGTCTTACGGGCGAGGACGCGTTCACGCTCCACGCCGACCCGGCGCGGCTCCTCCCCGAGACCGATCCCTTCAGCCGGCAGATCGTGATCGGCTTCGGGGCCTTTCTTGAACTTTTCCGGCAGGCCGCGGCCGAAAAGGGCGCGCGCGCCGAAATCGCGCTGTTCCCCGAAGGCGAGCCCAAACCCTATCTCGACGCGCGACCCATCGCCCATGTGCGCCTCGTCGCCGACTCCTCGGCCCCGCGCGATCCCTTGTTCGGCCACGCGCTCGCGCGCCGCACCAACCGCAACCCGTTCGAGAAGCGCGCCGTCGACGCGACGATCCTTGAGCGGATCAAATCGGCCGCGGTCCCGGGCGTCTTCGCCGACGCCGTCGCCGACGCGGCCCGCCTCGCCGAGGTGAAGAAGCTCGCCGACGACGCCTGGCGCATCGAGTGGGGCCTTGACCGCACGCGGCGCGAGACCATCAAGGTCACGCGCGTCGGCCGGAGGGAGATCGAGGAGAACCCCTACGGCATCGCTCTCGCGGGCCCGCTGCTCGAGGCGCTGGGGGGCCTCGGCGTCCTGACCCGCGAAAACATGGACGATCCGGATTCGACCGCCTACGAACAAACCCTTGCGAACTATTCGGCGGCGATCGTCGCGACGCCGGCCTTCCTGTTCTCGATCACCAGCACGAATACCCGCGCCGATCAGATCGAGGCCGGCCGGTCTTGGGTGCGCATGCAGCTCGCCGCCGCCGGAGAGGGACTCGCCTTTCACCCGCTGAGCCAGGCGCTGCAGGAGTTTCCCGAAATGGAAGAGCCCTACCGGCGCGCCCATGCGCTCCTTGCTTCGGGCGGCGGCATCGTGCAGATGCTCGCCCGGGTCGGCTACGCCGGCGACGCGCCGCCGGCCCCGCGCGAGCCGCTCGCCGCGCGCCTTCTCAAGGGCTGAGAGGCGGCGTTTTATTGACGCCTCGTTTTCCGATTCAGTTTATAGCCTCGCGTCCCATGAAGGACGTCAAGCGCTATTTCCTCGTCGGCGTCGGCGGCAGCGGCATGCTGCCGCTTGCGCTCATTCTGAAGGCCGCCGGCCACGAGGTCGAGGGCTCGGACCGGGCGCTCGACCAGGGCCGTCTCGCCGCCAAGTTCGAGTATCTTCGCCATCAGGGGATCGGGCTTCATCTGCAGGACGGCGGCGGCGTCGTCTCGCCCGAGCAAATCGTGGTCGCCTCAGCCGCGATCGAGGAGACGGTGGGCGACATCGTCGCCGCGCGCCGGATCGGCGCGCGCGTGGCGCGCCGGCCCGAGCTGCTCGCCGAGCTTTTCAATGCGGCCCCGACGCGCATCGGCGTCGCCGGCACCTCCGGCAAGTCGACGACCACCGCGATGATCGCCTGGATCCTCCACAGAGCGGGCCTCGCCCCGACCGTGATGAACGGCGCCGTGATGAAGAATTTCGCCGGCGAGGGGGCGTTGTTCGCGAGCGCGCTCATCGGCGACGGCGACATCTTCGTCAGCGAGCTCGACGAGAGCGACGGCTCGATCGCGCTCTATGCGCCGACCGTCGCGGTCCTCAACAATGTCGCGCTCGACCACAAGTCGATGGACGAGCTGCGCCGCCTGTTCGGCGATTTCCTCGCACGGTCGAAGATCGCCGTCGTCAATCTCGATAATGAGGAAGCAGCCGGTCTAAGGTCGCTCGCGCGCGGGTCCCTCTCCTACGCGCTCGACCGCGCGGACGCCGATTTCGGCGCCACGGGGATCACGCCGCGCCCGTTCGGCGTCGCCTTCGACGCGATCGACCGACGGACCGGCGCCGCCGTCCGCGTCGATCTGAAGACCCCCGGCCGGCACAACGTCTCAAACGCGCTCGCCGCGATCGCGGCGTCGGCGGCCGTCGGCGCGCCCTTCGCCGAGGCGTCGGCGGCGCTGTCGGAGTTCGCCGGCGTCAAGAGACGGCTCGACTTCATTGGCGAGAAGGGCGGCGTCGTGGTGATCGACGATTTCGCGCACAATCCCGACAAGATCGCGGCTTCCTTGCGCACGCTGCACGAATTCCCCGGCCGGCTCCTCATCCTCTTTCAGCCGCACGGCTTCGGCCCGCTGAAGAAAATGCGCGCCGAGTTCGCACAGGCCTTCGCCCAACATCTCGGACCGGACGATCTGCTCGTCATGCCGGACCCCGTCTATTTCGGCGGCACGACCGACCGGTCGGTTTCGAGCCGCGAGGTCGTCGGCGACGTCGCGGCCGCCGGCCGGCGCGCGCTTTATTTCGAGACGCGGGCCGAGTGCGGCGAAGCGCTCCTCAAAGAGGCGCGCCCCGGCGACCGCCTCGTCGTCATGGGAGCTCGCGACGACACGCTCGCGCAGTTCGCCGGCGAGCTTCTCTGCCGCCTCGATTAGCGTCGATCGGATCGTCCCTGTTTCGGATTTGGAAATGATTTTCGGGGCATGATGCGCGTCGATCGGGGGCGCTGAAGACGCCGATCCGGAGCAACGTCATGACCGCTGAAATCACCGTCTTTGACGTCTATTCAGTCGCCCTGCTGCTGGTGTCGCTGACCGTCTTCGTCATTCGCTACATCCGGCAGGATCCGCCGATCATGCCGTATCTCGTGATCGCGTGCGTGTGCGCGGTCGGCAACTGGATGGGGAACTTGGCCGACGCCTGGACCAAATGGGGTGCGATGTCGCTCCTCGTGGCGGCGTCGTTCCTGTTCCTCACCTGCCTGCTGGCGCCCTATCACAAGGCGCTGCGCGGCAAGCCGGACGGCGTCGACAAGGCTCGCCGCGACGCGGCGCCGTCGGCCTTTTGATCCGTTAACGGTTTATCAGGCTTAAATCGCGTTAGCTCTCGTCGTCGGCCCGCCCTTGCGCCGGCATGGGAAGTCCATGACCGCCTCGCGACAGCATGCCCTGCGCGCCAGAACGGCGCTCGCCCTGCGGCGATTCAACGCCTGGTGGGAAGGCTACGCCTTCAACGCGGCGCTGGAAGCGGCCGAGATCGAGCGGCGTCTCGCCGGCGCCTTTCAGCCGTCAGTCGACGTTCCGCAACTGATCTGGGGGCGCGACCGCGACGAGCCGGGCGATCCCGCCTGGACCATGCGCCATGCGCGCGCGCTCGGCCTTGGCGCGCGTTCGCGCGTCATGATTTTCGGCGCGGGCGGGGGCGCCGTCCTGCGCGACGCGCGCGCTGGCGCGCGATGGCAGGTTTCAGGGTTGGCGCGCAGCGTCCGCCGGGTCCGCGGGCTCGACCTCAAGAGCTATGACGAGACGCTGGGCGCGCTCGATCGTCAGTCTGCGGACGGCGCCCTCGTGTTCTTCGAGCTGCATCGCGACGGCGATCCGGGCGCTTTCGCCCGCTATTGCGCGGAATTCCTCAAGCCGGGCGCCCCGGTCGCGGTGATCGACTATGCTCTCGCCCGCGCCGACGCTCGCGCGCGCGCCGTCTTCGACGGGCCGTTGCCGGGCGCGCCGCGGCTCGCCTCGGACTATGTCCGCATCTTGCGGGAATGCGGCTTTTCGACCAGCGACGTCGCTGACGAGACCCGCCTGTTCCTGCCGCTCGTCTCGCGCGGCTGGACCAACTGGCGGCGGGCCTATGAGGCGGCGCGCGCCGTCGCCGACGCGCGGGCGCGCGCCGAAGCGATGCGCTATCTCGCCGCCTACGCCGACGCTTGGGCCGACCGCTTCGAAGCGCTGAAGGCCGGGACGCTGGCGGTGACCCGCATTCTTGCGCGCCGGCTGTAGGCCGCAGGACCGACAAAGGCGGGCCCGAATTCCGGGAGTTTGCTCTTTATACAAATTATTTGAACCCAGCCTGGCGCCCGGCGAGGCGATCGCGGGGCGCAGCCCGACGCCGTCGCGACACTCATCCTTGTACCGACTTTCTTTTGCGGAGGGCGCAGAGCGGGGAAGGCCGGGATTTTGGACCGATTTCCGGAGTCCGGGACGAACGGGACGGCGGCGCGGCGATAACCTGCTGAATCGGCGCGGTTTTTCGCAATTTTCCGCCTGCGGATGTATTTTTGCGGGATGGGCAACCGCAGGATGCATAAGTCGATCGTCCCCGCCTCCGAAACGATC
>JACADZ010000194.1 GCA_013389105.1 Parvularculaceae bacterium | reverse complement strand
GGTCAGCAGGGCGAGGTGCTTGACGTTCACCATGTTGTTGAGCGCCAGCTGGTCCTGTTTGCCGTTCTTCGTCACCAGCGGCTCGCCGTGCTGGGCGGCGACGTTCTCGACATGCACCCAGGCGAAGCGCGAGCTGGTCAGCGGGCACTTGAAGCCGGCGTCGCGCAATGCGCCGGCCGCTTCCTGCAGCTCCCACCAGGTTTTCGGCGGATTGTCGGCATCGAGCTTCGCCTTGGCGAAAGCGGCCTTGTTGTAGAACAGCACCGGCAGCGACATCGCCAGCGGCAAGGCCTGCATCTTGCCGGCCAGGTCGTCCACCGCGTCGATCATCTGCGGATAGAAGATCCGGTCGTCGAAGCGCCGGCCGTCCGCCGCCATGACGCGATGCAAGGGGAGGAAGCGTGGCCGCGTGCCAAGCACGGCCGCGGCCTCGTCCTGGTCGAACAGGGCCAGGTGCGGCAGTTGGCTCTTGTCTGCGGCTCCCTGGAAGTCCTCGAGCCGGATGCGGCCGCCGCCCTGCTTCAGCCTGGCCTCGGCATCGTTGAAGCGCAGCACCAGGGTCGCCAACGTATCGAGCGGACGGCCGGCGAGCACATGGCGCAACACGATCTCCGTGGGCGGCGGCAGGGACGGTGGAGCCTTGGCCGGCTTGGGCGCCGCCTCCGCGGCAGGCAGCAGGAAAACAGACAAGAGAATGGCGATCGGGCGTTTCATCGGTGCAACCGGAAGCGGGAGGGCGTTTAGTGTATACGACAGTCGCATTGCGGCGGACCACCCCTTGCGCTTACCCTATACGCCTCGCCGAACACCGTCCTGCCATGAACCGTCAGCAGTCGATCGCCCTTGTCATCGCAGCCGCCAACCTGCTGCTGATGCTGCTGTTCCCGCCTTTCGACTATATCGGCCTGAAGCACGGCAACATCCCGACCTTCGACGGCTTCTACTTCGCTTTCGGCAGTCATGCCGGCCGTGTCGTCAACATCGATTTCCTGACGCTGGAAGTGATCGTGGTGCTGGTCAACGCGGCCATCGCCTGGCTGCTGCTGCGCGAGCGGCCGCTCGGCCGGCGCGCGCCCGGCGGCAACCGCTACCAGCGCAGCGTGCTCGGCCTGGTCGCCCTGAACCTGGTGCTGATCGTGCTGTTCCCGCCGTTCGAAAACTACGTGGCGGTGAGCCAGGCGGCGCTGCCGAGCTTCGAAGCCTTCTATTTCGTCTTCGGCGACAACTCGCAGCGCCAGCTGGTGATGCCGATCCTCTATCTCGAATTCATCGCCGTCCTCGTCAATGGCGCGATCCTCTGGCTGCTGCTCAAGGACCGCGGCCCTGAACGGCTTTCCGCCGACGAGATCCGTCAGCTCGCGGAAAAAGTCCGCGGCAGCCGCCGCGATGGGTAAAGAATTCCTCGCGCCCGCCGTAAGATCGCCGTATTCCGTCCTCCTGCCCGCCCCGACCATGCGACTGTCCCTGTTCCTGATCCTCGCCGCCCTCGCCCTC
>JACADZ010000173.1 GCA_013389105.1 Parvularculaceae bacterium | reverse complement strand
GGTAATGCCAGCGCACCACGGTGGGAAAGGATCAAGGCTTCTCGCCAATGCTGTGGCATTCCTGGCACGCAGCGACCATGGTCTGCATACCGCGGGGCGCTGGTGTCGCTTGCACCTCCACAAGCCGCCCAACGATGGGGCTGAGCGGGCGCCGACGAGCGAAGCGAGGAGGGCACCCAACAGCAGACCTGCTGTTGGGCGCTCCGCTCCAGCCCATGGTTGGGCGTCGCGACCGTCTCAGCCCTCCACGAGAAACCCGGCTTTGGCGATGCCCTGCATGTAGCCCTCGATGTAGGATTCTTCAAAGTTCCAGAGCCTGAGTATTTCGACTATGCTCGCCGCGGACCAGGTTGACTCCAGTTCTATGCATTTTTCCCAGTGTTCGCGAGCCTTCCTCCTGTCCCCAAGCTGCCCATATGCCGCCACATACTTGTACTGCGTCTCCGCCATCTGCTGAAAGGGATGCGACTTCACGATGTCCACGGCTTCTTGATACTGCCCTTTTCGGTAGAGATCGTAGTGGAGCAGAGTGTGGTACCACCCTGCTGCCGACATAGGATTCAGGTTCATAGCTTTCGTGACAAGCTCGACGCCTCGATCCCACTCGCCTTTGAACCCAATTAGCGTACCGAGTTGGACCAGTATCTCGGCATTGTTCGGCGCCAGGTTCAGCGCGGATTGGGCCTCACCTTCGAAGAAATCCATCTCCTTCCCGAAGAAGTACGCAAACGCTGCAGTACGATGCGCAAGGGGTTCGGCGGGATCGAGCTGCACGGACCTAACAGAGTTAGCCTTCAACTCATGGCGCGGCAGCGCTGTTTCGTCGAATCGGAACAGCCATGCCAGAATTACCGTCCACGCATACTCTTGGCGCGCGCGGGCGTAATTGGGGTCGAGTTCGATTGCTCGCTGGAGATGTGCCTTGCTCCGTTGAAATTCCTCTTTACTCCACATATTCGGCGTCATACTCGCCCGGAGGACATGATCGTAGGCTTGCAATTCATCAGGCGGTTTTCGTCCGACCGTCGCCCGTCCTGTTCTAGCGATAACGCTGCCCGCACCGCCGGCGATAGTCCCTACGATCTTGCCTGTGATCTCATCTTGAACCACAAAAATATCGCTGAGACTGCGATCATACTTCTCCGCCCAGACGTGACTGCCGCTGCGCGCATCGATCAGCTGAGCAGTTATGCGGACCAGGTTCTCCGATTTCCGGACACTGCCTTCCAAGACGTATTGAGCACCGAGCTTCTTGCCAATGGCGATGAGATCAACAGCCACTCCTTTGTACTGAAAAGTAATGTTGCGGGCAAGGACGTTGAGTTCTCGAAACCGCGCGAGTTCGGTAAGAATGTCTTCGGTCAACCCGTCGGTGAAGTACTCCTGCTCTGGGTCGCTACTCATGTTGGTGAAAGGTAGTACGGCGATCGTCGGACCGGACGGCATAGCATGCAACCGGGACGGTCGCTGGTCAGCGGTAACCTCACAACGCAGGTGATAAATGCGTACAGGCTTGGTGATGTTCTTGACCGCCTGCTCCCCGGCGAACGTAAACGAGACCGGCAGCTTGCCTTCGACTTGGTCAAAGACGGTGCCCGAGACGCAAATGCCGCCGGGTTCGGCTATAGCCTGAAGCCGCGCTGCGACATTAATGGCATCGCCGTATAGAGCGCTGTCTTGTTCGATGATATCGCCGAGATTTAACCCGATACGGATCGACATGCGACGATGCTCGGGAAGCAGCACATTTCGTTCGAGAAGCGTCCGCTGAATCTCAACGGCGCAACGGACGGATTCCACCGGACTCGCGAATTCGGCTAGCAGAGCATCTCCAGGAAAATCTACGACTCTGCCGCCATGGTCGACAATGTGGTCACGCATGATCTGGCGGCATTCTTGCAGCGTATCGAGAGTTGCCCGCTCGTCATCCTCCATCAGTCGCGAATAGCCGGCCACATCCGCGCTGAGGATCGCGGCGAGTTTGCGCCTGGGAGCAGCTTGAGTAACTTCCATGTCCCTACGGTCCTCGAAAAGACGAGCGCAAATGACAGTATCGTGCCCAACCGGAGCGTGTCAACGCGCGCGGATTCATGCCAGCGAACTCACGCACGCCAGGGATGCATCCCGCCGGTTTCGCCCCTTTGCAACCCGTCCGACGCCCAACGCAGAGTTAACCGGGCGACGACGGATGGACGCCTTGCC
>JACADZ010000178.1 GCA_013389105.1 Parvularculaceae bacterium | reverse complement strand
GTCGCAGGTCGCCTCGGGCACCCGGCTGCCCAAGTCCGGCAAGGCCTTCATCAGCGTCAATCCGGCCGACAAGCCCAAGGCCGTCGAGGTCGCCCGCCTGCTGCATGCGCTGGGCTTCACGCTGCTGGCCACGCGCGGCACCGCGCAGTCCATCAACGAGGCCGGCATCCCGGTGATGCCGGTGAACAAGGTCAGCGAGGGCCGCCCGCACATCGTCGACATGATCAAGAACAACGAGATCGTGCTGATCGTGAACACCGTCGACGAGAAGCGCGCCGCGATCCTCGACTCGCGCTCGATCCGCACCTCCGCGCTGGCGCAGAAGGCCACGCTGTTCACCACCATCGAGGGGGCGCGCGCCGCCTGCATCGGCATGCAGCACACCGGCCTCGAGACCTACTCGGTGCAGCAGCTGCACGCCGAGCTGGAAGGCGCCCTGGAATGAGCGGGAAAGTGCCGATCACCCTGCGCGGCGCCGAGCTGCTGCGCGAGGAGTTGAAGCGCCTCAAGACCGTGGAGCGCCCCGCCGTGGTCGCCGCCATCGCCGAGGCGCGCTCGCACGGCGACCTCTCGGAGAACGCCGAGTACGAGGCCGCCAAGGAACGCCAGGGCTTCATCGAGGGCCGCATCGCCGAGGTGGAAGGCAAGCTGGGCAACGCGCAGATCATCGACCCGAAATCGCTCGACGCCGACGGCCGCGTGGTGTTCGGCGCCACCGTCGAGCTGGAGGACACCGACGCGGGCGAAACCGTCACCTACCAGATCGTCGGCGACGACGAGGCCGACCTCAGGCAGAACAAGATCTCGCTCAACTCGCCGGTCGCGCGAGCGCTGATCGGCAAGTTCGCCGGCGACGTGGTCGAGGTGCACACCCCCGGCGGTCGCCGCGAGTACGAGATCCTCGACGTCCGCTACGAGTAACCAGGAATCCGCCATGAGCGAACAGCGCCTTCGCATCGGCATCCCCAAGGGCAGTCTGCAGGAAACCACCCAGAGCCTGTTCGTCCGTGCCGGCTACAACCTGCGCATCTCCGGCCGTTCCTACTACCCGGACATCGACGACGCCGAGATCCAGTGCATCCTGATCCGCCCGCAGGAAATGGCGCGCTACGTCGCGCAGGGCATCCTCGACTGCGTGATCACCGGCCTCGACTGGATCCAGGAGACCGGCGCCGACGTCGCTGAACTCGCCGACCTCAAGGCACCCTGGCCCAATTACGGCACCGTGCGCTGGGTGATGGCCGTCAAGGAGGATTCCCCGTTCAGGGACGTCAAGGACCTGCAGGGCAAGCGCATCGCCACCGAAGCGGTCGGCATGACGCAACGCTTCCTCGCCAAACACAATGTCACCGCCTCGGTCGAATTCTCCTGGGGTGCGACGGAAGTCAAGCCGCCGATCCTCGCCGACGCGATCGTCGACGTCTCCGAGACCGGCTCCTCGCTGCGCGCCAACAACCTGCGCGTGCTGCACGTCGTGCTCGAAAGCACCCCGCGCTTCATCGCCAACCGCGATTCGCTCGAGGACGGCTGGAAGCAGGCCAAGATCGACCGCGTGCTGATGATGCTCAACGGCGCGATCGCCGCCGCCACGCGCGTCTATCTCTCGATGAACGTGCCGAAGAGCGCGCTCGAGGCCGTCACCGCCATCCTGCCCGCCCCGGCCACGCCCACCATCGCCGCGCTGGCCGACCCGGACTGGGTGGACCTCGGCATCGTGGTCGAGGAAAAGCGCGTACGCGAACTGATCCCGCGGCTCTACCAGGC
>JACADZ010000134.1 GCA_013389105.1 Parvularculaceae bacterium | reverse complement strand
GCCGGTTCCGGCGACTCCTGAAGAAGCGCTCCGATCCTCTTGCGCATCGCGGCCAGCTCTCGGGCCAGGGCGAGATCGAATGCGGCACGCGCAGCCTTCTTCTCCGCCGCCGTCCATTTCACACTGCGAGATTCGTCTGTGGTGTGCATGGCGACACATGATGCCGGGTGCTATCCATCAGCGCAAGAGAGCGCGCTTCCGATAGAGGGCACGCTCCCGCGTGCGCAAAGCGCATGCGGTCGTCGGCTTGGCAGGCGTCGCTGCCGGGGCGTGCGCCCGTCTCGCTCAGGGTTCTGCCTCCCACAGGCCCGGATAGCGGCGGACGAAGCCGTTCGGGGCCACCTCGAGGAGAGCCGCATACCCCACACTCGGCGCCTCGTACCAGTACGTCGCCTCGGCGCGCCGCTCGTAGCGCTGGGGCAGCAGCTCCAGCCTGCCGGTCGAGACGTCCAGCCATGCAGCGGGCGCCTGCGCTGCCTGTCCCACATGCAGCGCGAGGCGCTGCAACTGCAGGAGATTCGTCGCTGGAGTGAAGCCGAAATCGAGATCGACGCAGCTCCCGACGTCCGGCACCGCCTCGCCGTTCACAGTCCACGCGCCTGTGTCCGCCCGCACGACACGCAGGTCGACAGCATCCGCTCCGAGCCAGCCGTGGACCTCCCCGCGCTGCGCGCGCCATCCGGGGTCGCATGAGACCCGGTAGACGAGCTGCGCTGCAGCCCGTTCGTGCCGGAACACTGCCATGCCCTCGAGCCGCCAACCCGTGGCGATCCGGTCGAGGCGACAGGCGTCATGCCCCGGAGCGTCGAGCCGTCGCCAGAGGATGGATTCGGACATCCGTGTCGATCTTGAGTCCGTGCGGAGTCGTGATCGTGGCGAACTCGAAGCCCTGATCCTCGGCGCGGCGAATCAACGCGTCAACGCGTCGCACTCCTCGGCGCTGAGTGCGTGCTCGAGAGCCAACACGCCGGGCCTGATGTCGGCACGCTTCATGGCCAAAAAGCAGCAAGCCCCCGGGCTCGACCGGTTCGGCCGAAGGACCCATCGAGGTTCGAGCTATGGCCGTTTTCGAGCCAGTACTTCTACAGGAATGATCTTCCCCTCCGAAAGACCGCGCGCCGTGTTCCTCATCGCTTGCGTCGCGATCTCGCCGTGGATCAGCATGACCGCGCGGTGCGGCGGTTTCTCGCCGCGCTCGACCATCGCGCGCGACCGGGCGCCGAACGCGAGGGCCTTGTCGAGGGTGCTGTGCACCCGGACAACGTCGAATCCCGCTTCCAGCAGGCCGCGCTGCGTTTCCTCCGGCGTCGACAGGAAGCTGGTGCGCGCGCTGCCCGCCCAGGGCGTGGGATAGTCCAGATCCCCGCCCTCACCCTTGGCCACCTCCGAGAGCACCAGCCAGGCGCCCGGTTTGAGCACCCGGTGAATCTCGCGGTAGAACCGGCCTTTGTCGCGGATGTTCATGGAAACGTTCATCGAGTAGGCGCCGTCGAAGCCGGCCTCGCCGAACTGCATCGCCAGGGCGTCACCGACCTCGAACGCGATCCTGTCCTCGAGGTCGAGCATGTGCGTGAGGTGGCGCGCAACGTCGCAGAATTCCGCAGTCAGATCGATGCCGGTGACCCTGCAGCCGAAACGGTTCGCGAAGTAGCGCGCGGGCCCGCCGATTCCACTGCCGATGTCGAGAATGTGGTCGGCTGGCCCGGGTTGCGCCAGCTCGGCAATCTCCAACGTCGCCTCCAGGCCGCGGCCATGGAACTGGTCGTAGGGCGCCAGCGCCTCCATGCTCGGACGCTCGGGATCGACGCCGTCGTCCCTCAACGCCGCGTTCAGACGGGAGAGAAGACCGCCCCGGCTGTAGTGCGCGGAGACTTCGCTATCGATGCTCATCGAGATCGTGCCCTCTTTCTCATTGACGCATTAGCACCCCGGACAGCCGCAACCTGCGGGCCAGCAGCAGGCGCAGTGCCGGCCGTTCAACGGTCCGGTCGATTGCCACGTCAGACCCCCCAACCGATGTCGTTTGGCGCTGTCATTGATCCGCGTGTTCGCTCGGAGTCTCGGTCGTTGCCGTGAAGGCGCTGGCGGGCGACGGGTCGATGGGCCGGATCTCGTAGAACAACCCGCAGGCCAGACACGGGTTCTCTCCCGCAATCTTCGCAGCCTCCTCGAGGCTGCCGGCCAGGATGAACCAGTAGCCGCCGATCACTTCCTTCGTCTCGCCGAAAGGGCCGTCCGTCACCATTCCTCTCGACACCGTCTTTCCCGCACTGGCGAGTCGCTGTCCGCTGCGCATCTTCCCCTCGGCGACGAGCCGGTCTTTCCAGCGGTAGAAGGCGTCGATCGCGCTCTGTATCTCCTCCAGCGAGAGGTGCCTGTCCCATTTCCCGCGTGAAATGACAAGGTATTCGGATAATGGGAT
>JACADZ010000160.1 GCA_013389105.1 Parvularculaceae bacterium | reverse complement strand
CCTTTCCGCTTCCCGCCGCCGTCCCCGCAATGGAGCCGCGCCCCGGCCCGCCGCCGGCGGAGCCCCCCGGTTCCGAGGCGGCGGACGAGCAGGCCTATCCCGTTTGGGCGAGCCTGGCGGCGCTCGCGGCGGTGTTCGCGCTGATCCCGGCCGCGGTGCTCTACGGCCGGGCCCTATCCCCCTGGATCCTGCCGGGGCTCATGGTCGCCTTCCTGCTGTTCGGAGCGCTGCGCCGCGTGCGCGTCTACGAGGAGTTCGTCTCCGGCGCCAAGGAGGGGTTCCAGGTCGCCGTCCGGATCATCCCCTACCTCGTCGCCGTCCTGGCGGCGGTCGGCATGCTGCGCGCCAGCGGCGCCCTGGACGCCATGGTGGCCGCGATCGGCCCCTACACCGGACGGCTCGGCCTGCCGGCCGAGGTGCTGCCGATGGCCCTCATGCGACCGCTTTCCGGCTCCGGGGCCTATGCGCTGCTCGCCGCGATCGTCAAGGACCCGGCCATCGGTCCCGACAGCTACGCCGGCATGCTCGCCTCGACGATTCAGGGGTGCACCGAAACGACGTTCTACGTCTTGGCCGTGTACTTCGGCGCCGTGCAGGTGCGCCGGATCCGCCATGCGCTCGCCGCCGGCCTCACGGCCGATCTTGCCGGCATCCTCGCGAGCGTTGCAACCTGCATCCTGATGTTCGCCGATTGATCGCGACGCGCCGATGGGGTATCCTGGCCGCGCGGCGTTGATGCGCAAGTTTCGAAGCCACCGGATGGTCGAGGCGAAGGGGGGGGATGGCGATGAAGCGAGCTTTAGAGTGTGGCGTTTTCCTGGCAGCGCTCGTTTTTCTCGGCGGGAGCGGGGCGCGCGCCGCCGGGCCGTTGTCGATGCCCGGCGCGGACAGCAAGGAGCCGCTCGAGATCGTCGCCGACCGCCTGGTGACCAACGACGCCGAGAAGTTCGCCGAGTTTTCCGGCAGGGTGAAGGCGACGCAGGGCAGGTTCACCCTGACGGCCGACACGCTGCGGATCTACTACGAGGGGGAACTGGTGAACGCCCCCAAGGGGGAGCGGTCCAGCCGCGAGGCGATCAAGCGGATCGTCGCCGGCGGGAAAGTCCACATCGTCTCGGAGGAATACACCGCCGATGCCGAGCGCGCCGAGTACCTTCCGGAAAGCGACGAGCTGACACTCGCCGGCCCCGGCTCCCGGGTGGTGAGCGGCAAGAACACGCTTTCGGGCGCGAAGATCATCTATAACCGCAGCCAGGGCAAGGCCCTGGTG
>JACADZ010000078.1 GCA_013389105.1 Parvularculaceae bacterium | reverse complement strand
GCGATCTGGCTCGCGGCGACGAGATCGCCAAGTCCGCGCCAGGTGCGGAAGACGCCGACGCTGAGCGTCGGCACGCCCGCGTAATCGGCGACGCCGTAGTCGGCGACAGTCTCCATCAATGCGAGCGCGAGGCCGCCCATGATTGCGGCCCTGCCGGCCGGCGCAAGCACTGACAGGACGGCCCGCGCCGGCGACGCGCCCTGCGCGCGCGCGGCTTCGAGCAAGGCGCCGGAGCGGCTGTCAAAAGAGGCGCGCGCCGCGAGGTAGACATAAGGGTAGTTGGCGAGAGTCAGCACGAAGGCGGCGCCCGGCAGCGATTTCACGTCCGGCGCCGCGCCGAAAACCGCGGCGATAGGGCCGAAGGGCCCGGCGAGATCGCCATAGGCGTAGGCGGCGATGTAGGCCGGAACGGCCAGCGGCAGCGCCAGCGCGACGGCGAGAAACCGACGACCGGGAAATTCTGTGATCGCCGCCAGCGCCGCGGTCGGCACGCCGAGCGCCAGCGCGCCCGCGGCGACCATCAGCGCCAGCGCGGCTGTGTTGGCGAGATAGAGGGGTCCGGTCGTCGACCAGACATGGGCGCTGGTTCCGGCGGCGGGCGCGATGACGCTGGCCAGAACGACGAGCAGGGGCGCCGCGATCGCGGCGGCGACCACGAGCGGCGCAAGACCCGAAAGGAATCGTCGAACGTCGGCGTTCATGCGCCTCGGCCCCCCTGCGGCGGACTACCATTCGTTGGCGGAAGGTGCGAGAGAGCGCCCCCGTGAGCCTCGTTTTGAAGGATGTCTCGCGCCGTTTCGGCGACCTCGCGGCGGTCGATGCGGCGTCGCTGACTGTGGACGCGGGCGAAATCGTCTCGCTGTTCGGGCCGTCCGGCTGCGGCAAGACCACCTTGCTGCGCGTCGCGGCCGGGCTCGAGCGGCCTGACGCCGGCACGGTGGAACTCGACGGCGCGATGCTGTCCGGGCCCGGCGTGTTTGCGCCGCCCGAACGACGTTCCATGGGGTTCGTTTTTCAGGACTACGTGCTCTTTCCGCACATGACGGCGCTCGAAAACGTCGCGTTCGGGCTCGGCGATCTCGGAGCGGAGGAAAGGCGTCGTCGCGCCGGGGCCGAGCTCGCGGCCTGCGGTCTCGACGGGCTTTTCGACCGGCGTCCGCATCAGCTTTCGGGCGGCCAGCAGCAGCGCGTCGCGCTGGCGCGGGCTCTTGTGCGTCGGCCCAAGGCCATGTTGCTCGACGAACCTTTCGCCGCCGTCGACGCCGTCATGCGGGCGCGGCTGCGCGACGACGTGCGCCGGATCCTAAAGGCGTCGGGCGCCGTGACCATCCTCGTCACCCATGACGCAGACGAGGCGCTGGCGCTCGGCGATCGCATCGCGATCATGAGGGAGGGGCGCATCATCGAGGCCGCAGCGCCGTCCGACCTCTTTGAACGGCCAGGCTCGCCGGAAAGCGCGCTCCTCTTTTCGGGCGCGCAGGAGATCCGGGCCGTCGCCGCCGGCGGCCGGCTCAAGGCCCCGTTCGCCGACCTCGAAACGGCGCTCCCCGACGGGCCTGTTAGGCTCGTTCTGTTGCCCGGAGCCTCGACCTTTGTCGCTGGCGAGGGTTTTACCGTCGCCGATTGCCGCTTCTCGGGTCCCGGCTGGCGGATCGATGCCGTTGCGGCCCAGATCCGCCTGTCAGGCCGCAGCGACCGCCGCCTTGCGCGGGGGGCATCGGTCCGCCCCCTCTTCGATCCTTCCCTTGTGCGCATGTTCAAGGCGTGAGCTCCTCGCGGCAATCCGCCGCTTGATGCAAATGCGAATTAGTAGCAAGTCTTTCGCGCAGCGAGGAGTTCATCCGATGCAAATTGTCGATCAGAAACGCGGCGCCGGTCGCGCTCGCCCCGGAAGCCTTGCATTGATGGCGTTTCTGGCCCTTGGGCTCGGCGCTTGCGGCCGCAACAAAGTGTCGACCTGCGCCGCGCCCTCGGGCGAGGTGAACATCTATTCGGCGCGTCATTACGACGCCGACCTCGTCCTGTTCGAAAAATTCTCATGCGAAACGGGCGTCAAGACAAACGTCATCGAATCCGAAGGCGACGCGCTGATAGAGCGTCTCGTCCAGGAGAAGGAGGCGAGCCCCGCCGACATCTTCATCGCCGCCGACGCCGGCGTCCTCTGGCGCGCCGAGTCGCGGGGCCTGCTGCGTCCGCTTACGGATCAAACCATCATGGCGCGCGTGCCGGAAAAATTTCGCGACCCGGAGAATCAGTGGGTCGGCCTCTCAAAACGCGCCCGCATTATTGTTTACAACAAAGCCGCAGGCCTCCCCGAAGGGCTCCGATCCTACGAGGATCTCGCCGAACCGAGATTTAAGGGCATGATCTGCGTGCGCTCATCGGCGAATGTCTACAATCAGTCGCTGCTCGCTTCGATCATCGCCCACGACGGTCCGGAGGCCGGCGAGGCCTGGGCGAAAGGCGTCGTCGCCAATTTTGCGCGCGCGCCTGAAGGCAACGACACCAGTCAGATCGAGGCCGTTGCGGCAGGACAGTGCCGCCTCGCCATTGTCAACAGCTACTACGTCGCCCGCTATCGCGATCCGGCGGATGCGAAGAAGTTCGCGGTCGGCGAAAAGGTCGGCGTGTTTTATCCAAATCAGGACGGCCGCGGCGCGCATGTGAACATATCGGGCGCCGGCGTCGCGCGACATGCGCCCAACGCCGCAAACGCCGAGAAGCTGATCGCCTTCCTGCTAGAAGACGAAAGCCAGACGGCGTTCGCGCGCGGCAACAATGAGTACCCGATTGTCGAGGGTCTTGAGGCGAGCGGTCCCATCGCTGAGTTCGGCGCATTCCGGGAAGACGCGCTGCCCGTGTCGCAGCTCGGCGAATTGCAGCCGCAGGCGGTGATGACGTTCGACCGGGCCGGGTGGCGCTAGCACATGATCCGCCCCGCGTTGACGACGGACCAGGGCCTCCCCACAATTCGGTCGCCGCAAACGCGTGCGCAGGATGCAGAGGCCGACCGTCGATGATTTGAAGCGCGCCGCCGAAACCGGCGACGCGCGCGCGCAATACGCCCTCGCGGCCGCGCTCTCGGACGCCGGTCGGCGCGAGGAGGCCGACATCTGGCTGAAACGGGCCGCCGCCGGCGGCGATGCGGAGGCCCACTACACGCTCGCCACGCGACTGCTGCAAACCCGGGCCGGCATCGGCGAGGCGCGCGAGCTGCTCAGAAAATCCGCTAGCGGAGGTTCTACGGCTGCGGCGCGCGCGCTCGCGGTCGTGACCGCGGAGGGATTCGACGAAGCGCCCGACTGGCCGTCTGCGACGGCTATCGTCCTCCAAGCTGCAAGGGACGGCGACCCCGCCGCCATGCGCGATCTCGCGGGGCTCTTGATGTTACGCCATGTTGAGGATGCCGACGGCGACGCGCTTCTCGCTGAGGCGGCGAGTCGGGACGCCGCCGCGGCCGCCGCGCTTGTCCGCCGCGCGGCGGAAGGCAGGGGCGACTCTAGCATTGCGGGCCCGGCGCTCGAACGGCTCGCCGCCGTCAATTATCCGCGCGTGCAGGCTTTACGGGCCAAGCTCGCGACGGCGGCGCGGGCGACGCGGCCAGGCGCCGCGATCGACCATGCGCGGATCGCAGCGAAACTCCGCGAGCTGGCGCCCGCCCTCGGCGGGCTCGGCAGCTCCGGAACGGAAACGCGCCCGTCGCGCCGCATCGCCCGCGAGGCGCTCAGCCGATCGCCTGAGACCTACGCCGTCCGCGCCGTGGTCCCGCCGGAAATCGCCGAATATGTGATGGCGGTCGCCGCGCTGCGCCTCGCCCCGTCCATGACCTTCGATCCGGCCACCGGCGTTCCGCGTCAGGACGAATACAGGACGTCTCTGACGGCGACGCTCGGCCCCGCGGATCAGGACCTCACCCTCGTCGCGGTCAGCCGCCTGCTCGCCGACGTCGCCGGCGCCGATCACGCGCGCGGGGAGTTCCTAAGCGTTCTGCGTTATGCGCCGGGCCAGGAATATCGCCCGCATTTCGACTGGATCCCCGAAGCCGGCCGCGATTTCGCTTCTTGCGGGCAGCGCGTCCGCACCGCGCTTCTCTACCTCAACGACGAGTATGACGGCGGTGAAACGCATTTTCTGGCCTCGGGACTGAAGTTCAAAGGCGCTCCCGGCGACGTGCTCGTCTTCGCCAACGTGACCGAAGAGGGAGCGCCGGACATGTCCTCCAGGCACGCAGGCCTCCCAGTTCGCGCCGGCGTCAAGTGGCTGGCCTCGAAATGGTTCCGCGAGCGAGAATATGTGTTTTGAAGCGCGTCGCGGGCGAGCTGCTCGCCTGTCGTCTGCGCCGCCGTCTCGTAACGCGCCAGCGCGGCGTCGAGATCGCCGCGCTTGTTGTTCGCCTCGCCCAGCATGAGCACAACACGGGCGCGCCGCCCGACAATGCGGGGGCGCGGCGCCCCCTTGGCGCCGCATTGGAAAAATACTCTTCACCGCCCGCTATAACATTGATATAACATGCCGGCGGCGGGAAGGAGATAAAGCGTGGCCAGGGACGAAGAAAATGCGACGGGCCGAGGCGATCTCAGGGAGCCGAAGCCGTCCCGAGCTCAGCCGGCCGGCAGGTCCGGTCGAAGCGAGCGTCGACCTGCCGGGCGCGTCGACCATCAAGATCCTGCCATCGACGATCATCATGGTCATTCCGATCATGTCCACACGCCGGCAGGTCGCACCCGAAATCCCGCCGTCAAGTCGGCGACGGCGAACGGGAAAGCCGGAAAGCTGGAGCCCAAATCAGTTCGCGAGGCGCGCCTTGCGCCGCCGAAATTCGAACCCAAGGGCCGTCCGGCGGGGCTCACCAAGAACGAGAAGCTGCTGTGGGACGTGCTGTCCGGCCGAGACGGCCCGCTCAAGGCCTATGAGATCCTGGACCTGTTGAAAGAAAAAGGCGTGCGCGCGCCGATGACGGTCTACCGCGCGCTCGACGGGCTCGAAGCAAAGGGCGTCATCCACAAGCTCGATGCTATGAAAGCGTTCGTGCGCTGCAATCACGAGGCGCCGCATGAAGTTCAGGCGTTTCTGGTCTGCGAAATCTGTTCCTTCGTAAAGGAAATCGAAATCGACGCGGTGGCGACGGGCATCGCGCCCATCGTGCGTCGCGCCGGCTTCGACATGCATGTGGCCCGGCTTGAAGTGCGCGGCGTGTGCGACAATTGCTACTGCGACAAGCATGCCCGCGCCCCGAAGCCGGACCCGCACAGTCCCGACCCGCATTGACTCCGCCGGCGCGGCTCTTATGGTCGCTCGCGGTCGCAGCTTAGCGGCCAAAGCGCGTCAGCGGGAGAGACCTCGCCCCGCCGCTCGGCGGAGGGGGCAGGCGCCGAAGGAGCAACGGCCCCGGAAACTCTCAGGCACAAGGACCGCGCGCGCGGCATGAGGCTGGAAACGGACCGGCGATATCCGGTCCACCGACGGAGTAAGTGCGGGTTGGCCCCGCGCGAATCTCTCAGGTTCCTAGGACAGCCGGGGACGGCGGCGATTAAGGCGCCGCCGGCGTCACGTAATGGAACCGACATGACCGAAAGCCTCAAGCGCACGCCCCTCTACGACCTTCACCTGGCGCTCGGCGCGAAAATGGTTCCGTTCGCCGGCTACGAGATGCCTGTTCAGTATACGGACGGCGTGCTCAAGGAGCATCTGTGGACCCGCGAGCGCGCCGGACTCTTCGACGTCTCGCATATGGGGCAGGCCTTCTTTTGCTCCAAGAAATCGCCTGGGACGGAGGAGGCGCATCAGGACGCGGCCGCAGCCCTCGAGACCCTGGTCCCCGGAGAGGTGCGCAAGCTGAAGAAGGGCGCCATGCGCTACTCCGTGCTGCTCAACGAGGACGGCGGCGTGCTCGACGATCTGATGATCACCCGTCCGTTGCGCGACGACGATCAGGGGCGGCTTTTTATCGTGGTGAACGCCGCCTGCAAGGACGACGATTTCGCCCTGATCCGCGCGAAGCTCGGCGGGCGGGCCGATCTCGAGATATGCGATCGCCACAACGCTTTTGCAGGCGCGCGCGCCCTTCTCGCGCTTCAGGGGCCGTGCGCCGCCGCCGTGCTCGAAAGCATCGCGCCTGGCGTCGCTGCGCAGCCCTTCATGAGCATGCAGCCGCGAGAATGGAACGGCGCCGATCTTCTGGTTTCGCGCTGCGGTTATACGGGCGAGGACGGGTTTGAGGTCTCAGTTCGCGAGGAACACGCTGTCGGCTTCGCGCGCGCGCTGCTCGCCCACCCCGATGTGAAGCCGATCGGGCTTGGCGCGCGCGACTCTTTGAGGCTCGAAGCGGGTCTTTGCCTTTACGGCCACGACCTCGACCTGACCACGAGTCCCATTGAAGCCAACATCGCCTTCGTGCTGGGCAAGCGGCGGCGCGCTGAAGGCGGCTTTCCCGGGGCCGACCGCATCCTGAAGGAAGCGGCGATTGGACCGAGGCGCCTGCGGGTCGGCCTTCGCCCGGAGGGCCGCGCGCCCGCGCGCGAAGGGGCTGAAATCCAGTCGGAGGACGGGCGGCAAATCGGCGTCGTGACCTCGGGCGGCTTCGCGCCGAGCCTCAACGCGCCGATCGCCATGGGCTATGTCGACGCCGCGCAGGCGAAATCGGGGACCCGGGTCGCTCTGATCGTGCGCGGCAAGCCCCTGCCGGCCGCAGTCGCCGACATGCCGTTCGTTCCGCACAGATACTACCGAGATCAGGAGAAGACGACATGAAGAAGTATACGGAAGATCATGAGTGGGTGAGCGTCGAGGGCGACACGGCGACCATCGGCATCACCGAGCACGCCGCCGGCCAGCTCGGCGACGTCGTCTTCGTCGAGCTTCCCGCGGTAGGGACGAAGTTCAAGCAGAAGGGCGAGATGGCGGTCGTTGAATCGGTGAAAGCCGCATCCGACGTCTACGCGCCGGTTTCAGGCGAAGTCGTCGCCGTCAACCAGGCGATCGCGGACGATCCGGCTAAGGTGAACGCCGATCCGGAAGGCGCCTCCTGGTTCGTGAAGATCAAGCTCTCCAGCAGATCGGAACTGGACCGGCTCATGGATGAAGCTTCCTATCGCAAGCTGATCGGCTGAGGCCGATCAGCTCTTGGTTGCAGCCCTAGATGAGGATTGATCGTGCGTTACTTGCCTCTTTCCGCCGAAGACCGGCGGGCCATGCTGAAGACCATCGGCGTCAGGTCGATCGACGACCTCTTCGTCGACGTGCCGAGAGAGGCGCTGAACGCCAAGATCGACCTGCCGCGCCATCGCGGCGAACTCGAGGTCGAGCGGCTGCTCGGCGCGATGGCGGCGAAGAACCGGCCGGCCGGCGCCGGGCCCTTCTTTGTCGGCGCGGGCGCGTACCGGCATCACGTGCCGGCGAGCGTCGATCACATCATTCAGCGCTCCGAGTTTTTGACCTCATACACGCCCTACCAGCCCGAGATCGCGCAAGGAACGCTGCAGTATCTGTTCGAGTTTCAGACCCAGGTCGCCGCGCTCCTCGGCATGGAGGTCGCCAACGCCTCCATGTATGACGGCTCTACGGCTTGCGCCGAAGCTGCTTTGATGGCCCGTCGCGTGACGAAGCGCGGCCGCGTGGTCGTTTCCGGGGGGCTTCATCCGCATTACGCCGCCGTGGTCCGCACCAATTCGGAACTGGCCGGAGATACGGTCTCGATCCGCCCGCTCGATGTCGAGGGGGAGGAGGACCTCGCCGCGCAGATCGACGCGAACACCTCCTGCGTGATCGTTCAGAACCCGGACGTTTTCGGCAACCTGCGCGACTTCACGCCGCTCGCAAAGTCGTGCGCCGAGAACGGAACGCTGCTCATCGTCGTCGTGACCGAGGCCGTATCGCTCGGCGCGGTGAAGAGCCCCGGCGAAATGGGAGCCGACATCGCCGTCGGGGAAGGGCAGTCGATCGGCGTGCCGCTGAATTTCGGCGGGCCCCATGTGGGTCTGTTCGCGACCCGGCAGAAATATGTCCGCCAAATGCCCGGCCGGCTGTGCGGCGCAACCGTCGACGCCGAGGGCAAACGCGGTTTCGTTCTGACCCTCTCGACCCGCGAGCAGCACATTCGCCGCGACAAGGCGACCTCGAACATCTGCACCAATTCGGGCCTGTGCGCGCTCGCTTTTACGGCGCACATGACGCTGCTCGGCGAGGTCGGGCTGCGTCGTATGTCGCTCCTGAGCCACGAGGCCGCCTGCAAGGCCGCGGACGCGCTCTCGAGCGTGCCGGGCGTAAGGCTGGCGACGCCGAGGTTCTTCAATGAGTTCACATTGCGGCTCTCGGCGAACGCGGCCGAGATTGTCGAAGCGCTGGCGAGCAAGGGCGTCCTCGGCGGGGTCCCCGGCGGCCGTCTGTGGCCGAACGATTCAGAAGCGGAGGATCTCCTGATCGTGGCCGCCACCGAGTGCACGACCGACGCCGACATCGCCGACTACGCCCACGCGCTTTCGGAGGTTCTGTGATGGCCATGAACGCTCAAGGCCGCCCGACGCGCGCCGACGCCGCGACCGCCCCGGGGCCGACATTCACCGGCAACCGCGCCCTGCAGATTGAGGAATCGCTCATCTTCGAAAGGGAGTTCGGCGGAACCGGCGTCGATCTTCCCGAGCCGAAGGCGAAGGACCGCCTTGGGTCGATGAAGCGCCAGAGCCCGCTCAACCTGCCCGGGCTCTCCGAGCCGGAGGCGATGCGCCACTATGTGCGGCTCAGCCAGAAGAACTATGCGATCGACATGGGGCCATTCCCTCTCGGTTCGTGCACGATGAAGCACAATCCGCGGCTTAATGAGAAAATGGCGCGGCTTCCCGGCTTCGCAGATATCCATCCGCTGCAACCGCAATCGACGGTGCAGGGCGCGCTCGAGCTGGTGCACGAGCTCGCCGACTGGCTTTTGGAGCTCACCGGCATGCCCGCCGTCGCCATGTCGCCGAAAGCCGGCGCCCATGGCGAGCTCTGCGGCATGATGGCGATCAAGGCGGCGCTCGACGCCCGGGGCGAGACCGGCCGGACGCGGGTGCTCGCGCCGGAATCCGCTCACGGAACAAACCCGGCGACCGCAGCGCAATGCGGCTTTTCTGTTGACGACATTCCCGCCGATGAAACCGGGCGCGTCGATCTTAGCGCGCTCAAGGCCAAACTCGGACCAGACGTCGCGGCGATCATGGTGACCAACCCCAACACCTGCGGTCTTTTCGAGCGCGACATCCGCGCCATCGCCGACGCCGTGCACGAAGCCGGCGGCTACTTCTATTGCGACGGCGCCAATTTCAACGCCATCGCCGGCAAAGTGCGTCCGGGCGATCTCGGCGTCGACGCAATGCACATCAATCTTCATAAGACGTTTTCAACGCCGCATGGCGGCGGCGGCCCGGGCTCGGGTCCGGTGGTCCTGTCGGCTGCGCTCGCCCCCTTTGCGCCCGTGCCTTACGTCGTCAAGGAAGAGGGGCGCTACCAGCTGGTCGAGACGCGGCGCGCGGCGCGCGAAGACGGCGAAAACATGCATGGCGGCCGCCTGACGGCCTTTCACGGGCAGATGGGCATGTTCGTGCGGGCGCTGTCCTACATGCTGTCGCATGGCGGCGACGGCATTCGTCAGGCAGCGGAGGATGCGGTGCTGAACGCCAACTATGTGCTGGCGCGTCTGAAATCCGAGATGACGCCGGCCTTCCCAGGTCATTGCATGCACGAAGCCCTGTTCGACGATTCCTTCCTGAAGGGCACGGGCGTCGAGACCATAGACTTCGCCAAAGGGATGATCGACGAAGGCTACCACCCGATGACCATGTATTTCCCGCTAGTCGTCCACGGCGCAATGCTGATCGAGCCGACAGAGTCTGAATCAAAGCAGGAGCTCGATCTTTTCTGCGATGCGCTCCTGTCGATCGCCCGCCGCGCCAACGCGGGCGATGCGTCGCTCAAGGGGGCGCCGTATTTCGCGCCGCGGCGACGACTCGATGAGACGGCGGCCGCGCGCAATCCGGTTTTGCGCTGGACGCCGACGGCGTCGGTTCGCGCGGCGGAATAGGCAAGAACCGCCGCCGCCAGGATGCCGATCCGTGGCGGCGCAGGGGCCTCATGCGGCCATGCTTCGGGTTGGCCCTCGGGCGGCGTTGGCGTCGGGCGCAAAAAACCTAGAAATTACAAATGGATAAAGGCTTTCGGTCCTGGTGCCGGAATGCAACGGCGCCGTTGATTCCTGCCCGAATCCTTTGGCGCTCGCCGGTCGGACTGTGTTAACCTTCGATGGCCGGCGGTGTCGGCTGGGATTGGTCGGCGCATGGATCACGCGCCGGAGAGATGAGGGGATAAGTATGGCTTTCGTCACGAAATCGGCCGCGACCGTTCTTGGCGCTGCGAGCGTCCTCGCCTTGCTGGCCGGTTGCACGACGACGGGCACGCAGGACGCGGCATACGGGCCGAGGACCTACGCTGGTCACAACGTAAACTCGGATCGTCTGTATCGGGACAATTTCGTCCGCAATACGCGCCCTGAAACCCGGCAGGTCGAGCTGGCGCTGGCCCCCGCCGCCGCGCCCAACTATGCGCAGGCGCCCTATGGGCAGGCGCCGCTGAACCTCGCTTCTTTCGACGGCATCGAGGGGGCGCGGCGCGCGCACCAGATGTTCCCCGCGCAGGCGGAGGATCTCGACGGCGCCTGCGAGCGCTATGTGAAGATCGCCCGCTATGAAAACCTCTACGACGTCGAACAGCTTTGCGACGTCCGGGTGTCGGTGCTCCTCGCCTACAACCCTTCGATCCGCGACGCCCGCCACATCGGCGAGGGCGCGATCATCGAAGTGCCCCAAAACTACAATCCGGAGCGGGTCGCGTTTGTGAAGCGGGTCCTCGCGCAGCAGCCGGGCGCCGGCTTCGCCGGAGCGCATGCGGCGGTCGCCTATGTGGTGCAGCCCGGGGACACGCTGAACGACATCGCGGCGCGGCATCTCGTGTCGGCGGCGGCTGTCGCGAACGTCAATCCAGGCGTCGATTGGCGCTACCTCGAGGTCGGCTCCAAAGTGTGGATTCCTTCGACGGTCGGGACCGGTCAGCCTATCGGAACGCCGACCCTTGGGGCGTCGACCCCGGCCGCCGGCCCCGGGGCCGTCTCGGGCGGCCTTCCCTATAATTACGGGCACGCCGGCGCTGGAGCCGGTTCGGGCGTCGTTTACGACGTGACCACGGTCATGCCGTACCAGATGACCCCGGCTCAGGAGGCGGCGGAAAAGCAAGCGCCGCGCAAGCTTTTGATGATCAACAAGCGGGTCGTGGGCGCCGGCGAGCAGGTGACGGTGACCGGCGAGGGCCTTCCGGCCGACCGCGAGGTCAGCATCTATCGCGGCCCGAACGGCAACGAGATGCAGTTTGTCGGCACGGTTCGAACGGACTCGAACGGGACGTTCTCGGAGGATTTCGAGGTGACCGGCGACAATGGCGGCGGGATCATCTTCCAGGCCGCGGTCGAAGGCGGGACGCGCCTGCAGTCCCCGCGCGTGACATCTCACACCAACTGATTTTTAAAAAGGCCGAAGAGAGCGCCCCGGCAGCGCCGGGGCGTTTTTCTTTGCGCAGCCCGGTCAAAGCCGTTGATAGGCGCCGAGGGTCAAGAACTCCGAGAAGTCTTCCTCAAGGCACAGCGTTTCAAGGAGCTGCGCGGCTTCGGCAAAGCGTCCCGAAGTCCAGCGCGCCTCGCCGAGTTCGCGGCGCACGACCGCCTTTTCCTCCTCAAGCGCGATCCTGAAGAAGTCCGCCGTCATGAGGCGGCCGCCTTTCAGCACGACGCCGTGCTTGATCCACTGCCAGATCGAGGCGCGCGAGATCTCGGCCGTCGCCGCGTCCTCCATGAGACCGTAGATGGCGACGGCCCCGAGGCCGCCGAGCCAGGCCTCGATATACTGAAGCGCCACGCGAATATTGGCCCGGACGCCTTCCTCGGTGAACGGACCTTCCGGCGGAGCGAGCAGGTCCCGCGCGAGGATCGGGCCGTCATTGGCGCGGGAGACCTCGAGCTGATTGGTCCTGCCGGGCTTGAAAGCGGCCGAATAGACCCGGTTCACCGTTTCGGCGAGGGCTGGGTGCGCGATCCACGAACCGTCATGGCCGTTGCCGGCCTCGCGCTCCTTGTCGGCCCGGACCTTCTCCTTGTTGACGGCGTCCTGCTCCGGCGTCTTGGCCGGGAGGAACGCCGACATGCCGCCCATGGCGAGCGCGCCGCGGCGGTGACAGGTGCGGATCAAGAGCCGCGAATAGGCGTCGAGGAAGGGCTTGTCCATTCCCACCGAATGGCGGTCGGGGAGCAGGCGGTCCCTGTGCCGCTTCAAGGTCTTGATGTAGCTGAAAATGTAATCCCACCGGCCGCAATTCAACGCCGCCGCATGATCCTTCAGTTCAAAGAGGATTTCATCCATCTCGAACACGGCGGGCAGCGTCTCGATCAGCATCGTCGCGCGCACCGTTCCGACGGGCAGTCCGAGAAGCCCCTGCGCCTCGACGAAAACGTCGTTCCACCAGCGCGCTTCTTCGCAATGCTCCAGCTTCGGCAGGTAGAAATAAGGGCCGGTTCCGATCGCCTTGAGCGCAGCGTGGTTGTGGAAAAGATAGAGGGCGAAATCCATGAGGCCGCCCGGGACTGCTTTGCCGTTGCGGCGCACGTGCTTCTCGTCGAGGTGGAGGCCGCGAACCCGCGTGATCAGCGTCGCCGGCCTGGGGCCTAGCGCGTAGGTCTTTCCAGTCGCAGCGTCAGAAAAGCTGATGGTCCTGCGCACGGCGTCCATGAGATTGACCTGACCGTCCACGACGTTGCGCCAGGTCGGCGACAGGGCGTCCTCAAAGTCCGCCATGAACACCTTCACGTCGGCGTTGAGCGCGTTGATGATCATCTTGCGGTCGACCGGCCCGGTGATCTCGACGCGCCGGTCAAGGAGGTCGGCCGGCAGGGGCGCGACCTTCCAGTCGGCCGAGCGGACGCGCGCGGTGTCGGCGCGAAAATCGGGCAGGGCGCCGGCGTCGATGCGGGCCTGCCAGACGCGCCGGGCCTTCAACAACTCGTCGCGACGGTCCGCAAACTTATCGACGAGGCGGGCGAGGAAGGCGCAGGCGCCCTCGGTGAAGACCAGCGCCTCGGCTGGGGCGGCGGGGCCGGTAAACTCAAAACCGCCAGCAGAGCGGACCATAAGACCTCTTTCCCGAAATGAAACAGCTTCACTAGCCGCGGCGGCGCGGGTTGCAAAGGGATGGCGCGCCGGAGCGGACGAGCCTGTGCAGGGATGACCCTCCGTTAACGTGATTGCGCGAAACTCCGGCGTCGCCCGTCCGTTTGAGCTGGATCACGCTGATGAAGAACCGAGCACTTGGTCTCTCCCGCCTGGTCGGGGACCGCCGTGGCGCTACGGCCATTGAATTCGCGATCGTCGCCCCGGTCTTTCTGGCGCTCACCTTCTCGATCCTTGAGGCCGGCTACTTCTTCTTCGTGTCCTCGGCGGTCGATCAGGCCGCGGCGCGCGCGGCGCGCCTCATCCGGACCGGTCAGGCGCAGTCGGTTGCATCCCCGATCACCCGCGAGGAGTTTTTTGACCGGGTCTGCGAGGTCGTCGACCTATTCGGAAACTGCGACACGCAGCTCACGGTGGACGTCGCCCGCTACACGAGTTTCGCCCAACTCGCGGCCGATGCGTCGGCGCCGACCTGCCGCGACGCCGACGACGACGCGATCAACGCCATACCCTACGCGCCGGGCGCCGAGCGCGAAATCGTCCGTGTACGTATATGCTACCTGCACAAGTCGTTCAATCCGGCGCTCGGCCTCAACCTGTCTCAGGCGGCCGACGGATCTCGCAAGATGATTTCGGTCACGATCTTCCGCAACGAACCGTTCAATTCGTGAAGGTGCGACCCATGATTGAGACGCTCAAGGCTTTCGCCCGCGATTTCGGCAGATCGCGCTCGGGCGTCGCCGCGCTCGAATTCGCGTTCATCGCGCCGGTGATGATCGTTCTTTTCTTCGGAGTGGTCGAGGGGTCCAACGCGCTCTCCGTGAGCCGAAAGGTTGCGCTGGCCGCCAACACCCTCGCCGATCTCGCTTCCCAGGAGACGCAGCTGACCGCCGCTCAGGCCGCCGACCTCTTTACCGGAGTCGAACAGATCATCGGCCAAGGGGGCATCGACGCCGACGTCGCCATCATCAGCCTCGTTTACGACCCGGACGACGACAAGATCATCGTCGACTGGAGCCGCAACAACGCCGGCGGAACGCCTTACGCAGCCGGCTCCGACTACACCGGCCTCGCCGACGCGACGCTCCTCGACGAGACGTCATCCCTGATCGTTGCCGAGATTCGCTACACCTACTCGTCGGCGCTCACCAAGTCGATCATCGGGCCGGTGGACTTCGAGAAGTTTGCAACGCGCTGGCCCCGTCGCTCGGCGCGAGTCCAATTCATGTAGCCCGCCGCCCCGCCCGTGACTCACAAATGACAACGGCGCCCTGACGGGCGCCGTTGTGGTTTTCGGATGGGCTGGAACCGCTATTTCTTGTTCGTGACGTTGCGGATCTTGTTCTGGGGCGCGTCACGGTCCTTCATGAGGACCTGGATCAATTCGTTCGTCTCCTCCAACGCCGCCTGATGGCGCGTGATGTGCGGCGTCGAGGCGCCCAAGGCGCTGAGGCCGCGGCCGTTGAGGAGGCGGGCCGACATGTCTTCCGCATAGCCCTCGAGGCTGACCGTCTTCGTTCCGGTGGTGAGTTCATCGCGGAACATGCCGGCCAGCACGACCAGATTGACGATGCTCGCGGCGACGTTGCCGCGCGCGATGCCGTAGTCCGCGATATCGTACCGGCTGATATACGCGCTCTCCCCGTCCTCGGAGATGCCGGCGGTCGAGAACCAGTAGCGCTGGTTGAAGGCGGTGATGGTCTGATAATTGAGGTCGGCGCCCGTGAAGAAGGCGACCGTGTTCATGCCGACGCAGCCGGTGTTGTTCTGGCCCTGGCAGGCGGTGGGAATGATGTTGAGGACAAGGTTGTCGCCTACCGCAACCTGCATGTAGGACTGACCGCTCGGCGCCTTGGCCTGCTGCCACACCGCGCCCATCTCGGTGAGGATGGGCCCGACATTGGAGATGTCGAAATTCTGAACGATGCCGCGCGGATTGGCGATGAGTTCCGGCTGGGCGCTGGCCGATCCGCACACCGCGGCAAGAGCGACCGTTGCGACGAGCGCCGCTGAAAGTTTGTTCATGGTAGACCCCACCTTCACTGACCCCGCCGGCCGCCCCTTGCGGTCCGGAACTCCGAGGGCCCTTCGCTGCCGAAGGACGACAGGACGGAACCATAGGCCGAAAACCGGGTGCGGCAAAGGCCCCCGGATGGGTCGGCAGGCGCTTCCGCGGGCGTGACAAGCGCCCCCGCAACACCGATAGAAAATCATGGTTGATGCGCCCGTCTCCGAAATCGCCAGCGCCGCCGAGCCTTCCGGCCTGCCGGCGCGCCGCGCCGCCCTCGACATTCTGATGCTGGTGCGCGCAGGCCAGCCCTTCGACGCCGCCCTTGAGAATTGTCGGTCGTTCGGCGCTCTTGCGGGGGCGGACAGAGGCTTTGCCAGGGCGCTCGCCAGCACGGTCCTACGTCGCCAGGGGTCGCTCGAGGCGCTCCTTGCGCCCTATCTGGACAAGCCCCTTCCCAAGCGCGCCGAGCGGGCCATGGATATTCTGCGCCTCGTAGCCGCCCAGACGGCCCTGATGGGGATCGCCGACCATGCCGCCGTCGCCACGGCCGTCGATCTCGCGCGGTCCTTCAAGGAGACGCAAGGATATGCGGGGCTTATCAACGCGATCGGCCGAAAGATCGCCCGAAGCGGGAAGTCGGCTGTGGAAAAACTCCCGGTCCGCGCCGACACGCCGGGCTGGCTGTGGCGGAGCTGGGAGCGGGCGTATGGCCCGAACGGCGTGCGCCGGATCGCCGAGGCTCACCGGCGCGAACCCCCGCTCGACCTGACGCTAAAGCCTGGCGTGGAGCCTGCGGCCTGCGCCGAAAGGCTTGGCGGGGCTGTCACGCCGCTGGGGGGCGTCCGGCTGACGAATGCGGGTCCCGTCGCCGCGCTTGACGGCTTCGCGAATGGGGACTGGTGGGTGCAGGATGCGGCGGCGGCGCTGCCGGCCCGATTGTTTGGCGACGTCGCCGGCAAGACCGTTTTAGACTGGTGCGCCGCTCCCGGCGGCAAGACCATGCAGCTGGCGGCGGCCGGCGCCGCCGTCGTCGCCGTCGATTCTTCGGGGCCGCGGCTGAAGCGCGTTGCTGAAAACCTGCAGCGCACCGGGCTTCGCGCCGAAACCGTGAAGGCCGACCTTCTCAATTGGACGCCGCCGTGTCCGGTCGACGCCCTTCTCCTCGACGCGCCATGCACGGCGACCGGCACCATTCGGCGCAATCCGGACATCCTGTGGGCGCGGCGCGAGGAAGACATCAGCGTGCTGATCAGTCTTCAGGCGAAACTCATCGAGCGCGCCGTTCTCGCGCTGAAGCCCGGCGGGGTTCTCGTCTATTCCGTCTGCTCGTTGCAGCCGGAGGAGGGCGAGCGCCAGATCGAACAGGCGCTGGAGCGCATCAAAGGAGTGCGCCGCGTTCCGCTCGCGAAGGCCGAGTTGCCGGGATTGCCTGAGGCGATCACGGCGGTCGGCGACCTGCGCACGCTGCCCTCGATGTGGCCGGATATCGGCGGCATGGACGGCTTCTTCGCCGCGCGCCTCGTCAGGACCTGACGGCGACCCGGGCGATCATCGCGGGCGCCGCTTTTGCTCCGCCTTCTGACGTCTCACATAGTCGTCGACGCCGAGTTCGCCGGTCGCCTGATCCTTGAGGCGCTGGCGAACGCGGTGCGGCGGCACGGCGGGATCCTCGCCGCCCGCCGCCCTCGCCGTATCCCGCACCAGCTTTTTCAGCGCCTCATCGCTGTCCGGCCTGAATTTCTTGCTCATGACGACTCCCTAATTGAGCAGCGCGCCCGGCGGGCGCTCCGTCGCCGACCCGACGGCGCTTCCCCGGCGGCCGCGGTCCGCTGGCCGCCCGTCGATGACCAACCCGGAGGGATCGGCGGAAACCTCGACGACGGCCCCGTCGGCGACCTCGCCTTTGAGGATCATCTCGGCAAGCGGATCCTGCAAGCTTTTTTGGATGACGCGTTTCAACGGCCGCGCGCCGTAGACCGGATCATAGCCGGCGTCGCCGAGCCATTTGCGCGCCGCATCGTCGAGCTCGATGGCGATCTTGCGGCCCTCGAGGAGCTTTTTCAGCCGGTCGATCTGAATATCGACGATCGCGTTCATGTGGGCGCGCGTCAGGCGATGGAACAGGATCATTTCGTCAAGACGGTTGAGGAACTCCGGCCGGAAGCGCGCGCGCACCGCCTCCATCACCTGCGGCCGCACGGCCTCGGAATCCTGCCCCTCGGGCTGCGCGGCGAGATGCTCGGCGCCGAGGTTCGACGTGAGGATGATGATGGTGTTCTTGAAATCCACCGTGCGACCCTGGCCGTCCGTCAGGCGGCCGTCGTCGAGAACCTGCAGCAGCACGTTGAAGACGTCGGGATGGGCCTTCTCGACCTCGTCGAAGAGGACGACCTGATAGGGCCGCCGGCGCACGGTCTCGGTGAGCACGCCGCCTTCCTCGTAGCCGACATAGCCCGGAGGCGCGCCGATCAGTCTCGATACGGAGTGTTTCTCCATGAATTCGGACATGTCGATGCGCGCCACCGCTGCGTCGTCGTCGAAGAGGAAGGCGGCGAGCGCCTTGGTGAGCTCGGTCTTGCCGACGCCTGTGGGCCCGAGGAACAGGAACGAGCCGAGCGGCCGGTTCGGGTCCTGAAGGCCGGCGCGCGCGCGCCGCACCGCGGCGGAGACAGCCTCCACCGCTTCTCGCTGCCCGACAACCCGGCGGGCGAGCGCCTCCTCCATCTTCAGGAGCTTTTCGCGTTCGCCCTCGAGCATCTTGTCGACGGGAATGCCGGTCCAGCGCGAAACGACGCCGGCGATGTCTTCGGAATCGACGACCTCATGCACCAACGCCTCGAGTCCCGATTCAGAATCGGCTTTGGCGAGGTTCTTTTCGAGTTCCGGTATGCGCCCGTATTTGAGCTCCGAGGCGCGCGCGAGATCTCCGCGGCGCTCCGCGTCGGCGAGGGCCTGCCGCGCATGATCGAGCTCCTCCTTGATTTTCGTGGCCGAGGCGAGGCGCTCCTTCTCCGCGCGCCAACGGGCCGTGAGTTCGCGGGAGCGTTCCTCGAGGTCGACCAGCTCCTCCTCGAGCCGCTCAAGGCGATCCATGGACGCGGCGTCAGTCTCCTTTTTGAGCGCTTCGCGTTCAATCTTCATCTGGATGATGCGGCGGTCGAGTTCGTCGAGTTCTTCGGGCTTGGAATCGACCTCCATCCTGAGCCGCGACGCGGCCTCGTCTACGAGGTCGATCGCCTTGTCGGGCAGGAAGCGGTCCGTGATGTAGCGATGAGACAGCGTCGCAGCGGCGACGATGGCGTTGTCGGAGATGCGGACCCCATGGTGGAGTTCGTATTTTTCCTTCAGTCCCCGGAGAATCGAGATGGTATCCTCGACCGTCGGCTCCTCGACGAAGACCGCTTGGAACCGGCGGGCGAGCGCGGCGTCTTTTTCCACGTGCTTGCGGTATTCGTCGAGCGTCGTCGCCCCGATGCAGTGCAGTTCGCCGCGGGCGAGGGCCGGCTTCAAGAGGTTTGAGGCGTCCATCGCCCCTTCGGACTTGCCCGCGCCGACCAGCGTGTGCATTTCGTCGATGAACAGGATGATCTCGCCGCTTGCGGAGCTCACCTCCTGCAGCACGGCCTTGAGGCGCTCCTCGAATTCGCCGCGATATTTCGCGCCGGCGATCAGGGCGCCCATGTCGAGCGCGAGCAGCCGCTTGTTCTTGATGCTTTCCGGCACGTCGCCGTTGACGATGCGGAGCGAGAGGCCTTCGGCGATGGCGGTCTTGCCGACGCCTGGCTCGCCGATGAGGACAGGATTGTTCTTGGTCCGGCGCGAGAGCACCTGCATGGTGCGTCGGATCTCCTCGTCGCGTCCGATCACCGGATCGAGCTTGCCGGCGCGCGCCGCTTCGGTGAGATCGCGCGCGTAGCGCTTCAGGGCGTCATAGCCCTGCTCGGCTGAGGCGGTGTCGGCGGTCCGGCCCTTGCGCAGCGCGTTAATCGCCTCGTTCAGCTTGACGGGAGTGACGCCCGCGTCCTTGAGGATCTTGGAAGTCGCCGCGGTCGGCTCGATCGCGAGCGCCGTCAAAAGTCGCTCGGCGGTGACGAATTGATCCTTGGCCTTCTTGGCAAGATCTTCCGCGGTTGCGAAGACCTTGGCGGTTCCAGGTCCCATATAGAGCTGACCGCCGCCTTCAACCTTGGGCAGCTTGGAGAGCGAAAGCTCCACCGCGCGAAGGGCGTCATCCGGTCGTCCGCCAGCAGACCGAATGAGATTGGCGGCAAGACCCTCGGCGTCGTCGAGAAGCGCTTTGAGTATGTGTTCAGGAGAAAATTGCTGGTGACTCTCGCGAACCGCAATCCCCTGGGCCGACTGCACGAATCCCTTGGCGCGGTCGGAATAGTTTTCGAACTGCATGAAGACCTCCGAGTGAGCATCCTTGACGGGGCGCGTCCCGTTCCGGCGGCGCGACCTCCGCCCTTAGATGGGAAGCCGTTGAGCCTCCGCAAGGCGCGACGGGGCTACTGGATCGCCGCGCCGACCAGCATCACGGCGCCAAGACCGATGCGGTACCAGGCGAACGGAGCGAACCCCACCCGGGTGACGAATTCGAGGAAGGGCTTCACCACCAGCGCGGCCGCGATGAAGGCGAAGACGAAGCCGACGGCGATCTCCCCGGCTCGGTCGGGCGCAAGTTGGTCCTTGACGTCGAGGAATTCGACGACGAAGGCGCCCAGCATGGTCGGCATGGCGAGGAAGAAGGAAAACTCCGCGGCCGCCCGACGGTCCAGCCCGAGCAGCATGCCCCCGAAGATCGTGGCGCCCGACCGCGACACGCCCGGTATGAGCGCCAGCGCCTGGAAGAATCCAACGCCTACAGCCCGCGCGATCGGCGTTTGCGCCGCGTCCATGACTTTGGGCGTCGGCCGGAACTTCTCGATCAGGAGCATGGCGATCCCGCCAAGTACGAAGGCGACGGCGATCACCGTCATGCTCTGGTGGAGCATGCCGGTCACAACGTCCTTGCCGAGAAGGGCGATCGGCACGGCGGGCAGGAAGGCGAGAAACAGCATCAGCGCGAAGCGCCGCGCCTCCGGCTTGTCGGGAAGGCCGGCGACGACGTCGATGATGCGCTGTCGGTAAAGCCACATCACGGCGAGGATCGAGCCGAGCTGGATCATCACGGTGAACACGCTGCCGTCATCCTCATAGCCGATGAGGTCCTGGGCGATCAGAAGATGCGCCGTGGACGAGACGGGAAGGAACTCGGTCAGCCCCTGAAGGATGCCGAGCAGGGCGGCGCGCAATAGGTCGAGCAAGCAGGGACTCCGTCAGGACGCCCTCCAGCAATGGCCTGCGTCGGGCCGCCGTGAAAAGCGGCGATTTTCGGCTGACAGCCCCCGCTGTCCGGGACTCGCCGGGGCTTGCGCCGATGCTGGAACTGCGAAAATCTTCCCGGATGAGCGACCCTTTAGGACCGCGCGTCCGGCGGCTGTTCGCGACGCCGCTGATCGAGCTTGATCTGCCCGATTCCGCCGCGCTCAACGCCGCGCTGGTCCAGGTCATCGCCGCCCGTCGCGCAACTCACGGCGGCATCTCGCGCTCCAATGTCGGCGGCTGGCATTCAGATACGGAAATGGCCCAGTGGGGCGGCGAGGCTGGTCGCCGCGTCGCGCTTGAGGCGCTAAAGGCCTGCGGCGCCTACACGCACGACATGGGAATGAAGGGCGCCGAGCCGCGCTTCCAGATGGGCGTCGAGATGTGGGCGAACGTCCTGCCCGCCGGCGCGGTCAACCAGCACCACGCTCATGGCGGCGCGTTGTGGTCGGCCGTTTATTACGTCGATGACGGCGGCGACCGCGACTCGGGATCGCTGGTGCTGCTCGACCCACGCTTCCCCATGAACCGCATGTATTCGCCGGATCTCGTCTTTGCGGAGAACGGCGAGATGGAGGAGACCACCGTGCGCATCGCCCCGACGCCCGGCCGGATGGTCATTTTCCCGTCATGGTTGATGCATGGCGTGAGGCCGCACGCCGGCCCCCGCGAGCGCATTTCGATCGCTATCAACGTAGTGGCGATCCGGGCGCGGAAGTGACTGTTACGACCCGCCTAATGGTTGCAGAATTGTCGACCTCGATGACGGAAAACCTTTCCAGAAGGGCGCAGCCATGACATTGCCGCCGATCAAGGCCTTCGGCGCCGCGCTCGCCTATATGGCGACGCACGCCGGAGAATTGCTGAAGGCTACCTGGCTGCCGACCCTGCTGTTGACCGCCGCCGGGGTCTGGGCCCTGCCGGCCATTGCGGGTCCGATGCTGGACCTGATCTCGCTTGGCGACCAGCCCGATCCAGCTCGCGTGGCGGAGATCATGTCTTCCGCCGGGGGGCCCATCGGCATCCTCTTTCTGGCCAGCCTCGTCCTCTATCCGATGATCTATGTGGCGGCCATGCGCCACGTGCTGCTCGGCCAGAAGCTGCGGCTCCCGTTCTACCTTCAGTTCGGCGCGGCCGAGTTGCGCGTGCTCGCAACCTTCGTCCTGCTGATGATCCTCTTGATGCTGGTCGATATCGTCGCCAATCTCGGCATCTCGGCCCTGTCGCTTGCCGGGAGCGCCGCCGGACCACAGACGGGCGAGCTTGTCAGCAGCGTGCTGGCGCTCGCCTACACATTGTTCGCGCTCTGGCTTCAGCTGCGTCTGTCATTGTCCCTGCCGGCGGCGATCGCCGACCGGCGGGTCGGGCTGCCATTGTCCTGGTACAAGACGAAAGGCAACGCGCTTCGCCTCCTCGCCTATTACATCCTCTTTGGACTGATCGTCCTGCCGGTCGCCGGGATCGTCCTCTTTCTCAATTGGTCGAGTTTCGCCGGTCTGTATGAGAGCTTGCAGGGAGCGCAAGCCAACCCCGCAAAAGCCGCCGCGGCGGTCAAGGGCTTCATGCAAGTCTATATCGACCGACTGACGCCGGGCCATCCCGGATTTCCTCTCGCCGTCGTCTTCTACTTTCTCTACACCCTGTTCGGCGTGATCATCGGGACCGTGCCATCGGCGATCGCCTACCGCTTTATCGTCGGAGAGCCGGCGAAGGCCTAGCGCCCCCGTTGCGCCCAGGGCGCGCCGTGGGAACGCCCCTTCAGAGCGCAAAAGTGCGGTCGAGGCATCAGGAGTTCTCAATGTCTGCATCCGAACCGTCATTTCGCGGCGTCCTCGCCGCCGCCGACCGCCTAAAGGGCCGGGCGCTGGTGACCCCGCTTCTGGAGAACGCCGAGCTCAACGCGCTCGTCGGCGGCCGCATCCTACTCAAGGCCGAAATCCTGCAGCATTGCGGCTCGTTCAAGTTCCGAGGGGCCTATAACAGGCTCTCGCGCCTGTCGCCCGACGAAAGGCGGCGCGGGGTCCTCGCCTGGTCCTCAGGCAACCACGCGCAAGGCGTCGCACGCGCCGGCAAGATGCTGGGCGCGCCGGCGGTTATCGTCATGCCGAAGGACGCGCCCGCGATCAAGGCCGAGCGCGTCAGGGCCGACGGGGCGGAGATCATCGCCTATGATCGTTATACGGATGATCGCGAAATCATCGGTCGGCGGATCGCGGCGGAGCGCGGCCTCGCGCTTGCGCCGTCCTTTGACGACGTCGATATTATCGAGGGCCAGGGGACCCTTGCGGTCGAAGCTGTCGCCCAAGCGCGGGATCTTGGAGCCGAGTTCGACCGTTTCGTGATCCCTTGCGGCGGCGGCGGCATGACCGCGGGCTGCGCGCTCGCGCTCGAGGAGCTGACCCCGCGTTGCGAAACCTTCATCGCGGAGCCTCAGTTCTACGACGAGACATGGGGCTCGATCGCCTCCGGCGAGAGGAAGCGCGCCGATTCGACCAAGCCGACCCTGTGCGATGCGATCGCGACGCCGGCCCCGGGCGATCTCACCCTGCCGGTGATGCGCCGTCTCGTGCGCGGCGGCGCCGCGGTTTCTGACGAAGATGTGAAAGCCGCGATCCGGTTCGCCTTCAAATATCTGAAGCTGGTGGTCGAGCCGGGCGGGGCCGCGGCGCTCGCGGCGGTGCTCGCCGGAAAAATTGATGCGAAGGGGAGAATCGTCGGCGTGGTGCTCTCCGGAGGAAACGTCGATCTCGCGGTTTTTGCCGGGATCCTCAGCGAGACCCGTTAACCCTGGGCCCGAATCCTGCCATTGCAATGTTATAAAATAGCCCTAGATTCGGACGAGAAGGTTATCCTTCACGGTTTGTCAGCCAATCGCGGCGAAACTGACCGAATTCTCCACGGAGGACGTCCAAAAATGGCTGGTCCCAAGCAAGTTCACCCCGAAGCCGCCCCCGAGCGGCTTTTGACGGAGCGTGAATTCGCCGAACTCGGGGGGCGCAAGCTTGTCTATGTCCGAACCGTTCTCGCTCGCGACGTGCGGGATGAGCTTATCGATGATGAGGGCGGCGTGGTGATCGACGTGCCCGGCGACACGACGCTTTACTCGGTCCATTCCGCCGACGGCGAGCGAATCGCGCTGGTCGGAGATCGTGACCTGGCTTTTGCGGCGGCGCGCCAGCACGAAATGAATCCCGTGAGCGTCCATTAGAGCGGCCGGCGAAGTCTCACCGTTTGTCTCAGGCCGCGTCCGGACGAGCCGGGTCGATCGCAATCGCGAAGATGGCGTCGGCTGACTTCGCGCCCCTGATGGCGGCGAGGGCGTGCTCGTCGCGAAAGAGCCGCGAAACCTTGGCGAGGGCCTTAAGATGCGCGGCCGATGCGCTGATCGGCGCGAGAATGAGAAAAACGAGGTCCACCGGCTGGTCGTCGACCGACTCGAAGGCGACGGGCTTGTCGAGTCGCGCGAGGACGCCGACGAGGCGGGACAGGCCCTCGATCTTGCCGTGAGGAATGGCGACGCCGCGTCCGACGCCGGTCGAGCCAAGCTGTTCGCGGTCGGCGATGATCCGGCGGATCTCTTCGGCCGGCTCGCCGGTGAGCTCTGCCGCCTTTTCGGCGAGCTGGGCCAAGACGTCGCGCTTGCAGCGCGCCTTCATGCTGGCGACCACCGCGTCCGGCGAGAGAAGTTCTTCAAGGCCGATCAAAAGCACCTAACCTGGCTTGCGCCTCAGTCTCTCTTGCAATTTTCGTGGGAGTTCAGGGTGCCGGATCGATCCAGCCGATGTGTCCGTCGCGCCTTCGGTAAACGATGTTTAACCGTCCATGGGCGGCGTTCTTGAACACGATCACCGGGGCTTCCGCAAGGTCTAACTGCATGACGGCTGAGCCGACCGTCATCTCCTTAAGGCTGGTCTGGCTCTCGGCGACGACCACCGGTTGCAGGTCGTCTGCGCCCTCCCCCCCTTCCTCCGTTTCCTCCTCGAGCGGCTTTAGGAGGTAATAAGAGGCCTGCTCGCTCGGCAGCTCCTTGCCGCTGGCGTGATGGTTCTTGAGGCGCCTCTTGTAGCGGCGAACGCGCTTTTCGAGCTTTTCGAGGGCGTCCTCGAAAGCGCTGTAGGCGTCGCCGCCTTCGCCATGGGCGGCGAGGAACACGCCTGAGGCGAGGTGGGTCGTCAGTTCGCATTCAACCTGAAAACGCTCTTTGGCGAATACGACCTCGGCCTCGACCCCGCGGCCGAAATACTTGGTCACGCCGTCTTTCAGCCGGTCGTTCACATGGGTCTGGAGCGAGGCGCCGAGATCCATGTTCTTGCCGGAGACCTGAATTTCCATAAGCGCCTCTCATGGTGGGGCGGCGCCTCGGCGCCGGCCAGGGGACGAAATTCATATCGGCGCTTCGGCCGCGGTTTAAAGGGTCCCCGCCCCTCTAAATCGCCGCCCGCGCCGCCTGTCGGCGGCGTTGCACCGAGGAGGGAATGTTCAGCGTCTCGCGATACTTGGCGACGGTCCGTCGCGCGATATCGACTCCGTCCGCCCGCAGGATTTCCACGATTCGATCGTCCGACAGGACATTCTCCGGGTCCTCGCTGGCGATCAGTTCGCGAATGCGATGCCGCACTGCTTCCGCGGAGTGGGCCTCGCCGCCTTCGCTCGAGGCGATCGCCGCCGTAAAAAAGTACTTCAGTTCGAACAGACCCCGCGGCGTCGCCATGTATTTGTTGGCGGTCACGCGGCTCACCGTTGATTCGTGCATGGAAATGGCGTCGGCCACGACCTTGAGATTGAGCGGGCGCAAATATTTCACGCCGAGTACGAAGAAGGCGTCCTGCTGGCGCACGATCTCGCTCGCGACCTTCAAGATGGTTCGCGCCCGCTGGTCGAGGCTCTTCACCAGCCAGTTGGCGTTGGCGAGTTGTTCGTTGAGGAACGTCTTGTCGGCGTCGCGCGAACTCGCCCGCGATATCTCCGCGTAATAGCGCTGGTTCACCAGCACTTTGGGCATAGTGTCGTTGTTGAGTTCGATCTTCCAGCCGCCGTCCGCCGCTTTGCTCACGAAGACGTCGGGCGCGACGACCTGGACTGTTTCGCCCCGTAGGCGTAGCCCGGCTTGGGCGTCAGCGAACGCACCTCGGAAATCATGTCGCGCACGTCTTCCTCGTCAGCGCCCGTGACTTTCATCAGCGCCTTGAGATCGCCTTTCGCCAGCAATTCGATGTTGTCGACGAAGGCGGCCATGGCGGGATCGAAACGGTCGCGTTCGATAAGCTGCAGGCGCAGGCACTCCTTGAAGTCTCGGGCCCCGACGCCGCTCGGATCGAAGGTCTGGATTAGTTTCAGCACGCGCTCGACATCCGCTTCGTCCGCCCCGAGACGTTCGGCGATGGCGGAGAGGCTTTCGCCGAGATAGCCGGCGTCGTCGATGAGATCGATGAGATAAGATCCGAGAAAGAGTTCGAACGGATCGCGGGTCGCAAGCTTCAGCTGTTCGCCGAGATGATCTCGAAGCGAAATGTTCTGCTTCAGCGTCGCGCCGAATTCGCGCTCGTCGTCGTCAAGCGAGCCGCCGCCGGCGGCGGAGGCCCATTCGTTGACCTTGAAGTCGGCTTCGGCGGTTCGCCCGGCCCCTGGCTCGTCGTCGGAATCGCTGTCGAGATCGTCGCGGGCCTTGAGCGCCGTGTCATCTCGGGACAGATCGATCGGGGCCTCGTCGTCGAGGCCGTCGGCGGCGTCAGGTTCAACCGGCGGTTCCTCGGCGGGCCCCGGCTCCCCATCCGCCCGCTCGAGCAGCGGGTTCTGTTCGATCTGGTCTTCGACAAACTCGGCGAGTTCGAGGTTGGAGAGCTGCAGAAGCTTGATCGCCTGCTGCAGCTGGGGCGTCATCACCAGCTGCTGGGATTGCCTGAATTCTAGTTTCGGAGCTAACGCCACAACGCCCCCGGGGAAGCCTCACATCTGGAAACGGTCGCCGAGGTAGACCCGCCGGACATCCTTGTCTCCGACGATGTCCCCCGGCTTTCCCTCGATCAATACCTCGCCTTCGTGAATAATGTACGCGCGGTCGATGATGTCGAGCGTCTCGCGGACGTTGTGGTCCGTGATGAGCACGCCCAAGCCGCGTTGCTTAAGATGTATTACCAATTCGCGAATGTCGGCGATGGCGAGCGGGTCGATGCCCGCGAACGGCTCGTCGAGCAGCATGAAAGCGGGGCCCGTGGCGAGGGCGCGCGCGATCTCGACCCGGCGCCGTTCGCCGCCCGAGAGGGCGAGGGCCGAGGCGTTGCGGATGTGGGTGATGTTGAATTCCGCGAGCAGGTCGTCGATGAGCTTCTGCTGGCGGTCCTTGTTGCGTTCCACCAGCTCAATCACGGCGCGCAGATTCTGCTCGACCGTCAGTCCACGGAAGATAGAAGCCTCTTGCGGCAGATAGCCGACTCCGAGGCGCGCCCTCTGGTACATAGGCAGGCGGGTCACGTCATGGCCGTCGATGGTGATCGTGCCCGCGTCGACCGGAATAAGGCCGGTGATCATGTAGAAGCAGGTGGTTTTGCCGGCGCCGTTGGGTCCGAGAAGGCCGACGACCTCGCCACGTTTCAAACTCATCGACACGCCGCGCACGACCGGCCGGCGCTTGAACGATTTCCTGATGTTCTCTGCGAAGAGGCCGCCGCCGCCCTCGACCAGCTTGGGCCGGGACTTGGCCGGCCGGGGGCGCGCGCTTGGACTTTTGCCGGCGCCTCCGGCGGAAACGGTCATGTCATCGGCCATTACGCGGCGCCTCTCCTCAAAACGGTCATCGCTCAAAGCTGCGGGCGGCTGCCGGCCTTCGTGTGGAAAATGCCGCGAACCCTGCCGCCGTTCGCTGCGTCGAGTTTGATGCGCCCGGTGTCCAGCCAATAGACCAGGTTGCCGCCGGTGATCACCGTCTCGCCCTGGGTGATGACCACATTGTTGGTAAAGGTGATCGTGCGCGCCCCGGCGTCGTAGAAAGCGCTGTCGCTAGCGATCGCCTCCTTGCCGTTCCAGTAGCGCACGCTCCCCGCGACCTCAATAGTCTCAAACGTATTCTCGTCGGAAAGCCTCGCAATGAGCTTGTCGGAGCGCAGCATCGATTCGCCCTGCACGACGCTGACATTGCCCGTCAGCGTCATGACGTTGTCGAGGGTTTCGCCGGCGTCGCCCTGCACGTCGATGGGCTCATCGCTGTTCATTTCGATCTGGCCGGCCGCCGGATTTGCGGCGGCGAAGGCGAGCGCTGCGGCGCAAACGAGAGTTCTAGGGTTCATTGCGGCGTCCCATTCCCTGCCGGTTCCTCGCCGGTCTTGCGCTCCTCGCCGAGCTTCAGCTTGTTCGGATAAATGCGCATACGGACATTGCCTTCAAGAACCATCCGGCCTTCGGCGTTGTATGCGCGCATTCTGTCGGCGCGCAAGGACCCCGCTTCGCTGGATCCCTCGACCCCGGCGTCGCTGAGCACGGTCTCGTCGCTCATGGACACCGTCGCCGCCGGCGTCTTCAGCACATAAACCTCGTTGCCGATCCGGCGCCTCAAGGTCACCTCGTCGCTGAGGTCGAGTCGGCTGGTGTCGGTACGGAAGACGCCCCTTTCCGCGCTGACCTCGGTCTCCTCGTCGGGCCCGCGGGTCACCGCCCGGGGCCTCACCAGTTCGACCACTTCCTGATTCCCCGCGGCTTGCGAGGCCCGGTCCGCCTTGATCTCGTAGGGCTTGCCCTTGCTGTCGACGCCGGCAAAGGACGGCTTGGCCATCTGGTATTCGTCGGGGGTGGCGGTCATGTCCTTGAAGTCCTCAAGGAAGGCGTCATCCGGACGCTCATTGCGCGTATTGAGGAAAAGTCCGGCGACGAGAACCAGCGCGACGGCCGGCAGCGCGATCCGCAGCCGCCGCACCAGCTTGCTGCGGGCGGCCGCCTGTTCTCCGGTGATACGCTGACGGCTCGGCAGCGCTTCCAGACGCCGGCGGGGCTCAGCCCTCGGCGGCGCGTCTTCCAGGATCGCCGGTTCGTCGGTCATCGCATCCATGGGCGCGCTCCCCTGAGCCCGTCGCGCCATTCAAGAGTCCTGCCGAATATAGGCTTCCCGGCCCCGGTTGCACGCAAGAAGTGCGTCAGGCGTGGGCCAGGATATCGACCTCCGACCAGCCGGCGAGATCGAGTTCGGCCCTGGCGGGAAGGAAGTCGAAGCAGGCCTGCGCCAGGGATTTCCGCCCCTCCCGGGCGAGCAAGGCGTCTAGTCGCTCTCGGAGCGCGTGCAAGTAAAGCACGTCGGTCGCCGCATAGTCGATCTGAGCCTGGGTCAGCGTTTCGGCGCCCCAGTCCGAGGACTGCTGGAGCTTGGAGATTTCGACCCCGAGAAGGTCCTTCGCCAGATCCTTGAGGCCGTGCCGGTCAGTGAAGGTGCGGGTCAGGCGCGAAGCGATCTTGGTGCAATAGACCGGGCCGACCTCGGCGCCGAGCCAGTGCCTGAGCGCGGCGAGGTCGAACCTCGCGAAATGGAAGACTTTAAGGCAGGTCCGGTCAGCCAGCATCCGCTTTAGGCGAGGCGCCGTGTAGGCGCCCTGACGGAACTGGACAAGATGGGCGTGACCGTCGCCCGAGGACAGCTGCACGAGGCATAGCCGGTCGCGCCATGTGTTGAGGCCCATCGTCTCGCAATCGACGGCGACGACGCGGCCGAGATCGAGACCGTCGGGGAGGTCGCCCTGATGGAGATGGTTGGCCATAAGCTGTCCGCGTGCCGAGTGGAGCGCGGCTTACTACGCCGCACGCGGGAGGAAAGCCAGAGAGCGACCCTATGGGCTGGAGGCGCGCGCCGGCCGCGCCGGCGCCGCGGCCGCCATGGTTTCGGCGAACAAATGGCGCTGGGCGTGACTCCCGCCGATGCAGCTGAGCCGCGGGGCGGCGGCGGCAAGACAGGACGCGGCTTCTGTCGGCTCGCCGCGCGCGTAATGGAGCATGCCCTCGCCGGCGAGCGCCGCGATCGACCAGGCGCCGCCCTCCCGCGGCATCGACTTAAGAAACGCCCTCGCCTCGCCAGGCTCCCCGCCGCGCGCAAGTGCGAGGAGGTAGTGAAGGTCATGGAAAGGGAAGAGATGTTCGTTCGCGCGCCCGCGCGCCTGCGCCGCCAGCGGCTTCCAGCGCGCGCCGACATCGACGCCGCGCAGTTCGAGCCGCCACAGCATCGAAGCGGCGCCGATCTGCTCCTGCGGAAATTCCGGCCAGGCGCCCCATAACCGCGCGTCATAGATCGCGAGCGCTTCCTCGGGGCGGCCAAGGCCAAGACGGAAGAGCGCGGCGTGCCACCAGTTGTGGTCGCGAATGAAGACGCCTTTCTTCTCCCAGGTGTGAGCGCAATGATCGAGCCACCGCGCCCCGTCCCGCGGACGCCGCTCGGTCTCATAGACATGCGCGACAGCGTGCTGCGCCCAGGCGTCGTCGAGCGCGATCTCAACGGCGCGCATGCCGGCCTCTTCGGCCTCGGCGAGGCGGTGATTCTGCTCGAGCGCGAAGGCGATCATGCCCTGCGCGTAGGGCGTTTCTTCATGAACGAGGCGCGCCCGTTCGCCGAAACGCAACAGGGCGGCCTGGTCGCCCAAATTGAAAGCGTGATATTGGCCCCATTTGATAGCGCAGAGGTCTGCGGGCCAGCGCACGGTCAGTTCGTCGAGCGCGGCGAGAGCGGCGGCGAAGTCGCGACGGGCCCAGGCGGCGACGGCGTCGCAGAACAGCGCTTCCCGCGCAAGCGCCGAGCCGCGTCGGCTGCTCATTCTCTCGAGATAGGGGAGGGCGGCCGCCCATCCTTCCGCGCCTTCGAACGCGAGATGCAGGGCGGCGGCATGGGCGTTGAGGAACGCGCTCTGCGGTGCGGCGTCCGCAATCTCGAACAGCGCCCGCAGTTTCGAGCCGTAACTCAGGAACTCACGGACATAGGCGTCATAGCCGGCGCCGACGGCGTCGTCGGCCGCCGACATCGGCAGATCATAGGCATCGCGAACTGACATGCGCGGAGCCTATAGCCAGATCGAAGGACACGCCGCAACGCATTACAGCGATGCCGTCGGGCTATAGAAAAACCCCCGGCGCGCGCCGGGGGTTTTCCGTGTGATGCGGGTCGCTACTCGCTGCGCATGATCCCGAGAATGTTGAGGATGTGCACAAACAGCGTCACGAACGACCCGTAGAGCGCGAAGGCGCCGAAGATCGCCGAACGGTCGTTGGCGGCGCCGCCTTCCGTGTACAGCGACTTGATCATCTGGGTCTCGAACGCGGTGATCGCCGAGAACACCAGCACGACGATTCCGGAGGTGACGAGGCTCGCCATCTCGCTCTTGAAGACGAGCGCGTTGAGGACGATCGCAACCAGAAGGCCGATGGTCGCCATGAACAGGAATTTCGCCCAGGCCGAGAGGTCCTTCTTGGTCGTGTAGCCGAAGAGGCTCATGGCCCCGAACGCGGTCGCGGCCATGAAGAAGGCGCGATAGATTTCGATCGCAGCGCCCTGCATGCGGAACGAAAAGAGCATCGGCGCGATCAGCAGACCCCACAGGACGGCATAGCCCCAGAAGAGGCCATGCGCGGCCGTCTTCGAGCCGCTGTAGATGACCTTCGGCGCAAACCAGCCGACGCCGAGAAGGGCCGCGAAGATCACCCATTTCAGCGGCGTGCCGGCGATCGTGGTCACCAGCGCGGGGTTGGAGGCCACCAAAAACGAGACGAGGCCCGTTCCGGCCACGGCGAGGGCCATGTAATTGTAGACGCCGAGCATGTATTGACGCAGACCCGCGTCAATCGCCACGCCGCCGGCGCCGGCGACGGCGCCGCCATAGTTCCTGCGAATGTCGTTCATGGGGTGAAGTGCTCCTGCATAGCCCGTTGACGGAGATAGTGGGAGGTTTGGTTTGGGATTTCAAGGGGTTCGCGGCGGTATCGATAGATTGTTCCTATCAAAGCCGGGGTTTTTCGCAATCGGGATCAACAGGCGGATGGTCAGGCGGCGCTCTCGGTTGACGGCCCGAAATTAACCATGGGAGCCCAGCAAGCCGGCAACCCCTGGGGGAAAAGGGTCGAAGTTATCCCACACCTCCGCCACGGACGTATGATCGGCGCGACCGTCACGAAAGGAGGTGAAAAAGCCATGACGACGTTCCCCGCGCGGTCCTCGCAAGGTGATGCAGGGGTGCGCCCCGAGTTGCCAGGGCTGTTCGAGACGAGGCTTGATCCGTGCTAAAGTTGCTTGGCGGCAGCGTCCTCGGTGAGCCGCTCGGCCTCGCTGCTCGCCCGTCGCATGGCGTCGATGAGGTCGCGGGCCTCCTTGAACTTCTTGAGGTCCGTTCCGGACAGCGAAACGCCGGTCGCGACCTTCAGCTTCTGCGGGTTCACATGCTTTCCCTCGTGCAGCACTTCGTAATGAAGGTGCGGGCCGGTGGAGGCCCCGGTCTAGCCGACATAGCCGATGACGTCGCCCTGCTCGACCCGCTTGCCGGCCCGCATGCCCTTGGCGAAGCCGCTAAGATGCGCGTAGGCGGTCTTGTAGCCTTGGCCGTGGCGGATGCGGACATAGTTGCCGTAGCCGCCGTAGCGATCGGCGCGCTCGACCACGCCGTCGCCGGCCGCTTTGATCGGCGTGCCGCGCGGGGCCGCGAAATCAACGCCTTTGTGCTGGCGGTTGTAGCCGGAAATCGGGTGTCGGCGCGCGCCGAAGCCGGACGAGAGCCGGGCCCCGTCGATCGGGGTCTTCATCAAGAGGCGCTTGGCGCTTTCGCCGCTCCAGTCGAAATAGTCGGCCCGCGCGCCGCCGTCGGCCGAGGCGAAGCGGTAGTAGCCCTTCTCCTTTTGCCGGCCCTTCCATTTCATGCGGCCGTAAAGAACGTCCCCGGCCTCGACCAAACGGCCGTCCTCGTCATAACGGGCCTCGAACACCGCCTCGAATTCGTCCCCCCCGAACACTTCCCGTTGAAAGTCCACGTCATAGGCGAAAATCGCCGCGAGATCGGCGACCACCTTGTCGGGAGCGCCGATCCGCTTGGCGGTGTTGTAAAGGCTGCCATTGATGCGCCCGCTGACGGAGGCGAGCCGCGTCGACAGTCTGACCGCGACCGGCTTTGCCGCGTAGGTCCCGTCAGCGAGGCGTTTGAGAACGACGCGGTTCGCGGCATCGACCTTGAAATCGAGCCCGAGAAGATAGAATTGCGGCTCGTGGCCCTCCGCGACCATCTGGAACAGGGTTTGCGCGGGGGCCGCCGTGGTCAGCCGCAGTTCCTGTCCTGGGCGAAGGCGGCGAAGGTCGTAAAGCCTGCCGAAAGCGGCGGCGGCGGCGTTGCGGTCTTCGGCCCGGACCCCGGCGCGGCGAAGCGCATCGACAAAATTCTCGCCTCTGGCGAGCTTGAGGCTGGTGACGCCCGGCTCCTCGTCGATGTCGCGGGCGAGGCTGACCGCGGGCGGCGCAGGCAAGGCGACAGGCCCGGCAAATTCGTCGTCGAAATAGAAAGAGGGCCGCCGCTCGTCCATGGCGAGCAGGGTTTGTCCAAGGACAAGGAGTTCGCTCCCCGGCGCGTCTGCCGCGACGACGGGGGTCGGGCCGGCCGGCCCGGGCTTCAGCCGCGGTTCGCCGGTCGCATCGACCGACTCGCCGTCGGCCTCCCGCCGAGGAGCAAGTCTCGGCATGGGCTCCGCGCCGGATCCTTTGTCGGTCGCCGCGAGGGTCCCCTGGCCGACCTTAGCCGGCCGCGGCGTTTCGGCGACTGGCGCGTGCGGTACTTGGCGGATGGCCGGCGCGGCGGGCGCGGTCTTCTCGGGCTGGTCAAGCGGCGGCGGGGGGAGCGATGCCGATTGCACGGCCGATGCGGCGACGGCCTCGGGTTCGCGCCGCGCCAGAAGGCCCACCACGGAGGCGCCGACCAGCATTACGAGCATCGCGACAAGAATGGCCGCGGCCGGGCTCGACGCCGTCGGTCGGCGCCCTGCTACTCCGACGTGGCGAAATTCGCTCAAAACTTCGCGCAACGAATCGCCGCCCATTGCTCTGAATGCGGCCAGGATGGCGCCGCTGATCCGTCGAACATCGCGGGCCTCATGGCACGGCTTCCTCTCGGGTTCAAACGTTGCGTCCTCGCGCAGACAGGCGATTCGACGAATTGTGATCGGAGCAATTGCGAAATGCTTAAGCCGCAGGGCCTAATGCGCGCGACAGGGAGGGCCGAGATCGGATGAAAGGCCTTGGGGTCGCCCGGTTTTTCCTCGTTTCGCTTGGCCTCCTCGTGGCGGCGTTGGGGACGGTCTTTATTTTTCGCGCCCCGATCCTCGGATTCATCCTGAAGGGATCGTTCGACCGGGCCGGGCTTGAGAATGCAAGATTTACCGTTCGCGAAGCCGGTCTGTCGCGGGTGGTGCTCGTCGGCCTGACCGTCCCCAAGCCGGGTGGAAGCGGCGACGACCTCGCGCTCGATTCCGTCTCGGCCGAGTTCAACCTCGGCCGGCTGTGGCGCGAGCGGGCGATCGACCGGGTGACGCTCGGCCCCGGCAAGGCCGAACTTTCCATCTTGCCGGACGGAACGGTCAGAATCGCCAGCCTGAAGATCGGCGGCCGGGCGCCCGGCCAAAGCGGCGTCCAGGTCGGCGCCGTCAAGGTCGATCGTCTCGCCTACCGCGCCACCTCGGCGCACGGGTTGATCGAGGGCGAAATCGAGGGCGGGCTCGATCGCCGGCGGGGCGGGGGCATGACTTTCACCGCGCGCACGGCTGATTTCCGTATCGGAGGCGCGAAGCTCAAGGACTGGACTGAGGAGGGCGCGCTGTCGCTTGCCGAGGACGGATCGGCCGTCCTCACGACACGCGGCGCCGGCGATCTGGGCGCGAGCGGCGTCTTCCTGCGCGCAGCGACCCTCGATCTCAAGGCGTCCGGCGGCCCCTGGAAGGAGCTTCTCGCCGGGACGCGCACGGCGCTCGAGGGCGAGGCCCGGCTGTCCTTCAGGTCAGCGCCGTCGCCGGCGGCCGAAAATCCGCTGCTGCGCTCCGTTTTCGCCATCCGCCGGGGTCCGGACGCCGAGACCTTCGAAGTCGACGGCGCGGCGATGCTGGTCGCCAAACCCGGCTCGCTGACCGTTTCTTTCGGCGACACCGGCGCCGTCCGTATCCGGAGCAATGGCGGCGACGCGCTGCTCCTCTCCGCCGGCGCCGGCGCGCCGGCGTTCCAGCGGGCGCAAGGAAAAGAGGTCCTCGCCGTGAAGGCGGATGTTTCCGGCGCCGCGCTTGGGGGCGGCGCGAGTCTCCGTGCGGAACGGTCCAACGGCGGGCCGTGGTCGTTCCGGCTCGAAAGCGCATTCCAGAACCAAACGCTGTGGACCTGGAAGCTCGGCGCCACGACGCTGGCGGCGGCCGGCGCGGTCGAGGACGGCATTGTCACGGCGGACGCCGACCTGAGGACGACCGTCCAGGAGGCCAAAGTCGGGCGCCTTACGATTCTCGAAGCGCCCGTCGAGGGCGATCTTCGCATCGTGATGAATACGGCGAAGCTGGCCTATGATTTCTTCAGCGACGCTGAAGACTGCCTCCGCATGGCGCGGGGGCGATTCCGGCTTGAGGGCCAGGACAGCGATACCGAGCTGTCCGGCGCCCGGCTTTGCCGCGGCGACGGACCCCTGATCGCCTGGCGCGGAGGCGATGCGCCGCAGGCCGAGGTCAGGGGCCTCCTGACGGCGAAGACCGGCTCCTACCGGCTCGGCGCGACTCGCATCGACGGCCTGCCGCCGGCGGTCGATCTTGAGGCGCAGTACCGCCCGAAACTTCAGCAGACGGATGTCGCGGCAACCTTTTCGAACGGCGTCGTCGTCATCAACGGCGTGGTGGTGGCGACCGACGCAAAGGGTCGGCTCACCGGGAGGCTTGATCCCCAAGGGCTTTCCGGCGAGGCGGCGATTGCGGAGGTCGTGCTGACGCAGAATGTCCCCGCGCCGCAGCTCGCGCCGATATCTGCAACCGGTTCCGCACGGCTGCTCGATGAAAGGGTGACATTCGAATACGCGGCCGCGACGGGCGCCGGGCGCCGCATTGGCAGCGGCGAGGGATGGCACGACGTCCGCCGGGGCGTCGGGGCGACGGCCTATCGCTCGGGCCCGCTCGCCTTCGCGCCGGGGAAACTGCAGCCTGCAGAAATCGTCAGCGCCCTGACCGGGATCGTTTCCGGGGCGACGGGCGCCGCCTCGGCCGACGCAAAATTCTCCTGGGGTCGAAAGCCCTCCGATTTCCGCTCCTCGGGGTTTTTGTCGCTTGAAGAGATGACCTTTGTCGGCCCCGGCCGCGCGGTCAATCGCACCTCGGCCGTCAGCGGCGACATCGACCTTGAAAGCCTGACGCCGCTGAAAACCAAAGGCGTGCAGGAGATCCGTGTCGGCGCTGTCGATATGGACGCCCTGAAGCTTGAAGACGGCGTTATCGCCTATGAACTCCCCGGCGACGGGACCATTCGCGTCGCTTCCGCCACTTTTCCCTGGTTCGGCGGCAGGCTCGGCGCCTATGACGCGACGGCCGCGCTCGACGGCGCGGCCATCGACACCTCGCTGAAGGCCGAGAACGTCGATCTGGCGCTCCTGCTCGACTATCTGAAGATTGACGGGCTTTCAGGCGAAGGCCTCATCGAGGGCGAGCTGCCGCTGAAGATCGTCAACGGCAAGGCGCGAATCGTCGAGGGATTCTTCTCGGCCAAAGGCCCCGGCGTAATTCGCTATGTCGGCAAGGCGGGGGAGGCGGCGGGCGGCGCGAACAAGCAGGCCAAGCTCGCCTTCGACATTCTGCGCGACCTCCACTTCGAGGAACTCACGGCCAAGATCGACGGTCCTCTCGACGGCGCGTTGAACTTCAACATTGTCTTCAAGGGCGCAAACCGGGTCACGGTCGATGAGCGCACGGTGACGTCGCCGGTCGTCTATCGCATGAGCATCGAGGCGCCGCTGCTCGCGCTCATCGATCAGGCGCGATTGTCTTCCGACATCACGCTGCAGATCGAAAGGGCGGGAGGATCGGTCGATGACTCCGAATAAAGGCGGCGCCCGCCCCAAGCCGGCCTACATTTCGCCAAATCGGCGACCCATGGTAATCGCGTCGAAGGACCTTGCGCGCGCGACTGGCCGGACGACCGGCGGCCGCAACAGACGCGGGGCCGAACATACAGAGGCTGGGTCATGGCTTTAGGCGTCATTCGAACCGCGCAAGCGGGGCTGCCGGCGTTCGCGATTCTCGGCGCCGGCTTTATTCTCGCCGCCTGCGCGACGGTGAAAGTGGAGGCGCCGGACAAGCCGATCGAGATCAATCTGAACGTCAAGATCGATCAGGAGGTAAGGGTCAAGCTGGACAAGGAGGTCCAGGACCTGATCGCAAAGAACCCGGATGTGTTTTAGCGCGTCCGGCGCGCTTTTCCCGAAAACCGGCATCCACTTTTCGGGAGCGCGCGCGTAGGATGCGGGAGAGACGGCGGAGAGTGATGGTGAAGAAGACGATTTTGATGCTGACGGCGGCGGGCGCCCTGGCCCTTTCGGGCGCTGTCGCGGCCGCGAGCCCTGCGATCGAGGACGCCAAGGCCCAATGCATTGTTGGCGAACAGTCGGACGGCTATCTCGGCTTCATCGACGCTTCGAAGGCCGACGCGAACCTGAAGCGCGAGGTGCGCGCCAACAATCAGCAGCGCAAGTCGATCTACGCCGACTTCGCGGAGAAAAACGGCATCACCGTGGAGACGGCCGCCGCCATCTTCGCCGAGCAGCAAGTGAACGGGGCGCCGTCGGGACAGTGCGTGCGGGACCCCAGCGGCGTGTGGCTCAGAAAACCCTGAGGCGGACCAGGCGGCTGCGACGTTTATTCCGGGCGCAAGCCTCAAGGAGGCTTATTCCTAATCCTGATTAACCTCTTGGACCCGAATCGCCGGTAAGAGTGCTCCATAAGCTGTGGAGGGCTCGCTTTCATGTCCGGCGTTTCGAAGCCTCTTGACCCCGTCGCTCTCGCGTCACTGCTCGCGAGCCGCGTCTGCCACGATCTCATCAATCCGGTTGGCGCGCTCGGCAGCGGCCTTGAAGTGCTTGAGGACAAGGATCTCGACCCGCCGATGCGCGACGCGGCGAACGATCTCATCAAGTCCGGCGGGAAGAAGTCGATCGCGCTTTTGAAGTTCGCCCGCCTCGCTTACGGCGCGGCCGGCGGCTTCGGCGCGCAGATCCCGATGGAGGAAGCCGAAGCGGCGATCAAGGAGATCTACCACTGGTGCAAGGCTGAACTCGACTGGCGCGTGCCGCCGGGCCTCGCCTCGAAAGAGGAGGTGAAGGTCGTCCTCATTCTCGCGCAGGCGGCCGCCGACTGCGTGCCGCGGGGCGGCAAGGTGACGGTCAGCGCGACGGGCGAAGGCTACCTTGTCGAAGCGGCGGGTCCGCGCGCCATGCTGCATGCCGAACTTCTTTCAGCTCTCGCAGGAGACGTCGCGGAGTTGAAGCCGAAATTTGCGCCGGCCTATATCGCCGGGCTCCTCGCCCGCGAAACCGGGGGCGGCGTCGACGCGGCGCTCGAGGGCGAGCGGGTCGTCCTCAAGGGGAGGTTCGTCAGCGCGACGAAGCGGGTCGCAGCCCGTTAACGCAGGACTAACCAAGCACGAGCTAGGGTCCTCGACGCCGCCGCGCTCGATTGCGCCGTAACGGGACAGACCCATGAAGAACGTCGTTATCGTCGAAGATTCCGCCATCATGCGGGAGATATCCGTCCGCATACTGAAGGATCTCGGGGTCGAAACGCGCGAGGCGGCTGACGCCGCCGCCGCCGTTGAAATGTGCCGCGAAAAGAAGCCGGACGCCGTCCTGCTTGACTGGGATCTGCCGCAGTTCGGCGCCCTCGACTTCCTGCGCGGCGTCGGCGCGTTCGAGCCGGAGCTGCGCCCTGTCATCGTCCTCATTGCGACAGAGAACGATCACCAGCAGTTCACGCTCGCCCGAGCCGCCGGCGCCGCGCATCACATTCTGAAGCCGTTCGACGCTCCGGCGCTGCAGACCAAGCTCGCTGAAATCGGCGTTGTCGCCGGCCCGGTTTCGACGCCGGCTCGCGCCGCCTCCTGATTTTTCCCCACAACTGCAGATTGCTGGCGTCGGGACTGTCCGGCTTTACCCTGCTCAAGTCTTGAGGGGCCGCCGGATAAGTCGCCATCAGTCGAGTTCAAGTCTTGCCCTGTTGATCCGGGACACCTCCGCTCAGCGAGGCTTTGATGACCTGCAGCGTCGCACGCGCGAGCCTGCTCGCGACAGCATTGCTCAGCACGGCGACCGCAGCGGCCGCCTCGCCATGGCCGCGCGAGGAAGGTCGGCTCTTCGTGGCCGCGAAGACCAATTACTTCAAGTCGACAGGCGACGAAGCGCCGGTCGGCGGCGGGGGAGCGCCTGTTTTCGAACGCTTCGACGGCGACGTTTATGCCGAATACGGATTGCTCCGCGGCGTGACGCTCGGCGCGAAAATCGTTTACGGCCATGCGCGATTTTACGACGGCTTCTTCGAGTCGCAGGTCGACGGGATCGCCGAGATCGAGGCGAGCGTTCAATACGCCGTCCTCAACGGCCGGCAAGGCGCGTTGAGCGTCAAGGCGACCGGGATCACGCCGACGCGATTTGAGCAGGGCGGTCGGCCCGGCGTTTTCAGCGACGGAATCGACGCCGAACTGCGCGTCCTTTACGGCCGCAGTTTGATCAGCGAGCCCTTCAAGGTCTACGCGACGGCGGAGGCCGGGTACAGGCGACGGTTCGGCGACGGCGCCGACCAGATTCGTGGCGACGTGCTGCTCGGACTTGAGCCGACCCGGCGACTTCTCGTTCTCGTGGAGGCGCAGTCGCGTCTCTCATTGCGCAATGAGAAGCCGGGAGGCGCCGACTACGACGTCCTGATCCTTCAACCTTCGCTTGTATGGCGCCAGGGCCAGCGATGGTCGGTGCAGGCCGGCGTCTCCTACGAGGCGGCGTCACGCAATCTCGAACGCGGGGCGGGGTATTTCGTCGCTCTGTGGGCGGAGTTCTGACGTGTCCGAGGCGCGCGTCGATGTCCCCGCCGCGCCGCCGCAGCGAAACATGCGGGACGCGCACCTTGATGCGGCGATCTTCGGACTTCGGCGCCGGTCGCCCGGACTTTCGGCGCACTTCCTGCTGACCTCGCGGCAGAAGCTGGCGGCGGGGTTCGCGGCCGCAATCCTTGCAACCCTCATGATCGCGTCGCCGATCTTGACGCTCGCCTGCGTCAGCCTCGCGGCGTCGACGTTCTTCCTGCTCTCGATCCTATTTCGGGCGGCCCTCGCGGTCATCGGATCCGGGGGCGCGCCGAAGCCGGTTGCGTTCCCGACGACGGAGGACATTCTGCCGACGGTCACCATCCTGCTCCCCGTGCATGACGAGGCTGAAGGCCTGCCGACGCTCGCCGACGCATTGGCGCGTCTCGACTACCCGGTCGAAAAGCTCGACATCAAACTGCTCCTCGAAGAGACGGACAGGGCGACGATCGCCGAGGCGTTCCGCCTTGGCCTAGATCGGCGATTCGACTGCGTGATCGTGCCGGAGGGCGGTCCGAAGACAAAACCGAAGGCCTGCAATTTCGGACTTGCGGGGGCGCGCGGCGAGTTCGTCGTCATCTACGACGCCGAGGACGAGCCCGAACCAGATCAGCTTCGCAAAGCAGCGGCCATGTTCGCGCATGGGGCTCCCCACCTCGCCTGCCTGCAGGCGCGGCTCAATTTCTTCAACGCCGACGACAATTTCTTGACCCGCCTTTTTGCGCTCGAATATGCGCTGTGGTTCGACCTGCTGCTTCCCGCGCTCGAACGTCTGAGGATGCCGATACCCCTCGGCGGCACGTCGAATATTTTCCGCACGGACATCCTGCGCAGCGTCGGCGGCTGGGATCCCTGCAACGTGACGGAAGACGCCGATCTTGGCCTCCGGCTCGCGCGGCTTGGCTATCGCACCAAGGTCCTCGATTCGACGACTTTCGAAGAGGCCAATTGCAGGCTCGGCAACTGGATCCGCCAGCGTTCGCGCTGGATGAAGGGCTACATGCAAACCTGGCTTGTCCACATGCGCGACCCGCACGCCTTTCGCCGCGCCGCGGGATGGCGCGGCATCGCCGCTCTCCAGCTCTTTGTCGCCGGCAATGTCCTTAGCGCGCTTCTCAGCCCGCTGCTGTGGGCGCTGGCGCTTGTGTGGCCGCTTGCCGCCCAGACAGCCTATCCTCCAGCGATCGAGGCCGCGAACCTCGCCGCGCTGGTCGCCGGCAATCTGCTGCTTGTATTCCTCGCCGCGGTCGCGCCGGCGCGGCGCGGCTGGCGGCGGCTCGTTCCCTACGCGCTGCTCGCCCCGATCTACTGGCAGCTCGCATCGATCGCCGCGTGGCGCGCCGTATTTCAGCTCTTTCAGAACCCGCACCACTGGGAGAAGACCGTCCACGGCTTGAGCGCCGCCGCGCGGGAGAGGCGTGCGGACGCGCTTCGCCGCATCAACTGATCGCGACCTGTGATGCCGGTAACAGGCAGGCAGTCCCGCGCCCGCCACATTACCCGAGAAGCGCCGACGGATCGGGCGCGGGAGAGACGGGAGCGACACCATGATGAGATTGTTGAGAACAGCAGCAACCGGCCTCCGGAGACTTTTCGTCCGCCCGAGAGGTCCACGGCGGGCCTCGGCCGACTGGCGCCGTGTTTACGGGGACGGCGCTCCCGCCTTCAGCATCGAATAGCGGGCGTCGTTAGACCATGTTTCCGAAGGCGAGCGGGGAAGCGTGGCCGTGGTTTTCGGGTCGTTCCGAAGGCGGCGTCGCGCTTTTCGGAATGGGCCCTAGAACTTTAGGGCCTTCGCCTGCTTCACATGGGGGAGCGACCGCACGCGCTTCAGGACGGTTTCATTGACCGCATCGTCGACCGCCAGCAGCGCAATGGCGTCCGCGCCGGGCCCTGAACGGCCGAGGTTGAAGGTTGCAATGTTTACGTTCGCGTCGCCGAGGATCTGGCCGAGCGCGCCGATGAACCCCGGTTTGTCCTCATTGGTGACGTAAAGCATGTGGGGCGCAAAGGACGCCTCCATCTCGACGCCCTTGATCTCGACGACGCGCGGCGTCTGGCCAAACAGCGCCCCCGAAATCGACCGGTCCTGCCGCTCAGTGACGATGCGCAGGCGAATGACGCTTTCGAAGTTCTGCGCGTCGTCGCGATAGGTCTCGGCGATGGCGACGCCGCGATCCCGGGCGATTACGGGAGCGTTTACAATGTTCACCTCGGCAAGCATCGGCCGGAGCACGCCGGCGATGGCGGCCGCCGTCATCGGCCGGGTGTTCAGCTTCGCGACTCCGCCTGAGTAAACGACTTCAACCGCCTTGACGCTGGTCTCCGTGAGCTGGCCGGCAAACAGCCCGAGGAGCTCGGCAAGACGAATGAAGGGACGAAGCCGCGGCGCTTCCTCGGCCGTGATCGAAGGACTGTTCAGCGCGTTCGAGACCGCGCCTCTCATGAGGTAGTCGGCCATCTGCTCGGCGATCTGGATCGCGACGTTTTCCTGGGCCTCGCGCGTTGAGGCGCCAAGGTGCGGCGTGGCGACGACCCGATCATGTCCGAAGAGCGGGTGGCTGGTCGCGGGCTCTTCCGCGAATACGTCGAGCCCGGCGCCGGCGATATGTCCTGAATCGAGCAGCGCCTTCAGCGCCGCTTCGTCGACAAGGCCGCCGCGCGCGCAATTGACGATGAATACCCCTTTTTTCGTCTTCTTCAGGTTCTCCGCACTCAGAATGTTTTTCGTCTGATCGGTCAGGGGCGTGTGGAGCGTGATGATGTCCGAGCGTTCGAGCAGGGCGGGAAGGTCGACCTTCTCGACGCCAAGCTCGACGGCCCGCGCGTCGGTGAGGAACGGATCGTAGGCGATGACGCGGAGCTTGAGGCCGATGGCGCGCTCGGCGACGAAGGAGCCGATATTGCCGCAGCCGATCACGCCGAGCGTCTTGCCAAAGAGCTCGACGCCCATGAAGCGGTTCTTCTCCCACTTGCCGGCGTGCGTGGAGGCGCTGGCCAGCGGCAGTTGCCGGGCGAGAGCGAACATCATGGCGATGGCGTGTTCGGCCGTCGTGACGGCGTTGCCGTAAGGCGTGTTCATCACCACAATTCCGGCGGCCGTCGCGGCCGGGATATCCACATTGTCGACGCCGATGCCCGCGCGGCCTATCACCTTAAGGCGGGATCCTGCCTTGATGACGGCGGAGGTCGCCTTGGTGGTCGAGCGAATGGCGAGGCCTTCATATTTATCGATAGCGGACAGGAGCTTGTCCTTGTCCTTCCCAAGATCCGGGAGGTAGTCGACGTCGACGCCGCGCTCCTTGAAGATGTTGACGGCGGCGTCGCTTAGGGCGTCGGAAATGAGAACTCTTGGCATTTGTGTCCTGCGGGGTGCTGGAGTGAAGCGCAATGCCCGCGCCGGCGGGCTCGCTGAGGCGGGTTGCGCTTCTTCCACCCGCCTCCGTTGCCGTTCACAGCGCCGACTTCACGGCCTCCGAAAAGGCCCAGTCGAGCCAGGGAGTGAGCGCCTCGACGTCGGCGCGCTCGACCGTGGCGCCGCACCAGATCCGCAGACCCGGCGGCGCGTCGCGATAGCCGCCGATGTCGTAAGCGGCCTTCTCGGCTTCGAGAACTGTTTCCATCTTCTTGACGAACGCGCGCCGCCCATCCTCAGACAGTTCGCAGACTCGGCGATCGACAATCTTCAGGCAAACGGACGTGTTTGAGCGCGACGCCTTGTCGGCGCACAGGAACGAGGCCCAAGGCGATGATGAGGCCCATTTCTCGATCACGGCGAGATTTCCATCGGCCCGCGCCAACAGGCCATTGAGGCCGCCGACCGATTCGCTCCAGGTCAACGCGTCGATCCAGTCCTCGACGCACAGCATGGACGGCGTATTGATGGTCGCGCCCTCGAAGATGTCCTCCTGCAGTTTACCGCCCTTGGTCATGCGGAAGATCTTCGGCATCGGCCAGGGCGGCGAATAGCTCTCAAGACGTTCGACCGCGCGCGGCGACAGCACGAGCATCCCGTGCGCCGCCTCTCCGCCAAGCGCCTTCTGCCAAGAGAAGGTTGTCGCATCAAGCTTTTCCCAGTCGAGCGCCTGGGCGAACGCCGCGGAAGTCGCGTCGCAGATGACGACGCCCTCGCGCCTCGGCGAGATGAAATCCGCATTCGGAACGCGGACGCCGGAGGTCGTGCCGTTCCAGGTGAATACGAGGTCGTTCGCAGGATCGACCGAGGAAAGATCGGGCAGGGATCCGTAGTCCGCGCCGATAACGCGGCCTTTAAGCTTCAACTGCTTTTGAACATCCGAGACCCAGCCCTCGCCGAAGCTCTCGAAGGCGACGAGATCGACCGGCCTCGGTCCCAGCAGCGACCACATCGCCATTTCGACGGCCCCGGTGTCGGAGGCCGGCACGATGCCGAGCCTGTAGTCCGCCGGAATCTCAAGGAGCGCGCGCGTGCGATCGATCGCCTCCTTGAGGCGCGACTTGCCGATTTTGGCGCGGTGCGAACGTCCGAGCGTCGGCGCGGCGAGTTTTTCGGCTGACCAGCCCGGGCGCTTGGCGCAGGGACCGGATGAAAAAAAAGGACGCGCGGGGCGCGTCGTCGGCTTCGTCGTCATTCTTTAACTCCCATCCTTGCAGATGGGTCGCGCCTCGTTGGGGAGGCGTGGCCCAATGACATCTCTCCGCATCCGCGCCCGTCCGTCAATGGGTCGGAGCAAATAACAGCTATTCGCTACGCCTAGCCGAAAATCGCTTGCGCCTTGGTTACCGGGCATGCCAAGCGCAACGCGCGATCACGCGCGAGATTTTTAACAATCCGCCACGCCTGATGAACGCCGCTCCGAGAGAGATTAAGGCCGAAGGACGCGCGGATGCGCTCGATTGGGCGCTTTTCGCCGCGCTGGTTGCGATCGGCGGCTCTTCGTTCGCCTTCATCAAGGAAGCGATCTCAAGCGTTCCGCCGGCCGTCGTCGCCGTCGGGCGGCTCTGGGTCGGCGCCGCCTTCCTTTATACGGTGATGCGGCTCGGCGGCGAGAAGCCTTCGCCGATGCTGACCCGCTCAACCGGGCGTCTGCGTCTAACGCCGGCCTTTGCCTCGATGCTGGCGGTGAGCGCCGTCGGCTACGCTGTTCCATTCCTGATTTTTCCGTGGGCGCAGCAGTTTGTCGAAAGCGGTCTTGCCGGCCTCTATATGGCGCTAATGCCGCTGTGGACGATCGGCCTGGCGCATTTTTTCGCCGGCGAAAAGCTGACGCCGGTCAAAACCGCAGGCTTCGCGCTCGGATTCGTCGGGGTCGGCATCCTGATGGGCGGCGACGCGCTCGCCGGCGCGGCGACCTCGTCGCTGACGGCGCAAGCCGCGCTGGCGCTCGCGACGTTGTGCTACGCCGTCTCCGTCATTATTTCGCGCCGCGCCGCCTATGTCCCGCCGAAGATCTTCGCCTTCGTGACGGTTTTCGGCGGCGCGATCCTGGCGACCCCCGCGCTGCTCTTCGTCGATCTTGATCCCGCAGCTTGGTCGCTCGGCAGCGTTCTCAGCGTGACGGCCCTCGGCCTCGGGCCGACCGGGATCGCCGGGCTGCTGATCATCATCGTGGTGCAGCGCGTCGGAGCGGGTTTCATGGCATTCGCCAACTATCTGACGCCGGTTTGCGCCGTCGCGCTCGGCGCCCTGCTCTTTCACGAACGCCTGCACTGGAGCGCCTTCGTCGCCTTGATCATCGTGCTGACTGGCGTCGCCGTCAGCCGGCTCTCACGGAGCTGATCCGTCAATCCGGTTGCGCCGTTCTGGCGGCTTCTCGAAGATAACTATCTGTGTGCAGAACAAGGCGGCGGGCAGGCGAAGATCGTAGGCGAGCCTGTTGGCGAGCAGCAGCAGGGGCCTCAGCAGTTTCGGCGCGCGCCGCTGGAATTCGGAAAACTCCGCCCCCCGCCGCCCGACGAGCCTCAGGTCTCGTTCGGCCATGACGCGCTCGAGCTTGCCGATATCGAACCGCTGCACCCAAAGCCGCTCGCCGTTGAAGTCGTACCAGTTGCCGCGGCCGAGAGGCGTTTCCTCAAGGTTCTTGAGCGGCTTGCGCAGGAGCCGGCGCAGGCCCTGCTCGATCATGTCGTCGAGCGAGTCCTTGGCGAGGATGTGGAGCGCGAGCTTGCCGCCGGGAGCCGCGCTCCTCGCGAGGTGATCGAGCGCGGACATGGCGTCCGGCACATGGATGAGGACGCCCCAGCTGAAGATGAAGGAGAAGGCCCCGGGTTCCAGCGAGAGCTTGGTGAGATCGTCCTTCGCAAAGTCGATCATGGCGGAGACGCCCGCGCGCTCGGCGCGCGCCCGCGCATGCGCCAGCATCACCGACGAGACGTCGATCGCCTTAACCTTCGCGCCGAATCGGGCGGCGCGGATCGAATGGACGCCGGGACCGCAGCCAGCGTCGAGGACCAAATCTCCGGGCCTGACCCCCATTGCGGTCAGCATGTCTGGCAACGCTCGGTCGTAATAGCGCGCCGCAAGCGGATGATAATAGTCGTCGTCCCAAGCGGCGACCGTTTCCTCTCGTTCGAAAACGTCGCCTCGCAGCGCGGCGGGTTCCGGCCTATCGACCAAGGTGCGTTCTCCTCCTTGCGGGGCCTTCGCTTTCATGGGTCTGCGACATGCGGCATCATTCAATGGAATTCCAGCGGGTACGGAAAATGCCGCGCTGTAACAATCTGTAACACCCGCAGCGCGGCGGATCGGCATCTGTCAACGGTTCCCACACGGAATTGTTTCATTGCTAAAACGTAATATTATACCGGCAAATCGCCCGAGCGCGCCGCTCCGAAGCGGTCTAGGTCCTTGGGACAGGCAAGCCTGCGTCGAAATGCGCTATTAGGACGCTTCGGATGAACGCCAATTTCTTTGACTGTGGCTTCAAAATCTGGGAGCACCGCGCCCGCGCTAGGACTAAAGGCTTGGCGACGGAACAGAGGGAAAAAGGGTCATGAACAAGAAGTTTTTGATGGTTCTGGCGATGTCGGCCGCAGTCGGCCTGGTCGCCTGCAGCAAGAAGGAAGCTGCGACAGAAGAAGCGCCGGCCGCGGCGGAAGAAGCGGCCGCCCCCGCTGAGGCGGTGGTCGAAGACGCCGGCGACGCGGTTGATGCGGGCGCCGCGATGGCTGAAGAAGCGGTAGAAGCGACCGGCGAAGCCGTTGAAGGCGCCGCCGAAGCGGTCGAAGGCGCGGTCGAAGGCGCCGCCGAAGCGGTCGAAGGCGCCGCCGAAGCGGTCGAAGGCGCGGCGGAAGAAGCTGCCGAGGAAGCGACGGAAGCGACTCCGCAGTAAGCTTGCGCGAAGCTGCAAATTGATTTGACGAAAGGGCCGCGCAATGCGGCCCTTTTTGTTTGCGGAATCGCGGTCGGGGGGCATAGTGGCGTCCGGGGTTCAAGGACGCCCATGGACCGATCGCTCAACACGGTTTTCTCCCAGCGGCCCGTCACGATCTTTCAGGTGATGTCGGCGCTCGCCGACGACGCCGGCGCCATCAATCTCGGCCAGGGTTTTCCCGACGAAGACGGTCCCCGAACGATTCTCGAAAAAGCCGCTGCCGCCATCCTGGAGGGTCCCAATCAGTACTCGCCGGTATCCGGCTTGCCGGTCCTCCGGGAGGCGGTCGCCCGGGCGAACAAGCGGTTCTACGAGCTTGAGGTCGACTGGCGGACCGAGACCCTGGTTGCGGCCGGCGCGACGGAAGGTCTTGCCGCATGCTTCTTCGGCTTCCTGCAGCCGGGCGATGAAGCGATCATCTTCGCGCCCTTTTATGATTCCTATCTTCCGGTGATCGAGGCGGCGGGCGCGAGGGCCCGGATCGTCCACCTCAAGCCGCCCAAGTGGAGCATCAACGGCGCCGCGCTCGACGCGGCGATCACGCCGGCGACGAAGCTCATCGTGGTCAACAGCCCTCACAATCCCTCAGGGAGCGTTGTTTCCGACGAGGAGCTCAACCTCGTCGCCGACAGGGCTATCCGGCACGACCTTATCGTCATCTGCGATGAAGTCTACGAGCACCTCGTGTATGACGGCCGGCGTCACCGGCCGCTCATGACCCTGCCGGGCATGCGCGAGCGCACGGTCCGGCTCGGTTCGGCAGGGAAGACGTTTTCGCTCACCGGCTGGCGCATCGGGTATATAACGGGTCCGGAGCATCTCATCGCCGGCGCGATGAAGGCGCATCAGTTCATCGCCTATACTTGCCCGCCCGCTCTTCAACTGGCCGTCGCGGAAGGGCTCGATTTCCCGGACGTTTACTATGATGACTTCGTTAGGGGCATGCAGGCGCGGCGCGACCTCCTGCGCGCGGGGCTCGCCGATGCGGGATTCGACGTCGTCCCATGCGCCGGGACCTACTTCATGACTGTCGATATCCGCTCGGTCGGATACGACGGCGACGACATGGCTTTTTGCCGCGAGATCACGACGAAGGCCAAGGTTTGCGCCGTTCCGGTCTCGGCCTTTTACCAGCAGGGCGACGACCATGCGCCCCGCCGCTTCGCACGGTTCTGCTTCTGCAAGAAGCCTGAAGTGCTCGCCGAAGCCTCGGCGCGCCTGAAGCGCTATTTCGGCGGCTAGTCCATGCGCGCCCGGCTTGCAGGTCTTCTTCTCGCCATGGCGCCGGGCTTCGCGGGCGCCGCCGGAAGCAAACACTTTGACCGCGATCTCGAGGCGATCGTCGCGGGCGAAGCGACCGGAAATCCGCTTGCGGGCGCGGTGATCGCGGTCAAGGTCGGCGACGAGGTCGTCTATGCCGGTGCGGCGGGTTGCGCCAGTTTCGACGACGCGCCTGTCCAGAAGTGCCTGCGCAGGCTGACCCCGGATTCGAAGATGCGCGTAGCCTCGATCTCGAAAATGGCCGCGGCCATGGCCGCGATCGCTCTGGAAAGAGAGGGTCTTCTCGATCTTGATCGCGATGTATCCGACTATCTGGGCTGGTCCCTTCGCAATCCGGCCTATCCCGAGGCGCCGATCACTGCGCGTCAGCTCATGACGCACCTGTCTTCGCTGCGCGACCCCGACGAATACTGGGTTGCGGCGCCTGGAGAATTCCGAGCGCTGATCGAGGCGACGCGCCCCTTCGCCGTCCCCGAGCCAGGCGCATCGCGAAAACCGGGCGATTATTTCACCTACGCCAATATCAATTACGGCGTGCTCGCCACTGTCCTGGAACTGGCGGCGCGAGATCGGTTCGACCGGGTCGTCGGGTCGCGGATTCTCGCGCCGCTGAAACTCGATGCTGGCTTCAACTGGTCTGGCGTTTCGCCAAAAGCCCGTCGCCGCGCCGCGACTCTTTACCGGGTCGAAAACAGGCGATGGACCGCCCAAACCGACGACGCAGACATGCTGGCGGCAAGCGGGCCTTATTTCCTTCGGGCTGAGGAGCTTGACGCCGCGGCCTATCTTGCTGCCTACGTCCCCGGCGCCAACGCCACTCTCTTCTCGCCGCAGGGCGGCCTGCGCGCCAGCGTTCTCGATCTGCTTCGCCTTCACGACGCGCGGGGCGACGTGGAAATTGTCTGGCGCTTTGATCCGGAAGCGGCGACGGGGGATCCCGCCGACGGCTTGTATCCTGCAGCCGGCATCGGCACGCTTGCGATAAAGGGCGAGGGGCCTCTTTGGCCGGGCGTCGAGCTTGTCGGCCATTCCGGCGAAGCGTACGGGCTTTTGGCCGGGCTCTGGCGCGCACCAGCCGATCCGGCTCGCGGGCGCGACCGGCAGGTGAGCTTCGCCTACGCGATCACCGGGACCGCGAAGACCCCGCAGCGCGGCGGCCACCCTTCGTTCTATGATGTTGAAGAACCGCTCGTGCGCCTCGCCATGGCCGTCGCGGCCCAAGCGGGCGTCAGCGTGGACGGCGAGCCGCGGCCGTTCGACAAGGCGCGCGACGCCATGGCCGACGTCGATGAGACCCTCCGCGCGGCCGAGGCCGGCGGCAAGCGCGTGCTCCTGGTGCTTGGCGGCAACTGGTGCCATGACAGTCGCAGCTTCGCGATGATGCTGGCGGATCCGTCGATCGCCGACCTCGTGAGAGAGCGATATGAGACGGTTTTTGTCGATGTCGGCCGCCGCGACCGCAATCTCGACGTGCCGAAGCGTTTCGGCGTTCACACGCTGATGGGAACGCCGACGATTCTGATTCTGTCCGCTGGCGGGGAACTCCTGAATCCCAACTCTGTGCATCAATGGCGTAACGCCGCGGACCGGCCGCTGGAGGACATAAGGGCTCTTTTGGGGTTCGAAGCCGACTAGAGTTTCGCGCGATGATTCGGAATCACGGCGCTCGCTCCAGCCCTTGTTTGTCGCGGCGTTTGCGAGCAAAACCGTGCGCAATTTGCGCGCGCCGCGCTAGCGGCGCCGTCATCGCCCTCCGCCGCGCTGCTCTTCGGTCCAATAGGAAACGCACGGAATCTTCGTGCGATCGCAGCGAGTGGCGTATTTGCGCGCTATCTCGGTGACTTCGTCCATGAGGCCCTCCTCCAGCGTGATCGGATGGAGACCGAGATTGAGCAACCGGCGATTCTCGACGTTAAGATCGTTCTCGGCCGCTTCCTTGCGCGGATTGGGAACGTTGGCGATTTTCGCTCCGGTCTTGGCCGCGATCATCTGCGCGAGATCACGCACCCGATGCGTTTCGGTCATCTGGTTGAGGATGTGCACGCGTTCGCCGCGTTGCGGCGGATTCTCAATCGCGAGCTGAATGCAGCGGACCGTATCCTGAATATGGATGAAGGCCCTGGTCTGCCCGCCGGTGCCGTGCACGGTCAGGGGGTAGCCGATCGCCGCCTGCATCAGAAAGCGGTTGAGAACGGTGCCGTAGTCCCCGTCATAATCGAAGCGGTTGATGAGCCGATCGTCCATCCGCGTTTCTTTGGTCTGCGTGCCCCAGACGATGCCTTGATGAAGGTCCGTCACCTTGACGCCGTCATTCTTGTTGTAGAAGGCGAACAGGAGCTGATCCTGAGTTTTGGTCATGTGATAGATCGACCCCGGATTAGCCGGGTACAGAATTTCCTGGCGAATCTCGCGGCCGTCTTCGGTCTCAATCTTCACCGGCAAATAACCTTCCGGAATCTTTAGGCCCGCCGTGCCGTAACCGTAGACGCCCATGGTTCCGAGATGAACAAGATGAGCGGCCGACCTCGCTTCGACGATGGCGGCGAGGATGTTGTTGGTCGCATTGATGTTGTTATCGACCGTATAGCGCTTGTGGTAGGAAGATTTCATCGAGTAGGGCGCCGCGCGCTGTTCAGCGAAGTGAACGATCGCCTCTGGCCGCTCCTCCTCGATCAGCCTCAGCAGGCGGGCGTAGTTTTGTGCGACGTCGATGTTCTTGAAGCGGACGTCCCGTCCCGAAACTTCCTTCCACGCGGCGAGCCTCACCGAGACTGGCCGGATCGGCGTAAGGCTTTCGACTTCGAGTTCAATGTCGATCTTGCGGCGAGAGAGGTTATCGACGATGACGACGTCGTGGCCGAGATGCGATAGGTGCAAAGCCGTAGGCCACCCGCAAAAGCCGTCGCCGCCAATCACCAGAATTTTCATGCCGCCCTCGCCGCCATGCCCGGCAAGCCCCGAGGCCGCCCGCCTTCGGCGGTGTCTTTAGAAACCCCCCGGGCTGGGCGCAAGGCGCATGTCCGCCAAGCGTCGGCAAGGCCCATCTGTCGGCGGGCCGAAGCTCTGCCGAGTTCGTCAGTATGCGCGCCATCAGTCGGCGGCCGCCGCCCGGCGGCGGCGAGGCTCCGGCAAGGTCGCTCGGACCCGGCGGCCCGCCGTGGCGTCGTTGGGGTCCCGCCATGCGAGCAACGGTCGGCCAGAAGGCTCAGTCTTGAGGGCGGCGCCTCGCCCTGCCGCCCGGATTTGACCGCCGCCCCTCCTTTCCGGATATTGGCGAGAACGCCAACAGGAGAGACGCGATGCTGGGCCTGATGATGGATCGTCCGCTGCTGACAACGGAGATTCTGAAGCATGCGCTGCGCACCTACCACGCGACGGAGATCGTCACGCGTACTGTCGAAGGTCCTATTCACCGCTATACGATCGGCGAAGCGGGTCGGCGCATCGCGCAGCTCGCTCATGCATTGCGGGAGATGGGAGTTCGCAAGGGCGATCGGGTTGGCGTCATCGGCTGGAACACGTATCGCCAGTTCGAGATGTACTATGCCGTTGGCGGGATCGGCGCCGTGCTCCACACGGTCAATCCACGTCTCGGGCCCGACAACGCCGCCTTCGTCGTCAACCATGCGGAAGACGCCTATCTCTTCTACGATTCGACCTTCGCGCCGTTGGTCGCCGCCCTTCGCCCCAAACTCAAATCGGTCAGGACCTTCATCGCGCTTTCCGAGGACGCGAATACCGCCGGCGTGCAGAGTTACGAGTCGCTGATCGCCGGCCAGTCGACGCGCATCGACTGGCCCGAGTTCGACGAGAATACGGCCGTCACGATGTGCTACACGTCCGGCACGACCGGCAACCCCAAGGGCGTTCTCTATTCGCACCGCGCGCTCGTGCTGCAGACGATCTGCAGCCTCCTGCCGACGGCGCTCGGCTGCAAGGAAGGCGATGTCGTCCTCCCCGTCGTTCCGATGTTCCACGTTAACGCCTGGAACATCACCTATTCGGCGATGATGGGCGGGCTCAAGCTGGTCCTGCCCGGACCGAAGCTCGACGGCGAGAGCCTTTTCGAACTCCTTGACCAGGAGAAGGTCGCCTATTCGCTCGGCGTGCCGACGGTGTGGCTCGCGCTGCTTCAGTATATGGAGAAGACCGGCAAAGCGCTGCCGCATCTGAAGAAGGGGCTGTGCGGCGGCTCGGCGCTGCCGGAGGCGCTCATCCGCGCCTATGAGAAACTCGGCATCGAACTGCAGCAAGGCTGGGGCATGACCGAAATGAGCCCGCTCGGCACGGTCAATCATCTGCCCCCGCATATTCGCGCGCTTCCGCTTGAAGAGCGCCTGCCGGTTCAACTTAAAGCCGGCCGCGCCATGCCGTTCGTCGACATGCGAATCGTCTCGGAAGACGGCCATGTTCTACCCCATGACGGCGTCGCGGAGGGACGTCTCCAGGTGCGCGGGCCGTGGATCGTCAAGGACTATTACAAGGCCGAGTCGGCTACGCTGACCGCGGATGGCTGGTTCGACACCGGGGACGTCGCCGCCATCGACGGCGACGCCTTCATGCGCATCACCGATCGCGCCAAGGACGTCATCAAGACCGGCGGCGAGTGGGTTTCGTCAATCGAAGTCGAGAACGCCGCCATGCTGCATCCCGGCGTCGCGCAGGCCGGCGTCATCGGCGTTCCTCATCCGAAGTGGCAGGAGCGCCCGCTCCTCATCGTTGTGAAGCGCGAAGGGCATAATCCGTCTCCGGACGACATCAAGGCGTTTCTCAGGGACAAGCTCGACAAGATCGCCTGGCCCGACGCCGTTGAATTCGTGAAGGAGTTGCCGCTCGGCGCCACCGGCAAGGTGCTGAAGACGGAGCTCCGCAAGATGTTTCAGGACTACAAGCTGCCAGGCTGAGGGCGGGAAGGACCTGGAACCCGCGGCGGTCCGATCCGTAAGTCCGGCCGCTTCGCGCCCTGTGATGATGTCCGCTATGCCTTCGGCATGCGCGCCAGCGTCACTTTCGATTGCGGGCGGCGGCCGAGCTTTTCGGAGATCCAGAGGCTCGTCTCGATGAGCGCGTCGAGATCGATTCCGGTCGCAAGGCCGGACTGGTGCAGCGAATAGACGACGTCCTCCGTCGCGACATTGCCGGACGCGCCTTTGGCGTAAGGGCAGCCGCCGAGGCCGGAGACGGAAGAATCGAAGGTCGCGACGCCTCCTTCCAGCGACGCCCAGATGTTGGCGAGCGCCTGACCGTAGGTGTCGTGATAGTGGCCAGCGAGCTTTGCGACGGGAACCTCTCCCGCCACGGCGCTCAGAATCGCCTTGGTCTCTCTCGGCGTGCCGACGCCGATGGTGTCGCCGAGCGAGATTTCATAGGCGCCAAGGTCGTAAAGCGCCTTGGCGATGCGCACGACGTTTCGGACGGGAATCCGTCCCTCATAAGGACAGCCGAGCACGCAGGAGACGTAACCGCGGACGCGAACGCCTTCCGCCTTCGCCGCCTCGAAGACCGGTTTGAAGCGCTCGATGCTCTCGGCGACGGAGCAGTTGATGTTCTTCCGGCTGAAAGCTTCCGAGGCCGCGCCGAACACCGCGACCGTATCCGCCTTCGCGGCGCGCGCGCCCTCGTAGCCCTTCAGGTTGGGAGTCAGAACAGGATAGGAGACGCCGGGCTTTCGTCTGATCGCCGCCATCACCTCGTCGGTCGCCGCCATCTGCGGAATCCATTTCGGCGACACGAACGCGCCGGCCTCGACGCTTCTTGCTCCAGCCGACGCCAGCCGCTCGATCAGCGTGACCTTGGTCCCGACGCTGACGATCTCCTTCTCGTTCTGGAGCCCGTCGCGCGGCCCGACTTCGACGATGTTGACCGCGGCCGCCATGACGCGAGTCTACGCCGTCTCTTCGAACTCGACCAGCATGTCGCCTTGCCTCACCTGATCGCCGGCCTTGAAGCGGAACGCCTTGATGGTTCCGTCGTGCGGGGCCTTGATGGCGTGCTCCATTTTCATCGCTTCCATGACCATGAGCACGGCGCCGGCGGCGACCGCCTCGCCGGGCTTCGCCTTGAGGAGAGTCACGACCCCCGGCATCGGCGCGACGAGGGAGCCTTCCACAGAGTGATGGCCGCCGGCGCCGGAGAGCGGATCGGGGAACGAAACATCCCAGCTCTCGGCGCCGATGAAGACGCGATGCTTCCCGCCATGCGGCGCGACGAAGGCGTCGAAGGCCTCGCCGTTGATGGATAAGCGAAGCCCAACCCCGCCGGGATGAGCGGGGGGAGAGGGCATCGCAACGGAAAACCGCATGGACTCGCCGCCGCCCTTGCCTTCCTTTCGCGCGGCCGCGGTCGCGCGCGGTTCGATCTCGATGTCGAGCGCTTGGCCGTGGCGGAAAAGCCGGGCGATGGCTGGGGCGCCATCGACGTCGATCCAGTAGATCGCCTTCGCGGCCTTGTTCAGGCGGAAACCCGTGAGAGCGCCCCACGGATCGGCGCCGCCTGCGCGCGCCGCCAAATGCCTCGCCAGGAGCGCCGCTCCGTAGACCCGCGCGTCGGCCGCCGGTCGTGCAAACAGCCCATCAGGATGCTCGTCGATGTATTTCGTGGAGACGTCGCCGCTCGCGAAATCGCCATCGGCGCAGAGCGCGTGCAAGAAGCACGCGTTGGTTTCGACGCCGGCGACGCGCGTCTCGCGCAACGCCGCGCGCATCCTGCCGAGAGCCTCGACGCGCGAGGCCCCGTGCGTGATGATCTTGGCGATCATCGGGTCGTAGTAGGGCGTGATCTCCTGTCCCTCCTCGACCCCGGAATCGACGCGCGCTTGGTCGGACAGGCGAAGGGTCGTCAGCCTACCGATCGACGGCGCGAAACTGTTGTCGGGGTCTTCGGCGTAGAGCCGCGCCTCGAACGCGTGGCCGCGCTCGTGGATGTCGTCCTGCTTCAAGGGCAGGCCCTCGCCGGCCGCGACGCGAATCTGCCATTCGACGAGATCGACGCCGGTGATCATCTCGGTGACCGGGTGCTCGACCTGCAGGCGGGTGTTCATCTCCATGAAATAGACGTTGGCGCCGCCGTCATAGAGGCATTCGACCGTGCCGGCTCCGCGGTACTGGACCGCTTTGCCGGCGTTGACGCCGATCTCGTGCAGGCGCCGGCGCACATCGGCGGGGAGGCGCGGAGCCGGCGCCTCCTCAATGATCTTTTGGTGGCGGCGCTGTACCGAACAGTCGCGCTCAAAGAAGTGAACGACCTCGCCCTTTCCGTCGCCGACGATCTGGACTTCGAGGTGCCTCGCGCGCGGCACGTATTTTTCAACTAGCACGCGATCGTCGCCGAACGAGTTCTTGCCTTCGCGCTGCGCGCTCGCCAGCGCCTCGGCGAGATCGGCCTCGCGCGCCGCGATCTTCATGCCCTTGCCGCCGCCGCCGGCGGTCGCCTTCAGTAGGACCGGGTAGCCGATGCGCGCGCATTCGCGGCGGAAGACGTCGAGCGACTGGTCTGCGCCCTGATAGCCGGGAGTCGTCGGCACGCCGGCTTTCTCCATCAGGTCCTTCGCCGCCGATTTCGAGCCCATGGCGCGGATTGATTGCGCCGTCGGCCCGATGAAGACGATGCCGGCTTTCTCCAGCGCCTCGGCGAACTCGGCGTTCTCGGAAAGAAAGCCGTAGCCGGGATGCACGGCGTCAGCGCCCGACTTCACGCAGGCGTCGATGATGCGATCGATCCGCAGGTAGCTGTCGGCGGGTTTAGGGCCGCCGATACGGATCGCCTCGTCGCAGAAGCGCGCATGCGGGGCGCTTTCGTCCGCGTCCGAATAGACCGCGACGGCCGCGATCCCGAGCCGCCGCGCCGTTTTCGCGACGCGAATGGCGATCTCGCCGCGATTGGCGATGAGGATCTTACGAAACATGGGCGCTCTCTCGGCGGGCGGTCCTCGCTTTCAACCGAGCGGACTTCCTCCGATGCCCGGCCACCTCCTCCGCTTGCCCCCACAGGGCGAGAGGGGCGGATGCAGCCGCCATCGGCCGTTGAGCGTCCATTCGCATACGGAACAAGCTGCTCATAAGCCTCCGAGCGCCGGATGATAGCTCACGACGCGCGGCCTGCCGTCAAAGACCGCCGCGAACTCGATCATCTGGAAGGCCTCCTTGGCGTCGCGCACGTCCCATCGCACGTTCTTGGTCGCGGCCGGAACGAATTTGAACCGGGGATAATACCGCGGATGCCCCAGCAGCACGACGGCGCCCGCTCCCGCCCGGCGGACGTCCTCCAGCATCCGTTCGACCAGCGCCGAGCCGACCCCCTGTTTCTGCCGCGCCGGCGTTACGGCCAACGGCGCGAGCCCGAGCACGCGGAACTCGACCGGCGGATCGATCGTCACGGCCGAGCAGGCGCAGTAGCCGACAATCTTCTCATTCGCCGCTGCGACGATCTCGAATTCGATCGCCTTGGCCGCCCACATCCGCTCGACGAGGCGCGCCTCGTCCTCCCGGCCGAAGGCGCTGGCCACGACAGCGAGCGCCGCCGCTCGGTCGAGGAGCTCGGCACGGCGGATCAGAACTATCTCGCCCAATCGGGTTTCCGCTTCTCAAGAAAGGCGAGGACGCCCTCCCGCCCTTCCGGACTCGAGCGCACGCGAGCGATGCGGGTCGCCGTATCCTCCATGGTGCGTTCATCGACCGGCTGGAAGGCGACCGCGCGAATGAGTTCCTTCACTTCCTTCTGCGCGCCCGGGCCGCTCGCGAGCAGGTCCTTGATGACGGCCTCGAGCGTCGCTTCGAGCTGGCTCCCGAGCGCCACCATGTGCACGAGCGAAATGCGCCGCGCCGTCTCGGCGTCGAAGCGCTCGCCGGTCATGAAGAAGCGCCGCGCCTGGCGCGTTCCCATGGCGCGCATGACGAAGGGCGAGATGACGGCGGGGATAAGCCCGACCTTGACTTCCGTAAGGCCGAATACGGCGTCCTCGGCGGCGATGGCGATATCGCAGGCGGCGAGAATGCCGACGCCGCCCCCCATCGCCGCGCCGTTCACGAGCGCGATGGTCGGTTTTTCGCAGGAATAGATCGAATGCAGCATGTGCGCGAGGCGGCGCGCGTCGTCCTTGTTCTCCTGGGGCGAGTAATCGGCGACGCGGCGCATCATGTCGAGATCGGCGCCGGCGCAGAACGTGGACCCTGCGCCGGTGATGACGATGACGCGTACGTTCTGGTCGGTCGAAAGCTTAGCCGCCTGATCGCAGATCGCGCCGATCAGCGCCTCGTTGAAGGCGTTGCGGACTTCCGGGCGGTTCATGGTGAGCCGCGCGACGCCGCGGTTATCGATGGTGGTGAGAAGAACAGGCGCCATTGGCTCCCTCACATCCTGAACACGCCGAACTTCGTCGGCTCAATCGCGGCGTTCAGCGACGCGGAGATGCAAAGCCCCAGTACGTCGCGCGTCTGCGCCGGGTCGATGACGCCGTCGTCCCAGAGGCGGGCTGAAGAGTAATAGGGCGAGCCCTGCGCGTCGTAATTCGCGCGGATCTCGTTTTTGAACTTTTCCTCCTCCGCCGGCGGCCATTCTTCGCTGGCGCGGAGGCCCTCGCGGCGGACGGTCGCGAGCACGCTCGCCGCCTGCTCGCCGCCCATCACCGAGATGCGCGCGTTCGGCCACATGAAAAGGAAGCGCGGGGAATAGGCGCGCCCGCACATGCCGTAATTGCCGGCGCCGTAGGAGCCGCCGACGATCACCGTGAATTTCGGCACCCGCGCCGTCGCGACCGCAGTGACGAGCTTGGCGCCGTCCTTGGCGATGCCGCCCGCTTCCGCCGCCCTGCCGACCATGAAGCCGGTGATGTTCTGCAGAAAGACGAGCGGCACGCCGCGCTGGCAGCAGAGCTCGATGAAATGCGCGCCTTTGACCGCGCTTTCCGAAAACAGGATGCCGTTATTGGCGAGCACGCCCACGGGAAAGCCGTGCAGATGCGCGAACCCCGTCACCAGCGTCGACCCGTAGAGCGGCTTGAATTCGTCGAAGCGCGACGCGTCCACCATGCGCGCGATGATCTCGCGCGCATCATAGGGCTTGCGGATATCCTGCTCGACGACGCCGTAGATCTCCTCCGCGTCATAGGCGGGCGGCGCCGGCGCGGCGGTTGTCAGTACGCCAAGTTTACGCCAGTTGAGGCGCGAGACAATAGCGCGAGCGAGGCCCAGCGCATGGTCGTCGTCCTCGGCGAGATGGTCGGCGACGCCCGACTGGCGCGTATGCACGTCGCCGCCGCCTAGGTCCTCAGCGCTGACGATCTCGCCGGTCGCGGCTTTGACGAGCGGCGGGCCGCCGAGAAAAATCGTGCCCTGACGGCGCACGATGATCGCCTCGTCCGACATCGCCGGCACATAGGCGCCGCCGGCCGTGCAGGAGCCATGCACCACCGCAATCTGGGGGATGCCGGCGGCGGAGAGATTGGCCTGGTTGTAGAAGATTCGCCCGAAATCGTCCTTATCCGGAAAAACCTCGTCCTGCATGGGGAGGAACGCGCCGCCCGACTCGACAAGATAGACGCAGGGGAGCCGGTTCTCCCCGGCGATCTCCTGCGCGCGCAGGTGCTTCTTCACCGTCATCGGGTGATAGGTGCCGCCTTTGACCGTCGGGTCGTTGGCGACGATCATGCACTCGACGCCCTCGATCCTCCCGATCCCGGTGACGATCCCGGCGGCGTTGACGTCGCCCGAATACATGCCGAAGGCGGCGAAATTGCCAAGTTCGAGAAACGGCGCGCCGGGATCAAGCAAGCGCTCGATGCGCTCGCGCGCGAGCAGCTTGCCCCGCTCCTTGTGTCGCGCCGCATAACGCTCCCCGCCGCCCGCCGCGATCTTCGCGGCGTTCGCCTTCAGCTCGGCGACGAGTTTCCGCATGGCGGCGGCGTTGGCGGCAAAACCATCAGAACGCGTATCGATCTTCGACTGGATGACAGGCATGGGCGAGCGGGAGCGCTTCCTCAGCGTTTATTTTCGTCTAACAGAGCCCGACGGCGGGCGGAAGGTCGCCAGGCCGCCGGTCTCATGCTAAACGCAGTAACGGGCGGGATAGGCCCGCAGCGGGGGTCGCCATGTTCGGCGCGGGCGTGCCTTGGGTTTTGACGGCGCTGTTCGCTGCGGTCGCCGCGGCGGCGCTCGCCGTCTATCGTGACGGCGCGGGCGAGGCCGTCGTTCTGCCCATGGTCGGCTATGCGGCGGCGCTGCCGATACTTTCGGTTCTCTCGCGCGACTGGTGGGCATTCGCCGCGCAGATGTCGGTGGCCTTCGTCATCGCCTTTGTCGGCGTTCTCATCGGGCTAGAGGCCGTCGGCGCCGCAGAGAAAATGGGCCCTGCCGGCATGGCCTATCTTTTCCCAGTTCTGCTGTTCATGCTCGCGTCCGCCGTCGCCGGGGCGGTCCGACTCGCGTTTATGGGAGTCCGCCAGGCGGGCGGACGCCGCGACGGACGGCCTTTCATATCGCGGTCCGCTATACGCAACATGGCGATCGTTGCGACTGCCGCAGTTTCACCCTTCGCGCTCTCTTACGTTCTGGGCCTCATCGAGGCCGCTGCCGGTTGAGAACCGCGGCAGAGCGCGATCCCGTCAGACGCGGACCGGTTCGAGAGCGGCGCGGAATTTGTCGGGCAAAGTCGTCGGCCGGCGGGTTTCACGATCCACATAGACATGGACGAAATGACCCTCGGCGGCGGGCTTGTCGTCCCCGGCCCTGAAGATCGCGAGTTCATAGCGCACCGAGGAATTGCCGATCTTCGCGACCCGCAAGGCCCCTTCGAGCTGTTCGGGAAAGGCGAGCGGCGCAAAATAGCGACACCCCGTTTCTACGACTAGGCCGATGACGGCCCCGGTGTGGAGGTCGAGAGCGCCTGAGGCGATGAGATACGCGTTCACGATGGTGTCGAAATAGCCGTAATAGGCGACGTTGTTCACATGTCCGTAGACGTCGTTATCCGCCCAGCGGGTCTGGATGGGGAGGATGTGGGGGTATGAGGAGCGGCTCATGAATGACTGGTTAAACGGCGAGCGGGCAAGAGGCGGCGCGAGCTAAAGCACTTCGCCATACATCGTCAAAGCCGCCTCATACGTCACTTCGCGCGGGTTGTTCTGCATAACGCGCTGCGCCTTCATCGCGTCCTCGGCCATGCGCGGGAGATCGTTGTGAGAAATGCCGAGTTTCGAGAGGCGGCGCTCGACTCCGGTCGCAGCGACGATCTCCATCAGTCGGTCGATGAAGGCGGCGGCGCGTTCGGCGAAACCGCCGGTGGCGTTGGCGCCGATAACGTCGCCAAGTTCGGCGTAGAGCGGCGCCGCCGCCGATAGATTGAACTTCAGCACCGGCTCGAGCATCAGCGCGTTCGACGCCCCGTGCGGGATGTGGAAGAGCGCGCCCAAAGGATAGGCCATTCCGTGCACGGCGCCGACGGGCGAGTTGGTAAACGCCTGTCCCGCGAGCATGGCGCCGAGCAGCATGTTAGCGCGAACGACCGCGTCGCCGGGCGTCTCGCAGGCGGCGATGATGTTCCGCGACAGGAGCCGCAGCGCCTCGCGCGCGAGGGCGTCGGAGACCGGGTTCTTGCGGTGACGGTTCGTGTAGGCCTCGATCGCGTGCACCATGGCGTCGACGCCCGTCGCGGCCGTCACATGGCGCGGCAGGCCGTAGGTGAGAGCGGGATCGAGAATGGCGACATCAGCGAAAAGCTGATCGCCGAGGATGCCGATTTTCTGGTCGCCGTCGGTGGTGACGACGGCGATGTCGGTCACTTCCGATCCTGTCCCCGCCGTCGTGGGAATGAGCGCGAGGGCGCTGCGCCCGCCCTTGACGTTGTCCGTGCCGTAAATGTCTTCGAGCCGCTGTGTCGAGTTGAGGAGCACGGCGATCACCTTCGCCGTGTCCATCGACGAGCCGCCGCCGAAGCCTATGACGCCGTCGGCCTTGTGCGCGCGCGCGATGTCGACGGACTGACGAACGACGCGCGCCGGCGGGTCGGCCTCGATCCTGTCGAAGAGATGATAATCGAGCCCCGCCTTATTCAGACTCTGCAGCGCGGGCTGGATGAGTCCAGCCTTCACGATGCCCTGGTCGGTGACGACGACGGGCCGCATCATCCGCGACTTGACGATGTCGCCTAGGCGCGCGGAGGCCCCGGTCTCGAAGATGATGGAGGGAACGGTGCGGAAGGTGAAGCGCATGATGCCCCGATCAGGCGACTGCAGTCGCCTCAAGCTCCACGAGAATGGCGGGATCGTAGAGCCGCGTCACGCCGAGCAGCGTGCAGCAGAGGCTGCAGCCGTCCGCCGGAAATACGGCGACCAATCCATCCGCCTCGCGCATGAAGCGATCGACGTCGGTCGTGTAGATGCCGAGGCGCACGATATTGGCCGGCGTCATATCGGCGGACTTGAGCGCCGCCTTCACCTGCCGCCAGGCCTCGTGGAACTGCGCGCCGAGGTCGCCGGGGTGAAGCGGCGCGCCATCGGGCGCGGAGGCGGTCTGACCGGAAAGATAGAGCGTGCGCGTTCCGCCCCGCACCTCGACCCCGTGGTTGATGTGAAAATGCTGCAACCATGGCGTCGGATTGATCGTACGCTTTTCCATAATCTCTCCCGGATCAATTGAATCTCACCAGCCGTCCCGGCCGTTCGTCCGTCACCTGATCGTCAGCGATCACCTGCCGGCCGTTGACGAGCGTTGCGCGGAAGCCGTGCGCGTCCTGCAAGAGGCGCTGGCCGCCGGCGGGGAGGTCTTTCACCATGCGCGGCGCTTTCAGCGACAAGCCGTCATAGTCGATGACGTTGATGTCGGCGCGCATGCCGACGCGCAATCGTCCGCGATCTTCCAGGCCCAGATAATCGGCGGCGTCGGCGGTCAGCATCTGCACGGCTCGGGGCAGGGCGATGCGATCCTTCCCGCGGTCGCGCGTCCAGTAGCTCAGGAGATAGGCCGGGAACGACGCGTCGCAGATGGTGCCGACATGAGCGCCGCCGTCGGAGAGGCCGAGCAGGGCGTTCGGATGGCGCAGCATGCGGCCGACATTGTCGTAGGAGAACTCGGAGTAATTGTAGATCGGGAAATAGATGAGCTGCTTGCCGTCGAGTTCGAGGAGCGTGTCGTAGAGCTTCTCCATCACAGAGACGCCGTCGCGCCGCGCTTCGGCCCCAAGCGATCCTTCGGCGCCCTGATCGTAATCAGGCGTCTCGCCGAGGCGGTAGAATTTGTTCGCCACGAAGCCGATGCCGGCGATGAGCGCATCGACGATCGGCGGAACGGAGGAGCCCGGTCCCGAGAGCTTCACCGGCGGGTCGGCGAGGCAGCGGCGCCGGAAATCGGGGTCGCGCATGATCGCGACCCGCGCTGCGAGCGGAAGGTCCTTGATCGACTGATAGAGCGGCTGCGCCATCAGGGGGTGCATGGAGCATTGGAGGCCGTTGAAGACGCCGATGCCGCGCGGCGCGACCTGCACGCGGAAATCGACGCCGTCGGCGTTGAGGCGTTCGGTCTCCTTCAAAATGCGCAGCCACTGGTCGGGCGCGAAATCGCGTTGCATCAATGAGATCGAGCAGGGTCGATCCCCGGCGCGCGCGAAGGCTTCGACCAGCGCGAATTCTTCGGCGAACTGATCGCCTTCGCGCTCGAGATTGAAATCGTTGACGATCTGCAGGACGCCGCGCCTGCGGCCCTTCATAACCGAGGCGAGCGCGACCAGCTCCTCGCGGCTGGCTTCTGAAGATGGCGTCCAGTCGCCGTCGGCGGTGCGGTGAATGTCGGAGCGGCCGATGGAAAAGCCTGCAGCGCCCGCGTCGAGCGCCTCTTTCAGCAGCGCCTGCATATGGCCCAGCTCGTCGGCGGTCGCCTGCTCGCGATGGGTCGCCCGCTCGCCCATGGCGTAGACGCGAATGGGGTCGTGCACGGCCATGGCGGCGAAGTCGATCGTATGCGGCATCGCGTCGATGCGCGAGAGATACTCGCCGAAGCTCTCCCAGCCCCAGCGAATGCCTTCGTGCAGCGCCGTGCCGGGAATGTCTTCGACGCCCTCCATCAGGCGGATGAGGCGGTCGTGATCCTTCGGCCGAACGGGCGCGAAGCCGACGCCGCAATTTCCCATCAGCACTGTGGTGACGCCGAAATTGACGGACGGGCGCAGCTCTTCGTCCCACGAAATCTGTCCGTCGTAATGGGTGTGCAGATCGATGAAGCCGGGCGTCACGATCGCGCCCTCGGCGTCGATGATGCGATCGGCGGCGGCCCGGCACCCGCCGATCTCGGCGATGCGGCCGTCGCGGACGCCGATGTCGGCGCGCCGCGGCGGTCTGCCGCTTCCGTCGTGAACCATGCCGTTGGCGATCTTTAGGTCGAAGGCCATAACGTCTCGCGACAGATGCTCCTGTGGTAGAGCCTACAGCGGACCGCGTCGAACCTAAATCCGCAGCAGCAGCCTTGACCCGATCAGGATCAGCGAAATGCACGCCCAAAAGGTAAGGCGCATGCGCAAGGGTCCATACCAGGGCGGCAGGAGCCCGATCGACACCGCTCTGAGATCGCGCAGGAGCAGGAAGATGAGCGCGCCGATTACCAAGAGGAAGCGGGCGACATTGGGCATCGCGATCCCGAACGCCCCGACGGGGAGGGCGCCGATCCAAGCGACCGAGGCGCCGACGAGCCCCGGCAGGACCGACTCGCCTGAGCCGCTTCCTTTGAAGATGACCGCGTTCGCGTTGAAGCCCGCGAAAAAGCTCGCGACGATCGATGCGTAAAAGAGCGAAAACTCGCGGAAATCGTATGCGACGCTTCCGGGAAGGATGAGGGGAGAGGACCAGACAGCCATAAAGCACAAGATGAACGGCGACATGGCCAGGAGGCCCATCTCGCCGAAGCTTGTCTGCCGATCGGACATTCGAGCGCCCCCGCCCCAACCATAGCCGACTCTATACCAAGATCAGGATCTTCGAAACGCAGCCGCAGCCAAGAGTCCGGCGACGACCGAGAAGGCGACGCACGCGACCCCATAGGCCAGCGGCCGCCGATGGGCGAACTCGTAGAAGGCGCTTTCGATGCCCACTTTTCTCACTGAAAGCGAGGCAAGGTCGCGCGAGACCAGCTGGCGGTTGCGGAACAGGAAAACCTCGGCGGTGTAGTCGCCGATCGGCGTCGTCGGCGGCAAGGCCACCTCGATGGCGAAGAGGCCCGCCTTCCTGAAATCGACGACCCCGGCGCTGTCGACAATCAGGCGCCGGCGGCGCGCTTCGGCGAGGAATGCGGCCGCGACCTGGGGCGCGCCGAGCGCGGCGAGTCTTGCGCGGGCCCGCGGCGATTGCGGATTGACGTCGTCGGCGAGGCGCTCGGCGCTCGTGATGAGCATGAGCGAATCCAGCAGCGGGGGGTCGGCGATCTCAGGGAGCGGACGCGTGGACAGAGTGAGCGTCACGCCGGGCGCCTCGATGTCGAGAGCCGGACCCGGAGTCCAGATCAGCCGGCGCTGCTCGAAGGGACGCATGCGGAACGTCGTCGCCGGGCCGCGTACGATGGCGGCGATGTCGAACTCGTGCTGTGGAAAGGCGCCAGGTTCGTCGCTCGTCACCACGCCGAACAGCACGATCTTGGCGCCGGAGAACCCCGCGTCGATATCGATGAGATCGTCAGTCAGGGCGATGGCGACGTCGTTTGCGGCCGCTACATCGGCGACCAGAAGCAGCGCTGCGGCGAGGAGAAGCCTCACAGCGCCTCCATGCGGAAGGGAGCCGCGGGCTGTAGGGTCAGTTCGAACAGCAAGCGCAAGCAGACGGCGATGACGACCAGCGCGAGGAGGGCGCGCAGCTGCTCGGCCTTGAGCCGGGCCCCAAGCCGAACGCCGAGCTGCGCGCCGATAACGCCGCCGATAATCAGGAGCGCGGCGAGCACGATGTCTACGGTTTTGTTCGCGGCGGCGTGGCTGATGGTCGCGACGGCGGTGACGAAGGTGATCTGGAACAGCGACGTGCCGATGACGACCGCGGTCGGCATCTGCAGGATGTAGATCATCGCAGGGATCAGGATGAATCCCCCGCCGACGCCCATCACGCCCGACAGGACCCCGACGGAAAAGCCGACGAGGAGCGGCGGAATCGGACTGATATACAGCTGCGAGCGCCTGAAGCGCATGGCGAAGGGAAGCGCGGACATCCACGCCGTCCGCCGCCGCCGCCGCGGCGCGCTTTTCTTCGGCTCACGGATGATGGCGCGAAGGCTTTCGGCCAGCATCAGCGAACCGACCAGTCCCAAGAAAACGACATAGGCGAGGGCGATGAAGGTGTCGATCTGTCCCCTGTCGCGCAGGTACCGGAAAAGCACGACGCCGACGAGCGCGCCGAAAACTCCGCCGGCGACAAGAAAGGCCCCGATCTGCAGATCGACCGTCCTGCGGCGCAGATGCGCGGCGGCGCCCGAAACGGACGAGGCGACGATGTGCGCGGCCTCGCTTCCGACGGCGACAGCCGGCGGTATGCCGTAGAAAATAAGAAGCGGGGTCATCAGAAATCCGCCGCCGACCCCGAACATCCCCGACAGGAAACCCACCGCCGCGCCCATCGCGATGATGATAAGCGGATCGACCGGCATTTCTGCGATCGGAAGATAAAGCTGCATGGACAGTCGCGTGGCGTCGGGCCGCAGGACTTTCTCCATCGCAGCGGCCGCCCCAAAAGACAATGAGCGGCCCCAAGCCGCTCATCGGTCTGGAAGACCTCGGCAGTCTCAGGTTTAGGAGGCCGGGGCCACTTCGTTGGCGTCGGGGTCCGGCGTCTGGGCCTGCCATTTGGCGACATCGGCGTCGATCGCGCGGCGCCTGTCGGACGAGAGCTCCGCGCCAAGGCCGGCCGCGAGCGCACCAGCCTGGGAGTCGCCGTTCTTGGCGGCCAGCGAGTACCAGAAATAGGCCTTGCCGGCGTCCTGCGCGCCGCTCGACGCTCCCTCCCCTCCCGGATGGAAGATCGCTCCGAGATTGTATTGCGAATCGACGAGACCGAGATTGGCCGCTTTCTCGAACCAGGCGATGGCGGCGGCCTGATCGGCCGGCCCGCCTTGCCCGCGCGCGGACATCACGCCGATGCGGTGCATTGCCAGCACGTTGCCGCCATTGGCGGCGCGCTCATACCAGGCGCGCGCCTTGGCCGCGTCCTGAGGCGCTCCCTGGCCGAGCTTGTAAAGTTCGCCAAGTTGGAGCTGCGCCGGCGGATGGCCAAGCGCGGCGGCCTCTTCGAGACCCTTCATGGCGGCGAGCGTTTCGCTTTCGCTGCCCGCGCTTTTCAGCTTGGCGACGCTGTCGAGGTAAAGGGCGCGGGGCTTTACGACCGGCGCCGTCGGCACTTCAAGCGAGGCCGGGTCCTTGATGGCGACGGCGGGATTGGCGGCTGTCGCCGGCGGGAGTTCGCGCGACGCCGTCGGCGCCTTCGGCTTGCCGCCGAGGATCATGTCCTTGACGACGAAAGCCAGCGACGCGACGGCCAGCACCACCGCGGCCCCGAGGGCGACGGTCAGCGGCTTCACCTTGGGCTTGGCGGACAGGGCCTTGGCGCGCAGCGACGCCGTCGGTTCCGTTTCTTCAGTCCCTGATGTCAGCGCGTCCTGCGCCACGCCCTTTTTGGCGACGAGCGGGAGCACGCCGCCAATGGCGGCGGCGGCCTTGGCGATGAAGGACTTGGCCCCCCCGGTTTCGGCGGGCCCGGCGGGCGCCGGGGGTGACTCAGGAGCCGGAATGTCGGCCTGCGCCGCGCCGGCCGCCTGCGTGGCCTGTTCCGCGGCCAATCGCTTCTTCTTCACCTTGGCGGCGAGAATGGCGCGTTGCTTCGGCGTCAGCTTGCGACGTTTTTCAGACGCCTCCGCGGCCGCCTTCTCCGCGGCCTCCTTGGCGGCGCGTCGGGCTTCGGCAAGATAATTGGTGGAGTTCGGCTTGGGGGCGGCGACCGAAGCGGTCGGAGCAGATTGCGGCTCAGACTGCGGCTCGGCCGCCCCGAGCGCGCCGCCCTCGTTCTCGCCAAATCCCTCAAGGTCGGAGAGCAGGGAGTCGATATCGTCCGACTGGGGAGCCGACGGCGCGGCGGCTTTGGTGTCTGGCTGCGTTCCGGAGAAAGCCGCCTCAACCTCGGCCAGGATATCATCGCCGATCGAACGCGGCGTTTCCGCTGCCGGCGGGTCATCGCCAAGATCGAAATCGTCGGCGTCAAACGCGGCCTCGGCGTCGTCATCGCTGAAATCGAGGTCGATGGCGGAGACGACGCCGCCAGCTTCGGGCCGCGGCGCCGCAGCGGTGGTGGCCGAAGCGGCGGCGACAAGGCCAGCCGCAACCGGGTCTGCGGCGAAAGACGGCGCCGGCGCGGGCTCCGAGACGGGCCTAACGCCCGTCGCCCGCTCCAGCCGGTCGAGGACCGCCTCAAGGGAGTGCTGAAGGGCGTTGATGCGGTCTTCCGTGCGTCGTTCGGTATCGGCCAGGGCCACCTCGATCTGCGCTCGGGCGTCCGGCGTCTTGTGCGCCTCCGCCTCAAGTATCTGGGAGCGCAGAGCCGAGATCGTTTCGGCAACTTTTTGGACGCCTTCGGCGCTACGACGCTCGGCCGCGTCGATCTGCTCTGAGAGCTTCTTGATCACGGCCTCAAGGGCGCGAAGCTGATCGCCGCCCCGTTTGACCTCGTCGCCGAGGACGCGCAGCCGCGCCGTAGTGCGCTCAACGAATTCCGGGTCGCTCTCGCCCAACGAACCCGCTTTAGCGATGTCCTGCGCCGTCCGTTCAAGCCGGGCAATGCGCGCGGAGACTCCGTCGATCGTGTTCTTCAGATGGTCGATGGCGGCGACGCTCGCGGCGCTCGACCCGCTATTGGCGGCGATGTCGTCAAGGCGGGCTCCGAACTGGCCAACCTGTTCCTCAAGACCCTGGATGCGCTGGCTCGACGACTTCTGTGCGGCGTCGAATTGCAGCGCCACCTGGCCGACCGCTCGCTCGAGAGATTTCAACGCCTCGATGCGATCGCGCCCGCCGCTTCGTTCCTCGATCCGCGCGAGCCTCGCCTCAAGCTCGGCCGGAAGGCCTCCGGGTTCTCCCGACTGACGTTCCAGGCGCTGCAGCCGATCGACGATTCCGCCGAGATTCTTCCCGATCTCCTCGAAAGCTTCGGTGCTCCGCGTCTCCTCGCCGATGACCCTCTTACTGACATGCTCAATCGCGCTGACAAGGTCCGAAATCTTCAGACCTTCGATCTGTCCGTTCGAAGAGGCTGGGTCGGAGGCCGTATAGATCACCTGGTTCAGCCATTCGCCGACCGTCATCCCCTCGCGGCGGGCGGCTTCTTTGGCGGTTTCCCGGGCGTCCTTTTCGACCCCTTTCACGCTCCAAGGCGCACTAGATTTCATAGCCGACCCCGATCAGAATCCCTCTGTCTTGACGTTGAGACACGGCGCGAGGGCTCGAAAATCCATCGAGCGGTAAGGTGCTTCGCCGCACGCGCAAAGAGTAAAATGTCCCATGCAGCGCCTATTGAGCGCGCTTCATCGTTAATGGCGGGTGAACGGCGTTCTCGAAGACTCTCTGCAGCCCGAGCTTTACCCGGGACGACGTCTACCTAAATTGAAGGGGTCTTTCGTCAACGAGCGCCGCCCTTAGAACGGCGCCGATCATCAGGATGCAGCCATGACCCACTACGCCGCCCCCGTTCGCGACATGCAGTTCCTACTGCACGAGGTTTTGCAGATCAGCCGCTTTTCCAATCTTCCCGGATTCGCCGACGCCTCCGTCGATGTGATCGATGCGATCCTCGAGGAAGGCGCCAAACTGGCCGGTGAAGTGCTTCACCCCATCAACCACTCAGGCGATCGCGAAGGGTGCCGGCGCCACCCTGACGGCTCGGTGACAACGCCCAAAGGCTTCCGGGAAGCTTACGCCGCCTACAGGCAAGGGGGCTGGCAGGGGCTCGGGGCGGATCCAGAGTGGGGAGGCCAGGGGCTGCCTTATGTTGTCGGCGTCGCCGTCAGCGAGATGTTGTCGGCGGCCAACATGGCCTTCGCGATGTATCCGGGCCTTGCCCGGGGCGCCGCCTCGACGATCGAGGCGCACGGCACGCCCGAGCAGAAGCGCTTCTACCTGCCGAAGATGATCGCCGGCGAATGGGGCGGGACCATGAACCTGACGGAACCCCATTGCGGGACCGACCTTGGCCTTCTGCGCGCCAAGGCCGTCCGGCAGGCGGACGGGACCTATCTTGTGTCTGGACAGAAGATATTCATTTCCGCGGGCGAACACGATCTGACGAGCAACATCATCCATCTCGTCCTTGCCCGGATCGAAGGCGCTCCCGAAGGCGTAAAGGGCATTTCACTTTTCATTGTGCCGAAATTCCATATCAACAGCGACGGAACTCTCGGTCGCCGCAACGGGGTTTCGTGCGGCAAGATCGAGGAGAAGATGGGCATCCACGCCAACTCGACCTGCGTGATGAATTATGACGAGGCGACCGGGTATCTGCTCGGCGAGGAGAACAAGGGCCTCAAGGCCATGTTCACCATGATGAACGAGGCGCGCCTCGGCGTCGCGCTGCAGGGTCTCGCCGTGTCAGAGGTCGCCTACCAGAACGCCGCGTCCTATGCGAGGGACCGTCTTCAAGGTCGGTCGCTGACCGGGCCGAAGAATCCTGGAAAGCCCGCCGATCCGATCATCGTGCATCCGGATGTGCGCCGCATGCTGATGGATCAGCGCGCGACCATCGAGGGCGGTCGCGCCTGGATGTATTCGGCGGCGCTGCAGGCCGACATGCATCGCCGGTCGTCGAGCGAGTCCGACCGCCAGAAGGCCGATGATTATCTCGGCTTGATGACGCCGGTGCTGAAGGCCTACCTCACCGAGAAGGGCTACTGGCAGGCGTCGAACGCGCAGCAGGTTCTCGGCGGCCACGGCTACATCACCGAGTGGGGTATGGAGCAGTTCGTCCGCGACGCTCGAATCGCGATGATCTATGAGGGCGCCAACGGCATCCAGGCGCTCGATCTCGTCGGCCGCAAGCTGATGAAGGACGGCGGCCGCGCCTGGACGACGTGGTTCGCGGATATCGACGGCTTCATCGCCGAAAGCGCGGGCGTCGCCGGGTTGGCGCCGTTCCTGGACGGCCTCGCCTCCGCGAAATCGGACCTCGGCGAGGCGATCGCGTGGCTTGGCGGGAACGCGATGTCGAATTTCGACAATGCCGGCGCGGCGTCGATGGACCTCCTGCACCTGTTCGCGTTGGTCGCGCTTGCCGAGGGCTGGGCGCGCATGGCGAAGGTGGCGATCGAAAAGCGGGGAGAGGATCCCTTTTACGACAACAAGCTGACGACCGGGCGCTATTTCCTCGAACGCATCCTGCCGGACGCGAAGTCACACCTTGCGAAGCTGAAGTCCGGGGCCGGCGCCATGATGGCGCTTCCGGCTGAGGCGTTCTGAAACAACGGACTGCCCGTTTGCCCGCGCGCGGAATCGGTCGTAGCTTCCGGCCCGACCGGCGGCGCGGCCGCCATTATTCGGGAACCCACGCTATGCGCCGTCCTCACCTGCGTCGGTTGACGCTCGTTCTGCTCGCGTCCGTGTCGATCGCCGCCTGCGGAAAGCGGGAAGCCAAGGCGCCGGCCGCGGCCCCCGAAGCGGCGGCGCCTGCCGCGCCGGTCGCGCCCACGGCGGAGGAGATCGCTGCAGAATCGCAGCGGCTCGGCGCGTGGTTCGATGCAAAGTACGAGGAGGAGCTCGACTTCTCGCCGATCCACCGGACCTTCCTCGGCGACAAGAAGGATTACGACAAGATCGACGATCTTTCCGAGGCCGGCGAAGATGCGCAACTCGCCTGGCGAAAGGCGACCGTCGATGAACTGAAGGCGGGCTTCGACCGCGCCAAGCTGTCTCCCGAGGCGCAGACTTCGTACGACCTGTGGATCTACCAGTACGATCAAGCGGCGAAGGCGGACGCGTTCCGCCGACAGCAATACGTCTTCACGCAGATGCAGGGGCCGCAGGCGTTCCTGCCGCAGTTCCTGATCGCCTTCCATAAAGTCGAGAGCGGCGCGGACATGGAGGCTTATATTGCGCGTATCGCCGGCGTCGCGCGCGGGATCGATCAACTCCTCGACCGGGCGAAAGCCGGCGCCGCTGAAGGCGTGCGCCCGCCGCTGTTCGCCTACGAAGGCGTCATCGAGCAGGCGCGCGCCATCATCACCGGGGCGCCCTTCGCGGGGACCGGCGACAGTCCGATCTGGGCCGACGTCAACAGCGAGATCGACACGCTCCTCAAAGACGGCAAAATCGACGCGACGAAGGCCGAGGAGCTGCGCAACGGCGCGCGGAACGCGCTCGTCGAAAAGATCGGACCTTCCTATCAGGCGTTGGCCGACTGGTTCGAAGCCGACAAGGCGAACGCCGACAAGATCGCGACGGGCGTCTGGAAGCTGCCGCGGGGCCGCGAATTCTACCAAGAGCGTCTCGCCGCGACGACGACCACCGACATGACGGCGGCTGAAGTGCATCAGCTCGGCCTCGACGAGGTCGCCCGCATCCGGGGCGAAATGGAGTCGATCAAGGAGAAGGTCGGCTTCAAGGGCTCGCTCGAGGACTTTTTCAAGTTCGTGAGGGAGGACAAGCAGTTTTATTTTCCGAACACGGACGAAGGTCGCGCGGCCTACATCAAAGCGGCGGACGAGAAGCTCGCGTTCATCAAAGGCAAGCTGCCCGAATATTTCGGGCTCCTGCCGAAGGCCGGTCTCGTCGTGAAGCGCGTGGAGGCGTTTCGGGAGCAGCCGGGCGCAGCGCAGCATTACTTCGCAGGAACGCCGGACGGCTCCCGCCCCGGAGTCTACTACGCACATCTGTCCGACATGAACGCGATGCCGATCCCTCAGCTCGAGGTCATCGCCTATCACGAGGGCAATCCCGGCCATCACATGCAGATTTCGATCGCGCAGGAGCTGACCGGCGTGCCGAAGTTCCGCACCCAGGCCGACTTCACCGCCTATTCCGAAGGCTGGGGGCTTTACTCCGAGCTGCTGGCCAAGGAGATGGGCGCGTATGCCGATCCGTATTCGGATTTCGGGCGGCTCACGACGGAGATCTGGCGCGCCATCCGCCTCGTCGTCGATACCGGCGTGCATGACAAGGAGTGGACCGAAGAGCAGGCCGTCGCCTACTTCATGGCCAATTCGCCTGCGGCCGAGGGGCAGATCCGCTCTGAAGTCCGGCGTTACATCGTGTGGCCGGGGCAGGCGACCGGCTACAAAATCGGCATGCTGAAGATTCTGGAATTGCGGACGAAAGCGCAGGAAGCGCTCGGCGACAAGTTCGACATCCGCGGCTTCCACGACGCAGTTCTAGGCGGCGGGGCGCTGCCGCTCGGCATTCTTGAGCGGCGGATCGACGAGTGGATCGCGTCCAAGAAGGCGGCCTGAGCTTCAGGCCCTCAAGGCCGCCCATTCGGGCATGAAGTCGAAGACCCGAGCGACATAGGAGCAGCGCGGATCAACCTTGAAGCCGCGTGCGGCGGCCTCTTCCACAGCGCGCCTCACGAGGCGCATGGCGAAGTCGCCGCCGCGCGCCGGCGGCGGCACAAAAGTGCGGTCGATGATCATGACGCCGCCCCCGAGCCGGTAGGTCACTTCCGCGTCGCCGCCCTCGACGGGAATGTGGAACCGGCCGCCCGTTCCGTCGGCCTGATGCCGTATGTCGTCGCTCACGTCGCTCCTCTCGACAGCCATGCCGCCGCCTTCCGTGCGGCGCGGTCAATAGCCTTGAGTTCGCACTCCCACAAGACGAGGGCGCGCCAGCCGAGGCGGTTCAAGTCAACAAGCGCTTTCCTGTCGCGCGCGCGGTTGCGCGCGATCTTGGCCCGCCAATAGGCGGCGTTGGCCTTCGGCAGGCGCCGCCCGCGCGGGCAGTCATGCCCGTGCCAGAAACATCCGTGCACGAAAATGACGGACCTCGCCCGCGCGAAGACGAGATCCGGCCGGCCGGGCAGGGCTCCGTGCAGCCGGTAGCGCAGGCCGCGCGCGCACAGCGCGCGGCGCAACGCGATTTCCGGCCCGGTATTCGCGCTCTTCACCGCACGCATCACCTCGGAGCGCTTTTCAGGCGAAAAGACGTCGGTCCGGCGCCTCACGCCGCCGCCGCGCGCGCCAACAGCGCCGGTTCAAGAATGCGGTCTGCGATCCAGCGGACGACCGGCGGCGCAACGCCGTCGCCCATGAGCTTAAGGGCGTCCGTCGCGCCGACCGGAAGCCGGTAGGCGTCAGGCGCCCCCATCAGACGCGCGGCTTCCCTCGGCGTGAGGCGCCGCGCCCGCACGGCCTCACCTTCGATCATGAGGAGCAGTTGCCGCGAGGAGCCGCCGGCCGGGGTGCGCAGCCACCCCGCCAGCCCGTCAAAACGAGCCTCGAGTCTCTGAACGCGCCGGCCGTCTTCGCGCCGGACACGGAAGAATGCGGCGCCCACCCGGCTCTCACCGCGGTCGATAAGGCTTGTGACGGCGGCGCGCTGCCGGGCGCTCATCATCGCCAGGGCCCGTTGCCCGCGATCGGCCGACCAGTCGGGGGAGTCAAGATCCACAAGGTCACGTAGCTCAGTCCAGCGCGCGACGGAGGCCGGCGGCTCGGCTGCGAGCCATCGCCATGATCTCGCCGCGCGAGGCGACAGCCGCGCCACGGCGCCAAGGAGCGCGGGCGGCGCCGCCTCGCCGCGCAGGGGCGCCGCAGAAAAAATCGGGAGCGCGTCGTGTGAAAAGCCGAAGATGAAGAGGCGCGGTCTGGACTGGGGCACGAAGGAGCTTGCGTTCAAGACAATCGCCGAAAGCCGGAACCCGAGGCCGGCGATTTCGTCGGCGACGGCGGCGAAGTCCGCGCCGCCTTTGGAGGTAAGGAGTCCGGTCACATTCTCGACGACAACGGTCCTCGGTGCGTGACCGGCCGTCTTCAGATCCGCCATCAGGCGCGCAAACGCGAAAAACGTCCCGGATCTCGCGCCGGACAGGCCGCCGCGCGCGCCGGCCAGCGAAAGATCCTGGCAGGGAAAGGACGCCCAGGCGAGATCCGCCGCGACGCTCGGCAGATCGCGAACTCCAAGCCGCGCGATGTCGGCCTCGACCAGATGCTCGGGGCCGAAATTCTCGCGGTAAGCGGCGCATTTTCGCGGATCGACGTCATTGGCGAAAAGGCAGCGCCAGCCCGCGCCGAGCCCCAGCCGCGCCAGCCCGCCGCCGGCGAAGAACTCAAGAAAGGTCAACGCGGCCATGACTTCACTCTCTCCGATTCGAACCGCGCTCGGCAATGCGTTGACCGTTTCGCCGACTCCCTAGAACGTCCAATGCGTAGTTCCGTCTGGAAAACGACGCAGATGTTCCGCCGCCTTTTGCCGCTGGCGCCCCTGTCTCCGGCGCTCGCCGTCATCGCCTTTGCGGCGGCCGGCGCAGCCGCGCAAGGCGTCGCCAGTCTGAGTCGCCCGGCGAACGCCATCTCCGACGTTCAGATCGGCGAACGAGGCAAGCTGACGCGCGTCGTGATCGTCTGTCGAGAGGACTGCCGGGTCGGCGCGCGCGCGAGCGGGGTCTATTTCGTGCCGGGAGTCGCCGACGACCTCGAGGTCGACCTGAAGGGTCGGGCGAATAACGCGCAGCGTCTCGTGTTCAGGGCGGAGCCCGGCGGCGCGGAGCTGACCGTCAAGGGGTCGAAGCCGATCGTCGCGTCCTCGATCAAGCGTTGCGTCGTTGATGAAGCGCCTGCTTCCTGCATCGACATCGAGTTTGACGAGGAGATCGCCGCCGCGCCTCAACCGGACTCGGCCGCAAAGCCGCCGCCCATGCTCGGGCACGCCGGGCCGGTCCTGCGCGAAGCGCCGGGCGAGGAAAAGCTCGTCTTCGCCAGCCTCGCGCCGCCGGAACGCCTCTCGCCGCCCGCGGCGGCCCGACGCCCGACGCTGGATCGCCCGTCGCTTCAGGACGGTCCACGGCTCGTCCTCGACAGACAGCGGGCTGCATCGCTGCTGGGGCCGCGCGTCGACATTGGACTTGAGGCCGCGCAGATCCTCGGACGGAATTTCTCCGCGTCCGAATGCGCGACCGCCGACGCCAAGCTCAAGGCGGACGCCTGGGCGCTGGACGCCATGGTCGATATAGGCTTCTGCGAGGCGATCCGCGGGGATCTCGCCGCCGCCGAGGGTGTTTTCGAACGCCTCCTCGCCTATACGCCCGACAACTACGAGGCCCTCGTCGGCCGCGCGCTGATCTCGGCCAGAAAGGGCGCCCGCGCCGAGGCCGAAGCGCTGTTTCAGGAAGCGCTCAACGCGCTGCCTCCCATCGCTGAGTCTGATCGCATCGTCGCGGCCATGTCGCGACTTTGAGTTGGATCTAAAGCGTCCGATTTGCGAAGGCGTCGTTCCAGCGCCGAGGGACGATCAATCCCCTGAAAAATTATTCGGCGCCGGCGGTTGCTTCGGGAAATAAAGCGCGTCGGTATTGTATCCGAGCGCGCGGAGACGTCCGAGCGCGTCGGCGGTCGCGCCCGCGCCGAGAACCGGCGTGCGCGCCAGAATCCACAGGAAACGCCCGGACGGTTCGCCTACGAGCGAGACCGAGTAGTCATCCGCGCGCCAGAGCACCCAGTAGTCGCCCCAGAACGGGCCGAAAAAGCTCACCTTGAGTTTGGCGTTGGTCGCAGGATCGACCACCTTCGCCTTCCCCTCGGCAGTCCGGACGTCTCCGTCGGGAGCGCCGACCCTGCAGGTGTTAAGGACCCGGATCAGTCCGTCGGGCCTCAGGCTGTAATCGGCGGTGACGCCTTCGCAGTTCCGCTCGAAAGAGCTATCGTAGCGGGCGATCTCGTACCATCGACCAAGATAGCGATCGATCTCGACGCTGGATGCGGTCGTCAACGGAACCGAACGATCCCGGTTGACCGGCGGCGTCGCGCAGGCGGCAAGAACGAGGGCTAAGGCGAGGGCGAATTGAAGTCTCATGCGTGGTCCTTGAGGCTGCTGCGGCGAATACGGGCCCCCAGCCCGAGTGGTTCAGAGCGGCCCTTATCCGCCGAGGTTCCGATCCCGATCCTTTGGCTCTAGGCTAATCTCCTCACGGGACAAGAGATCATCCATGCCGACCGAAATCGACGACGACCGGGGCCTGCCCCCCTGGACCTACTGGGACGACGACTTCTTTGCGCTTGAGCGGGAGGCTGTTTTTGCGCCCAGCTGGCAGATTGTTTGTCACGAGAGCGACATCGCCGAACGCGGGCGCTACGCCAGTTTCGCGTTCATGGGCGACCTTGTCCTGGTCGTGCGCGGCGAGAACAGCCGCCTCAATGCTTTCCGGAACGTCTGCCGACATCGCGCCGCCCGGCTGCTCGACGAGCCATTCGGGTCGTGCGGCGCGCGAATTGTGTGTCCCTACCATGCCTGGACTTATGATCTCGAGGGGCGTCTCATCGGCGTTCCCGAGCGTGCCGGCTATGAGCCGATCGATCTGAAGGCGTTGAGCCTCATTCCGCTGGAGCTGAAAACGTGCGGCGGTTTTGTGTTCGTCCGCCTCGGAGCCGGCGGCGAAAGCTTTGAGGACTTCTCCGCGCCGTTCGCCGAGGAGTTCGAGCGCTATCGCACGACCCGCATGAAGGCCCTTGGCCGCATTACCCTTCGAGAGCGCGCAGTCAACTGGAAGGTCGCGACCGACAATTACGTTGACAAGCTGCATCTGCCGGTCGCGCATGACGGCCTCAACAGCCTCGTCTCGACGAGCTACGCGCTATCCGTCCGGCCCAACGGCGCCTATCACATCACGTCGCAGGCCGCCTCGCGTGCGGGGCAGGGCCGCTCGGTGCGCGCCTATCTTAAGTACCTTCCGAGCGTCGATCATCTGCCTGAGGATCGTCGGCGCCATTGGGTCTACATCAAGCTCTGGCCCAATCTCGCCTTCGACATTTACCCCGATCAGATCGATTTCATGCAGTTCATTCCGCTGTCGCCGACCCGGACTCTGCTCCGTGAGATCTCCTACGCGCTGCCCGACGAGCGTCGCGAAATGCGGGCTGCGCGCTATCTCAACTGGCGCATCAACCGCGTCGTAAACGTCGAGGACAAGGATCTGATCGAGCGGGTTCAGGCCGGCTACGAGACGGCGCGCCTGGCCGGCGGCTATGCGCCCGGCCCGTTGAGCCGCGACGAGATCTGCCTCAAGGACTTCGCCGATCGCCTCAAGCGCGTGCTCCCGATCGCCCGGCGCGCCGAGCGGCCGTCGCCGGCCGCGTTCGCGGCGGCGCGCGCCGTGCCGCCCTGACGGCGCGGACATGTCGCGGTGAAGAGCGGCGCCGAAGGAGCGCGGCGGCGCGTTAGTCGCGGCATGGAGCGAGGGAGGCTGGAGCGGGTAGCGGGAATCGAACCCGCGTATTCAGCTTGGAAGGCTGCTGCACTACCATTGTGCTATACCCGCGCTCCTTTCTAAATAAACGATATGCCGGCGGGCGCAAGGTCGCGGGTCAAACCTTGGAGAAAGCGCTCAATTGGCGAACGATCCAATGACAATCGAGGCGGCCATGGCCGCAGCGCGCGCGGGCGATCTCGATCGCGCGGCCGCCGGCGCGCAGGCGGTGCTGGCGCGCGCGCCTGGTGATCCGAACGCGTTGCAGATCCTCGGCCTCGTGAAGTGGCGCCAGGGCCGCAACGCCGAGGCGCTCGACGCGTTCCTTCGGGCGGCGCGCGCAGCGCCGAATCATGCGCCGATCCTCAATTCGCTCGGCATCCTTTACCGCGAGCGCGGCGACCTCGCGGCGTCGCGCGCCGCGCTCGAGAAGGCGGTGCGGGCGCAGCCGGCTTTCATCGATGCGGTTCACAACCTCGCATCGACGCTGACGGCGATGGGCGACAGCGGGGCCGAATCCTGGTTCGAGCGCGCGCTCGCGCTTGATCCAAGGCACGCCGAGACGCTCGGCAAGTATGCGCGCCATCTTGAATCTCGGCATGAAATCGAACGTGCGCGCGAAATGGCGAACCGCGCGCTCGCCGTCGATCCGAAGAACGCTCTGGCGCGCATGACGCTCGCCGACATCGACGCCCGGGCCGGGGACCATGCGGCCGTCGTGGCGCGCACGAGCGACGCGCTTGCCTTGCCGCTCGCGCCCGCGAACCGCGCCATCCTCCACGGCATGCGCGCTCGCGCGCTCGAAAAGCTCTCACGCTTCGCCGAGTCGTTCGCCGACTGCGCCGCGGCGAACGCCGTCATGCGCGCGCAATACGCCGAGGCCTATTCCGGCGTGTCGGGTCCGCGAACCCCCGACACGCTTGTGCGGCTGGAAGCCTTCGCGCGCGAGGCGCCGGCGTCGATCTGGCGGCATACGGAGGGCTTCGCCGATCCGGACCCCGTCTTTTTTGTCGGCTTCCCGCGTTCGGGCACGACCATGCTCGACCAGATCCTTTCGACATTCCCGACGCTGTGCGTCCTCGAGGAAAAGGAATGCATTCAGGACGCCTGGCTCGAGCTGGTCATGGCGCCCGGCGCTCTCGAGCGGTGGAAAGACCTGACCGACGCCGATATTGCGAGGCTGCGCGGCGCCTACTGGGCGCGGGCGAAGGCGCTTGCAGGCGCGGACGCAAGCCTTGTGATCGACAAGCTGCCGCTCGACACCGCCCTGCTCGGACTCATTCACCTCGTTTTCCCGAAAGCCAGAATCATCTTTGCGCTGCGCGACCCGCGCGACGTCGTCTTGAGCTGCTTTCAGCAGACCTTCGGCATGAACGCGGCCATGTACCGCTTTCTCGATCTCGGGACCGCCGCCGCCTACTACGATCAGGTGATGCGCCTCGGCGTCCTCTGGCGCAAGAAGCTGCCGCTGGTGGTCCACGAGGTCCGCTACGAGCGCGTGGTCGCGGATTTCGACGGCGAGATCGGCAGGCTCCTCGCTTTTCTCGACCTTCCATGGTCGGACGATCTGCGGCGGTTCCACGAGACGGCGCGGGCCCGCAACATCAGGACTCCGAGCGCGCGCCAGGTGATACAGCCGCTCTACTCTTCGTCAGTCGGCAAGTGGCGCAATTACCGCGCGGAGCTGGAGCCCGTCCTGCCGCTGATAAATCCGTGGACGGAATATTATGGCTACGACGCCTAGCGATTCTACAAATAGTTGAGCAGCGAAAGCTCGGTCGCGACGCTGAGCGACCGCGCCGCGGCCTCGACGGCGAGGCGGTCCTGATTGAGTCGCGCGACGACCTCGGCGAGGTCCGCGTCCTCGATGTCGGCGGCGACGATTTCGGCGAGGTCGCGGCGCTGGATGTTGCGCTGGCGCGCGTCTTCCGCCTGCCCCTGCGCGACGCCGTTGAGCCCGAGTTCGCGATAGACGTCGGCGGCGATCGCGTCGAGGCGCGCGACCTTGTCGATCAGAAAATCGCGCTGTGCGGCCGTCAGCTCGCCGCTGAAGGGCCCGAGCGCGACTTCCGCGTTGGCGAGATCCTTCAGTTCGGCGGCGATCGCGCCCCCGATCTCAAGCGCCGTCGCGCCGCCATCGACGGAAACGCCTTCTTCGACCGGCAGGCGCACGCGCGCCGCGTCGAGGAAAAGATCGTCCGTATCGGACGCCGCGCCGAAATCGGCGAGCGAGCGGGCGGCCAGCGGCGGCGACGTCCCGTCGGCGCCGCCGAACACGTAGACGCCGCCGAGTCTGGAGTTGAGGCCGGCGATCACGCGTCCCGCGGCGGTCTCGACTTCGGGAACGAGCAGTTCGGAAGATCCGGTCGCGAGCGCCTGAACCATCCGCTCCCGGATAAGCGCGACTGCGTCGGCGACCGTTCTCATGCCCGCCTCCTGCGTCTGGAGTCGAGCGAGGGCCGTCTTGGCGGCGCCGTCATAGGCGCTGGCGCGCGCCAGCACGCCTTCGGCGGCGAGGAGCTCTGCGGCGCGTTCAAGGCCGCCATAGCTTGAGGAGACTTTGCCGGTCGCCAGCTGGATCTGCCGCTCCTGCGCCGCACCCTGCGCGCGCTGGAAGCTCTGAAGGAGAATGTGCTGAAGGCCGATGTCTGAGATGCGGGGCATGAGATCAGATCACGTTCAGAAGGGTTTGCCAGAGCTCGTCCACGGCGGCGATGACGCGGGCGTTCGCACCGTAGGCGCGCTGGTAAAGGATGAGGTTTGAAAGTTCCTCGTCGAGATTGACCCCGTTCTCCGAGGCGACGCGCGCCGAGATCTCGCGTTCGACTGCGCTCATGGTTTCGGCGCGAAGGCCCGCGTTCTTCGCGGCCGATCCGATCAGGGCGACCGACTCGGCGACGTCGCGCGCTGCTGCGCTGTCGCCGATTAAAGCGAGGGCCGTCGCGCCGGCCCCGTCGTTGAGACCAGCGGGTCCGCCGACGGGTCGTGCGATCGCAAAGCGCGACGGATCGCCGAGCAGGGCGGCGTTGACCGACCATCGCCCGTCGGGGCTCGAGACAAGCAGCGCGTCCGTCGTCGGCGCGCTTGCGCCGACCACGCTGTTCTGCGCGTAGGCCGAATTGAGCGCGTTCGCGACCGCGCCGGCTCGGTCGGACACAAGCTGCGCGAGCTCCGGCAGGTCGTCGCCGATAAGCTTCAGAAGTCCTGCGACCTCGCCGGCCGCGCACAAGCTGCCGGCGTCGCCGTTGGTCAGCGTCGTTCCGCCCGTGTCGGGGTCGACTGCGGAGAGCGTCAGCAGGCTCCCCGCATAGCCGAGCGCCGCATAGCCGCCGGCGCTTGCGATCACTGTCCCGTCGCCCGCGGAAACGATCGCCTGGCCGAGATCGTTGCGCGAGACATTGATAGAAACGAGCTTCGAGAGCTCGGCGAGGCGGGCGTCGAGCAGGTCGCCGGCGCCGGCGCTGTCGGGAACGATCGCATTCAGCCGGTGTATGTCCGCGAGCAGCGCGTTCACGCGGGAAATGTCGGCGGCAAGCCGCCCTTCGGCGCCGGCGATTTCGGAATCGATCGCCTCCTGCGTGCGCCCGAAGGCGGCGAAAGCTGCGTCCAGCGCCGCGAGCGCGTCCGCGCGCGCCGCGAGCGAGGACGGATTGGAGGCTGCGGCGACGAGCGCGGCAAAGGCGTCGTCGAGCGCGTTCGCGTAGGAAATTTTTTCGCCGGGCGCCCCGTGAGAGGCGTCGATGCGCGAGAGCGCGTCGCTGATCGCCGAGGCGGCGGCGGCTTCGGACGCGCTGCGATAGCCGCCGGCCTGTAGGAAGCGGTCGACCGCGGCGCGGGTGATCTCGACGCTGACGCCTGCGAACTGGTCCGGAATGGCGTCCGTGTAGAACGTCGCTTCGCGGCGCGTGAAGTCGGCCGTGTTCACGTTGGCGACGTTCTCCGACGTCGCCGCGATCGCCTGCTGATTGGCGAAGAGGCCGGAAACGGCGGTGTTGAGCGCGACCGTAAGGCTCATGGGACCGCCCCCGGCAAGACTTGCCGGCTTTGCGGGTCCGACCCGGCGGGAATTGCCGGGCGCCGCGGCGCCGGCGCCGGCAAGGGCGCGCGCCTTCCGGCGTTTTCGGGGGCGTATCGTCGGTGACGGCTCATCTCAAGGCTCGATGTTGCAACCGCCGCGCCAGGCTTCGGCTTCCGCCGGCGGCCGCGAATCCGTGGTAGATCCCGGACTCCGACAGGAGGCGCCGATGACCGCGAAAACGAAGCTCCCTCAGACAGGCGGCTGCTGCTGCAGCGCGCTCCGTTACGCCCTCTCGGCGCCGCCGGTCATGATCTATAATTGTCACTGCACGAACTGCCAGAAAATCACCGGGAGCGCCTTCACGACGGCCGCGGCCGTCCCTGAGAGCGGCTTCGCGTTCACCAAGGGCGCGCCGAAGCGCGTCGAGTGGCGCGCCGACTCGGGCGCTTTGCGCTACGGCCTCTTTTGCGGAGAGTGCGGCGGCCGGATCGTCAACGGCGCCGTCCCTTCGAGCGGGATGCTCTCCCTGCGCGCGGGCACTCTCGACGACACGAGCTGGGTCGAGCCGGTCGGCGACATCTGGACCAAGAGCGCGCAAACCTGGGTGCGCTTCGGGGCGCTCACGAGCGAAGGTCAGCCCAAGGATTATGCGCCCTTCGCCGCCGCCTACCGCGCGCAAGGGCGCTTTTGAGCAAGGCGCTCGCGCTATTGCTGCGGCCACCCGCCCTGCTGCCGCGGCGCCGGCTGCTGCCGTCCTGACGGGTAGCCTTGCTGCGAATAGCCCGGCTGCGGCGCCGGTCCGTAGCCCTGCTGCGCCGGCTGGACCGGAAGGCCCGCCGCCTTCCACGCCTCGATGCCGCCGCGATACCAGAGCACGTTTTTGTAGCCGGCGTTGATGGCGCGCAGCGCCGCGTTGTACGACATCCAGCACTGGGTCGAGAGGCAGTAAAAGATCATCGGCACGTCGTTGCGGCCTTGCGTACCCTGACGGAACCTTTCGACCATCTGCTGCTGGGTCTGATCCTGGAACGTGCCGGGTTGCGACAGCCACGCCGCCGGGATGGCGCCGGGCAGGACTTCAGGTCCGCCGAGCACGTCGAAGAGAAAATAGGGCACGTCCTTGCCCTGCACGAGCGCGACAAGTCCTTTGGTCGTGATGACCTGGCCGCCCGGAATGCTCGCGGGCGTCGGTCCATGCATCTGGCCCCCGTGAAGCGACGATGTCGGCGGCACCCCGTAATCCTGCCGCTCGATCTGCATCATCTGATCGAGATTGCCGCCCGGCGCGCCGCCCTGACCTTGAGGTTGCGGCGCCGGTTGACCCCAGCCGCCATGCCCCTGAGGCGCCGGCTGACCCCAGCCGCCCGGCTGAGACTGCGGTTGCGGTTGGGCCTGCGGATAATTCTGTTGCGGCTGCTGCGGCCATCCGGCCGGGGGCGGTTGCTGCTGCGGCGGCTGCTGCGTTTGCGCCCCGGGCTGGCCGCCGAACGTGTCCTGCGCCGTCGCTGTCGCGGGCGCCGCAAGCGCCAGTGCGGCCGCCGCCGCCGTCCATCTGAGGTTCATTGCACCGCCTCCAGTTGCTTGCCTTCCATGCGAAGGTCTCTCCAGGGATCGAAAGAAGCATCGTCCGTCAGAACATAACTGCCGTCATTGAGGCGCCAGGCGTGACGATACATGTGCGAAAGTTCGACCGTTCCGCCCGGCGCGTCGGCGTCGGCGTAAGTCTCGACGCCGCGCAGCGCTTCGCCAAACTCCCGAAACCGGCGCTCGGAGCTTTCCTGCTGGCGCTCCCAGGTTTCCTGACGGATGCGCGATATTTCCTCGTTCGACCGGGCGATCATGGCGGCGCGCTTGCGGCCCTCCTCCAACGCGACCTGGCCGATCTTGAGATTGTGGCCGGTGATGCGCTGCTGCCATTGCGGGTTGGGTTTGATGGTGCGCCGCAGCGCTTCGAAGAAGGCGAGATTGAGCTGACCGTTCGGCGCCGTCGCCACGAAGCCCGGGAACGCGAATGCGTTCACCTGCTCCATGCGCATCTGCTGCGCGCTCGGCATCTGCACGATCGTCGGATCGGAAGCATACATGCCGCTCATGTCGGTGATCATCTTCTGGAACTCGACGACCGCCGCCATTGCGCCGCGCATGTCCCGCCCCGACGCGTCCGCGAAAGCGAAAAGAACTTCGCCCGCTTCGGAGTATTTCTGAATCTCGCCCATCGGCATCGGCGTCCGCGAGGGCTGCGCGCCGGCGAGGAGATCGGGGCGGGCGCGGAAATCGAGGACGCGCGCGTTCGGCATCGACCTCTTGACGCTCTCCTCCAGATATTGGCGCACGCTCGTGATCTGCATGACCGGGCAGCCGGGCTGGGGCGAGGGGGGCGCCGAGCCCGAAGCGTAGGCCCAGGCGGCCTGCGGCGTGACGCCGAGGCTCATCGAGCCGTCCGGCGATGTCGCCGTCCAGAAGAAATTGTAGCCGTTGGTGCACATGAAGTCGCGCGCCCAGAAAACGCCGCCCTCAGTCTTCCATCCGTGCGGAATGAACAGACTCGCGGCGCCCATGGGCCGCTCAAATCCAGCGGCGTCGATGATGACCGCGGGCTCGAAGCGCAGAAGATTGCGCGACCCTTGGGACGGCGACGCTCCCGGCGCCGGCGGGGCGGCGGCGATCACAGGGGCGCCCGCCTCGCCCGCCTCGCCATCGAGGTCGTCCGCGTCCTCGTCGTCCAAGACTTCGAGATCGTTTTCGGCGATGGCGAGACTGTCCGGATCGGGCGCTTCGGCGTTCCTCGGGCCGCAGGCCGCAACGAGCGCCGCAAAAGCCAGGGCGACGAACCGGTTCATGGCGATACCCCCAAAGGCGGCGAATGTCGCCACTTTGGCCTCTTCGCCTCCAACGCGCAATATTGCGAGGTCGCTCCCCATAGCGGTCTACCGAGCCGCCGGGAGTTGCGTCGCCTCGACGGCGCAAACCCAGAGAGAGCATCGCGCCGTCGGCGGCGCGGGACGATAACCGCACGGCATGACGACGATAATTTCCGACGGCCCGCCCGCCGTGCTAACTCCCCGCCATGACCATTGCTGAGGCCGCATCCGTTTTGAATGCTCTCGCGCTCTATCTCGCCGCCGGCGTTCCGGTCGGGCTGTACATGGCGTTTCGCGGGGCCGCGACGACCGACCATGCGGCGGCCGGCGCCGGTCTCTGGTTCCGGCTCGCCATTCTCCCGGGGGCGATCCTCCTGTGGCCGTATATGGTTGGAAGACTGCTGTCGGGGCGACGGATAAACGCGCCAATCGAGGACCGCCAACCATGAGGGGCGCGCATCGCCGACTCCATGTGCTCGCGTGGGCGGGCGTCGTCGCGGCCGTTGCGTTCGGCGTTGCAGCCGCCATCGGCGCGCGGCCGGTCGATCCGCTGACGGAGCTTCCCGCCGCCGTCGCCGCGGAGTCGCCGTAATGGGCCATCGCTACAAGGCCGTCGGCTGGAACGGCGCCAAGATTCTTTACGACATCTATGCGGCGCTGTGCGTCGTCGCCTTTCTCGGCGTCTTTCTCTATGCGGGCATGCGGGCGCCGCAGGCGGGGCATGCGGCCGACCCCGTCATTCTTCTGATCCGCGGCCTTGGCATCTGCGCCTTCCTGATGCTGACGGCGATCCTCCTGATCGGCCCGCTGGCGCGGCTCTCGCGGCGCTTCAATCCATGGCTTTACAACCGCCGCCATCTCGGAGTGATGACGTTCTTCGTCGCCGCCGCGCATGCCGTGCTGACGCTTGTCTGGTATCACGGCTCGGGGCCGCTCAATCCTCTTGTCTCGCTCTTCGTCTCCAATGACGGACCGCCCGGGATCCCCTTCGAGATGTTCGGTCTCGGCGCCCTTGCGATCCTCCTCGTAATGGCGGCGACCAGCCATGATTACTGGCTCAATAATCTCTCGGCGCCGGTCTGGAAGGCGCTGCATATGCTGGTTTACGCCGCCTACGCCCTCCTCCTTGCGCACATCGCCTACGGCTTCTTCATGACCGAGCGCAGCCTCGTGCTGCCCGCCCTGTCGCTCGGCTCCTTCGCGCTGGTGGCCGGCGCGCATCTCGTGGCGGGCCTGCGTGAATGGCGGCGCGACGGCGCGATGCGCGGCGTCAAGGCGCCCGAAGGCTGGATCGACGTGTGCGACCCTGCCGACATTCCCGACAAGCGCGCGGTCATCGCGCCGCTTCCGGGCGGCGAGCGCGTCGCCGTTTTTCGCGACGGCGTGAAAATCCTCGCCGTCACCAATGTCTGCCGCCACCAGAACGGGCCGCTCGGGGAGGGCCGGATCGTCGACGGCTGCGTCACCTGCCCGTGGCACGGCTGGCAATATGAGGCCCAGACCGGCGTGTCGCCGCCGCCCTTCACCGAGAAGATCGCCACTCATGACGTGCGCCTTTCAGGGCTTGGGCGAGTCTTCGTCCGCGTGCGGCCGAACCGCCCGGGCGCCCGGGCGAAATTCGCGATGCTGGAGCGCGCGCCATGAGTCTCAACCGCGGCGTCCTCCCGCCCGACCGCGACAGGGATTTCTTCATCGGCTGGGCGAGGGCGCCGGTCGCCGACCGCCGCTTTATCCTTGGGAGTCTTCCCTTCGCGCTCGCCGGCGCCGCGGGCCTCGGGTTTCTGTCGGCGCAAGGTCTTGGCCCGCCCGGCGCCGGCGCCTGGAAAACCGGCGCCGTCCATCGCGTGACCGGCGTCCTCGCGACGCGTCCCTATCCCATGCTTTACGTCGCCGATCCCGCCTCGCCCTTTGACGTCCGCACCGTGCTCGTCGTCGCGCAGGGCAAATGCACGAGCTCGCTCGATCTCGCCGCCAAGGACGGCCGAGCCTTTAGGGCGTCGGGCGTGCTGATCGAGCGGGGGAACCGCCAGATGCTCGAAGTGCCGCTCGCGCTCGAAGACTGGATCGCGCCCTCGGCTGAGGGGGTGAAATTGCCGCCCCTCCTGCCTGAGCCGCTCGGGCGCGCGCGGCTCTCGGGCCAGATCATGGACAGCAAGTGCTTCTTCGGCGTCATGCGGCCGTCGCGCGGCCGGACGCACAAGGCGTGCGCGTCGCTGTGCATCCGCGGCGGGATACCGCCGTCCTTCTGGGCGCGGGGCGCCGACGGTCGCGAAGCCGTTCTCCTCATGACCGACGCGAAGGGCGGCGCGCTCGGCGAGTCGATCCTTCCTTTCGTCGCCGACCCGGTCGAGGCCGAAGGCGAGCTGGTGCGCGTCGGCGATCTCGTGCAGTTCCGCGCCGACGCCGGCGCCTATCGCCGGCTTTGAGGCGCCGGAGAATTCGCTCTTTGTACTGATTTGTTTCACGCCGGCCTCCTTTCTGGCCTCTGCGACGTCGCGCTCATCATAAGGCCGCTCGAGCTGGCGGGGATAAATGGGGGATAACTATCCCCGTTTCTTGGTTAATATTCAGTCTTTATGCGGATCGTTTCGGATGTAGGCATGATCGAGTTATGCAGCCTCCGGTTGCCCATCCGCTGATAAAACATCCGCAAGCGGAAAAACGCCGCAAAATCGCGAAAAATCAACAGGTTGCGCGCGGCGGAGCCGACCGGAGCATCCCGATCGACGGAGCGGTCGGTTGCGCGGCCCCGCCAGGGTCGGGCCGAAAGCGAAAACGCCCGGGCGTCCCGGGCGTTCATCCGTAGCCGGAATAGACTGATCTCAGCTCCCGCCGCCGGCGCTCGCGACCCAGCCGAGGCACGCGGAAACGTCGTTCAGCGCGTGCTCGCCGATGCAGAAGGCCTCCTCATAGGGCGCTCGCGTCGCCGCGATGCACTGGCGCAAGGTCAGTCGCGCCATGGAGAGGCAGCTGTCAGAGCGGTCGTTCTTCGCATAGACGTCGACGAGCTTGCCATTCATGCCGTCGGCGGAATAACGGGCGGCGAGATTGAGCACGCGCGTCATGATGACTTCGGCGTTCTCGCCGTTGACGCGGCCTGGGGAGCTTTTGCCCCAGTCGGGCGACCAGGCCCCGGAGGCGTTCGCGAGCATGGGTTGCGTGACGCCCTTGTCGGTCGTCGCCGGGAGATCGGACGAGGTCGCGCCGCGGCTGGCCCCGTAAGCGTCGGCGTCCTCGAGGCGGGCCGGCGGCGGGGACAGCTTCGCAACGCCCCACTTGGTTTTCTGCATGGCGTAGGCCTGCGCCTTGAAGGCCTCGCCAAGGGCGGAAAAGCGCGCCGCATCCGCCGCGGTCATCGCCATCACCTTGTCGACGGCCTCCTGCACGCCCTTGAGACGGCGCACGTAATAAGGGTCCTGCGCCATTTGCGCGAACAGCGCGTCGCGGCCCTTGAGCCCGTTGAACTTGGCGCCCTTGATCTCGTCGCCGATGGCGTCGCGGAAAGAAGGCGTGTCGGCGGCGACCAGGGCGGCGTAGGCGACCCAGCCCGAAGAGAGGGCCCTCGCGTCATGAGTCGACAGGCGACGATGGGCCTCGCGGGTCACTTCCGCGCTGGTGAACGGCTTCGCCTCGATCGCCGCCACGTCCTCACGAAAGGCGATGTAACCGGCGGCCCGACGTTGAAGGGAATCGTCGCTTGGTTGGGCGAGGGATTCGGCGCAGACGGCGTTCGTCAGGGCGAGCGTGACGGCCGCGGCCGCGATCAGAGCGGGCTTGGCTAGGGAGCGCGCTTCCCCCTTGCGGCCGGCGTGAGGCGCGGCCGAATCCAGACGCAACATGAGCAAGTTCTCCGTTATCTCAACGCGCCCCTACAGGCGTCAGACCGGCGACGCTACATGACCCCAGCTAAGGCGAGCTTGGCCATACATCCGGCATTCGAGTCAAATGCGAAATTTGAGCCGTTTGAAAGCCGGACGCCTTGACCGCCGCCGAAGCGATCGCGGTCCCGCGGGGACCCCATTCAACGTTTGTTAACGATGGAGAGCCATAGGATCAGGATGCGTTAACATCTCTTCCCGGTTGGTTAGGACGATGCCCGCAACCCTTTTTTCGCAACTGCTCGACGCCGACGGCGCCGCCAAGGGCGCGGTCTGGGAGGGCGGCGCCGGTTCGGGCGTGCTCTTGGTCGATGACCGGGGACGCATCCGAGGTCTCTCGGACGAGGCTCCCGGCCTCCTCAAGATGGGGCGCCTGGACATAATCGACCGCGAGATCGTCTCGCTGTTCCGCCCCGCCGATCGCGCGCGCGTGGAGCGGGGACTCTCGCTGGGTCCGGCGGCTGGGCCGGCCCGCATCGAACTTGAAGCCGGCGGCGCGCTCGAGCTGCGTTTCGGCCGCCGCACCCGCAAGCGGACGCCGGTCCTGATGCTCGCCGTCGCCGCGGCGGAGGCGGCGGGCGAACCGGCCCCGCCCGCGACCGCCGCCGACGTCGCCGATCTCAGCCACGAGATGCGCACGCCGCTGAACGCCGTCATCGGCTTCGCCGACGCCATGATCGGCGAGACCTACGGCCCGCTCGGCCACCCGAAATACGCGGAGTATGCCGACATCATCCGCGCCTCTGGCCGGCACCTCCTCGATCTTGTGAACCTGATGCTCGATCACGCCCGCCTCTAGGCCGGCCGCTACGCCTTGAAGCGCGAGACCGTCGATGTCGGCGCGCTCGCCCGCGAATGCGCGGCGCTGATGCGCATCGACGCGGAGAAAGCCGGCCTGAAGATCGCCGTCAAGGTCGGCGAACCTCTCCCCGACGTCGCGCTTGATCCGCGGGCGGTTCGCCAGATCCTCATCAATCTCCTCGCCAACGCCGTCAAATTCACCAGCGACGGCGAGGTGAGCATCGATGTCCGCGCCGAAGGCGAGGAACTCTTGCTTGTCGTCGCCGACACCGGAGTGGGCATGGGGCCGGAGGATCTCAAAAAGCTTGGAGCGCGCTTCGCCAAAGGCGCAGACGGCGTTCGCGGCGCCAAGGGCACGGGCCTGGGGCTCGCCGTCGCAAATGCGCTGGTGGAACTTCACGGCGGGCGCCTGGCGCTTCAGAGCGCTCCGGGCGAGGGCGTGCGCGCCGAAGCCCGGCTGCCGATCGTGAAGCCGGCGCGACCCGAGCGGCGCCTCAGATCGGTCGTTGAGTCCGCGCGCGCCGACGCGGCCGCGCCCGCAATCCTCAGTCAGCTCGAGCGGGTCGAGGCCTATCGACGAGAACGCTCCCGATCCGCCGCCTGAACCCCCGTTGATCGTTCGCGCGCCCGCCCTCATGCCGCCGCCGGCGGCGATGGCCCAACCTGCCCCTCGCCTCTAGAGTGTCGGTATGGACCGCCCGCCCCGGCTGAAGTCGCATATCCTCGTCGCCGCGCTCCTGAGGCGCGCCGAGATCGCGGGCGCGCCGGCGCAGATCGTCCGCAAAGGCGACGCCGACGCAGGCGCGGTCGCGGTCAAGGTGTTTCTCGGCCGCATCGACGGCGCGCCCATGGCCCGCCTTTTCCTGCAGGGTCTCGACGAGACCGGCGCGCCGGCTTGGCGCGAACCGTTCCCGGGCGCGGCGCCGGAGGGGAAGATTGACGCGCTGCTCGACAAGGAGCGTCGGTTCGACCGCGACCTGTGGATCGTTGAGATAGAGGATCGTCTCGGCCGCAATTTTCTTTCCGATTGATGTCGGCGAAGTCGTCTGTATACGCCTAAACAAAAGCGTTTCGCGCCGCCGCCGACCGGCGTAGGCTCGTTCCGGCAAGTCCCTCGGGTCCAGGGCGTGAAACGGCTGCTGCTCGCTTTGCTCCTCGCGCTCGCCGCCTATGCGGCGGCCGTGGTTTTCGTCAACCGCCGGGGCGCGCCCGCGGAGCTGACGGCGGTCGGCCCTCCGGCGGCCTTGCCCGCCTTTCCCGGCGATTCGCTCGACGTGATGATCTGGAACATCGGCTATGGCGGCCTCGGGGCCGAATCCGATTTCGCTTCGGACGGCGGCAAAAGCCTCGTTCCGCCGAGCCGCGCCGCGGTTGAAAAGAACGGCGCCGGGATCGTCGCAGAGCTGAACCGGCGCCGGCCTGACGCGATCCTCATGCAGGAGACCGCGCGGGCGAGCGTCCTCACGCGCGGCGTCGATACGCTCGGCGCGGTCGCCGGGGCGCTCGCCGGCCGCGACAACGCCTTCTCCGGCGACATCGTCGCGACGCTGCTGCCGCCCCCGCTCGCGCTCGAAAACGGCCTCTTCGCCTCGATCGGCTGGGGCGGCGTGCGGCGCGAACTCCATGCGCTCCCGCGCGAACCCGGACACATGCTCGGGCTGATCAAGCGGCGCTATCATGTGCAGATCATCCGTGTGCCTACCGATGACGCAGGGCCGGACTGGGTCCTTTTCAACGTTCACCTGTCGGCTTTCGACGAGGGCGCGAACACGCGCCTTGAACAGATGCGCGAGGTCCTGCGCCTGGCGGAGGCCGAATATGCGCGCGGCGCGCGCGTGATCGTGGGCGGCGACTGGAACTACGAATTCGTCAATCCGGGACGTCCGACCACGACGACCGAGGAGTTCCTGTTCTGGCTGCACCCGTTCCCGCGCGATGAACTGGGCGAGGGCTGGCGCGCCGTCTACGATGCGGCTGTTCCGACCTGCCGGACCAATGAGCGTCCTTACGCGAAGGGCGAGAACTTCACCACCGTCGTCGACGGCTTCGTCATTTCGCCGAATGTCGAGGCCGATCGGGTCGAGGCTGTCGATCTCGATTTCCAGTATACGGATCATCAGCCTGTGCTCGCGACGTTCAGGGCGAAAGCGGAGTAGCCGGCCGGCGGGCCTGCGCGGCCAAAACAAAAGCGGCGCCCGTGGGCGCCGCTCCGCGACAGGCCGTCGGAATGCGGACTAGATCGACTCTTTCAGATCCTTCGCCGGGCGGAAGGCGATCTTCTTCGAGGCCTTGATCTTGATCGCTTCGCCGGTCGCCGGGTTGCGGCCCATGCGGGCGGCGCGGTGGCGGACCTGCAGAATGCCGAGTCCGGTGATGCGGATCTTCCCGCCGCGCTTCAACGTCTTGCCGATCTGCGTCACGAAATCGTTCAGCACCGTCTCCATGTCCTTCTTGGACATGTTGTGCGAGCCGGAAAGATCGGCCGCAAAATGCTTCAGCGTCATGATCGCGGGAGCAGGCTTCTTGCCGGCGGCGGCCTTCGGCGCGGCCGCTTTTTTGGCGGGCGCGGCTTTTTTCGGCGGGGTCATTTTCTTGGTTGCCATCGATATTTTCCTTTGCAGTACAGGGAAAACCTGTGGCCGCACCATCGTCTGATTCCGCCACGATGCAAGGCTTTTTCAGCGATTTTTCAGCCTTTTTCGTCGCCAAGCCCTCAAAAAACCCCTGAAAATCGGCCTTCAGGCCCCCTCAAGGCGCGGCGCGCAAGAACTTTTCGGCGCCGCCGGGCGAAAGCGCGCCCGCCCCGGCGCTCGCGCAAGCGTCATCGATTGCGGCGAAATCGCGACGGCGCCCGGCGCTTTTTTCGCCGCAATTCGGGTCGAGATTCGCAAGCGGTGACATCCGGCTGGGGCAAGCATGGAGGTCTTGAATGGGCGCTTTCAGAAATCTTGTGGCGGCGATCGGCTTTGCGGCCGCGGCGATCGGCGTGACGGCCGCGTCGGCCGACGACGACAGGTATCGCGGCGGCGGTTATGACCGTCCCGAGCGCTGCGACGACGATCACGATCACCGCACCCATGATCCGCGCTACTATGATTACTATCCGGCCGACCGCTATTACCGCGCGGGCGGCTATCGCGGCGACAGGTATGACGATTACGGCCGTTACGACGACCGCTACGGCTATGGCGGCAGGCGCATCGTGAAGAGCCGCGTCTACAACACGCGGTATCACGCGCGGATCCATCTCGTTGAGGAAGAGATCCGGTACCGCGACCATTATCGCCGCATCTGCACGCTGGATGTGCGCGGACCGGATCGCCGCTACGTGCCGCACGGCCTGGTCCGGCGGATCGCGGCCAATGAATGCTCCCGCCGGGCGGAAATCCGCATCATCTAGGATTTCTGCCGCGAATTCAGGGGCCCTGGACGAAAGTCCGGGGCCTTTCGCGTTTCAGTCTTCGAGTTCGCCGCGCATGACGGGCACGGCGAAGCCGCCCACGGCGACGCGCGTCACGCCGCCTGCGACGACCTCGGCATCGACGAAGAGAACGCTCGGGCGGCCGAGTTCCACTCCCTGTTCGATCCTGATCTTGCGTGAAGCGGACAGCGCGCCGGCGAGAAGGAGCTGGCCGGGGAAGGCGGCCGCGGCCGACCCGGTCGCCGGATCCTCCGTAACGCCGGCGTCCGGTGCAAACATCCGCACGTGGTAATCGGACCCTTCGAGGTCGCCGCCGTCCGCATAAAGGTAGACGCCGATGACGCCTGCGAAAGAGAGCTTCTTCCACGCTGCGGCGTTGATCTCCGCTTTGCGGACAATGTCGATGGGCGCCCGCGTATAGTAGAAATCGACGCCGGCCCCGATCCGGCGCGGCCTGTGGGCGCCGCGATCAAGGGCGCCTTCGGGCAGCGACAGCGCGCGCTCGATCGCCTCCGCCGACGGGGCCGCGCCGCGCTCGGCTGGCAGATTCGGGTTTTCGAACTCGGCGCGCCATCGTCCCGCGGCGCTGCTGACGCGCACCGGAAAAACGCCGGCTTTCAACTCCAGCGTCAGGTCGCCCGCGATGTTTCTCGCCCGCGCGATCGCGATCGCCGTGCCGACCGTCGGATGGCCGGCGAAGGGCATTTCATAGCCGGGGGTGAAGATGCGGACTTTCGCCGTGCGCCGAGCGTCGTCCGCCGGCAGCACGAAGCTGGTCTCGGCGTAATTGAACTCGCGCGCGATCGCCTGCATCGCGTCGTCGGCGAGTCCGCGGCCGTCCATCACCACCGCGAGCTGGTTGCCGGCGAAGCGCTGCTGGGTGAACACGTCCAGGGTGACATAGGGGCGGGGCATGTCGGCCATGCGTGCTAAAGGAAAGGCCCTCGTAGAGAGGGCCTTTCGCAAGCGCAAATCACAAGACGCCGGTCAGGTCCCGCTTCCGCCTTCGCCGTTCTTGACGTCCGGGTCATGCTGCACGGTCTTGCCGTCGAGGGTGAACCGCAACGCGTAACGATAGACGAGGCCGTCATCGTTGAGGTCGCGCACGGTAAGCGTCTGGCCGTCGGGGCTGACGCTGAAATTCGTGAACTGTCTCCCCTCATAGGGCCCCTTGGGGCTCCCGTCGCCGACCTGGCGCTTGTCGACGATCCACATGGCGTCGCGTCCCTCCGGCTTGAACCGCAGTCCGGCGACCGAACCCTCGGCGATATTGAAGGAGATCGTCACCGATCGGTCGCCGATTTTCGGGTTCGTGAAATCGAAGTTGCCGTCGGCGTCTGCGAACGGGGCCGAATATTTGAAGGTGAAACCGCCAGCGCCGTCCGAAGCGATCAGGACGGCGGCGTCGACCGGCACGTCGCCGCGCGCGGTCGCGCCAGAGCCTTTAGTTCCCCCGGTGGGCGCGACGGTGGCCGCGCAGGCGCACGCGCCCAGAAACGCCAACGCAGTCGCCAACCCAAAACGGCGATGAATGTTCATGCAATCCTCCCCTTGATGCTCAAGGTATTTACCTGATGCCTCAGCGAGGGGGAAGGGACCTTTTTTGAATGGCGCCCAATATTGGGCGGCAAGCACCTCCCCGGTTGCCACAGGCGCTGCGATGCGGTCAGACTTGCCGCCGGCCCCTGCAACGGAGCGCGCCATGTCGAATGTCTACGCCGTCACCAAAGTCGTCGGCACGTCGGAGACCTCGATCGAGAACGCGATCGAAACCGCCATCGCCACGGCGTCGCGCACGCTGAAAAATCTCGACTGGTTCGAAGTGGTCGAAACGCGCGGCTTCATCCGGAACGGCAAGGTCGGCTGGTATCAGGTCGCGCTCGAAATCGGATTCCGCTACGAGGCCCCCGCCGGCGGCGCGGGCGGCGCGGGCCGGACCCGTCGGCCCCGAAAGAAATGAGCGGCCGGCGCCAACGCCCCCAGGCGGTCGCCAGATGACAATCGGCGCGGAAATTTCTAGTAAGGCGTGTCGGCAGCCAGGATTTTCAATTGTCAGCAAAGATCATCAGCGACGAAGCCCTCGACGTCATATTCAGATCGGCGCGAACCCGTAACGGATGGCAGGAGAGGAAAGTCTCCTCGACCCTTGTCCAGGCCGTATATGACCTCATGAAATGGGGTCCGACATCGGCGAACTGCTCTCCGGCGCGTTTTGTGTTCGTGACCAGCGAGCAAGCGAAAGCGCGCCTCATCCCGCTTCTCCTCCCTGGCAACCAGGGCAAGGTGAAGGCCGCGCCGGTCACGGCGATCATCGGTTACGACCTTGAGTTCTATGAAAAGCTGCCGCAGCTTTTTCCGCATACGGACGCCAGGAGCTGGTTCGTCGGAAACTCAGCCCTGATCGAGACGACCGCCTTCCGCAATTCCTCGCTGCAGGGCGCCTACTTCATGATCGCCGCGCGGGCGCTCGGGCTCGATTGCGGCCCCATGTCCGGCTTCAACAATGAGGCGGTGGACAGGGAATTCTTCCCGGGCGGCAAGATCAAGTCGAACTTCATCTGCGCCATCGGCTACGGCACCGACGAGAATCTTTTTCCGCGCTCGCCGCGGCTCTCCTTCGACGAGGCGTGCGAGGTGGTGTGAATGACGGTGCGCGGCAGGACATGCTGGCGCTCGGCCTAGACACGGCTCTCTCCTCCTGCTCCGCCGCTCTCGTGCGCGACGGAGCCGTTCTCGCGTCCCGCGTTCTCCCACTTGAGAAAGGACATGCCGAGCGTCTCGCGCCTATCGTCGCCGAGGTTATTGCGGATGCCGGCGCCGACATTGCGGACATCGACCGAGTCGGCGTCGTCGTCGGACCCGGCGGATTCGCCGGCGTGCGCGTCGGGGTCGCGTTTGCGCGCGGGCTTGCGATCGGGACGCGCATCAAGGTCGTCGGGATCGACAGTCTCGCGGCGCTGGCCCGAACGGCGAAAGCCGGCGCTGCTGGTTGCGTCGCTGCGATCGTCGACGCCCATCGCGGCGAGGTCTACGCCGCGCTTTACAAGGGTGACCGGACGCTCGTCTCGACATTCGCCGCCGCGCCCGGCGAAGCGATGGCGCGCTTGCTCGCGGCCGGCGCCGCGGACGCCGCGGCCGTCGGCGACGGCGTCCGGCTGGTCGACCCCGACGCAAGTCACTTTGTTGATCTCGGCGCGCCGCCGATCGACGCGGCGGAAGTCGCCCGCTTTGCCGGCGCCGCGCCCGAGCCCTCGGCGGCGCCGGCCCCGCTTTACCTCCGCAATCCGGACGCGCGGCCCTCCGCGCCGTCGGCGTTCGCCGCGCTTCTCCTGAGAGAGGGGGAGCATTGACGCGCTGGATCGTCAGGCCCGCGGCGAAAAGCGACTGGGCGACGATCGCGGCGGTCGAACGCGCCTCCTTCGGACGCCTCTCCTGGGGCGAGGCCTCGCTCCGCGACGGGTTGTCCGAACCGCTGGTGTCGGCGCTGGTCGCGATCCGGGACGGCGGCGCCGAACCGCACGGCTTCACGCTGTGGCGAACGCTCGGGGACGAGGCGGAAATCCTGTCGATCGGCGTGCGGCCCGGCGCGCGCCGGCAAGGCGCCGCCGGCGCCATGATGGCCGCCGCCCTTGAAGACGCCCGCGCCGAGGGCCTGCGCGCCATGTTCCTTGAGGTCGACGCAGAGAATGTCGCGGCGCGCGCGCTCTACGCCAAACTCGGATTTTATCTCGTCGGCCGTCGCAAGGGTTATTACCGCAACGGCCATGACGCGCATGTGTTGCGGAAAGACCTTTAGTTCAGTTGCCGCTTCGCACGGCTGGGTTTAACAGCGGGGCGACGGAGGCGTGATGGACCGGCTCGAAAAGCTCTGCGCGGAAAAAGGCATGCGCATGACCGATCAGCGGCGCGTGATCGCGCGGGTCCTCTCGGTCGCCGCCGATCACCCGGACGTCGAGGAGATCCACCGGCGCGCCTCAGCGATCGACCCCAAGATTTCGGTCGCCACGGTCTACCGCACCATGCGCCTCTTCGAAGAGGCCGGGGTCGTCGAAAGGCATGAGTTTCAGGATGGCCGCTCGCGCTATGAGGAAGCGCATGAAGATCATCATGACCATCTCATCGACATGAAAACAGGCAAGGTCATCGAGTTCGTCGATCCCGAGATCGAGGAGTTGCAGCACAAGATCGCCGCCAAACTCGGCTACCGGCTCGTCGCCCACCGCCTCGAACTCTACGGCGTGCCGGCGAAAAAGGATTCCTGACGACGCCTAGACCTTGTTTTCCGAATCGTGAGGCGGAAATCGCGGCCTAGTCTTTGTATTCTCGCGCGTTTCTTCCGAAAACCGCTCGCGCTTCTCTGAAATGCGCTCCGGGAAGCCCCGCTTGTCGGCGCCGTCGCCGTCCGGTCTGGCGGCAATCATTGCCGCAGCGCCGCCGCCGCCATAGAAAGCGCGGTAAAAGGCAGGAGATGCGACATGACCATCGAAACGAGACCCGTCGAATACAGGTTCGAAGGCAAAATCTATGAAGGGACGCTCGCGATCGACGGCCGCAAATCCGGCAAACGGCCGGTCGTGATGGTGAGCCACGCCTGGGCCGGGCGCACCGATTACGAGATCGAAGCCGCGAGGAGGCTCGCCGCCGCAGGCTACGCCGGCTTCGCCATCGATCTTTACGGCAAGGGCGTGGTCGGCGCCTCGAACGAGGAGAACCAGAAGCTGATGACGCCGCTCATGCAGGACCGCGCCGGCCTCCAGGCGCGGCTCGCAAACGCGCTCGATGTCGCCAAAGGGCTGCCGGAAGCGGATGCGGGCAACGCCGCGGCCATGGGCTATTGCTTCGGCGGGCTCTGCGTTCTTGATCTTGCGCGAACCGGCGCCGACCTCAAGGGCGTCGCCTCGTTCCACGGCCTCTTCACGCCCCCCGGCAACACCAGGGGAAACAGGATCAAGGCCAAGGTCGTCGCCTATCACGGCTTCGACGACCCGATGGTTCCGCCTGAACAGGTGACGGCGCTCGGCAAGGAGCTGACCGAAGCCGGCGCCGACTGGCAGATTCACGCCTATGGCGGCGTCATGCACGCCTTCACCAACAAGGCGGCGAAGGATCCCGCCTTCGGCACGGTCTATGACGCTCGCGCCGACCGGCGCTCCTGGGCCTCGTTCATGGATTTTCTGGGCGAGTGCTTCGCATAGACGCTCAGCCTACTGATTGTTCGCCCGGGCAAGGGATGCGCGTCGCCGATTTTGACTTTGATCTGCCCGAGGCGCAGATCGCGCTCGAACCGGCGCGGCCGCGCGACAGCGCGCGGCTTCTGCATGTGCGGGAGGACGGCCTCAGGGACCGCATCGTGCGCGACCTGCCAGCCCTCCTGCGGGAAGGCGATCTCCTCGTCCTCAATGATACGAAGGTCATCCCGGCGCGGCTTTCTGGAACGCGGTCGCCGCGCGCCCAGGGCGGCAATGCCGACGAGGTTGCGATTGATGCGACGCTCATCAAGCGCCTCGGTCCTTCGCGCTGGCGGGCGCTGGCGCGGCCGGGCAAACGCCTGCGGCCCGGCGATCGGGTTCGATTCAGCGACGGCGCGCTGGAGGCGATGGTTGAGTCGAAGGACGACGACGGCGCGCTCGTTTTCGCGTTCGACCGGGCCGGCGCGGACCTTGAACGCGCGATCGAAGCGACAGGCGTCCCGCCCTTGCCGCCCTATATCGCGCGCAAACGGGGTCACTTCCCGTCGGATGCGCGCGACTATCAAACTGTCTACGCCGCCGAGAAGGGCTCGGTCGCCGCGCCGACCGCGGGCCTCCACTTCACGGACGACCTCTTCGCCGCGCTCAGGGCGCGCGGGGTCGAGCACGTCGCCGTGACGTTGCACGTCGGGGCCGGCACGTTCCTTCCAGTGACCGCCGACGACGTCCGGGATCACAGGATGCATGCGGAATGGGGCGAGGTGACGGAGAGCCAGGCCGGGTCGATCAACGCCGCGCGGGCGCGCGGCGGACGCATCGTCGCAGTCGGTACCACGTCCTTGAGGCTCCTTGAAAGCGCCGCGGACGAGCAGGGCGTCGTCAAGCCGTTCCTCGGCGAGACCTCGATTTTCATCACGCCCGGCTACCAATTCCGCGCCGTCGACGCGCTGCTGACCAATTTTCACCTGCCGCGCTCGACCCTGTTTATGCTGGTCTGCGCATTTTCGGGAACGGCGCGGATGAAATCGGCCTATCGGCACGCCGTCGCCTCGGGCTACCGGTTCTACTCTTATGGCGACGCATGCTTGCTGGAGCCGGCCCGATGAGCGGCTTCTCTTTCTCCGTGCGCGCCACCGACGGGCCGGCGCGGACGGGGCTCATCAGGACGCAGCGCGGCGACATTCGAACTCCGGCCTTCATGCCGGTCGGCACGGCGGGAACGGTGAAGGCGATGTTTCCGGAAGATGTGCGCGCGACCGGCGCGGAAATCCTTCTCGGCAACACCTATCACCTCATGCTCCGTCCGGGGGCGGAGCGCGTCGCCCGCCTCGGCGGTCTGCACCGCTTCATGAACTGGCCGCATCCGATTCTGACCGACTCCGGCGGCTTTCAGGTCATGTCGCTTTCCGGGCTCAGGAAGCTCAGCGAGGAAGGCGTCGCCTTCCAGTCGCACATTGACGGCTCGTCGCATTTTTTGTCGCCCGAGCGTTCCATCGAGATTCAATGCCTCCTCGGCGCCGACATACAGATGCAGCTTGACGAGTGTCCGGCCATGCCGATCGCGCACGAGGCGGCGCGGGAGTCGATGCGGCTCTCCGCGCGCTGGGCGGCGCGGTCAAAGCGCGCCTTTGCCGAAATGTCGAGGCCGGGGCAGGCGCTGTTCGGCATCGTGCAAGGCGCCAATTACGAGGACCTGCGTCACGAGAGCGTCGATCGGCTGATTGAGCTCGATTTCCCCGGATACGCCGTCGGCGGTCTCGCGGTCGGGGAGGGGCGGGCGGAGATGTTCCGCGTCCTCGAGTTGACCACGCCGCGCATGGACGCGGGCAAGCCCCGCTATCTCATGGGCGTCGGCAAGCCCGCCGATATCGTCGGAGCCGTCGCGCGCGGAATCGACATGTTCGACTGCGTCGCGCCGACCCGCTCGGGCCGTCACGGACAGGCGTTCACGCGCGCCGGCGCCGTCAATCTCAAAAATGCGCGCTACGCGGAGGACGAGACCCCGCTCGATCCGACGCTCGATTGTCCGGCGAGCCGCGACTACTCCAAGGCCTATCTTCACCACCTGTTCAAGGCGGGGGAGTATCTCGGCCCGATGCTCCTCTCCTGGCACAACGTCGCCTACTACCAGCAGTTGATGGCGGAGCTGCGCGCCGCGATCGCGGCCGGCCGGCTCGGCGCCTTCATCGCCGAATTCGCCGATGCGGCGGACGACGCTCAGTAGAGCAGGAAAGCGCGCCGCTCCGCCTCCCAGGCGTTTTCGTTCGCCGTCGCCAAAGCTTCAAGGTCGGCGGGCGAAGCGGCCTCGTCGTCGACCCATTCGCGCAGGAGCGGGCTGCCGTTGATCACATCGATGGGGAGCTTGCCGGTTTCATATTCATACGGAAAATCGCGCCACAGAGGATAATCCGGATAAAGCCGGCGGATCGCCTTGAAGGCGAGCGCCTGCAGACGCCAGGGACGGAAGGCGAGATGGTCGTAGCCGGTCTCTGTGTGGATCTGCACGCCGGCGCAGAGCTTGCCGACATGCTTGTGGAAAGTCGGCTCGAACCAGCAGTCGCGCAAGAGGCAGCCCTTGAGCCATTGCGGCGCCAGGCGGCTCATCTCGGCGATCACGGCGCGCGCGTCGATGTCGGGCGCGCCGAAGAGTTCGAGGGGACGCGTCGTGCCGCGCCCCTCCGATAAGGTCGTCCCCTCGAGCATCACCGTGCCGGCATAGGCGCGGGCCATGAACAGGTTCGGCGCGTTCGGGCTCGGGTTGATCCACGTCCTTGTCCCGAGCGGCCAGCCGAAACCGGGTGCCTCGCACGGGGCCCAGCCCTCCATCTCGACGACGCGATAATCGACGTCGAGCTTCAGCGTCGCCACGAACCAGCAGCCGAGTTCGCCCAGCGTCAGGCCGTGGCGCATCGGCATGGCGCCGGCCCCCACGAAACTCTCCCAGCCGGGCCGCAGGGTCAGCCCTTCGACCGGTCGGCCGACCGGGTTCGGACGGTCGAGGACCCATACCGACTTTCCATGGCGGGCCGCCGCCTCGAGAACGTAACGCAGCGTGGTGATGAAGGTGTAGATGCGGCAACCGAGGTCCTGCAGATCGACGAGCAGGACGTCGAACGTCGACATCATGGCGTCGGTCGGACGGCGCACCTGTCCGTACAGGGAGAAAACCGGCACGCCGTGTATCGGATCGCTGAAGTCCGGCGACTCGATCATATTGTCCTGTTTGTCGCCGCGCAGGCCGTGCTGCGGCCCGAACGCCGCCGAGATACGGATATCGCCGCAAGCCGCGAGCGCGTCGAGGGAATGAACGAGGCTCGCCGTCGTCGACGCAGGATGCGCGAGCAGGGCGATTCTGCGGCCTCTCAGCGGCGCGCGGAGAGCAGGGTCGGCGAGGAGGCGGTCGACGCCGAATTTCATTTTTCTCTCGTCAGATGGAAGATGAAGCCGTCGGGGTGATGAAAATCGGCTCTGCCCGGCGGGTGGGCGAGGGCCCAGTAAGAGAGTGCGCCGCTCGCCTCCTCGATCACCGCCGCCACCGCGAGGCGAAAGTCGGCGTCCCACGGCAGGGCCGTGAGGCTGCGGAGGCTAATCTGCGCCTGCAGGTCGAGGCGCCGGGCGTTGAGACGGGTCTGGATGTCTGGCTCGCCCGCCTCGGCCGCCGCCGTCATGCCCTCGCGATAGGCGGAGAACCGATAGGCCGCCCATTCCGTCGAGGGCGAAAAGTTGAACTCGTAATAGGCGTCCGTCCCCTCCGCGGCGACAAAGGCTTCAAAACAGGTTGTCCGCCAGAGCCCGTCGACGCGGTTGGGCGCCGAGAGCTTCGCGACCTTCAGCGCCGGCGTCGCGCCGGTCGCGATATAGCGCAGCGTCAGGCTCGAGCCGATCAACGCCGCCTCGATCTCGACCTTCTCGATCGCCTCGGCGCGCGACTGGGGATGCAGAGCAAGTTGATGCCGCATGGCGACATCTGGGCGGATTCGGCGCGGCGAAGGCAACCCCAATTCCGATGCGGATTTCCACTGGAAGGAGGTCGGCGCGGAAACTGGCGCGCGGGGAATCGGCCCGAAGCCGCGCCCCCTCTCAAAAAGGCGCGCGTTTCATGAAAGGCGGGCGCCGATGGAACGGACCGCAGACGGGGCCGTCGGCGCCTACTCCGCCGCCATTGTCCCGCGCGCGCCGAGCGCCGCCACGTCGGCGACATAAGCGCGTCGCTTTTCCTTGTTGATCTCGTCCATCTCTTCGGCGCGGACATTGTCCGTTTTCACGAGCTGTTCGTAGTCGGTCTCGGCGAAGTTGAGCACGCCCATCTCGGCGTAGGCGGCCTGGATTTTGTCCGACCACAGGCCGATGTCGCGCACGATCGGCACGATGCGCTGGAACAGCATGGTGCGGAACATTTTCATGTATCCGGAGTCATTCTGCGCCTTGACGCATTCCTCGACGGGCAGGCCGAGAATTTCATAGGTCTCGCGCGCCTCGAAGCGGTCGCGCATGTGGTAGCAAGCCTCGACGAGGAACTCCTCGCGTTCGTCGCGCTCCTTCTGCGTCAGCTGCGGATAATAGTCGCGCAAGGTCAAGCGGCCGAAGGCGACGTGCCGCGACTCGTCCTGCATGACATAGGCGTTCACCTGCTGGGCGAGGCGGTTCGTCGCGACGTCACGAATGTTGCTGAACGCCGCGAGGGCGAGACCCTCGATCACGACCTGCATGGCGAGGTAGGTCATGTCCCAGCGCGAATCGCGCAGCGCCTGATCGACCAGCGTCTGGAGCGGCTTCGTCATCGGGTAGGCGACGCCGAATTTTTCCAGCAGTTTCTTGTAGGCCTCGACATGGCGGGCTTCGTCCATCACCTGCGTCGAGGCGTAAAACTTGGCGTCGAGATCCGGGACCTGCTGGACGATCTTCGCCGCGCAGATGAGCGCGGCCTGTTCGCCCTGCATGAACTGCGAGATGGTCCAGGCCTGGAAGTTGCGGCGGGCCCAGCCCTGCTCCTTGGCGCTCATCTTCGCCCAGATCGGCGTGTAATAGATGCCCGAAAGCTGGTCGTTGAGACCCATCGGGTTGTCGGGGTCGAGTTCCTCCTCCCAGTCGATGCGTGAGATCGCATCCCACTGCATGTCCTTGCCCTTCTGGTAGAGGTGCATCATCTGCCGCCGGCCATCGTCGTAGTTCCAGTCGAAGGCAGCGTCGAAGTCCTGAGGGACGGTCCAGACCGGGTCGATGTCGGGGATCGGGTAGAGGTCTCGAAGGGACGGCATTGGCTGGCTCCGTGGTCTCGGTGCTGGAAACCGGGCGACCCTAGCCGCCCGTGGTTAACAGCGGGTGTAAACTAATCAGTTTACTTTAGTCGGTCAAGCCCGGCCGCCCTGTCGAATTCTTCGATGCCTCACTCGCCCATCGCGCCGATGCGGCTCACTTTCAGCGTGTTGGTCTTGCCCGCGCGACCGAAGGGATAGCCCGCGAGAATAATGATGCGGTCGCCCTCCTCGGCGGCATGACGCCGGGCGATCGCTTCGGCCTTCCCGAGCATTTCATGGAAATGGGAGATGTCCTCGGTCACCTCTGGGGCGACGCCCCAGGAGAGGGCGAGGCGCCGGGCGACGGCGGTCGAGGGCGTCGCGCCGAGTATGCCGCAATGCGGTCGGTCGCGCGACAGGCGCCGCGCGGTCGAGCCGGTCTTGGTGTAGGCCACCGCGAAACGGCAATCGAGCACCTCGGCGATCCGGCGCGCCGACAGCGTGATCGCGTCGGCGGTGGCGAGATCGGCTTCGTGAAGATCGACGGCTGAGAAGGCGCCGCATTCAGGGTCGCGTTCGGTCGCGGCGATGATGCGGTCCATAATCGCGACCGCCGTCGGCGGATGCCGGCCGACCGCCGTTTCGGCCGAGAGCATGACCGCATCAGCGCCCTGGTAGACGGCGGTCGAAACGTCGGACGCCTCCGCCCGCGGCGGCGCGATCGACTCGACCATCGATTCCAGCATGTGGGTCGCGACGATGACCGGCTTGCCCGCGCGCCGGCAGGCCCGCACCAGGCGGCGCTGGATGTTGGGCACGTCCTCCGGCGGCAGTTCGACGCCGAGATCGCCGCGGGCCACCATCAGCCCGTCCGACAGGGCGATGATCGCATCGACGTGGTCGACGGCGGTCGGCTTTTCGATCTTGGCGATGACGCCGGCGCGCTCGCCGATCAGGGCCTTTGCTTCCGCGACATCCTCCGGACGCTGAACAAATGACAGCGCCACGTAATCCGCGCCGATGTCGAGCGCGGCGTCGAGGTCGGCGCGATCTTTCTCCGTCAATGCGGAAATCGGCAGAGTCCTGCCGGGAAGGTTGACGCCCTTGCGGTCGGTCAGGCGTCCGAACGTGTCGGCGCGCACGATGACGGCGTCCGTCGCGCGCGCGCGCACGGTCAATTGCAGCTTGCCGTCGTCGAGCTTCAGCACGTCGCCCGGGACCAGGACGTCCAGCACCTCGGGGTGCGGGACCGGAATGACGTCCGCCTGCGTCGCTTCGCCGGCGAGGACCAGCCGGTACTCCTCGCCGAATCGCAGATCGAGGCCGCCGTCCTTGAGGACCCCGGTGCGTATTTTCGGGCCCTGAAGGTCGGCGATCACGGCGATCGGAACCAAAAGGTCCCGCTCGATCTCGCGGATCGCTTTCATGGCGCCGGCAAGGCGTTCGCCGCCATGCGAGAAGTTAAGCCGGAAGACGTCGACGCCCGCCTGATGGAGGAGGCGGATCATCGAGGGCGCGAAGCTCGCAGGCCCGAGCGTCGCGACGATCTTGCAGAAGCGCTTGCGCATGCGGCTTGGACCCCGGGTCAGGAGGACGAGCTTAGGCGCGATCGGTCCCGCTTGAACAGCGGCCCCCGGTCAGCCCCGATCAGCTCGCGAGTCGCCGTTTCGCCGCGTCGTACTCGCGCGCAAGGCGCGCCACGTAGTCCGCGGTCGGAACGCGGGCGCTGATCGCGCCGACGCCCTGCCCGCCGCTCCAGATATCGCGCCAGGCCTTCTTCTCCATATTGCCGCCAGAGCCGAAATCCATCTTCGAGGGGTCGCTGACGGGGAGGTTGTCAGGGTCGAGGCCCGCGGCGGCGACCGAGGGCTTGAGGTAATTGCCGTGCACCCCGGTGAAGAGATTGGTGTAGACAATGTCGTCGGCGGCCGAGGCCACGATCATGTTCTTATAGCCGTCCGGCGCGTTCGCCTCGTCGGTCGCGATGAAGGCCGACCCGATATAGGCGAAATCGGCGCCCATGGCTTCGGCCGCGAGAACGGCGTCGCCAGTCGCGATCGCGCCCGACAGCGCAATCGGTCCCTTGAACCACTGCCGCACTTCCTGGACGAGGGCGAAAGGCGAGCATGTTCCCGCGTGGCCGCCGGCGCCTGCCGCGACCAGGATCAATCCGTCCGCCCCCTTGTCGATCGCCTTCTTGGCGAACGTGTTGTTGATGACGTCGTGGAGCACGAGGCCGCCATAGGAGTGGATCGCCTGATAGACGTCCTCGCGCGCGCCGAGCGAGCAGATGATGATCGGAACCTTGTGGCGCACGCAGGTCTCGACGTCCTTCATCAGACGATCGTTCGAGCGGTGGACGATCTGGTTTACCGCGAACGGGGCTGAAGGTCGGTCCGGATAGGCGGCGTCATGGTCCGCCAGGGCCTCCTTGATCTCCAAGATCCACTTGTCGAGGTTTTCCTGCGGCCGGGCGTTCAGCGCCGGAAACGAGCCGATCACCCCGGACGCGCACTGCGCAATGACGAGCTTCGGTCCCGAGACGATGAAGAGCGGGGCCCCGATCACGGGCAATCGCAAGCGGCGTTTGATGTCGTCAAAGCTGGTCATGGCGGCGCCTCCTCGCCGATGGCTAGGCGAGCGACGCAGGCTGCGCAATGGCGCGCTGCAGCAGACCAGCGCCTTGAAATGCCCGCAATCTTCGGCTTAGCCCCCGAACGCCGTCGAGACGCCGCGGAGAGGGAGATCATCTTGCAGGTTGAGAAAAAGCCGGCCGATGCCGCTCCCTCCAAGGGTGTTCTTGGCTGGATCGAGCGCACCGGCAACAAGCTGCCCGACCCCGCCTTTCTATTTCTCTATCTCATCGGCGGGCTCGTCGTCGTCAGCGTCGTCGCCGACCTGCTCGGCTATTCCGCTCCGCATCCGACCGAAAAGGGCGAGGACGGCGCGCCGGTCATCATCAACGCGACCAGCCTGTTCTCTGCGGACAATATCCGCCGGCTCTGGGTCGACATGCCGACGACCTTCACGCATTTCCACCCGCTCGGATACGTGCTCGTCGTGATGCTCGGCGCCGGCGTCGCCGAGCGCACCGGCCTCTTCGCCGCCGCCATGCGCAGCGCCGTCCGCGGCGCGCCGAAGTTTCTTCTGACGCCGATGGTCGCCCTCGTCGCAATGATGGGGAACCTCGCCGCGGACGCCGCCTATGTCGTGCTCATTCCCCTCTCCGCCGTGCTCTACGCGGCGGCGGGGCGCCATCCGATCGCGGGCATCACCGCAGCTTTCGCCGGAGTCTCCGGCGGCTTTTCCGCAAACCTGCTCCCCGGCCAACTCGACGCCCTGCTCTTCGGCATCACCGAGGCGGCGGCCGAGCTGATCGTGCCCGGCTGGAACGCGAACATCGCCGGCAACTGGTATTTCATCGCCGCGATGCTGGTCGTGTTCCTGCCCGTGATCTGGTTCGTCACGGATCGGATCATCGAGCCCAAGCTCGGCAAGTTCATCCCCGAAAGCGACGCCGCGAAGCAGGCCGCGGCCGGCGATACGCCCCTGAGCGCGGGCGAAAAGAAGGGCCTTGCTTACGCCGGGATCGCGTTAGTCGCCGTCGTGATCTTGTGGGCGTTCTTCACGCTCGGGCCGGGGACGCCCCTGATCGACGAGACGGCGGTCGGGCCAGGACAGCTGACGCCGTTCTTCCGTTCGCTCGTCGCCGGATTCTTCGTGCTGTTCCTCGCCGCCGGATGGGCCTACGGCGCCGCAGCCGGCTCGATCAAGGGCCATCGCGATGTCGTTCGCATGATGACGGCGTCGATGGCCGATCTCGGCTACTACCTGATCCTCGCCTTCTTCGCCGCACATTTCGTCGCGATGTTCGGCTGGTCGAATCTGGGGCTCATCTTCGCGGTGCAGGGCGCGCACGCGATCGAGACCTCGGGCCTGCCGATGCCGGCGCTCCTCGCGCTCCTCGTGATTTTGACAGCGGGCGTCAATCTCTTCATCGGCTCGGCAAGCGCCAAATGGGCGCTGCTCGCGCCTGTGATGGTGCCGATGCTGATGCTGCTCGGCGTGTCGCCCGAGGCGACGACCGCCGCCTATCGCGTCGGCGACGGCGCGACCAACATCATCACGCCGCTGATGGTCTATTTCCCGCTGATCCTGACTTTCTGCCAGCGCTGGAAGGCGGATTTCGGCATCGGAAGCCTGGCGGCGGCGATGCTGCCCTATTCGATCTGGATCCTGATCAGCGGGCTCATCCTCACCTTCGTGTGGATCGCGCTCGGCCTGCCGCTCGGCCCCGGCGCGCCGGTGCGTTACGAGATGCCGGCGGCTGGCTAGGGCCGTGCGAGCGGCCGCAGCAGGCCCCAGTGCTCGGCGATCTCGCGCTTCATCGCGCGGTAGCCGTCCTCGACCGCGATGTCGTATTTCTTCCAGTCGCGGAGCGCGACGCCCGGCGCTTCAGGCGTCACCAGGATGTCGGGCGCGCGTCCCTTCGGCATCTGGTCCACGCGCGCGGTCGCGGACCGCATCAGCAAGGTGACGATCGGCGGCGCGGAGCGGAAGCCGTTGCGCCAGATCCACTGCAGGAACCCCGGCGGGTTTATGAAGTCCGCCGCGTCGATCGAGCCCTTGCGCGCCACATCGACGCCGATGGTGACGCCGCGGTGCGTTTCGCTCATGAGGTCGGTAGGAAAATTATCGACCACCGCGCCGTCGACATAGAGCCGGTCGGCGACGGCGACCGGCGGCAGGATGCCCGGAATCGAAATCGAGGCGCGAAGCGCCTTGCGAACCAGCCCCTCGCGATGGACGAAGACCGCCCCGGTCGTCAGCTCCGAGGAGACGCACAGGAAGGGGATCTTCATTTCCTCGATCAGCGCGTCGCCGAAGTTCTGCTCGAGCCTTTGCTCGACCAGCCGCCCTCGCGTCAGCGCCACCACCGGCAGGACATGGTCGCCCAGCGGGTTGGAGGCGACGAAGCTCATGCGGATGCGTCGGTCGATTTCCGCATCGTCCCAGCCCATCGCCGCACACGCGCCGACGATCGCGCCCATCGACGCTCCGGCGATGAAGTCGATCGGTACGCCCGCCTCGCGGAGGGCCCGGATCGCGCCGACATGCGCGTAGGCGCGCGCGCCGCCGCCGGAGAGGACGAGGCCGACCGTCTTGCCTGCGATGGCGCGGGCGATCCGCGCCGCGCCGGAATCGTCCGCCCAGTGAAAAATCCGGTTGGCGCCGACCGCGTCGGACCAATCCCGCACCGCCGCCGCCGGCACGCCCTCCTCCAGCATGACGAGATCGACGAGCCGGAAGCGCTTGGCCGGCGAGTTTTCCTCAAGTGCGAGGGGAAACGGTCGCGGCGGCCGCGCATCTCGCCGCGCAAGCACGTAAAACCGATCAGCGTGCCGCAAGGTGAAGCGAAAGAGAAAGGTGTCGCCGACCCGCGTCGCCAGCAGCACCACGTCGCTGGCGCCCTCCAGCGCCTCGAAGTCGGGCGAAAAGTCGCCGTCGCTCTCGCCCAGCCGGCGCACGCTGAGGCCGAGTTCCTCGATGATCGCCGCGATGTCGCGCGCGCGGCGGTCGACGTCGATCGAGGGCGAGGTGGCGATGAGCGCGAAGACCCGCGGCGCCGAACGCTGCTGGCTATCCTGCGGCCGGCGGGCCCGCGCCAGGACGGACCGCGCGAGCACGATAGCGAGGTCGGCGTCGCGCTCCATGATGTCCTCGACTTCGGCGCCCGCGAGCGAAACGAGTTCGGTGTCGCGGAGCGCGTAGACCGACGCCGAATGCGCCTCCCCGGAAAGCAGCGACATTTCGCCGACAGGTTCGCCGGCGCGCACATAGCCGACCACTTCTTCGGTCCCGCCGCGCTGTCGTACGACGACAAGCCTTCCGGCGAGCACGAAGAAGAGCGCGTTCGAGCGCGAGCCCTGCCGGAACAGCTCCGACCCGCCGGCAAGCGAAAACCATGATCCGCGTTCGGCGAAACGGCGGACGGAATGATCGTCGAGCGCGCGAAAGAACCTGAACTCGCGCAGGCGCTCCTCAAGCGGGGTCATGGCGAAGCACTATCGCCGCTTTGAGGAGGACGACAAGCGCGCGCCGCGCTCCTAGTTCAGCGTCTTCTTGGCCGCGGCGGCGCCCGGAGCGGCCGGGCTTGACGCCGTCGTCTTCGCATCCGCCTTGGCGGCGCCCGGAAGCGGCGCCACTTCGACGCCTTCCTCGATCAGCGCCTTGACCTCGGCGCCGGAGGCCTCGCCGTAAATGCCGCGAGGGTTCGACTCGCCGTAGTGAATCTTGCGCGCCTCTTCGGGAAAGCGGTCGCCGACATAGTCGAAATTCCGCTCGACATAGGCGCGCGCGCGCGCGGCGGCCTCGGCGATCGCGCGGCGCATGTCGGATACGCGCTGGGCCTTCGCCTCGCTTGAAGCGACCGCCGGAGCCATGATCGCCTTGCCAATCTTGGCGGACCCGCACGCCGGACAGGACAGGGTGCCGTCGGCCGCTTGGATGTCGAAGTCGGCGCTGTTCCGGAACCAGCCCTCGAACTCGTGGTCGCCGTCGCAACGCAGTTGATACTTAATCATGGGTTCATACTGTGGATTTTTCCGTCTGCTTACAAGTGCGACGGACGCTCCGGTCCGGAGGGTTGCAAGGTTTCGACGCACCGCGCATCTGCCGGGCGACATCCGAGCGCTCGCAAGAACCGTTCCAGCATCAGCCGGGAGAGGGCCTTCCCGCGCCAGCAACCTGCGCACGAACAGGCGGCACGCTTCAAGAGACAGTGCGCACGCGAATCGCGTTCTCGAGCGCCAGATTGGGTATGCGAGCACGCGCCTCCGCTGAGCGCGCCGGATCGATCTCGCCAAAGATGACGCCTGGCTCGGCGCCGTCCGCCTCGGCGACGATCTCGCCCCAGGGACCGATGATCAGCGAATGGCCGAACGTCGCGCGCCCGTCCTCGTGGACGCCGCCCTGAGCGGCGGCGATCACGAATGCGCCGTTCTCGATCGCCCGCGCCGTGAGCAGGGTTCGCCAGTGGGCTTCCCCGGTCTGCTTGGTGAACGCCGCCGGCACGCACAGCACGTCAGCGCCCGCCCGCGCCAGGGTTCGGTAAAGATTCGGGAACCGCAAATCGTAACATATGGTGAAGCCGAAAGCGGCGAGCGGCGTCCTGACGATGAGGGCGTCGGCGCCGGCGTCATAGACGTTCGATTCCCGCCATGACTCTCCATTCGGCAGATCGACGTCAAAACGATGGATCTTGTCATAGCGGGCGGCGAGGGTTCCGTCGGGCTTGAACAGGAAGGCGCGGTTGGCCGCCCGACGTTCCCCCGTGCGCATCGCCATCGAGCCGATATGGAGGAAGATGTTCAGCCTTCGAGCGAGATCCGCAAAGGTCCCGATCTCGAAGGCCGTCTCTTCGCCGTCGAGATGGGAGAAGAGCCGCTCGGCGCTCTTGTCGAGCACATTGGTCATTTCGGGCGTCGAGACGAAGCAGGCTCCTTGCGCGGCAGCCTCCTCGATCAGCGCGGTTGCGGCGGCGACGTTCTTTCGGCGATCGAGCCCGGATCGCAACTGCACGCAGGCGGCGACAAAGGCGGTCATGACGCGGCGAGGCCGAGCAGGGCGTCGAGCTTGCCGGCGCGGTCGAGCGCCACAAGGTCGTCGCAACCGCCGACATGCGTATTTCCGATAAAGATCTGCGGGTACGTCATGCCGCCGCCGGATCGTGCGATCATCTCCTCGCGCATCGCGTCATCGAAGGCTGCTGAAATCTCCGTATACGCCACGCCCTTCCGCGCGAGCAGCTCCATGGCGCGCACGCAGTAGGGGCACATGGGCTTTGTGTAGATGACGACGTTCGCCTTGGCCGTGACCGTCATTCAGGATCCCAGGCTCGAAATGCCGTCGCTAAGGGCTCGCGCGACCACCAGCGCTTCGACGCGCGACGCCCCTGCCTTTTTAAGTGCGCGGGCGCAGGCGGACAAGGTGGCGCCGGTGGTCAGCACGTCGTCGACCAGGATGACGCGGCGCCCCTCGATCCGCGCCGCCACGGCCTCGTTCACGGCAAAGGCGCCGGCGACATTGCGCTGACGCGCCGCCGCCGAGAGGCGCTGCTGCGGGCGCGTCGGTTTGACGCGCCGGAGCGCCTCGACGGCGATCTCGGGGCCCGTCGATCCGCCAAGAGGTGCCTTGAGCGCCAGCGCCAGCATCGCAGCCTGGTTGTAGCGCCGCTGCAGGAGTCTCAGCGGATGGAGCGGGCAGGGAACGATGAGCGCGGCGCGCCAGCCGTCGCCCGGGCCAAGAGCGGCGGCGGCGCGCGCCAGCAGGCCCGCGAGCAGCGGCAAAAGCTCGGTGCGGTCGGCGTGCTTGAAGGCGACAATCAGCCTGTGGCTCGCCTCGCCATAGACGACCGCGGCGCGGGCGCGGTCGAAGGAGGGCGGCTCGGCGATGCATTGGGGGCACAAGGCGCCGTCGCCCTCATGCGCGCCGAAGGGGGCCCCGCACTGCGCGCAGACCGGGTCGTCGATGAATTGCAGGCGAGACCATCCGGAAGCGGACAAAAGCCCCGGCGTCGCGACGCGTTCACCCGAAATCGGGCAGGCGGGCGGCAAGAGCAGGTCCAACGCCGCGCGTCCGGCGCTTCTGGCGCGACTGAGTAGCGCGCGTTCTCGCCTGGGAACCGTCTCGACGCCCCTTTCGTCCGGCATGAGGCCAGTTCTAAAGCAGAGCCGGTCCCACTGCGCGCCTTTGTTTCAACAGGCGCCGGATCAGGCCGCCTCGACCTTTACAACTTCAGGGACGTAATGCTTCAACATGTTCTCGATGCCGGCCTTCAAGGTCGCGGTCGAGGACGGGCACCCTGAGCATGAACCGTGCATCGACAGGAAGACGACGCCGGTCCGCGGCTCGTAGTGCTTGAAGACAATGTCGCCGCCGTCCTGCGCGACGGCGGGTCGGACGCGCGTGTCGATCAGCTCGATGATCTGCTCGACCACCTCGCGATCCTCGCCTTCATATTCGTCGAGGCTGGTCGCCGGTCGCGGCTGTCCCGCTGCGCCCGGCGCCAGCACGGGACGACCGGCGGCAAGATGGTCGGCGATCGCGCCGAGGACCGCCGGTTTCAGGTGACGCCATTCGATGGCGGTCGTCTTGGTCACCGTGACGAAATCGGCGCCGAGAAACACGCCTTCGACCCCCTCGACATCGAAGAGCGCGCGCGCGAGCGGCGAGGCGCCCGCGGTCTCTGCGTTGGGAAAATCGATGCCGAGTTTGGGGCTGCCGTCTTCGTCGCGACCGAGGATCGGCTGGCCGGGAACGAATTTCAGAGACTGCGGGTTTGGGGTGTCTTCGGTTTGTATGAACATCCGCTGAAGATAGTGGGCGGCCGCGGCCGCGCAATGGCCCGCGGACGGTCGACGGCTATTGCCGCTCGGCCCCGGACATTCCTATTCTGCCTGCAAAGGAGACGATCATGCGAGATTTTCAGGTTTTTGGTCTGGTTCTATGGCCGCTTCTGGGGCTGGCCGGCTGCAACCCCGCGGCGACGGCGCCCGGCGCTGCAGGTCCAACCGCCTCCTCGCACATCGTCGGCGTCGCCGAGTCCGGGCGGGCGGTGTTCGTCGAGAAGGGCTGCGTCATGTGCCACGCGGTCAACGGCGTCGGCGGCAAGGCGGCCCCGGCGCTCGACGCGGAGGTCGGCGGGCCCGAGATCGATCCGCTCGACTTCGCGGCGCGCATGTGGGCGGGCGCGCCGGCCATGATCGAACTCCAGTCGCTCGAACTCGGCTACATGGTCTCTGTTACCGGTCAGGATATCGCGAATCTCGCGGCTTTCGCTGCGAATATCGACGAGCAAAGGAAGCTCACGGCCGATCAGATCCCGGAAGGCATGCGCGATTCCCTTCTCGACGAACGGTTCTGGGAGATGGAGGACTGGGACGATTTTCTGCGCAAAGGGCAGGAAGGCTATGAGCCGACTGCGCCGGACACCGAGTCCGGCGATCCCTCCCCTCAATAGGCTCACGTGCTTGCGACTTGACCCGGGCGGGAACTCCCCTAGCCAAGGCCAGGATCAATCGAGGGGATTTGCCATGAAACTCTGGATCGCCGCCCTGTCGGCGCTTGCACTCGCCGCTTGTTCGAGCGCGCCGGACGACGCCGGCGCTGACCGGGCGTCGGCGCCTCAAGCCGACGCCGCCCTGAACAGCGCCGTCGGCGGGGCTTGGCGCACGCCCGCCAATGCGGCGCGCGACGTCTATCGAAAGCCCGAGGCGGTCTTGAGCTTCTGGGGGTTGAAACCCGGCATGACGATCCTCGAACTTCAGCCGGGCGGCGGCTACTGGACCGAAATCCTCGCCCCCTACGCGCGGCAGACCGGCGGCGTCTACCTCGCCACCGCCGCCGACCTCAACAATCCGGAGCTGTCGCAGGCCGCACGCGACGCCCGCGCCAATTTCGAGAAGCGCTTCGCCGATGAGGGAATCTACGGCAAGGTCGGTTACGTCAATTTCGGGCCGAAGTCGGTCGGGCTCGGGCCGGACGCGTCGGTCGACTTCGTGCTGAACGGCCGCAACATTCACAACTGGATGGCCGCCGGCACGCTCGACAAGGTGCTCGCCGAGAGCTTCGCCGTGCTGAAATCGGGCGGAATCCTCGCCATCGAAGAACACCGCAATGCGCCGGGCGCGGTGCAGGATCCCAAGGCGGCGAGCGGTTACGTCACCGAGGCGTTCGTCATCGCCGCCGCCGAGCGCGCGGGTTTCAGGCTGGATGCGCGTTCCGAGATTCTCGCCAATCCAAAGGATGATCGCGACCATCCCTTCGGCGTGTGGACGCTGCCGCCCGTCCTGCGCACCGCCCCGCCAGGTCAGCCGGCCGACCCGAACTTCGATTCAACGCCCTACAAGGCGATCGGCGAAAGCGACCGCATGGCGCTTCGATTCGTGAAGCCCTAAACCGCAGTCGGCAAGGGACGAATGGACTTAGGCGGTTGGCGGCGGCGCGCCTCCCTTTGCCATTGCCGACGCCCCGTCGCCCGCAGTAGCTTCCGCCGCGATTCTCGCCCTCAAGGAGCCATTCTGTGGCGACCCCGGACTTCCTTCTCGACTGGCTGCCGATCCTCGTTTTTCTCGGCATCGCGGTGGCGCTCGCCATCGGCTTCCTCGCGGCGCCGATGCTGATCGCGCCGAAGGACCCCGATCCTGAGAAGGTCTCCGCCTATGAGTGCGGCTTCAACGCCTTTGACGATGCGCGCATGAAGTTCGACGTTCAGTTCTATATCGTGTCGATCCTCTTCATCATCGTCGATCTCGACGTCGCTTTCCTGTTCCCGTGGGCCGTCGCGCTGTTCAATCCCGAACTCGGGACCGACCGCGATTTTCAGATTTTCGCCTTCTGGTCGATGTTCGTTTTCCTGGCGGTGTTCGCCATCGGGTTTCTCTACGAATGGAAGAAGGGAGCCCTCGAATGGCGCTAGACGACAAGGCGCCTCCCCAGGGGCCGGTCTACCGCCCCGACGCGAAGGACCCGTTTTTTTCAGAATTATCCAACGAACTCGCCGATCGCGGTTTCTTCACCGCGCCGGCCGATGCGCTGATCAACTGGGCGCGCACCGGTTCGCTCATGTGGATGACCTTCGGGCTCGCCTGCTGCGCCGTCGAGATGATGCAGGCTTCGATGCCGCGCTGGGACCTCGAACGCTTCGGTTTCGCGCCGCGCGCGTCGCCGCGCCAGTCGGACGTGATGATCGTCGCGGGGACGTTGACTAACAAGATGGCCCCCGCGCTGCGCAAGGTCTACGACCAGATGCCGAACCCGCGTTATGTGATCTCGATGGGATCGTGCGCGAACGGCGGCGGCTATTACCACTATTCCTACGCGGTGGTCCGCGGCTGCGACCGCATTGTGCCGGTCGATATCTATGTGCCCGGCTGCCCGCCGACCGCCGAGGCGCTGATCTACGGCGTCCTGCAGCTGCAGAAAAAGATCAGGCGGGAAGGGTCGATCGTCCGGTAGCCGGCCGGAGGCTCCGCCGCGACGCGGCAGCCGCGCGCATGACGCTGGCGCGCGGCCCAGCATAAGCGCGACTATTTGAGAGAGATTTTGGTCGCTTCAAGAAGACCGCCGTCGCTCACCTGCTCGCGAATTCGCCATCCATAGGTTTGAGAGATGGAATAAACGGAGTCAGTCTGGGCGACCCGAACCTTCTTGTCGGTTTTCGAGACGATGAAGCTATCGACCACGACCCGAAAATTGACGACCGGTTCCATGACGCCTGCGACGTCCATGCGGGAGCAGCCAAGAAAAGTCACCTTGGCCGCCGAGTTCCGTTTGTGGGTCTTGCCATTTAAGGCGAGAGTTTCGCCAAATGCAACCGCCGTCGTTTGGCCGACCCGAAGCCCCGCAAGTGCGGCGGCAGGGTCGATCGCATAGTGTTTTGACCTTCCGCTGAATTCCGACTTGACCGGGAACAGACCCAACACCCGGGATTCAGGAGGCATCGCCCGCCGGCCGCCATCCTGAATGTCGATCGACTGCACAAAGGTCGCCCCCGGAGCTTCAACGGCGGTTATGATTTCGGAGCCGCTGCCGATGTCGTCGCCCCAGCTAAATCTCAATTCCATGGAGAGGCCGACGGGCGGCAGAGGGAGGCGCGGAGCGGTCGCGCAAGATTCCGAATTAAGATCTGATGCAGCCAGCGCGCCTGCAATCATCAATGCGTAAATCATGATGACGCCTCACGGACACACATAATGAGTGCAAGCGAAGCCGCAGCCTCCGTAGCAGGCGGCTCGTGCAATCTGATTATTCGGGTAAGCTTTGTCGCGAAAGGCAAAGCAGCCTTGGTAACAGCTGTCGCATTCATCTGCGCTTGCGTTACTGAGGGTGAGCGCGGACATCACGCCGAACCAAGCGATAAGCGCCTTCTTCATAGTCAGCCTCCTTATCGGTTCATGACCGCCTAACGGCTATCCCCCCCCCGCCGATGTCAACAAATAATAGTCATTGTGAACTTTATTTCATATAAAAGCGTCGGGGCACTTAATAGTCACGGCATCGAATGCTTCGAAGCCTAAAATCAATGTTGAACGCCCGTCGCGCGGGGCGCGTGCGGTCCCGCCGCCCGGCGTGAAATCGCGCGCCCCCTGGGGTCGGTCCAACGCTTCGGAATTTTCTCGCGCTCGACGAGGCGGAACGCTATTGCGGGAAACTGGACGCGTCACCTAGGTTCCGGCGCGATTCGCACCCAAGCGCAGGCGCTGATGAAACAGGAACTCCTCGAACTTGCAGAGCGCCTCAAGGCGTCTCTTGGCTCTGATCTCGCTGCATGGAACGTCGCCTTCGATGAACTGACCATCGAAGTCTTGCCGGCGAAAATCGTCGCCGTCCTCAAGTTCCTGCGTGACGACCCCTTGTGCCGCTTCATCCAGCTCATCGACCTGACCTGCGTCGATTATCCGCAGCGCGCCAAGCGCTTCGACGTCGTTTATCATCTGCTGTCGCTGCACAATAACCAGCGCATTCGCGTGAAATGCCCGATCGGAGAGGAGGAGACGATTGCATCGGTTGTCGATGTATATCCTTGCGCCGACTGGTTCGAGCGCGAGGCTTTCGACATGTACGGCGTCGTGTTCGCCGGCCACCCCGACATGCGGCGGATCCTCACCGACTACGGCTTCGAGGGCTATCCCCTGCGCAAGGACTTTCCGCTGACGGGATATGTCGAGGTCCGCTACGACGACCAGCAAAAGCGCGTCGTGTATGAGCCGGTGAGCCTCGTCCAGGAGTATCGCAATTTCGACTATCTCTCTCCCTGGGAGGGCGCGAAATACGTCCTGCCCGGCGACGAAAAGGCGAAGTGACCGTGCCCGACGCAACCAAGATCCTCGAAGTCGAAGACTCCGCATCGGAAAAGTCCTCCGAGCGGAAGTTCACCATAAATTTCGGACCGCAGCATCCGGCCGCGCACGGCGTGCTGCGGCTGGTGCTCGAGCTCGACGGCGAGGTTGTCGAGCGCGTCGATCCGCATATCGGACTGCTCCATCGCGGCACCGAGAAGCTGATCGAGCACAAGACCTATTTGCAGGCGATCCCCTATTTCGACCGCCTCGACTACGTGGCGCCGATGAATCAGGAGCACGCGTTCTGCCTCGCGGCGGAAAAGCTCCTCGGTCTGACGGTTCCGGTGCGCGCTCAGCATATCCGCGTGCTCTGGTGCGAGATCGGGCGCATCCTCAATCACCTCCTCAACGTGACCACGCAGGCGATGGACGTCGGCGCCCTGACCCCGCCGCTGTGGGGCTTTGAGGAGCGCGAGAAGCTGATGGTCTTCTACGAGCGCGTCTCCGGCTCGCGCATGCACGCGGCTTACTTCCGCGTCGGCGGCGTTCATCAGGACATGCCTGACGCGTTGATCGACGACATCGACAATTGGTGCGACCAGTTCCCGAAGACGCTCGACGACCTCGAAACTCTCGTCACCGAGAATCGCATCTTTAAGCAGCGCAACGTCGATATCGGCGTCGTCGACGCGGGGGAATGCTTTCGCTGGGGTTTCTCCGGAGTCATGTTGCGGGGCTCGGGCGTCGCCTGGGATCTTCGCCGCGCCCAGCCCTACGAGACCTATGCGGAATACGAGTTCGAGATCCCGATCGGCAAGAACGGCGACTGCTGGGACCGCTACCTCTGCCGCATGGAGGAGATGCGCCAGTCCGTTTCCATCATGAAACAGGCGATCGCGAAGCTGCGCGCCATCGGCAAGGCGCCGGTGATGACGGCTGACGGCAAGGTCGCCCCGCCGAGGCGCGCCGAGATGAAGGGCTCAATGGAAGCCCTCATCCATCACTTCAAGCTCTACACGGAAGGTTTTCACGTGCCGGCCGGCGAGGTCTACGCCGCGGTCGAGGCGCCGAAGGGCGAGTTCGGCGTCTATCTCGTCGCCGACGGCACGAACAAGCCCTACAAGTGCAAAATCCGCGCGCCTGGCTATCCGCACCTCCAAGCGATGGACTGGATGTGCCGCGGCCACATGCTCGCCGACGTCTCGGCGGTGCTCGGGTCGCTGGACATCGTGTTCGGCGAAATCGACCGCTGACGCGCCGTCGCGCCGTTCACCGTTTTCGAATGAGTTCCGGCAGGCGGCGCGCCCAGCTCGCGAAGGCGCGGTCGGCGTCATCCCAGGTTCCGATGCGGGGCCGACCGTCGCCAAGCGAGGTGTCGTAGTCGTCGGCGACCGAACCGAGCGCCCGCCCCTCCTCGCTGAACTCGATCCGGACCGCCGCGCCGCCGGCGTAGACGCTCTCAAAGCTCAGCCCGGGATTTGCGCCATAGTCCGCAATCGAGGGCCGCGAGGAGCGCAGCTTCGTGAGCGTCGCCGCGACCGTCAGGACCCCGGCGCCCGGCCCGGCGGCCAGCGTGAAGTCGCGCGCCAACGCCTCGCTCAGCGCCTCGCGCAGGTCGCCGGCTTTACGCGCGGCGTCCGAGGGGCTCACGGCGCGCTCGCCAAATCCGGAAGGCGAGTAGCGGCCGCGGACATCTTCCAGCGCGACCGTGACGGGCGTCACATAAACCAATTGGTAGGCGGACAGGTCGCCGGAGACAGCTTCGGAATCGAAGCCGCCGGCCTCTGCGCCGGAAACCGCAAGCATGGCGGCCAGGACCATCGCCGGGAACGCACCTTGCATGGATCGCCTCCGTTTTTTCTGCGCCTTGAGTTTAGCGCGATGCGCGAGGGAACACAGCCAGGCGCGCGAAATCGTGAGGCGGCGCCGGGCGGAAGAGTTGCCCTTTCGGCGCGAACCGTTTGAGTGTCGGATTGACTGGCGCGCCCGCGCCGGCGCCGTCCGTCCGGATCAACATGACTCTTGAGCTCGACCTCCTTGATTTCGCCCTGCTCGCCGTCGCGGGCTTCGCCTCCGGGTGGATGAACGTGCTCGCCGGCGGCGGGTCGATGTTCAACGTCGCCGCGCTCCTGTTCCTCGGTCTGCCCGGTCCAGTCGCCAACGGCACCAACCGCATCGCGATCATCGCGCAGTGCGTCGCCGCGATCGCCGAGTTCCGGCGCAAGGGATTTTCCGACTTCGGGCTGTCCGCCAGCCTCGCCCTGGCCGCTTCCCTAGGCGCCTTTTTCGGTGCGAGGGTCGGCGTGGCGCTCGAGGGCGAGTGGTTCGAGCGAACGGTCGCGCTCGTCATGGGGGCCGTGGCCCTGACCATGATCTTTGACAGGGGCGCGGCCGAGGATCCCGCGCGCAAGACGGCGCCGGCGAAAAATCTCCTGCTGGGCCACGCGCTGATGGTCGGCGCCGGCTTCTGGGGCGGCTTCATCCAGATCGGGGTCGGCTTCCTGCAGATGCCGATCCTTTATCGGGTGATGGGTCTCGATCTCGTTCGCGTGAACATGCACAAGGTGTTCATTGCGCTGTGCTTCACGCTGGTCGCGCTCATGGTCTTCGCCGCAAAGGTTCCGATCGCCTGGGAGGCGGGGCTCGCGCTCGCGATGTCGAACGCCGTCGGCGGCTGGGCCGGCGCACGCGCCACCATGCTGAGGGGCGCGAAATTCATCAAATATGTCGTCCTCGCGGCAATCGCGGCGGTCATCGTCAAGCTGATCCTGTTTTAGCGGGCGGGGAGGGGCCTCGATGAGCTGTCAGGCGGAGTTTTCCTGAGGCGATTTTCCACAGGTTCCGGCGTTTGACCCCCCCGGGCCGCTGCGGCAGGAACAACGGATCATCCCGCCCCACGAGAAGGATTGCCGTCATGATCACGCACGCCGTCCGCGCGCACCGTTCCAGGGACCCGTTGAAGCGCGAGGACCAGCTCGCCTGGAAAATCGCCGAATGTGCGGCGGACCCGGTCGAGGTCGACGCCGAGGCGACGGACATGATCGTCAACCGCATCATCGACAACGCTTCGGTGGCGATCGCCTCGCTCAATCGCGGGCCGATCAAGTCGGCGCGGGCCATGGCCTATGCGCATCCAAGGAAGGGCGGGGCGACTTTGTTCGGCGCCCCGGCGAACGAGACCTTCTGCGCCGAATGGGCCGCGTGGGCGAACGGCACGGCGGTCCGGGAGCTCGACTATCACGACACCTTTCTTGCGGCGGATTATTCGCACCCCGGCGACAACATTCCGGCCGTGCTCGCGGTCGCGCAGCAATGCGGGCGCGACGGGCGCGCGCTCGTGCGCGGCATCGCCACCGCCTACGAAGTGCAGGTCAATCTCGTGAAGGCGATCTGCCTGCACGAGCACAAGATCGACCATATCGCCCATATCGGGCCCTCGGCGGCGGCCGGCGTCGGCACGCTGCTCTCTCTGCCGACGGAGCAAATCTATCAGGCCGTGCAGCAGGGCCTGCACACCACGATCACCACGCGCCAATCGCGCAAGGGCGAGATTTCCTCGTGGAAGGCGTTCGCGCCCGCCTATGCGGGCAAGCAGGCGATCGAAGCCGTGGACCGCTGCATGCGCGGCGAAGGCGCGCCGTCGCCCGCTTACGAGGGCGAAGACGGGCCGCTCGCCTGGATCCTCAACGGCCGCACCGCGCGCGACAAGGGCGGCAGCCCTTACGAGCCGACCTATTACGTGCCGCTGCCGGAAAGGGGCGAGCCCAAGCGCGCGATCCTTGAAACCTACACGAAGGAGCACTCGGCTGAATATCAGAGCCAGGCGCTCATCGACCTTGCCTTTCGCATGGGTAAGGAAATCGTGAAACGCGGCGGTTTCGAAAAGGTCAAATCCATCGTTCTGCACACCTCGCATCACACGCACTACGTGATCGGCACGGGCTCCGGCGATCCGCAGAAGATGGACCCGAACGCGTCGCGCGAGACGCTCGACCACTCAATCATGTACATTTTCGCCGTCGCGCTGCAGGACGGCGAGTGGCATCACGTGAAATCCTACGCCCCGGAACGCGCCAAGCGCGCGGACACCGTGAGGCTCTGGCACAAGATTTCGACGGTCGAGGACGCCGAGTGGACGCGCCGCTATCACGCGCATGATCCAAAGGAGAAAGCCTTCGGCGCGCGCGTCGTCGTGACCTTCGAGGACGGCTCGACGCTCACCGACGAACTCGGCATCGCCAACGCGCACCCCTTCGGCGCGCGTCCCTTCCGCCGGCCGGAATACGTCAAGAAATTCCGCACCCTGACGGACGACATCCTCGACCCGAAGGAGTCGGCGCGCTTCCTCGACCTCGTGCAGCGTCTCCCTAACCTCTCGGCGGCGGAATTGCTAGCGCTGAATCCGGTTGCGCCGCGGGGTTATCTACAGGAGAACGCGGCGCGGGGGATTTTCTGAGGACAAAGTCGGGTGCATCAAGCGTGGCATATGCACCCCGTCATTCCCCGATTTAACGAGTTTGCTGTGTTGAGACAGCCGGTGCATCAACTTCGCCTGATGCACCCCACGAGCCCTACGGTTTTTCGACGACGCGAACATCAAGCATTGTGTTGATGTTCAACCTAAAGCCCTTTTTTTGTCCTGAGATCGTAATCACCTGACAGTTTTGGTTCATGAGGCCGGCGCGCGACCGCCAGAGTCGCGGCCGCGGCGACGTCAAGATGACGACGGATCAGATCATGGCGCTGACGCGCGCCAGATGACGGCGGTCCTCGTCGACTAGAACATCCTGCTCGACCTCTTCACGGAAGACCCGGTGTGGTTTGAGTGGTCGAGCGGCGCGCTGGAAAAAGCGGCGGAAAGTGCGCGTCTTGTCATCAATCCGCTCATCTACGCCGAGGCGTCGATCCGTTTCTCGTTGATCGAAGAATTCGAAGAGGCGCTACCGCCGTCGGCGTCCTCGCGAGAGCCGGTCCCCTTCGAAGCTGCATTTCTCGCCGGCAAGGCGTTCGCGCGCTATCGCGGGCGCGGCCGCGAGACGGCGCGGACGCTGCCGGATTTCTTCATCGGCGCGCACGCCGCCGTCGCCGGCTATCGCCTGCTGACCCGTGATCCGAAATCCTACCGGACTTACTTCCCGGGCCTCGATCTCATCGCGCCAGGTTGAAACGCGCGTGGAGCCCTTGATTGTTGCCGGGTTCCAACCTAGCTTATTTGGACCAGAGTATGGACCAAAATTTGCGGAGCTGGAATTGTGCGCGTTTCGGTGTCGGAGGCCAAAGGTCAGCTGACCGAACTGGTCCGACGGGCGGAAGCCGGCGACGAGGTCATCCTGACCCGACACGGTCAGAGTGCCGTGCGACTTGTTCCGGTGAGGCCCGTGGTCGGACGAGGTTCCCGTCGCGCCCTGATGGAATCGGTGTGCGCCTCCGCGGCCGGCAAGGCGACGATAGGCGCCGATGCAGCCCGCAGTCAGGACTTTCTTTACGATGAAGATGGGCTGCCGCGATGATCGCCGTCGATACTTCGGCGCTTATGGCGATCATCCTTGCCGAGCCGGAGGCCGCCGCATGCATGAGCGCGCTCGAAACGGAGCCGGACCTGCTCATTTCCGCCGGCACGGTGGCCGAAGCCTTGATCGTCGCGAGGCGCAGAAATGTCGGATCGGAGATGGCGCGACTGATCGAGGGGCTCGGTTTCGAGATCGCCAGCGTGACGTCCGCTGCCGCGAGACAGGTTGCGGACGCCTACGGCAGGTGGGGAAAGGGCGCGCACCCGGGAGGATTGAATTTCGGCGACTGCTTCGCCTACGCAACGGCGAAGGAAAACGAGTGCCGTCTCCTCTATGTCGGGCATGACTTTTCGCACACTGATATTGTAGGCGTGCTTGCGACACGATGACGGACGGCGGCAGCGGTTCGCCCGGCACGTCGATGATTTGACGCCCAAAGCATGACCCCGGAGTTGCATGATGCTCTTCACTAAGAAACTCGCCGCTGAAAAACGCGCCGATTTCCGGGCGAAGCTGAAGTCCGGCAAGTTGTTGCAATTTCCCGGCGCCTTCAATCCGCTCACGGCGCAGCTGATTGAGCGCAAGGGCTTCGACGGCGTCTATATCTCGGGCGCGGCGATGAGCGCCGAGCTGTGTCTGCCCGACATCGGCATCACGACGCTGACCGAGTTCGCCGAGCGCGGGCACCAGATTGCGCGCGTCACCGACCTCCCGACCATCATCGACATTGACACCGGTTTCGGCGAACCGATGTCGGCGGCGCGCAGCGTGCGCGCCATGGAGGAGATGGGCCTCTCCGCTTGCCACATCGAAGACCAGGTGATGCCCAAACGTTGCGGCCACCTCGACGGCAAGGAAGTCGTCAGTACAGAGGCGATGGTGCAGCGGGTGAAAGCCGCGGCGGAAGCCAAGCGCGACGCGAACTTCATCCTCATCGCGCGCTCCGACGCCCGCGCGGTCGAGGGTCTCGATCAGGCGATCGAACGCATGAAGGCCTATGTCGACGCCGGCGCCGACATGATCTTCCCCGAGGCGATGCAGAACGAGAAGGAGTTCGAGGCGGTCCGGAAGGCGATCAAGGTTCCCATGCTCGCCAACATGACCGAATTCGGAAAGAGCCGTCTCCTCAACAAGAAGGAGCTGGAAAACCTCGGCTTCAACCTGGTCATTTATCCGGTCACGACGCTGCGCCTCGCTATGGGCGCCGTCGACCGCGGCCTCGACCGCCTCCTGAAAGACGGGGATCAGAACGGCATCCTGGACGAGATGCAGCACCGCCGCGACCTTTACGACCTGCTGCGCTATCACGACTACAACCGCTTCGATCAGTCGCTCTATAATTTCCAGGTCGGCGATACGCCGAGGTAATGGCGGCGTTGAGCGCTTTCCGATTGGCGCTGGAGCCTCTATCTGTTGATCCGCCCCGTGGAGCAAAAGCGTATGCAAAGGCGATCGGAAGCGGAAGTCGAAATGCCCGGCCGTCCTGTCGAACGCACCAACGCCGACCGCGAGCGCGCCATGGAAGCGGTGAGCGAGCTCATTCGCTGGATCGGCGACGATCCGTCTCGCGAAGGCCTGGTCGACACGCCTCGGCGCGTCGTCGATGCTTTCCTCGAATATTTTCGCGGTTACGCGGAGAATCCCGAAGAATACCTGACCCGCACCTTCGAGCAGGTCGGCGGTTATGACGAGATCGTGATCCTGCGCGACATCCCTTTCCAGTCGCACTGCGAGCATCACATGGCGCCGATCATCGGCAAGGCGCACGTCGCCTATCTGCCCCGCAATCGCGTCGTCGGAATCTCGAAGCTCGCGCGGGTCTTGCAGGCCTTCGCCCGTCGTCTCCAGGTGCAGGAACGCCTCACCGCCGAGGTCGCCGACTGCATCCACAAGGTGCTCGATCCGCATGGCGTCGCCGTCGTCATCGAGGCGACCCACGCCTGCATGACCTGTCGCGGCGTCGAGACGCCCGGCGTCGTCATGACGACGAGCCGCATGATGGGCGTTTTCCGAGACGACGATAAGGCGCGAACCGAGGTGCTGAAGCTGATCGGCTTCAATTGAGCGCGGTCGGCGACGTGCCGCGTTATGAAGCTCTGATGTCCGGCATAGACTCCCTCGCTTCGACCCGCAGCCTTTTCGAGTTTGCGCTCGTCGGGCTGGCGCTTTTCGTGTTGCCCGCCCTGTCGCTTTTTTACGGCTTTCGAAGCGCGAGGGAACGCCGCGTCGGCAGCGACCAACTGATCGCGCGCTACTTTCGGACGATGCTCCGCGGCTGGGTGGTCGCCGGGGCCGTGCTCCTTGCGTGGAAGCTTGCGGGGCGTCCATTCGACCAGCTTGGGCTCGGCTGGCCCCCCGAGCCGCTTGGAGCGGCGGCCATCGCCGTCGCCGCGGCGGCCGTCGGGATCCTCGCCTGGCAGGTCACTTTCGGCGTTCGCCCAAGCGAAAAGGATCTCGCCGGCTGGAAGCGCCAGCTTGACGCGCTGAAGCTCGCGCCGCGCAACGCCCGCGAGCTCCTCGTCTTCATTCCCGTCTCCGTCACCGCCGGAGTCTGGGAGGAGCTCTTTTACCGCGGCTTCCTCATGTGGTTCTTCGCCCCTCTCGCGGGGGTCTTCGGTTCGATCGTGATCACCTCGATCATCTTCGGCGCCGGCCATGCCTATCAGGGCTGGAAGGGCGTCGTTCGAACCACTTTCGCCGGCGCGTTTTTCGCAACCGGTTACGCGCTGACCGGAAGTCTGTGGTGGCTGATGATCCTGCACGCCGCCGTCGATGTTTTCGCTGGCGTTCTCGCGTGGCGGGTCTATTCCATGCACCGCAACGCCTGAGACCCCGTCATGGCCGACGCCGCCATTCCAGCAGCCACGGTCGTCATTCTGCGCGACGAGCCCGAGCTCGAGGTGCTGATGATCAAACGGCACGAGGACTCCGCCTTCGCCGGCGGCGCGCTGGTTTTTCCGGGCGGTCGCGTCGACCCCAATGATCGCAATCCCGCCTGGCGCGAGCACGCGCGAGCGCTTGACCCCTCGCTTGGCCCGTTTCAGATCGCCGCCATCCGCGAAGCGTTCGAGGAGAGCGGGATCTTGATCGCGCGCGGACCCGATGATCGCATGATATCGGCGGAGGCCGCGTCCTCTTATGCCCCGTGGCGCCAGCGCGTCGAAGCCGACGACGGCCATTTCCTCGAATTCATCCGCAAGGAGCGCTTGTCTCTCGCTTGCGACCGCCTCGTCCTGTTCGCGCACTGGGTGCCGCCGGCGGGCCTGCATGCGCGGCGCTTCGACACGCTCTTTTTTGCAACCCGGCTCCCTGAAGCCCAAGCGCCGGTCGCATGCGGCCTCGAAGCCACGGAAGCGCTATGGACGAGTCCGCGGGCGGCTCTGGAGAGGCGTGCGCGGGACGAGTGTAAGATCATCTATCCAACAGCGCGTAATCTCGACCTGCTGGCCGTCAGCAACGACAGCGAGAACGTGTTCGAACGCGCCCGCACTCGCGACATTCGTCCGATCACGCCGCATGTCGAAGAGCGCGATGGGCGAAAATTCCTGTGCATTCCGAGGGACAGCGGATATCCGGTGACGGAGGAACTGCTCGACCTCGCCTTCAGGGGCTAGGACGCGGCCCGTTAAGGGTTTGTTCATGGGCCCGCTGCGCAATGCCGTCATGCCAAAGACGCTCGCTGAGGCCGTCAAGGCCTATCTCACTCACCTGAAAGCCGAGCGCCGGGCGAGTCCCTACACGGTGCGCAACTACGGCGCGACGCTGGCGCGCTTTTCCGCCTATGCCGCAGCGCGAGGCTTTGCCGTCAGCATCGACTCGCTCGCCCGGCTGACGCCAGAGGATTTCCGGGCGTTTCTCGCGGCGCGTCGAGAAGAGGGCGCGACGGCGCCGACGTTGAAACTCGATCTGTCGGCGCTGAAATCGTTTTTCCGCTGGCTGCGGCGCCGCGAAGGGGTCGATAACGACGCGATAACGACCCTGCGCGGGCCAAAGGCCCGGGAGCGGCTGCCGCGGCCGGTGAGCGAACCGGACGCGCAACGACTCCTCGCCGCCGCCGAGACGGTGAAAACGCCCTGGATCGCCTCGCGCGACGTTGCGCTTCTGACCCTGCTTTACGGGGCGGGGCTGCGAATCTCGGAGGCATTGTCGCTCAAACGACGCGACGGCGCGCCCGGCGACCGGTTGCGGATCGCCGGCAAGGGCGGCAGGCGCCGCGACGTTCCGGTCATTCCGGCGGTTCGCCGGGCGGTGGAAACCTACGCCGCGCTGATTCCCTACGCGGGAGGCCCTCAGAGCCCGCTCTTTTTGTCGGCGCGCGGGAAGGCTCTGTCGCCGCGACTCGCGCAACGCATGATGGAAGGCCATCGCCGCGCGCTCCAACTCCCGGATTCGGCGACTCCGCACGCGCTCAGACACGCTTTTGCGACACATTTGCTGTCGGCGGGCGGCGATCTGCGCGCGATACAGGAGCTTCTGGGCCACGCCTCCGTCGCCGCGACGCAACGCTACACGAAGGTCGACGCCGAGCGACTACTTTCGGTTTACGAGACGGCTCATCCGCGGGCATAATTTCCCCAGTCTGGGTTGACGGGGTTCGGAAGGAGGGCCGCGATGTCCAAGGGGCCGATGATGCCGTTCGGCGGCAAGACGCGGGCGGGCGAGGCGGAGCGCGTGATCGAACCGGCGCCGACGCAAGCGCCGAGGCAAAGTCAATCGCCGCCGCAGCGCGCGCTTGAGCCGCCGACGCCGCCGATCAAAACGGTTCTTGGTCCGGGCTGCATTGTCGAGGGAAAGCTTGTGTGTGCAGGGCCGACCCAACTGGACGGCAAGGTGTCAGGCGAGCTTGTCGCCGACGATTTTCTGCTGATCGATCGCAACGCCAGCATCCAGGCCGACCTCAACGTCCAGGAAGTGATCGTCCGCGGGGCGGTCAAAGGGAACATCCGCGCCTCGCGGCGCGTCACGCTTGAAGAGACCGCTCAAGTTGAAGGCGACGTCGCCGCCCCCGCCGTCGAAATGCGGATCGGGGCGCAGATGTCCGGCAAGATCGACGTCATCCATCACGCGCGCGAGAACGCCTCGTCCGCGACGCCAAGAGAGCCCGCCTATCAGCCGCACGTGCCGCATCAGACGCCGGCCTTCCATCAGCAGCCTTTCCCGCCGCCGAGCCAAGCGGCCCCCGCCGGCGCGTCTTCGCGCGAGCCGTCGCCCGCCTTCGTCGCGTTCGACGACGGCGCGGAGCGGTCTGGTTTTTAGGCTGCTTTCTCGAGAGACTCCGCCCACTGACCAAGCTGGGCGAGGCCGTTCATCTTCGCCCGGTGCGCGAAGGCGCGTTGCGCGGCGGCGACGTTTTCGGCTTTTCCGCCCCAAGCCTTGAGCGGCGCGGCCTGCAGCGCCCGGCCGTAGGAGAACGAGAGCTTCCAGGGCATGCGCGACGCATAAGACTTGTTCATGGCGTCAAGATGCGCCGTCGCCTCAATGTCGGATTGGCCGCCTGACAGGAACACAATTCCTGGAACGGCGGCCGGCACCGCGTTGCGAAAGCATTTCACGGTCTTTTCCGCCACCTCGGCGATTGACGCCTGCTTCGGGCATTTCTTGCCCGCGACGATCATGTTGGGCTTCAGAATCGTACCTTCGAGCGAGACATTCGCCTCGTAGAGTTCCTGATAGAGAGCCTTGAGCGTCCACAGCGTCGCCTCATAGCAAGCGTCCGCGTCATGATCGCCATCCATCAGGACCTCGGGTTCGACGATCGGCACGATCTCCGCCTCCTGACAGAGGGCGGCATAACGAGCGAGCGCATGGGTATTCGCCCGGATGCAGGCCCCGGACGGGATCGAGCGATCGCCGTTGCGGCCAAGATCGATAACGGCGCGCCATTTGGCGAACCGGGCGCCGAGGCGATGGTATTCGCCGAGCCGTTCGCGCAGCCCGTCGAGCCCTTCGGTCACGACTTCCCCTGCTTTCGCGCCGGCGAGCGGCTTGGTCCCCGCATCGACCTTGATGCCCGGAATCGAGCCCGCCTTTTCGATCAGTTTTACGAGCGGCGTGCCGTCCTTCGCGTTCTGGCGAATTGTCTCATCGTAAAGAATGACCCCCGAGATGCGCTCCCTCATCGCCGCTTCCGTATGGAAAAGCATCTCGCGGTAGTCGCGGCGCGACTCCGGCGTCGATTCAACGCCGATGGAGTCAAAGCGCTTCTTGATGGTGCCCGAGGATTCATCCGCAGCCAGGATGCCCTTGCCTGGCGCCGCCATGGCGACCGCGACCTTGTTCAACGCTTCGAGATTCATGGTGTTCCCCGTCATTGTCGGCGGCGCCGCACTCAAGTTTTAGAAAGCGCCGCGACCCCCGGCAAAGTTTTTCCCTCGAGCCATTCGAGGAAGGCGCCGCCGGCGGTCGAGACATAGGTGAAATCGTCGGCGACGCCCGCGGCGTTCAGCGCGGCGACGGTGTCGCCTCCGCCGGCCACGGCGACCAGCCGATTGGCTTTGCAGAGTTTGGCCGCGAAACGGGCGGCCTCGATCGTGCCGGTATCGAACGGCCTCGTTTCGAAGGCCCCGAGGGGTCCGTTCCACACCAGTGTTTTCGCGGTTTCCATTTTTTCGGCGATGAGGTCGACCGACTGCGGGCCGATGTCCAGTATCATGTCGCCGTCCGACACGTCGTGGACATCGACGACCCGGTGCGGGGCGTTGTCCTTGAACACGGTCGCGACAACGGCGTCCACCGGCAAGACGAGATCGCAGCCGCGGCGCGCCGCCTTCGACATGATCTCCCGCGCCGTGTCGGCGAATTTCGGCTCGGCTAGGGATTTGCCTATCCCGACGCCGCGCGCAGCCAGAAACGTGTTGGCCATGCCGCCGCCGACGACAAGGATGTCCGCCTTGTCCACGAGGTTGGTCAACAACTCGATTTTGGTCGAGACCTTGGCGCCCCCGACGATCGCCATCAATGGGCGGACCGGGTTGAGGAGCGCCGCCGCAAGATAGTCGAGTTCGCGCTCCATCTGGCGGCCGGCGGCCGCAGGCAATGTGCGGGCGAGGCCTTCCGTCGAGGCGTGAGCGCGATGCGCCGCCGAGAAAGCGTCATTGACGAAGAGGTCGCCGTTCTCCGCGAGCGCCTTCACGAAGGCCGGATCGTTTTCCTCCTCGCCCGGATGAAAGCGGGTGTTTTCAAGCAAAGCGACGTCGCCGGCCGACATCCTGGCGACAACATCGCGCGCCGCAGGGCCTATGCAATCCGGCGCAAACGCCACCGGGCGATGCAGGATTTCCTCAAGCCTCGCGGCGACGGGTCGTTGCGAATATTCATGGCTCGCCTTGCCGTCGGGTCGGCCAAGATGGGAGAGGAGGATGACCTTGGCGCCGGATTTCACGAGGTCCCCGATTGTCGGCAGCGCGCGTTCGATCCGTGTCGCGTCGGTCACCTTGCCGTCCTTCATCGGCACGTTGAAATCAACGCGCACCAGCACGCGCTTCCCGCGCGCGTCGATGTCGTCGATGGTCTTAAAGTTTTTCATGGCGGCTCGGGCTAGATGAACTTCGCCATTTCCAGCGCCGTGTCGCTCATGCGGGTCGAGAAGCCCCATTCATTGTCATACCAGGCGAGAACGCGCACGAGCTTGCCTTCGAGAATCTGCGTCTGCGGCAGCGCGAAGGTCGAAGAGTGCGGGTCGTGATTGAAGTCGGCCGAAACCAGGGGCCTGTCTGTGTAGGCGAGCACGCCTTTCATCGGCCCGTCGGCGGCTTCGATGACGGCGCTGTTGACCTCATTCACGGTCGTCTCGCGCTTCGGCGTGAAGACCAGATCGACGACCGACACGTTGGGGGTCGGCACCCGGATCGATGATCCGTCGAGCTTGCCTTTGAGCTCGGGAATAACGAGGCCGATGGCCTTCGCGGCGCCGGTCGATGTCGGGATCATGGACAATGCCGCCGCGCGGGCGCGATAGAGGTCCTTGTGCAGCGTGTCGAGCGTCGGCTGGTCGCCCGTGTAGGAGTGGATCGTCGTCATGTAGCCGCGCTCGATGCCCACCGCATCGTGCAGGACCTTGGCGACGGGGGCGAGGCAGTTCGTCGTGCATGAAGCGTTCGAGACGATGACGTCGTCGCGCGTCAGCGCCGTGTGATTGACGCCGTAGCAAATGGTTTTCACGTCGCCGGTCGCCGGCGCCGAAATGAGGACGCGCTTGGCCCCGCCCTTCAGATGCGCGGCCGCTTTCTCCTTTTCGGTGAAGACGCCGGTGCACTCGAAGACGATGTCGACCTTGAGATCGCCCCAGGGCAGCTTTGCCGGGTCGCGCTCGGCGAAGACCTTCATCGGCCCCATGCCGGCGTCGATGGTCTCGGCGGTCGTCTTCACGTTTTTTGGAAATCGCCCGTGTACGGAGTCGAACTGCAGCAGATGGGCGTTGGTGTCCGCCGGCCCGAGATCGTTGATTGCGACGACCTCGATTCCTTTTCGCCCGGTCTCGATCATCGACCGCAGGGCTAGACGCCCGATCCGGCCGAAGCCGTTGATTGCCACTCGCAACGCCATATTTTCCTCCTACTTGAGCCTCGCCTTGGCGGCTTCGGCGACCCTGTCCGCCGTAATGCCGAAATGCGCGTACAGATCTCCGGCCGGCGCCGAGGCGCCGAACGAGGTCATGCCCACAAATGCGTCGCGCCGCCGCAGCAAAACGTCCCAGCCCTGACGAATCGCGGCTTCGACTCCGACCCGCGGCGCTTTTCCCAGAAGCTTTCTGCGATAGTCATGCGGCTGCGCCTCGAAGAGTTCAAAGCACGGGGCCGAAACGACGCGGGCCCGAACCTTGTCGCAGGCGAGCTTCTTCTGCGCCTCAAGCGCAATTTCAACTTCCGAGCCGGTCGCGATCAGGACGACGTGCGGGTCTGGCGCGTCGGCGATGATGTAAGCGCCTCTGGCGCACATGTTTTCATCCGAAACGGCTAGCCGAGCCGGGGCGAGAGTCTGCCGGGTAAGGGCGATGACGCTCGGGCCGGCTCTGTCTCCGAGCGCGAGCGCCCAGCACTCGGCTGTTTCGACGGCGTCAGCCGGCCTGTAAACCTTGAGGTTCGGGATCGCGCGCAGGGACGCAAGGTGTTCGACCGGCTGATGCGTCGGACCGTCCTCGCCGAGGCCGATCGAGTCATGCGTCATGACGAAGATCGTCCGTATGCCCATGAGCGCGGCGAGCCGGATCGCCGGCCGGCAGTAATCCGCGAAGGCTAGGAACGTGCCGCCATAGGGGATGACGCCGCCGTGCAGGGCCATGCCGTTCATCGCCGCAGCCATGCCGTGTTCGCGGACGCCGTAATAGACGTAACGGCCGCCATAGGCGCCGGCCGTGAAAGTCTCGAGGCCCTTGGTCCGCGTATTGTTCGAGCCGGTCAGGTCCGCCGAGCCGCCGATTGTCTCGGGTATCGCCGCGTTGAGACTCTCGAGCGCCAGTTCCGATGCCTTGCGGGTCGCGACCTTTTGCGGGGCCGCGACGAGCGAGGCGGAAAGTCTGCGCACGGCGGCGTTCGCCGTTTCGGCGCAGTCACCCGAGATCGCCTTGGCGAACTCCGCCTCTTTCGGCGAAGCGGCAAGGCGCGCCGCCCAGGCCGTGCGTGCCGGGACGCCCCTGGAGCCCGCCTGGCGCCACGCGGCGAGGATCGGTTCGGGAACGACGAAAGGCGCGTGCGGCCAGTCGAGGAGCTTGCGAGCGCCCGCCACTTCATCAGCGCCAAGCGGGGAGCCGTGGGTCGCCGCCGTCCCGGCCTTGGTCGGGGCGCCGCGGCCAATGACGGTCCGGCAGGCGATGAGGCTCGGCCGGTCGGACGCTCTTGCGGCGTCGATCGCCTCGGCGACCGCGTTCGGGTCGTGACCGTCGACCCGCGTCGTCGCCCAGCCTGACGCGTCGAAGCGCAAGAGCTGATTCGTCGAATCGGCGAGCGAGACCGGTCCGTCGATCGAGATCTCGTTGTCGTCGAAAAGAACGATGAGCTTACGAAGCTTAAGGTGACCCGCCAGCGCGATCGCCTCCTGGGAGACGCCCTCCATCAGGCAGCCGTCGCCGGCGATAACGTAGGTGTGGTGATCGACGAGATCAGAACCGAAACGCGCGGCGAGGTGGGCTTCGGCCATCGCCATGCCGACCGCGTTGCCAATGCCCTGGCCAAGGGGGCCCGTGGTGGTTTCGGCGATCGAGATGTGGCCATACTCAGGATGGCCGGCCGTGCGGCTGCCGAGCTGGCGGAACCGCTTGATCTCCTCGATGGTCGCGTCCTCGTAACCGAGGAGATAGGCGAGGGCGTAGAGCAGCATGGAGCCGTGGCCGGCCGAGAGGACGAAGCGGTCTCGGTCGGGCCAGCGCGGGGCGGTTGCGTCAAATCTCAGAAATCGGGTGAACAGGACTGTCGCGACATCGGCCATGCCCATGGGCATGCCGGGATGGCCCGATTTCGCCGTTTCGACTGCGTCCATCGAGAGCGCGCGAATGGCGTTCGCCATATCCGGAAAAGAGGCGCCGCGGACGGCGTCTGACATCGCAGGGGGTCCCGATTGGACGGCTAGAGCTTGATCGCAAAGCCGCGCGTTTCATGCCCATCCGACCCATGGGGGTCAAGGGTGGGGCAGGTCGAAGTCGTTGCGGCGGATTCGACATCGGCTGGACAGGGCCGACGACGCTCATCAGACTGCCCCAAGGCAGCAAAAGGCGCCCGGCAACGGCAATGGCCGATCTCGGACAGGCGGTGGCGGCTCTGAAGGAAGCGCTCGATGCGCTGGATGAAAGGCTGGCCGACCGACTGGCCGACCTCGCCCATCACGCCGATACGGTCGATGCGGCCCGGCGTCAGGCGCGGGCGGCCCGGCGACATGCGGCGGAGGCTTCGGAAGACCTTTCCGCCGCCATCGCCGATTTGAGGAAGATTCTCAATGAACCCCTTGCGAGTGTGAAGGAGTAGCGCCGCATGGCCCAGGTCGACGTCGTCGTGAACGGCCGCCTTTACAAGGTCGCCTGCGAAAACGGACAGGAGGACCGCCTGACCCAGCTTGCCGCCTATTTCGACGGTCAGGTGAGGGCTCTCTCAGGAGAGCTCGGCGACATCGGCGAGACACGGCTCGTGCTTCTTGCGGCGCTACAGCTCTGCGACGAACTTTTCGATTCGCGTCGACGACTGCTGGAGCTTGAGCGCGCCGGCGACGCCGTCGACGAAGCGACCGTCGGCGGCGTCGGGCGGCTCGTCGCCGAGGCGGCCGAGCGCGTTGCGCGCATGGCGGACCGCCTCGCGAGAGCCTGACCCGGCGGCGCTAATCCCGCAGCACCTCGGCTGCAAAACATCCGTGCGCGGCGTTGTGCGCGTGAATATACGCAACGCGATCGTCGCCGAACGCCGCGAGGATCGCTTCCCGGCTGTCTCCTTTCAGCGCCAGGCTCGCCCCGACGAGACGGCCCTCGGCGGAGAAATGTCGTAGGGCGATCGGACGAGACCGCATGACCGGCGGTATCTCGTCCCTGTAAACGGCCGCCTCGCGCGATTTCTCGTTGATGAAAATGGCGTAGGCGCTGCGATAGGGGGTCGGCGCCGCATGGCTTTCATGGTTCAGCAGCAGGAGGCTGTCGCCCGGGTCTGCATCCTCAAGACTGATACGGCAGGGAAAGCCAGGCTTGGCGTCGGCGATCCGGCGCTCGACCTGCCGCTCGGCAAGCGCCCCGTCGGCAGCGCCGACGAGATGACGGAAGAGGCCGGGATCAAGGCCTCGGATTAAGAAGGACATGCGCGCGCTCCTTTGTTTTGCGTCCGTTGGACATGCCCCCTCCGGCGCGCCCGCTCGACCCGGTTCTTGCGCATCTGTCGCAAATAGTTCTTCATCTCCGCGGGCAATACTTTCCGGGCGATGAAGCCGGCAGGCAGACATGATCGCGATTGACACCGTCGGAATTGTCGGCGCGGGACAGATGGGCGGGGGCGTCGCCCAGGTTTTCGCCGCCGCCGGCCTTGAAGTTCTCCTGCACGACGTGGATGAGCCCCGGATCGCGGCCTCGCTAAATTCAATCGACAGGAATCTCGGTCGCCAGGTCGACAAGGGTCTCCTCTCCGAATCGGCGCGAGCCGCGGCGCTGGCGCGCATCCGTCCTGCGCCCTTGCTCGCTCAGCTCGGGGTCTGCGACCTCGTCATCGAGGCCGCGACTGAAAACCAGGCGATCAAGAGGAAGATCTTCGCGGACCTGTCCGCGATCCTCAAAAAGGACGCGATGATGGCGACGAACACCTCGTCGATTTCCATCACCGGACTTGCCGCCGCGAGCGATCGGCCCGACCGGTTCATCGGCCTGCATTTCATGAACCCCGCCCCGGCGATGCAGCTGGTCGAAGTGATCCGGGGCATCGCCACAAGCCACGAGACATTCGAGACGGCGAAGGCGTTGGTCGAGCGCATCGGCAAGAAGGTGGCGGTGTCTGAAGACTTCCCGGCGTTCATAGTGAACCGCGTGCTGATGCCGATGGTGAACGAAGCGATCTACACGCTTTACGAGGGCGTCAGCACTGTCGAGGGCATCGACGCCGGCCTCAAGCTCGGGGCCAATCATCCGATGGGCCCGCTCGAACTCGCCGACTTCGTCGGTCTCGACACCTGTCTCGCCATCATGCAGGTCCTCCATGAAGGCCTGTCAGACTCGAAATACCGGCCGTGTCCGCTCCTCGTGAAATACGTCGAGGCGGGCTGGCTCGGGCGCAAGACGGGTCGCGGCTTTTACGATTATTCAGGCGAGAAGCCCGTCCCGACCCGCTGAATCAATTCTGTATGCTGATTATAAAAACGGCCTCCGCCGGGACGGACTTCACCGCGTCCCTGCGCCCAAGTCCGCCGGCCCGGCGCCTTGCTGACGGGCGCCGCGCAGGCGACTCCACTTTTTCATCCAGCCGTTTAGTATCGCCGTATCAAAACGAAGGAGAAAGCCATGGCTGTCGCCAAAGTGACCGAAATCATCTCGGGTTCCGAGAAGAGCTTCAAAGACGCGATGGAGCAGGGGATTGAGCGCGCGAGCAAGACCCTCAAGAATATCGAAGGGGCGTGGATCAAGGACCAGCGCCTTGTGATCTCCGACGGTAAAATCCGAGAGTACCGCGTTGTGATGAAGGTGACATTCATCCTCGAATAGCGCCGGCTCACGGCGGCGCAGCTTAACGCCGCGCCGGCCGCCGGACTTTCAACCTTGCCGCTGACCTGCCTACAAGGCCGCGAGCCCCAAGCCTTGCTCCCCATGCGGAGGGGCGAGGCCCGCCCTGAAAGGGACCCAAATGACCGATCGCCAGAACCGGCCCCACTTCGCCACGCGCGTCATTCATGCCGGTCAGGAACCCGATCCGCTCACCGGCGCGGTCATGCAGCCGATCTATCAGACCTCGACCTATGCCCAGGACAGCCCCGGCGCGCATAAGGGCTTCGTCTACGCGCGCGGGCACAACCCGACCCGTTTCGCCTACGAGCGCTGCATCGCCGATCTCGAAAACGGATCGCGCGCCTTCGCGTTCGCCTCAGGCATGGCGGCGATTTCAACGGCGCTCGAACTCATTCCCGCCGGCAGCCACGTCGTCGCCATGGACGACGTCTACGGCGGCACGTTTCGTCTCTTCGAGCGCGTGCGAAAGGCCTCGGCCGGACTGTCGTTCTCCTATGTCGATTTGACCCGGGCCGAGAGTCTTCTTCCTGTCCTGCGCCCGGAAACCAAACTGGTCTGGATCGAAACGCCGACCAATCCGATGCTGAAAATCGTCGATATCGAGGCGGTCGCGCGGATTGCGCATGAGCGCGGACTACTCGTCGGGTGCGACAACACCTTCGCGTCCCCCTTCTGCCAGCGTCCGCTTGATCTCGGCGCCGACATCGTCATGCACTCCGCGACGAAATACATCGCCGGTCATTCGGACGTGGTCGGGGGGCTGCTCGTTGTCAAGGACAAGGAGCTCGGCGAACGTCTTCAGTTCCTGCAGAACTCCATCGGCGCCATTCAGGGACCTTTCGATTCGTTTCTGGCGCTGCGCGGCGTGAAGACGCTCGCCCTGCGCGTCGAGCGCGCTTCCGCGAACGCCCTGGAGCTGGCGACCTGGCTGGAAAAGCATGCGGCGGTCGGTCAGTGCATCTATCCGGGCCTCAAGAGCCATCCCGGCCACGAGGTCGCGCGCCGGCAGATGGACGCTTTCGGCGGGATGGTGACCTTCACGCTGAAGGGCGGCCTCGACGCCGCAAAGGCCCTTCTTGAACGAGTGGAGCTCGCAACGCTCGCCGAATCTCTTGGCGGGGTCGAAAGCCTCATCGAACATCCCGGAATAATGACGCACGCTTCTGTGCCGCCGGAACGGCGCAAGGAACTCGGCGTCGATGATTCGCTCGTGCGCTTTTCAGTCGGCGTCGAGCATGTCGAGGATTTGCGGCGCGACCTCGACCAGGCGCTGAATGGCCTGTAATGGCTCGACAATGATCTTGCTCACCGCCGGCCTCGCCGAGTCGCTCGACACCGCGTTCGCGCCGATCAGCAGTTTCGTCAGCGCCATCATTTTCTATTCCGTGCCGGTCGGCGATGCAAAATTGCCGCTGGTCGTCGTCTGGCTGATCGCGGCCGCGGCGGTCCTGACGCTTGCGCTGCGCTTCATCAATCTCCGCGGTTTTGCCCATGCCGTCTGGCTGGTTTCGGGGAATCGGAAAAGCGGCGCGGCGGCGGCCGGCGAGATTTCCCATTTCGCTGCGCTCTCGTCGGCCCTCTCCGGCACGGTCGGGCTCGGCAACATCGCCTCCGTGCCGATCGCCATCGCGCTGGGCGGCCCGGGCGCGGTCTTCTGGATGGTGCTCGCCGGCTTTCTCGGGATGAGCTCGAAATTCGCTGAGTGCGCGCTGGCGGTTAAGTACAGAAAGATCGCGCCCGACGGTCGCGTCATCGGCGGGCCGATGTACTACATCGAGGACGCCTTCGCGCGTCACGGGATGAAGACGCTCGGCAAAGGCGCGGCGATTTTCTTCGCCGTCATGGCCGTCGGCGGCTCGATCAGCCTGTTCCAGGTCAACCAATCCTACGCGCAGTTCTCGAGCGTCACCGGCGTCGACGCGCCTGTACTCTACGGCGTGATCATTTCCGGCCTGGTGCTCGCCGTCATCCTCGGCGGCATCAGACGCATCGGATTTGTTTCTTCGGTGCTCGTTCCGATGATGGGCATTCTCTATGTCGGCTGCGGCCTCGTCATCATCGCGCTCAACGCCGGCAAACTGCCTGCTGCGTTCGCGACCATATTCCAGAGCGCTTTCGGCCTCGACGCCGCCGGGGGCGGCCTCGTCGGCGCGCTGATCAACGGAATCCGTCGCGCGACCTATTCGAACGAGGCCGGCGTCGGTTCGTCGGCGATCGCGCACGCCTCCGTCAAGACGGATGAGCCCCTGACCGAGGGCTATGTCGCCCTGCTCGAACCCTTTATCGACACCATCATCGTCTGCCTCATCACGGCGCTTGTGGTCATCGTCACCGGCGCCTACGAGCCGTTCTTGTTCAATCCGCCGGAGAAGGGCATCGAGATCACTTCGGCCGCCTATGCGAGCGCGTTCTCGTGGTTTCCCTATCTCCTGCTCGTCGCGTCGATGCTGTTCGCCTTCACGACGCTCGTCAGCTGGGCGTTCTACGGGGCCCAGGCGGCCGCTTATCTTTTCGGCCCTTCGAAGGCCGTGGATGTCGGGTTCAAGCTGGCGCTCTGTCTCATACTGTCGACGGGCGCGGCGGTGTCGCTGTCGTCGATCATCGACTTCATCGATTCCATGCTGTTCGGCATGTGCATCCCGAAAATCATCGCGCTCTATCTGCTGCTCCCGGAGCTGCGGCGCGATGTGAAGGCGTATGAAGCAAAATATCTGAAAAAGGCCCGCTGACTCGGAGCGTCGCGGCAACGTCCGACCCGGTGAACCGCATTTCGTCCGGCGCTCTAGGAAACCCGCTGCACGGACGTTTCTGCCAGCCAGACCAGCGCCTGGGTGAACTCGTTGTCGGGGGCGGCGGAAAGCTCGTCGATCGCACGCCGCGCATAGCGCCGCGCGCAGGCGATCGAATCGCCAAGCGCGTTGGTCCGTGCAAGTATCGCGCACGCCTCCTCGAAATCCTCAGATCGCTGCACGCCGTCGCTGATGGTCCGTTTCCAGAACTTCCGCTCTTCGGCGTCGGCGCGCTCGAGCGCATAGACGATCGGCAAGGTCATCTTGCCCTCGCGGAAGTCGTCGCCCGTTCGCTTGCCGAGACTCGCCTCGAAGCCTGAATAGTCGAGCGCGTCGTCAATGAGCTGATAGGCGATCCCGAGCTCGCGCCCATAATGCTTGAACGCAAGTTCAACGCCCGCCGGCGCCTCGGCGATCGCGGCGCCGGCGTGGGTCGCCGCTGCGAAAAGCGCAGCCGTCTTGGACTCGATCACCGCAAGGTAGGTGTCGAACGTGACGCTGAGGTTGTTCTGGGTCGCGAGCTGAAGCACCTCGCCCTCGGCAATTACGCCGGAGGCGGCTGACAGAATCTGCAGCACCTTGAGATTGCGCGCCGCGACCATGAGTTCAAAGGCGCGCGAAAAAATGAAATCGCCGACCAGCACGCTCTCTTTGTTGCCCCAGATGACATTCGCCGTCTTGAGGCCGCGACGCAGGAGGGAGCCGTCCACGACATCGTCATGAAGCAGGGTGGCGCCATGGATCAGTTCAACCGCGGCCGCGAGCTTGACGTGGTCCTCGCCGCAATACCCGCAGGCTCGTGCGGCGGCCAGCGTCAGCATCGGCCGCACGCGCTTGCCTCCAGCCGCCGCGAGATGGCCGGCGAGCTCAGGAATCAGGCCCACCGAGGAGCGGGCGCTATGCGTGATTTCCTGGTCCACCTTCTTGAGGTCCTCGCCGGTCAGGGTCCGGAGCGCGCCGACCGCCAGGCGAAACTCGCCGTCGCTCGCGGATTTGACGTCATTGGTCGCGGCCGCCAGTCCCAAAGAAGTCGCCTCTTTATTGCATTGCGAGAACGTCACATTGCGGAAAGCCCGCGTATCGGTCAAGGCGCGGTCTTTGCGACCGAATGTCGGTCGCAACGCCGGACTCGCCGCGGTGTTCGCCGCTGCAGCGAATGCGCCAGCGCGTGCCTGCGGCGCGGCGAACCCGGTCTCGACAGGTCGACTTCGCGGTCTGCGCCGTATATGCTCTGCGCATCGCGCATGGCTCCCGCAGTCGGAGGAAACATGGGTCCGATTACTAGCATCGCCGCCGGCTTCGCAGCCGCCTTGGGCGCCGTCGCGCTGTATCGCGCCATGGAGCGCCGGGTTCGCGCTGCGAGAAAGGCGGTCGACGGCCTGAGCTCGAAGGACGTGATTGAGTTCGAACTCGACCGAACAACCGGCGTATATCGCTCCAAATAGGGCGATTGTGGGTACCCGGATTGGTTAACGCGTGTTGCGCCGCAGCACGTCATTTTCTTTATCACGAGTTCAGAAGGCGCCATTAAGTCGTGCAGGAACCGTCGCACTCCTGTCGGAACTGTCGGGTAGCGTAGCGTTATGGCGGAAAGACTGATCGAGCCGGATCGAAATCCGTCCAAGACGGCGTTTATCGACCTCGAGGCGTCGGGATTGTCGGCGTCATCCTGGCCGATCGAGGTCGGCTGGGCGTTTGAATTCGGCCCGCCGCGTTCCCTGTTGATCCGCCCCGACGATTCGTGGCCCCAGTCGGCGTGGAGCGCGGATGCCGAGCGACTGCACGGCGTCACACGCGCCGATCTCGATCGCGACGGGAGATCGGCGCGCGAAACGGCCGAGGCGCTCAACGATGCGCTCGCGGGCCTGTCGGTCTGGTCGGACGCGCCTGACTGGGATGGTTTCTGGCTTTTCCGGCTATTCCAGGCGGCGCAGGTCAAGCAGCAATTCACGCTCAACGACTTCGGCAAGCTGATGCGGCCTCTCGCCGGCGCGCGGGAGGAAGCGGCGTTACGCCGCGCTGCGCAGATCAGCCCGCGACGGCATCGAGCCGGGCCGGACGCCAAGCATCTGCAGACTGTCTATGCGCTCGCGCGCAGATCGACGCCGACGGCTTGACGCCTAGCGCGGCGTCCGCCTTCTTCGGCCGATGCCGACCGCCACCATCCCGAACCCGGCAAGATTTGAGATCGGCCTCAAGGACGGTCTCATGGCCGGCTGGCGTTGGCGGCGGGCTGGAGCGCCGCGCCTCGTCTTTTGCCACGCGACCGGATTTTGCGCCTCAGCCTACCGCCGCATGCTGGAAGCGGCGGCGAATAGGTTCGACATCATCGCGCCGGATTTGAGGGGACATGGGCGGACAAGGCTCCCCGCCGATCCGTCCAGGCTCGAAAGCTGGACGGTTTACGCCGACGACATCAGCGACCCGCTCGACCGCTTGGGCGCTGACGCAAAAGAGCCTGTGACGCTTGCCGGTCACTCGCTCGGCGCCGTGACCGTGACGCTGGCCGCGCGCGGAAGAGCCGATGTGGCGAGTCTCCTTTTGATCGAGCCGGTCACGCTGCCGCGCGCCGTCGCCGCCCTCAGTGCGACGCCCCTCTGGCCGGTCGTCGCCCGCCGAATGCCGCTGGTGAAAGGCGCCCTATCGCGCCGCGCCGAGTGGCCGAGCCGTCTCGACGTCATGACGTCCTATGCGCGAAAGCGTCTGTTTGCGCCGTGGGCGGAGGGCGTTCTGGCGGATTACCTCGAGGACGGACTGATCGACGACGAGGGCGGATGCCGGCTCTCCTGCGCGCCCTCGTGGGAGGCCGCAACCTTTGCGGCGCATCGCTGCGACTTCTGGGGGGCTGTGAGCGCAAGGTCGGCGCCCATGCGGGTGCTCGGCGCTGACAGCCCTGACAGCACCCTGCGTTTCGGAGCTGTCCGGCGCTTTTCGAGAGCCGGCGTCGAGGTCGCGCGCCTTGCCGGCGTAAGCCATCTCCTCCCCATGGAAAATCCTGAGGCGGCCGCGCAGTTTCTCCGGGATTGCCGCTGACGCCTGGCTGATTGCCGCTTGGAGCGGTTCGGCGTTTTTGCTATGGCGAGGCCCGAATATCGGCAGAAACGCCGCGCGAAAGGAACGCCCGTCATGAGTCAAACGCCGCAGGCCCCCCAGGTTTCCGGATCCATGCTGTTCTATCAGCGTCCGGAGCTTCTAAATCGCGAAACCCACGGTTCGCTCGGAATGGTGATGACCGAGAAGCCCTTCGCCTTCTGCGCCAAGGCGCGCGCCGTTCCGATCAACATCACGGAAGTCGCGCTCGCGCAAAAGTCTTATCCGATCGTATTCACCAACCGCGACAATCCAGTGATGATCGCGGTGCTCGGCGTCATCGACGACGTCAATCTTTTTGTCGACGACAAGGGCGTATGGGAGCCGAACGTCTATGTTCCGGCTTATATCCGACGCTATCCGTTTGCGGTCGCCAACGAGAACGGCGGCGACCGCTTCGCCGTGGTGATTGACGCCGCGCACGAGGGATTCGTTCGCGACGGCGGCCAGGCGCTGTTCGCAAACAATCAGCCGGCGGACGGCACTATGAAAGCGATCGACTTCTGCAAGATGTTCGAAAACGAACGAGTCATGACGCAGAAGGCCATGGAGCTTCTGCAGAAATCGGACCTCCTGACGCCGCAGCAGGCCAACTTCACGCCGGACGGCACGACCGAACAGCAGCCCTTCGCGGACTACTGGGGGGTCGACGCCGATCGTCTTGGAAAGCTGCCGGACGATCGGATCCTCGAGCTCTGGAAGAACGGCCTGATGCCGATCATTTTCGCCCATCTCATGTCGTTCTCGAATTGGCAGGGGCTGATGAACCGCCGGGCGCTGCGGTTCGGCCTCACCCAGGCCAATCTCGCGAAGCCCCTGAACCTCAACTAAAGCGGATTTGATTGGCGCTTAACGTGATCTGCTGCATGATCGGCTGATGCTGAAACTCGCGGCGTTCGCGGCGTCCATCGGTCTGTTCGCGACGGCGGCGGCGGAAATTGCGCCTGTCGTCACCGGTCACGCGAGCACGAGATTGTTGCCTGAAGTTTCAGCGGCGCAGCCCGGCGCGACCCTTTGGCTTGCGCTTGACCAAACCTTGGACCCGGGCTGGCACGTCTACTGGAAGAACCCGGGCGACTCGGGCCTGCCGCTCGATCTGGGCTGGCGCTTGCCCGCCGGTTTTTCAGCCGGCGAGCCCCTCTATCCCCTTCCCGAGCAGATCAAGATCGGTCCGCTCGCCAATTTCGGCCACTCGAACGCCGCCACCTTCCTCATTCCTATTTCCGTTCCCGAATCGATCTCCGCGCGGACCGTGGAGATCGGGCTCAAGGCGACGTGGCTCATCTGCGAGGAAATCTGCGTGCCGGAGGAGGGCGCTTTCTCGCTGACCATTCCTGGCGCCGCTGCGGCGGAACCGCATCCGCAAGGCGCGCCCATCGTCGAGGCGGCGCGCAAGACCCTGCCGGCGCCGCTCGATGCGACCTTCGTCGCTGGTTCAGGCGGCCTCACGCTGGAGGCCGGACTCAATGAGGACTTCGCGCGCGCCTTCTTCTTTCCGGAAGCGGACGGACTCATAGAGCCGTCAGCCGATCAGGACGTCGTGCAGGCCGGCGGAAAGATCCGCATCGAGACGAAAGCCGGTTTCGCCTACAATCCCGATGCGCTGGAAAACGTCAAGGGCGTCCTCGTGTTCGAGACGCAGGCCGGCGAGCGGTTCGGCCGCGCCATCGACGCCGGGCCGCGCCGAGACGCCGGCGCATCGCGTGCGCCAAGACCGCCCGGCGGCGCGATCGAAGGAGGTTTTGCCGGGTTCCTTATCGCTGCGTTTTTCGGCGGCATGCTCCTCAACATCATGCCTTGCGTGTTCCCCGTTCTGTTCATCAAGGCCGCCAGCCTCGCCAAAGGCGCCGGCGCCTCGGCCGCGATCGCGCGGCGCGACGGTTTGCTGTATGCGGCCGGCGTGCTCGCGACCTTCGCAGCGCTCGGCGGATTGCTGCTCGCCCTCCGGGCGGGCGGCGAGGCGCTCGGCTGGGGATTTCACCTGCAGTCTCCGGCCGTCGTCCTTTTTTCCGTCTACGTTCTTTTTCTCGTCGGACTGAATCTTGCCGGCGTATTCAGCGTCGGAGCCAGCCTCCAGAACGTCGGCTCGGCCGCGGCGGCGAAGGGAGGACCCTTGAGCGCCTTCGCGACCGGCGCGCTCGCCGTGTTCGTCGCCGCGCCCTGCATCGGTCCGCTGTTGAGCGCGCCGATGGGCGCGGCTGCCACCCTGCCAGCCGCGAGCGGCATGGCGATTTATCTCGCCCTAGCGGCCGGCTTCGCGCTCCCCTTTACCGCGCTGTCGACGTTCCCGCGCCTGGCGGGTTTCCTGCCGAAGCCGGGACCATGGATGTCGACGTTCAAGCTGGTTCTGGCGTTCCCGGTCTTCGCCGGGGCCGCATTCTTTCTCTGGGTGTTGACCGAACAGACGGGTACGGCGGGCCTTGCGCGGGCTCTCGCCGGCGGACTTCTGCTCGCCTTCGCCGCCGTGATGTTCGAGCGAAGCAAGAGCGGTCCGGCCTTGTCTCTTTCGCGCGCAGCGTCGATCGCCGCTCTTGCGCTGGCGCTGTTCGGCTCCAGCGGCCTCACAGTCGTGAATGTCGCGACGGCGAAGGACCGTAGTTACGGCGGTCTGACCGCTGTCGCCTTTGACCCTGAGACCATTGCGGAACTGCGGGCCGCGGGTCGGGGGGTCTTTGTCGATTTCACGGCCGCATGGTGCGTGACCTGCCAGGTGAACAAGTTGACCGTGCTCTCAAAGAGGTCGCTCGCAGCGGCCTTTGCGCAGGAAGACGTCGTGCTCATGTCCGCCGACTGGACAAGGCGAGATCCGGTCATCACAGAGGCGCTGGCGCAGTTTGGCGCCAACGGCGTGCCGCTCTATGTCTACTATCCGCCTGCCGGCGAGCCGTCGGTGCTCGCTCAGCCGCTCACCGAACAGACCATCATCGACGTGATCAGAAACTCGGCTCTAAGGAGACAATCATGATGAAATTCGCCGTATTGCTGCTAGCGGCCTCGGTGCTGGCCGCGCCTGCTGTCGCCGGGCCCGAGATCGACGCGCCGGCGCCCGCGTTTTCCGCTATGACCGCTTCGGGGAAGTCGATTTCGCTTGCAGACTTCAAGGGCAAACCTGTCGTTCTTGAATGGACCAATGACGGCTGCCCGTTCGTAAAAAAGCACTACGAAACCGGCAACATGCAGGAGACCCAGACAGCCGCGAAGGAAGCGGGAATGGTCTGGATATCCGTAATCTCATCGGCGCCGGGCAAACAGGGTCACGCCGATCCGACCCGGGCGAACCAGCTCACGGTCGAGCGTGGCGCGAAGCCCGATTTCGTTATTCTCGACGAGAGCGGCGAGGTCGGCAGGGCGTACGACGCGAAGACCACGCCGCATATGTTCCTGATCGATGCCGACGGCGTTCTTCGGTATGACGGGGCGATTGACGACCAGCCGAGCGCCAATCATGCGACGGTGGACGGGGCGTCGAACTATGTGCTCCTCGCCATCAACAGCGTGAAAAATGGCGAGCCGGTGACGCTGAAGCGGACGAAGCCCTATGGCTGCTCGGTGAAATACGGATCGTAGGCGGCGATCGCCGCCTGGCGCGCCGCGAGCCGTTCGGCCTCGGCGCGCCGCTCGCCGGAGTCGATCTGGACCTTGAGGCCGAAGATCGCGCTCACTGCGGCCACGGCGACGAGATTGGCCGCGATGCGCGGGGCGATGCGTGAAAGAGCGGTGGGTCCTGACATGTCCGAAACATAACAAGGCGGGCTTAAGCCCGCTTCAGCGCCCAAGCTAAAATGTGTAGCAAATTATCCGCCTCATGATCGATATATCGGATTGCGACGAATGGCTGAGCCTTAAGGCGCGAGCCTCCGCGGCTCCGACGCTGCGATCGGCGTTTGCAGACGATCCGCAGCGCGCCGAACGATATTCGCGGGCGGCGGCGGGGCTCTATGTCGACTTCTCCAAAAACCGGATCGACGACGCCATCCTCTCGCGCCTGATCGCGCTCGCCCGTCGGGCCGGGTTCGAGGAGGCGCGGGCCAGTCTCTTCGCCGGGGCGAAGATAAATGCGACCGAGCAGCGGGCGGTTCTGCACGTCGCGCTTCGCGACCTCGCAGGCCGCGGCTATCGGACCGGCGCGGAGGACGCCAGCGGGCTCGCCGCCGCCGAGCGCCGCCGCATTGAAGCGTTTTGCGCCCAAGTTCATTCAGGCGCCGCAACGGGCTTTGGCGGCGCCCCTCTAGATACAGTGGTCAATATCGGGATCGGCGGGTCGGACCTTGGCCCCCAAATGGCGACAGACGCATTAAAATCCTATTGGCTCAAAGGCCGACGCGCCTTGTTCGTGTCAAATGTGGACGGTCGGCACCTCGCGGACGCGCTCGAAAGCTGCGACCCTGGGCGCACGTTGTTCATCATCGCCTCCAAGACCTTTTCGACGGAGGAAACCATGACGAACGCCAAAAGCGCGCGCGCGTGGTTCCTTCAGAACGGCGGATCGCCGCGCGACATCGCCAAGCACTTCGTGGCGCTCTCGACCAATGGGCGCGCGGTCACGGAATTCGGCATCCCGCCGGCCTGCATGTTCCGGTTCTGGGACTGGGTGGGCGGCCGCTACTCGCTCTGGTCCGCCGTCGGTCTGTCAGTTGCGTTGCAGATCGGCTACCCGAACTTCGAGAAGCTGCTTGCCGGCGCGGAAGCGATGGACGTGCATTTCCGCGAGGCGCCGCTGGAAGAGAACCTGCCGGCGCTGCTGGCGCTGGTTGGCGTCTGGAACCGCAATTTTCTCGGCGTCGCCGCACATGCCGTGCTTCCCTATGACCAGCGGCTGGCGCGCCTGCCCGCCTATTTGCAGCAGCTTGATATGGAATCGAACGGCAAGAGCCGTCGCGTGGACGGTACGCCGGTCAAATGGGCCACCGGCCCGGTCATATTCGGGGAGCCGGGGACGAACGGCCAGCACGCCTTCTATCAGCTCATTCATCAGGGGACCGACGTCATTTCCGCGGATCTCGTCGCGGCCGCGCGCGTGGAGAACGAGTTGGGCGAGCACCATCGCATCCTGCTCGCGAACTTCATCGCGCAGGGGGAGGCGCTGATGCGCGGCCGGACCGAAGCGGAGGCGCGCGCCGAACTCGCAGCGGCGGGCCGCTCGCCGGCCGATATCGGCAGGATCGCGCCGCACATGGTTTTCTCCGGCGATCGTCCGACGACGTCGATTGTGATGGAGCGGCTTTCGCCGGAAACGCTCGGCGCGCTGATCGCGCTGTATGAGCACAAGATTTTCTGCCAGGGCGTCGTCTGGGGCGTTAATTCATTCGATCAGTTCGGGGTTGAACTCGGCAAATCGCTCGCCAAACCGATCCTCGCCGAGATCGCGCCGCCCGGCGCCTCGGCCCCCGCCGCGTCCGGACACGACGCATCCACGCGCCGCCTGATCGATCGCATCAATGCGCTGAGGCGGCGCCAGACTGATTCGCCATCGGAGGGGCCATGAAGAACATCCTTGCCGCCGCAGCGCTGCTGCTCGCAGCCTGCGGCAATCAGCAGACTGAGCAATCGCCGGCCGAGGCTCAGTCGCCGGAGTCCGCCGCGATCGAGGAAGCCGCGCCGATCGCTCCGGCCGCCGAGGCGACGTCGCCGCCCCCGGCGACGCTCGCGGACGGCTTCGCCTGGCCGGAGACGAAGACCCGGGCCAAGCTCGTCACCTCGTTCGGCGACGTCGCCGTGGAACTCTATCCGGACAAAGCGCCCGAGACGGTCGCCAATTTTCTTCGATACGCCGCGAATGGCCATTACGACCGCGTGATCTTTCATCGTGTGGTCCCGGGCTTTGTCGTTCAGACCGGCGGCTACAGTCGCACCTTCATCGAGCGGCCGACCGGAAACCCCATTCCCTACGAGGGTGACAACGGCCTGCCGAACTATCGCACGACGCTCGCCATGGCGCGCACGCCCGATCCCGCCAGCGCGACGTCGCAGTTCTACATCAACCTCTCCGACAACCACGAAGAGCTCGATCATTTCGTCAATGATCTCGGGCCCCGCTACGGCTACGCGGTGTTCGGGCGGGTGATCGAGGGCATGGAGGTCATCGACGCGATCGGCGCGGTCCGGACCGGCCCCGGCGGTCCATTTGAAGCCGAGGTCCCGGTCGAACCGGTGATGCTGATCCGGGTAGATCTCGTCGAATAGGGCCGATTGCGGTTGCCGATCGCCGGGCTTCCCCGCTACCACCCTCGCTATGACCCGCACCGACAAACCCAAGGCCCGCACCGCGCGCGGTTTTCGCGACCGCCTCGGCGCCGAGATCGCCGCCGAACGCGACATGCTGGCGCGCATCTCCGAAGTCTACGAGTCATGGGGGTTCGATCCTCTGGATACGCCGGCTCTCGAATACACGGACGCGCTCGGAAAATTTCTGCCGGACGTCGATCGGCCCAATGATGGCGTCTTCTCCCTTCAGGACGACGACGAGCAATGGTTGAGCCTGCGCTACGACCTGACGGCGCCGCTCGCCCGGTTCGTTGCCGAAAACTATGATGCTCTCCCCAAGCCATTCCGCCGATATGCGGTCGGCCCGGTATGGCGGAACGAAAAGCCGGGCCCCGGCCGCTATCGGCAGTTCACCCAATGCGACGCCGACACGGTCGGCGCTCCGGCCCCGTTCGCCGACGCCGAGTGCATCGCCATGCTCGCGGAGGCGATCGAGGCGGCCGGCGTCGGACGCCAGGATTTCATCATACGGATCAATGACCGGAACGTCCTCACCGGCCTTCTTGAGACCATCGGTCTTGGCGGCGACGACTCAGCGCCTCAGCGACTGAAGGTCCTGCGGGCGATGGACAAGTTCACGCGCCTTGGCGATCAGGGCGTGCGCCAGCTACTGGGCATTGGGCGGAAAGATGAGTCGGGGGACTTCACGGAGGGAGCCCGCTTGGAGGACGTGGATGCCGAGCGCGTAATTACTTTCATGAAATCGAGCGCGCCGACGAATGTTCAGTCCTGCTCTCGCCTCATGGAGCTCTTTGAGGGGAGATCGGCAGCTGGTGCAAAGGGGGTTGAAACGCTGTCGGCGATTACGGAGCTGCTGAAGACCGCCGGCTACGATGAGTCGCGCGTCATCATCGACCTCACCATCATTCGGGGGCTTGAGTATTACACCGGCCCGGTCTTCGAGGCAGAGCTGCTGACCGCCCCCCTCGATGAGCAGGGCCGTCCGGTTCGCTTCGGAGCGATTGCGTCCGGCGGCCGCTATGACGACCTCGTCAGGCGCTTCAAGGGCGTCGAGGTGCCCGCGGTCGGCGTGTCGGTCGGCGTGTCACGGCTGCTCGCGGCCCTCGATTTCGTGAGGGGCCGCAGCCTCGAAGAACGAGGTCCTGTGGTCGTGCTCGCGCTCGAGAAGGACCGCATGGCGGACTATCAGGCGATGGCGGCGGAACTCAGACGAGCGGGCGTGCGCGCCGAAGTCTATCTCGGCGGCGCCGGCATGAAGGCGCAGCTCAAATATGCGGACAAGCGCGGCGCGCCGCTCGCCGTCATTCAAGGTTCCGACGAACGCGCGCGCGGCGAAGTCACGATCAAGGATCTCGTCCTCGGCGCGCGGCTCGCCCGCGAGATCGAGGACAATGTCAAATGGCGCGAAGGCCAGGCGGCGCAGATCTCAGTCCCGCGCGCGCAGATGGTCGATGCGGCAAAGCGGATCATTGAAGGAGATCGGGCGTGGTGAGGCGAGCGGCGATCGGAGCTCTGGCGACATTCCTGGCGGGCGCAGCGGCGGCTCAGTCCCGGCCGCTCGACGATCCCGCGCTCGAGGCGCGGGCCCAGCGGGTCCACGACAAGGTCATGACCGTCGACACGCATGTCGACATCCCGCTTGACTTCGCGACCGACGCCGTCGATCCCGGCGGCTTCACCAAATCGCAGGTCGACCTGCCCAAGATGCGCGCCGGCGGTCTCGATGCGCCTTTCTTCATCGTTTACACGCCGCAAGGTCCGCTAGACGAAGAGGGTTACGGGAAGGCTCAGGAGATCGCCGTTACCCGCCTTTCCGCCATCCGCCGGTTCGTCAACGCCTACCCTGACGATATCGGTCTCGCCCGCAGCGCCGACGAAGCCCGCCGAATCGCCAAGGCAGGCCGCAAGGTGGCTTTCATCGGCATGGAAAACGCTTTCCCGCTTGGGCCTCAACCGACGCAAGCGACGATCGACGATCTCGCGCGCCAAGGCGTGCGCTATGCGGGGATCACCCATTTCGGGCACAACCAGTTTGGCGATTCGTCCAACCCGAATACGGAAGGCGGCGACGCCGAGGAAAAATGGGGCGGCCTCTCGCCGCTCGGACGCGACCTCGTCGGCATGCTGAACAAGGCGGGCATCCTGGTCGACGTCAGCCATGCGGGACGCAAGACGATGATGCAGGCGGTCGAGCTTTCCAAAGCGCCGATCATCGCCTCGCATTCGGGGGTCAAGGCGGTCGCAGACAGCCCGCGCAATCTTGACGATGAGCAGCTGCTGGCGATCAGGAAAAATGGCGGCGTGGCCCAGATGGTCGCTCTTGACGTCTATGTGAAGCCCCTGAACGCGGCGCAGAAGGCTCTGCAGGAGAAGATCCGCAAGGACATGGGCCTCGAGACATCTGCGAGGCGCGCGGCGATGAGCAAAGAGACCGAGGCAGCCTACGAGCAGCGCATGAAGGGACTGTGGGAGATAGAGCCTCGTGCTTCAGTTGCCGATTTCGTCGATCATATTGATCACGCGGTGAAGGTCGCGGGGATAGATCACGTCGGCATCGCCTCCGACTTTGACGGCGGCGGCGGCGTCGTCGGGTGGGAAAACGCCGGCGAGACGCTGAACGTCACGCGGGAACTCGTGAAGCGCGGGTATTCAGAAGATGAGATCGCCAAGATATGGGGCGGCAATCTCCTGCGCGTGCTTGCAGACGCGGAAAAGGCTTCTCGCAAGCTCCGCGATCAGCCGTGATAGGCGGCCTCGCCGTGTTCGGCGAGATCGAGCCCCTCATTCTCCGTCTCGCGTGAAACTCGCCCGCCCGTCAAGACACGGACGAGTCCGAAAACGGCGGCGCTGCCGAGGCCCGACCACAGCACGGTGACCGCCACGGCTTTCAACTGCGCGGCCAATTGCGTCCCAAGGACGAAGGCGGCCGTATCGCAGGTTGATATGTCGCCGTCCGCCGCGCAGGTCGCGTAGTCGACGATTCCGGCGCCGCCCCATGCGGGGTTGACGACGAACGCCGTGCCGAGCGCGCCCACGACGCCTCCGATGCAATGGATGCCGAAGGCGTCGAGGCTGTCGTCGTAGCCGAGGCGATTCTTCACTGCCGAGCAGAATACGAGACAAACCGGGCTCACGATCAGGCCAAGGACCAATGCGCCGGCGGGTCCTGCGAATCCTGCAGCGGGCGTGACGGCGACCAGACCGGCGACCGCGCCCGAAGCGAGACCAAGCAGACTCGGCTTGCCCTTGGACGCCCACTCGACGCCCATCCACGAAAGGGCGGCGGCGGCGGTCGCGACGAAAGTGTTGGCCATGGCCAGGGCCGCATAGCCGTTCGCCTCAAGGTTTGATCCGGCGTTGAAGCCGAACCAGCCGACCCATAGCAGCCCCGCCCCGACAAGAGTGAGCGTCAAGGAATGAGGCGGCATCGGCTCCTTCCGGTAGTTGTGCCGCTGGCCGAGGATGACCGCGCCGACCAGGGCGGCGACGCCGGCGTTAATGTGAACGACCGTGCCGCCGGCGAAATCGACGGCGCCGAAGCTCCAGATGAGGCCTGCCCGGATCGGCGCCTCGGGATTCGACGCGACGGCGTCCGGACCCGGCCACCACCACACCATGTGGGCGATCGGGTAATAGACGATCAGCGGCCAGAGGATCGAAAACAGGATGACGGCCGAGAACTTCTTTCGCTCCGCGACGCCGCCGAGAACGATCGCCGCGGAGATGCAGGCGAATGTGCACTGAAACATGACGAAGACGAGTTCGGGGATGTAGACCCCTGTCGAGAAGGTGCCGACCAAGCTGGACGGCGTGACCCCGTTCAGGAACGCGCGTGATAGGCCGCCGACATAAGGATCAAGCGCGCCGCCGTCGGTGAACGTCAGCGAATACCCGACCGCGATCCACATGACGACGCCGATCGCCGTCACCGCCGTCACCTGACTGAGCATCGAGACCATGTTCTTGGCGCGCACGAGCCCGCCGTAGAACAGCGCGAGGCCCGGCAGGATCATCAATAGAACGAGAATGGTGGCGACCAGCATCCACGCGACATCGCCTTTGTCGGGCGCCGGGGGCGCCGCCTGCGCCAGCGCCGGCGAGGCGAAAGCGATTGATGCTGCAACCATTGCGCACGTCCGCCACCCGCTCCTCCGACTGCGCGATCTGGCGTCGTCGCGCCTGCCCGCCGGACACCTGTCGCCCATAGGTTCTCTTCTCCGTTTTTTGTCTTTCGATTGACGCCTGTCGGCGGGTTTCAGAGAGCGTCCTGCCCAGTTTCGCCCGTGCGCACGCGAACAGCCTCGACAAGATCGACCATGAATATCTTGCCGTCGCCGATTGCTCCTGTCCGCGCAGCGTCTCTTATGGCCGTCAGCGCCGCCTGCGCCTGATCGTCGGCGATGGCGACCTCGATCCGCACTTTTGGAATGAAGTCCACCTGATACTCGGCGCCGCGATAGATTTCCTTGTGGCCCTTCTGTCGGCCGTAGCCCTTCACGTCTGAGACGGTCATGCCGGATACGCCGAGCGCGTTCAGCGCATCGCGAACAGCGTCAAGTTTTTGCGGCTTGATGACCGCAACGATGAACTTCATGAATCGCCTCCGCCAAATGATCGTCAGCAGACGAACCTTCGCCGGAAATCGACGCTATGCTGCTTTATGGTGCAATGCAACAGATAGTATGGCGCGCTGCAGCAGAGAGATTGACCTGGCATACGATTGCTTTTGTAGCATAATATGCTAGTAACATCTTCTTGTATGCAGCTATGTGCTATTTTCGCAACAGGGTGGCAAAAACAGGCGTCGGCGCGCTGATTGGAGATTGTGCGCCGCACAAAACATCCGTACTCAAACTATAAGATTAGAAACTGCGCGTTGGAGGAGCTCGGGAGGGCGGAGGGCAATCATTCCGTCTGGAGCATCCTATGCGCTTTTCCTTGATCCTGGCCGCTGCGAGCTTCCCTTTCGCCGGCGCGGCTCATGCCGGCGACTTCTTTCTGTCGACCACGCTTGGCTACGAGTCCCGCTACGTCTTTCGAGGCGTTCAGTACTCAGAATCGACCATTCAGCCGGGAGTCACCGTCGGACTTGACGGTTTCTACCTGACCGCCTGGGCTAATCTGCCCATCGGCGACTCCGATTTCGCCGTTTCCCCTGAGTGGCAGGAACTCGACCTCGTCGCCGGTTGGAGCGGGGCTCTTGGCGACGTCGCAACGCTCGACGTCGGCGTCACCTACTACGTCTATCCAAACCGAATGAGCGGCTTCGGCGACGTCTTCAAGGAGGACGGCAGCGGGCTTGGCGCCAATACGGTCGAACCGTTCATCGGGCTTGCCTTCACGGCCCCGCTATCGCCGAAGCTCTACCTCTATCACGACTTCATGTTCGACACGACGACGCTGCAGGGAAGTCTGGCGCATTCCTTCCCGCTCGCTGAAACGCTTGGTTTCGATCTCGGCGGCATCGTCGGATACGTAGTCGACGACTCGGGTGGAACGGACTATCTCTATGGTCACGCCGCCGCGAATGTTTCCTACGCGCTCTCCCCATCCGCCTCGGCCTATATCGGCGTCAGATACGGCGGTTCGGATATTGTGGGCGGCTCGATCTATGACGACGGCGTCGCCGGGACCACGGATCCGAGCGGCTTCTGGTGGGGCATCGGCTTCACGGCGAAGTTCTGAAACGGAGAGCCCGGGTCGCCCGTCTGCGGGCGGCTCGGCATTCCCTCTTTGAACGGACGGATCGCGACGGCGATCATCGGCGCTGCGAGAATCGACTTGACGCGGCATCGGCGTCTTGCCATTTTGCGCGTGCAACTCATCAAGACCAGCTGAGGGAAAGGCCCTTAGAAGCTGGGGCAACCGCCGCCAAACGGCCCGTTTGACGGAAAGGTGCCAAGTCCTTCGGAGCGGCGAGCCGCTTCGAGAGATGAGTCGGACGAACGGCGAAAAGCCGGACGAGCCGATGGGTCTCTGCGACTGCTTGATGCGCGGCGGCGACGAGCAGGCAGAGACTTGAAGGATGACAATTGCAGCCAGAATAGCAGAAGCGAAAGCGCCCGCTGTCGATTTCACCGTTCCGCTTGGAGGCGGGCTCTCCCTTGAATCGGGCGAACGCCTCGACCGCGCCGAATTGCGCCTGCGCGTCCACGGCGCGCTCTCTGATCCTGTCGTTGCGGTCGCGGGCGGCATATCGGCCGGACGCGACATTGCAGACGCGGGCGCGAGCCGGGGATGGTGGCGTGACGTCGTCGCGCCGGGCGGCGCGATCGATCTTGAGCGGTTCTGCGTGGTCGGGTTCGACTTCCTGCCCAATCCGCAAGAGACGGCGCGCACGATTTCGACGGACGACCAGGCGCGCGCGTTTGGGATCGCGCTTGATAGGCTCGGCGTTGCGCGCTTGCACGCCTTTGTCGGCGCGTCCTACGGCGGCATGGTCGGGCTGGCGTTCGCCGCGCGCTTTCGAGCGCGCGTAGGGCGATTATGCGTGATTTCGGCCGCCGAAAGACCCCATCCGGCGTCGACCGCGCTGAGGGGCGTGCAGCGCCGCATCGTGGAGTTCGCGAGCCGGTGCGGCAAGCCGGCCGAAGGCGTTTCGCTCGCGCGTCAGCTTGCCATGATCAGCTACCGGACGGTCGACGAGTTCGCAGCCAGGTTCGATCACAGGCCGGGCCTTCGCGCCGGCGACCCATATCCTGTCTGCGAGTATCTCATCGCCCGGGGCGAAGCGTATCACATGCCTGCCGCGCGTTTCGTGACGCTTTCCGATTCGATCGATCGCCATGCCGTGGACGCGACCGAAATTGCGGCTGCCGGACTATTTATCGCGGTCAGGGACGATCGGCTCGTGCCGAGCGCCGATATCCGCCGGCTTGCAGACCGCGCGAACGGGCGCTTCGTCGAGATCGCGTCCGAATACGGCCACGACGCCTTCCTGAAGGAAACGGGGGTCGTCGGACCTCTCATTCGAGACTTCATCGAGGAACCTTGAGAAATGACCAGGTCATATCATCCGGAAACATTGACCGCCGCAGCGGGAGTCGCGACCGATCCGGCCTTCAGGTCGGCCGCCCCGCCTCTCTACCTCTCTGCGACCTACGGCTGGCGCGACCCGGAAGAAAAGCCGGCCTTCGACTATTCCCGTTCCGGCAATCCGACGCGCGCCGAACTGGAACGCGCGCTCGCCGATCTTGAAGGGGCGGCGCGGGGCGTCATCACCGCAACGGGCATGGCCGCCGTCGATCTGACGCTCGCGCTCGTCAATCCGGGCGACCTCGTCGTCGCGCCGCACGATTGTTACGGCGGCACTTTTCGCCTGCTGACTGCGCGGGCAAGGCGCGGCCAGATCAAGGTTCTTTTTGTCAACCAGACGGAACCCGAAGAGTTCGCGGCCGCGCTCGCGCAAGGGCCGAAACTTGTGCTCATCGAAACGCCGAGCAACCCGCTGCTGCGGATCACCGATATTCGCGCCTGCGCGGCCGCCGCCAGAAAGGCGGGCGCGATCGTGGTCGCCGACAACACTTTCCTGTCTCCGGCGCTCCAGAACCCGCTCGCACTCGGCTGCGACATCGTCGTGCATTCGACGACGAAGTTCATAAACGGCCACAGCGATGTTGTCGGCGGCGCGGTGCTCGCACGCGATGAGGCGCTTGGCGATGAACTTGCGTGGTGGGCCAACTGCACCGGCGTCACCGGCGCGCCTTTTGACTCATATCTCACTCTGAGAGGGTTGCGGACGCTGTTCCCGCGGATCGCCCGCCAGCAGGAGAATGCAGGGCTAGTCGCCGCCGCGCTTGCCGCGGACCAGCGGGTCTCGAGGGTCTACTTCCCCGGTCTTGCCGATCACCCAGGGCACGACATCGCCCGCCGTCAGCAGAAGGGCTTCGGCTCGATGCTGAGCGTCGAGCTGACCGAGGACGTCGACGTGCTGGAGGCCCTGCGTGGAATGCGACTGTTCACCGTCGCCGAGTCTCTCGGCGGCTTTGAAAGTCTTGCGTGCGTGCCGGCGACCATGACGCACGCGGGGATGACGCCGGAGGCGCGCGCCGCCGCGGGCATTTCCGACCGGCTGGTGCGGCTGTCGATCGGACTAGAGCACCCGAGCGACCTGATTGACGACCTCTTCGGCGCGATTGACCGGGCGGCGATTGCGGTCAGGCGGGAAGGGCGCCGGAGGGCGGCAGGTTAGCGACGGGCCATTATTGACGCGGCGCAAAAGACGCCGACGCGCTTTGCGCCGCATTAGCAGTAAATTGCGTTAATGAATTCCAGTTAGCGATTACGGCGAAAATGTCGCACCAAATTGCCTCTTTGTGCTTGTGAAGGTCGGCGCAATCAGCTAAGAGCGATATTGCAGCGCACTAGAAAGAGGCAGGGAGCAAGCGCCGTGTCAGAAATCGCGCAAATCGGGCCGACCTTCGGCGCGGCCAGCGTCATCGCCGGCTTTTCCCTCGTTGTCGTGCTTCTTATCGGCCTCCTTGAGAGGGCGGCGGCGGAGCAGGTGCGCTAGGAACTTCAAAAAGCACGGACCTCCAGAAAACGCCGCTCCCCGAAAGGAGCGGTTTTTTTTGGCGGCCCGTCCGGGAACGTATCGGATGACGGCGGGACAGCAGCGACGATCGCACGCGATCACCAAGGGACCGGCGCGCGCGCCGGCCCGGGCGATGCTGCGCGGGGCCGGATATTCAGACAATGATCTCTCGCGGCCCCTGATCGCCGTCGTCAACACTTGGTCGACGGTCACGCCGTGCAATCTCCACCTCGCCGATCTTGCCGAGCCCGTGCGCCGCGGCGTCAGAGCAGGCGGCGGAACGCCGATCGACTTCAACACCATCGTCGTCTCGGATGGAATCACCATGGGCGCGGAGGGCATGCGGGCCTCGCTCATTTCGCGGGAGGTGATCGCCGACTCGATCGAACTAGTCGTGCGCGGACACTCCCTTGACGGAGCGATCATTCTCGTCGGCTGCGACAAGACGATTCCGGCGGCGGCGATGGCGCTCGCGAGGCTCGACATTCCCGGACTCGTTTTGTACGGCGGGACAATCCTGCCGGGCCGCTGCGGCGAACGGGACCTTTCCATTCAGGACGTGTTCGAGGCTGTCGGCGCGCACGCGGCGGGCACGATCAGCGATGCCGCGCTTGAAGAAATCGAACGGACGGCCTGTCCGGGCGCCGGTGCTTGCGGGGGCCAGTTCACTGCAAACACCATGGCGATGGCGCTCGCATTCCTCGGTCTTTCACCGATGGGATCGGGTGATCCTCCGGCAGTTCATCCCGACAAGGCTGCTGAGGCGGAGCGTTGCGGGCGCCTCGCCGCGCGCCTGACCGCCGCTAATGCGACCGCTCGACAATTTGTGAGCGAGACGTCGCTCCGCAATGCGGCGACCGCCGTCGTTGCGAGCGGCGGATCGACCAACGCGGTGCTGCACCTCGCGGCGATCGCGGCCGAGGCGGGCGTGCCGTTTTCAATCGACATCTTCGACCGGATTTCGCGCGAAACGGGGATCATCGCCGACCTCAAGCCCGGCGGCCGTTATCTTGCCCGAGATCTCTACGAGGCCGGCGGCTGTCGCCTCTTCGGCGCGCGGCTCATGTCCGCGGGGGCGCTCGCCGACGCGCCGACCGTCAGCGGCCGGCGGCTGTTCGACGAGCTGGCCGACGCGCCCGAGACGCCCGGGCAGAAGGTCGTGAGCGACGTCGCCAGGCCGTTCAAGAAGACCGGAGGCATTCGCATTCTCTATGGCGATGTCGCGCCGGAGGGCGCCGTCCTCAAAACCTCCGGCTATGGCGACGGGTCCTTCGAGGGGCGCGCGCGAGTTTTCGAGTGCGAGGAGGATGCTTTCGCCGCCGTCTCGAGCCGAGACATCAGGGAAGGCGACGTCGTCGTCATCCGCTACGAGGGGCCTGTGGGCGGACCCGGGATGCGCGAAATGCTGGGCGTCACCGCCGCGCTCGCCGGCCAGGGCCTCGCCGGCAAGGTGGCGCTCATGACCGACGGCCGGTTTTCGGGCGCGAGCCACGGCTTCGTCGTCGGCCACATCTGCCCTGAAGCCGCGGTCGGCGGACCGATTGCGCTTCTGCAGGAGGGCGACGTTGTCCGCATCGACGCGGATGGCCGCCGAATCGACGCGGAAATCGACTGGGAGGCGCGCCGCAAAGCGTTCCGACCGGCGCCGCGCGCCCGTCCGGCGGGCGCTTTCGCCAAATACGCACAGCTTGTTTCGCCTGCATCCAGAGGCGCCGTCACTATTCAGCCGACTGAGCAAGGGAATTTGTCATGAGAGTCTATACGCAAACTGACGCGGATCCGACCTTTGTGAAGTCGGCCCCTGTCGCCGTCATCGGATACGGTAGCCAAGGCCGCGCCCACGCGCTAAACCTGAAGAACTCGGGTTGCGACGTCGTTGTCGGCCTGAGAAAAGGCGGCGAAGGCGCGCGGCGGGCCGCCGCCGACGGGCTCAAAGTCGCCGGCGTCCGCGAAGCAAGCGAGCAGGCGCGCCTCGTCGCCGTGCTCACGCCGGACATGACTCACGAAAAGCTCTTCGCCGAGGAAATCGCGCCCGGCCTGAAGGAGGGCGACGCCCTCCTGTTCGCGCACGGCTTCACAATTCTCTATGGGCGCGTGCGACCGCCGAAGAATGTCGATGTGGTCATGGTCGCGCCCAAGGGCCCAGGCGACCTCGTTCGCCGCGAGTATGAGAAAGGGCGCGGCGTCCCATGCCTTTTCGCCGTTCATCAGGATGCGACGGGCAAAGCGAAGGATCGTGCGCTCGCCTATGCCAGCCTCATCGGCGGAACCGAGGCGGGGGCGATAGAGACGACTTTTCAGGAAGAAACCGAGACCGATCTCTTCGGCGAACAGGCGGTGCTTTGCGGCGGCGCGACAGAGCTCGTCATGGCGGGTTTCGACACCCTCGTGGAAGCCGGCTATCGGCCCGAAATCGCCTATTACGAGTGCCTGCATGAACTGAAGCTGATCGTCGATCTCCTCTACGAAGGCGGCGTCGCCAAGATGCACCAATTCGTGTCCGAGACGGCGAAATACGGCGATCTCGTCTCCGGCCCGCGCATCGTCAACGATGAAACGCGTCAGCGCATGCGCGAAGTCCTCAAGGACATTCAGAGCGGCGCTTTTGCGCGCGACTGGATCCTTGAGAACCAGGCCGGCAAGCCGCGCTACGCCAAGCTGCTCGAAAAGGACCTTGCTCATCCGATCGAAAAGACCGGGCGGGAGCTCCGTGATCGGATGGCCTGGCTGAAGCCCGGCGCGAACTCCCGGGCGGAGTAAGCGATGTCAGCGGGAGCCGCAGTCATCAAGCGCGCCGGGCCAGAGGCCGAGCCAGCGGCCGGCCGCGTCGCAAGGGCGGGGGCCGAATTGCTGCTCGACGCGCTCGAAGAGCAGGGCGTCGACATCATCTTCGGGTATCCCGGCGGCGCCGTGTTGCCGATTTACGACGCGCTCTTTAAGCGCGACACGATCCGTCACGTCATGGTCCGGCATGAACAGGGCGCGGTTCATGCGGCGGAGGGCTATGCCCGTTCGACCGGCAGGGTCGGCGTGGTGCTGGTCACTTCCGGCCCCGGGGCCACCAACGCTGTCACGGGGCTCGCCGACGCGCTCCTTGACTCGGTGCCCGTCGTCTGCATCACGGGGCAAGTCGCGCGCGCCCTCATCGGCACGGACGCTTTCCAGGAATGCGACACCGTCGGAATCACGCGCTCGTGCACGAAGCACAACTACCTCGTGCCGTCGGCGCAAAAGCTGCCGACCATAATCCACGAAGCGTTTCATGTGGCGAGGGGCGGCCGACCGGGTCCCGTAGTCGTTGACATCCCAAAGGACGTGCAACTCGAGGAAGCTCTGTACACGTCCAAGGCGGATGCGAAAAAGCGCAATTGCCTGATCGCGCCGGCGCTGCGCCGAGATCAGATCGAGCAGGCGGCGGACCTGATGGCGCGCGCCTGTCGCCCCGTCCTCTATACGGGCGGCGGCGTCATCAATTCTGGTCCTCCCGCGAGCGCGGCGCTGCGCGCGCTGGCCCATGAAACAGGCTTCCCGGTGACCTCGACGCTGATGGGCCTCGGCGCATTCCCGGCCTCGGACCCGCAATGGCTCGGGATGCTCGGCATGCACGGCAGCTTCGAGGCCAACAACGCCATGCACGACTGCGATCTTATGATCGCGGTCGGCGCGCGGTTCGACGACCGCGTCACCGGCCGACTCGATTCATTTTCGCCCCACTCGCGAAAGATCCACATCGACATCGATCCGTCGTCGATCAACAAGAACGTGCGAATCGACCTCGGCATCGTCGGGGACGCCGGCGCCGTGCTCGACGCCATGCTTGCCGTATGGCGGCGGCGCGGCGGGCGCGATCTTGCGCGACTCGATCCGTGGCGCCGCCAGATCGCCGAATGGCGCGCGCGGAAATCGTTCGCGTATGAGTCTTCGGCGGCGGTCATCAAACCGCAATATGCGATCGAACGACTCTACACTTTGACACGCGGCCGCGACGCGTATGTGACGACCGAAGTCGGCCAGCATCAAATGTGGGCGGCCCAACACTTCCATTTCGATGAGCCGAACCGGTGGATGACCTCGGGCGGTCTTGGCGCCATGGGCTACGGGCTCCCCGCCGCGATCGGCGTGCAGGCCGCCCATCCGGACGCGCTCGTCATCGACATCGCCGGCGACGCGTCGGTGCAGATGACCATGCAGGAGATGTCGACGGCGGTGCAGCACGATTTGCCGGTGAAGATTTTCATCCTCAACAACGCCTATCTCGGCATGGTTCGTCAGTGGCAGGAGTTGCTGCATGGCGGGCGTTATTCGCATTCCTATTCAGCAAGCCTGCCGGATTTCGTGAAGCTCGCCGACGCCTATGGCTGCGTCGGTCTGCGCGCGGAAAGACCCGACGAGCTCGACGACCGCATCAGGGAAATGATCAACATTCGGCGACCCGTGTTGTTCGACTGCGTCGTCACCCGGGAGGAGAACGTGTATCCGATGATCCCTTCCGGAAAGGCGCACAACGAGATGATCTTCGGCGAGGGGGGCCTCGCGGGGACGGAAATAGGGGCGTCAGGAATGAGCCTGGTATGACGGCGCAGGCGCAGGCTCCCTCGGTCTATCCGGTGACTCGGGACGAAGGCGTCTCTCGCGAGGTCATTCTCGCCGTCATCGTCGACAATGAGCCGGGGGTGCTGGCGCGCGTCGTCTCTTTGATATCGGCGCGCGGATACAACATCGAGAGTCTGACGGTCGCCGAGACGGATGTTGAGAAGCACACCTCGCGCATCTCGATAGTCACGCGCGGGGCCGATCAGAAGATCGAGCAAATCAAAGCGCAGCTGACGCGGCTTGTGCCAGTGCGCCGAGTGATCGACGTGACGCAGGAACGCGACGCGCTGGAACGCGAGCTCGCACTGGTGAAAGTCGCCAATATCGGCGAGCAGCGTGTGGAAGCAATGCGCCTCGCCGACATATTCCGCGCCCGCGCTCTCGATACAACGCATACGTCATTCATTTTCGAGATCACTGGCGCTAGAGAGAAGATCAACGCCTTCATCGAGCTTATGCAGCCCTTGGGCCTCAAGGAAGTGTCGCGCACGGGCGTCCTTTCAATCCGTCGCGGCGTGGAGACGGATTGATGACCGGCATTCGTCAGCGCCCGCGACTTAACCCGCGCGGCGACCGCCGCCGCGCATCGCGACCACGCAATTCCGCCAAGGGACCTGGCTCATGACAAACGATCACGTCAAAATTTTTGACACCACGCTCCGCGACGGCGAACAAGCGCCTGGCTTTTCAATGTCGACCGACGCCAAGCTGATTGTCGCGCGGGCGCTCTGCGCGCTCAATGTCGACATCATTGAGGCCGGCTTCGCCGCGGCCTCCCCGGGCGATGCCGCCGCCGTGCGCGCGGTCGCCGAAGAGATTGAAGGACCTGTCATCTGCTCGCTGGCGCGCGCCTCGAAGGCCGACATAGACGCGGCGGCGCGTGCGCTCGAGCCCGCGAGGCGGCGGCGAATCCACGTGTTTCTCGGCACGAGTCCGACCCACCGCGAAGCGAAGCTTAAACTCTCGCGGTCGGAAGTCGTCCAAAGAATCGGCGCGGCCGTCGCGTACGCGCGCGGCCTTTGCGAAGATGTCGAGTTCTCGCCTGAAGACGCGATCCGGACTGAGCGCGATTTTCTTCTCGAAGCTGTAACGACGGCGATCAGCGCCGGCGCGACGACAATCAATGTCCCGGACACGGTCGGCTACACGACCTCCGAGGAGATCTACGATCTGTTCCGCTTTCTGACGGCGAACGCGCCGGTCGGCGTCATATTCTCCACGCACTGCCACGACGATCTCGGCATGGCGGTCGCCAACTCGCTCGCCGCCGTGCGCGGCGGCGCACGCCAGATTGAATGCGCGATCAACGGCATCGGCGAACGCGCCGGCAACTGCGCCCTCGAGGAGGTGGTGATGGCCCTTGCAACGCGCCGTGATTTCTACGGCGTCGGCACTCAGATCGATACGACGAGGATTTTTGCGGCGAGCCAGGCGCTGGCGCGCGTCACGCATAACCCAATCCCCCGCAACAAGGCGATCGTCGGGCGGAACGCCTTCGCCCACGAGGCCGGCATCCACCAGCATGGCGTGCTGAACGACCGCCGCACCTATGAAATCATGGACGCCGAGTCGGTCGGCGTTCCCTCGAACGCGATCGTTCTAGGCAAGCATTCCGGCAAGCACGCGCTAGCCGCGCGGCTAAAGGCGTTAGGCTTCGAAGTCTCGACGCAGCGGATCGAAGACGTCTTCGCAGATTTCAAACGCCTCGCCGACACCTGCCGTGAGGTGACAGACGCCGATCTGGTACGCCTGATCAACGGCAACGCGCAAACTGACGGCCGCATCGGGCCCTGGCGCATGCGGCGCACGGAACTGAGGGTTGATCGCGAAGACGACACGCGGCCCTACGCCCGCATCACGATGGAGCATGACAATGGTGCGCGGCGAACGGTGACTGAAGAAGGCGAAGGGCCGATCGACGCCGCTTTCGCAGCCGTGTGCGCCATCACCGGGGTCGCCGGCCGCATCGCCGTGCTCGATCTTCATCATGTCGCTAGCGAGGGGGTCGTGCGCGCCGAAGCGGTCGTCGAGGTCGACGGCGAGCTGTTTTCAGGCAAGGCGCAGGAAGTCGATATCGCGGACGCCGCCGTCGCCGCCTTCGTGGCCGCCATCAATCAGGCGGCGGCAATCCGTCAGAGCGGGCTGCGACTCGTCGTGGGAGCCTGACGACGATGCCCCACGCTGCGCCTCGTTCGTTGCTCGACAAGCTCTGGGAGCGCCATATCGTGGCGCCCGAGACGCCGGAGGCGCCGGCCCTTCTTTATATCGACCTCCATCTCATACATGAGGTGACCTCGCCGCAGGCTTTCGCCGCGCTCGCGGAGCGCGGGCTGAAGGTGCGCCGGCCTGAACTCACGCTCGGAACGCTGGATCACTCGACCCCGACATTGCCGCCGGACGCGAACGGGCGACTCCTTTATGCGAGCCGGGAGGCCGAACAGCAGGTCGAGACGCTCATCCGAAACTGCGCGGAACATGGCGTCCGACTGCTCGGACTGAGAGACCCTCAGCGCGGAATTGTTCACGTCATCGGACCTGAGCTTGGTCTGACGCAGCCAGGCAAGACGATCGTCTGCGGCGACAGCCACACGTCGACGCACGGCGCCTTCGGCGCGCTTGCCTTCGGCATCGGCACGACGGAGGTCGGCCACGTCCTCGCCACGCAATGCCTGCTCCAGCGCAAGCCGAAATCAATGCGCGTCGTCATCGACGGCGCGGCGCCGCATGGCGTCGGCGCCAAGGACATGGCGCTCGCGATGATCGCGACGATCGGCGCCGACGGCGGGCAGGGCTATGCCATCGAGTTCGCAGGCGAGGCGGTTCGCGCGCTGTCGATGGAGGGCCGCATGACCCTCTGCAACATGTCGATCGAAGCGGGCGCACGTTCGGGCCTCGTCGCTCCGGACGAGACGACGTTCGCCTATCTTGAAGGCCGCCCTTACGCTCCATCCTCGGCAGAGTTCGAGCGCGCCGTGTCACGCTGGCGCAATCTCGCCTCCGATGCCGGCGCGCGCTTTGATCGCGAGGTCCGGATTGACGCGTCCTCCCTTCGTCCCATGATCACCTACGGGGTGTCGCCGGCGGCAGCGGCCCCGGTCGATTCGCGAATGCCCGCGCCCGAAAGCGCCTCCGAGCGGGCCGCCGCCGCTTATATGAGGTTTGAGTCGGGCGACGCCTTCGTCACCGCCGCCGTCAACCGGGTCTTCATCGGCAGTTGCACCAATTCGCGGCTCTCGGACTTGCGCGAAGCCGCCGAAGTGATGCGCGGACGCAAGGTGAGGTCCGGCGTCGTCGCGCTCATCGTGCCCGGTTCCGAGACGGTCAAGCGCGCTGCGGAGGCGGAGAATCTTCATCGCGTCTTCATCGACGCCGGGGCCGAGTGGCGCGAGCCCGGCTGCTCGATGTGCATTGGCATGAACGGCGACATCGGCGCGCCGGGAGAACTTGTGGTTTCGACGTCCAATCGCAATTTCATTGGCCGGCAGGGCAAAGAGGTTCGCACCGTGCTCGCCAGTCCGGCGACGGCCGCCGCCTCAGCGATCGAGGGTCGGATCGCGGACCCGCGAAAATACCTGCGCGAGAAATCGGAGGCGGCATGACCTCGTTCCAGCCGCTGCGTTCCGTCGCATCGCGAGCCTTCGTTCTCGACAGGAACGACGTCGATACGGATCAGATCATCCCCGCCCGGTTCCTGACAACGACGTCCCGGGCCGGGCTCGGCCGCTTCGCTTTTTATGACTGGCGATTCGACGAGCACGGCCGACAAAAGAACGACTCGCCTTTCGCCGGTGTCGAGCCGGGCGACTTCGCCATCCTTGTCGCCGGATCGAATTTCGGCTGCGGGTCAAGCCGCGAGCACGCCCCGTGGGCGCTGCTTGATTTCGGATTTCGCGCCGTCGTCTCTTCCGACATCGCCGACATCTTCAAGAGCAACGCCCTGAAGAACGGTCTGCTGCCCGTGACGGTCGACGTCCGGACGCATCAGCGGCTCCTGTCTTCGCCAGGCGCCGCCATCTCCATCGACCTTGACGCGGAGACGCTACGGCTGCCGGACGGCGAAACTGTTTCTTTCAAAGTCGAGCCTTTCGCGCGGCGTTGCCTGCTAGACGGCGTCGACCCGCTGGGATTTCTTCTCGACAGAATACCCCTCATCGAGGCTTACGAGCGCGAGAGCGCAAAGGAGAGAATGTCATGAGTACCTACACAATCGCCGTGCTTCCGGGAGACGGGGTCGGCCCCGAAGTCATCAGCGTCGCCTGCGATGTGCTGGGAGCGGTGACTGAAAGATTTGGTCATCAATTCAAACTGACCCGCGGCCTCATCGGCGGAGCCGCTATTGATGCGACGGGCGGCCCGTTGCCGGAAGGGACGCTGGAGTTGTGCCGGAAAGCGGACGCGATCCTGCTCGGCGCGGTGGGCGGTCCGAAGTGGGATCAGGGCGCTGTGCGCCCCGAACAGGGTTTGCTCGCAATCAGAAAGGAGCTCGGCGTCTTCGCCAATCTGCGGCCGGTCGTGGTTCACGGCGACTTGGTGGAGCGCTCCCCGCTGAAGCGCGAAATCGTCGAGGGCGTAGACCTCATTGTGTTTCGCGAGCTGACCGGCGGGGCCTATTTCGGCGAAAAGAGGCGCACGGCCGACGCCGCCAGCGACCTTGGCGCCTACACCTCGGCCGAAATCGAACGCATCGCCCGTGCGGCGTTCAAGTCTGCCCGTCGGCGCCGGCGCAAGGTGACTTCGGTCGATAAGGCCAACGTCATGGAGGCGGGCCGTCTCTGGCGCGAGACGGTTTCACGCGTGCATCGCGAGGAGTTTCCCGACGTCGCGCTCGAGCACGTGCTGATCGACGCAATGGCGATGCATGTGCTCCGTTGGCCCCGCAATTACGACATCATCCTTACCGACAATATGTTCGGCGACATCCTGTCTGACGAGCTGTCGGCCCTCGCCGACTCCATCGGCCTTGCACCTTCGGCATCCCTGGGCGCGAGCGGTCCGGGGCTCTTTGAGCCCGTGCACGGATCGGCGCCTGACATCGCCGGCCGCAACCTGGCGAATCCTGTCGGCGCGGTGCTTTCGACGGCGATGATGCTGCGTTACGGCCTTCGCCTCGAAGATGAGGCGGACGCCGTGGAAGCGGCTGTCTCGGCGACGATCGCTATCGGGGCGGTGACCGCTGATCTCGGCGGAGACCTTGGCTGCCGCGAAGTCGGCGACGCGATTCTGCACGCGCTACTCCATCCGCCGTTAGCGCACTACCGGCTGATGCACTGGGGCTGAAAATGTTCAGTATAAAGAGCTAAAGCCGGCGACGCATTGGCCGGAGATGTCGCCGGGCGCGGCGTCGCCGGGAGGCGGAAATCGGCCTGAATTATGGCGGGCCGCCGCATTTGGGCGCGTCCGCGGCCATAAAAAATTGACATCATTGAATAATTTTCGCGCCGGCGCCTTTCTGCATTGCGCGTGACCCGGTTAACAGGGGGTCTTCTCGGCTGCGGCCTATGTTTCAGGCGTCAGGCCGGTTCGCCTGAGAGTTCAGTGGGAGAGAGACATGCTGCACATCATCAAACTGTCGATCGTCGCCGGCTTTGTGATCGCGTCGCTCATCAACACCGCGCGCGTGGAAGCCGCCGCCGACCAGCGCCACGCCGCTCCGGTTGCTGACGTCCGCGCGAGATGAGCCATGCGCGAAGCGCTCGTCACCACGCTCTGCGGCATCGCTCTCATCAGCGCCTGCCTTGGCGTCAGCCGCCCGTTCGCACTCAAGGCCTGATCCGCCGCCTCTCCCGCCAAACTCCAAGACCGGCCCCGCCAGCAGCGGGGCCGGTCTTGCCATCAGGGCCGGACGGAAGGCAGTATTGATTTCGTAAATCTATCGGCATTACGGGCGGCGGGCCTCGCGCGGAGCGATACCAGAACAATGAAAACCGACGCCGATGCCGAATTCAAGATCCGGCTATTGCGCGCTTCGCCGGTATTGAAAGCCGCCGCTGACGACGACCTTGTTGAGCTCGCCCGCGTTGGCAAGGTCGGGGCGTTCCAGGCGGGCAAGGTGCTTCAAAAACCAGAAAACGCGCCGCAGGTCCTCGTGCTCCAGTCGGGCGTCGCGGCAGAGCTTGTGATTGAGCGAGGCGTCGACGACGCGATCCTGGTCGGAATGTACGGCCCGGGCGCCATATTCGGGCTCGTCGGCGCCCTGGCGCCGAAGCGATCGACGCCGAAGGAGGAAATTGACCACGCCGCCGAAGGTCGCCGGATCGAGGCGTTGACTAACCTGCAGGTCTATTCAGCGCCGGCGGCGGACTTTTTCCGAATCGCCCGCCGCAATCCAGACCTCAGCATCGCTCTCCTTTCGCTTCTCGCCGATCAGCACGACCGGCTCGCGCGGCAGTACGCCAGGTCCACCAGCCATTCGCTCGAAGTTCGTCTTGCCGCCTTTTTCGCCGAAGTCGCCGATTTGATTGCGCCGGACGACTGGAATCCCTCCGCCAACCTCGGCAAGCTTTCGCAGTCTTCGGTCGCATCGATGCTCGGCGTGTCGCGCGAGCACGTGAACCGGACGCTGGCGATCTGGGAACGCTCAGGGATCATTTTCCAGAACAAGAAGGGCGAAATCCTCGTCCAGAACGCCCGTCGGCTCGAGCGCCTTGCGGAAAGCAAACCTGAGCGCGCCTCTGGAGACCGGAGCGACGACTGGCTCTGGGAGATAGATGCGCACCTGGACCGGGGTCTCAATCAGGCGGCGGCACACCTGGCGCTCGAATCAGCGCGACGGTCGCCAAAGGATATGCGCTACATGCATCGGGCGGTGCTTGCGACCGCCCGTATGGGAGCCATCTCCGAGGCGCTGGCGCTGCTCGACAAGCACAAGCTCGGCCGAGACCTCAGCGACGAGGAGCTTGCCTGTCTCCGCCCGCGATTGCTGCGCGATCTCGCCTTCGCGGACAGGAAGGGTCAGCCCGATAGCAAACGTCTGCTCCTTTCGGCGCGAGAGTATGAAAAGGTCTTCGAAAAGACCGGCGGCTTCTATCCTGGGGTCAACGCCGCCGCCGGCTATGCGCTTGCCGGGGATCGCCACAAGGCGCGGGCCCTCGCCGCAGCCGTTTCGCAACTACTGACTAGGGGCGACGCTGAAGCCGAAAGCGATTACTGGCGGCGTACGACGCTTGCCGAGTGCAAGCTCATCGAAGGCGATAAGGCCGCGGCGGCAAGCTTGTTCGAGGCAGCCGCCTGCGCCGAAGACACGACGCCAGGAAAGCGCGCGACCACGCGCAAGCAGTTGCTGCGGCTTGCGCCCTCTGTCGGCGTTGATCGGAGCTGGATCGACCGCGCCGCGCCGCAAGCGGATGTCGCCTTCTTCTGCGGTCCGATTGCTCGCGAAGGCCATGGCGGCGAGGCGGCGCCGATCGACCGCATGATCGAGGATCTCGAAGAGTTTCTGCAGGATCGCCGCATCGGCTGGGCCTACGGCGCGCTCGCCTCGGGCGCCGACATTGCGATCGCAGAACGCTTGCTTGAAGAGGGCGTCGAACTTTACGTCTACTTGCCGCTGGCGCCGCAGGACTTTCTCAAAGCGTCGGTGCAGATCGGCGGGGCCGCCTGGCGGGATCGTTTTATCAACTGCATGCGCCGCGCCTCCAGCATCGAATGGAATCGGCGAACCCCGATCGCCTGCAACTCAACTTACCGGCTCGGCGCGGAAATCGCGATGGGGAAGGCTGTGCGCCATGCGAGCCAGCTCGAGACTGCGGCGGTCGGGTATTTCGCAGCGCCCGATGATCGCGATGCGAGCGTGTCGCTGAGTCTTTCCAACGCCGAACTCTGGAAGGCGCGCGGGCTGCCGGCCCGGCTGCATCGCGATCGTTGGCCGGCGCCGCCGAACGGCCAGGCGGCGGCGAAGGACATTGCGACCCTATACTTCGCCCTGATTATCGAGAATGGCGTGCGCCTTCCGAAATCGCTCTCAAGCGTGGGCGACTTTCGGTTCAAGGACTCCGAGGGCGAGCTCGACATCATGCTGTTCAAAAGTCTAGAAACGGCGCTCGAGGCGGCGGAACCGCTAATCGCCGAGGCGCAGGGCGGCGCCTGGTGCGCATGGCTCGACGCGGGCGTTTTCCCTGCGCAGACGCTGCAGGCGAAGAACGACGACGCCGTCGCCCAGCTGATTACGGCTGCCTGCCGCCCGCAGACGGAAGCCGGAAAAGTCTACGCCAGCGACGCTTTCGCCTGCGCCGCCGCCATGCGCAACGTCGGCGCCTCGTTCGAATATGTCGGCTTCGCGCCAACCCGCGAAAAGCTTGATCCTTGCGCAATGTATCTGGCGACGTTGTAGGCCGCGCCAGGGTCCCCAGCCTTTTTTCTGGTTACGGCCCGCCTGCCGGCGTTGCTCCGTTCAGCCTGTCGCTCCTCTTTCAGCATCGCCGAACGCGAAGCAGAGGACGCTTCACAAGTCGAGTGAAGGGTCGAGGGCCTCTATCGCCGGGTCGCTGCGCGGGCCGAGCGTCGCCGCCGTCAGTTTGGTCAGCAGCGACAGCGCGGACATCCCCGCCATTGTCGGAAACGCGCCGGCGCCGAAGAGCACAGCCAGATCGATCGCGGCGTAGACACGGAACATGACGAGGGCGAACGCGAGCGCCGGGCGTCCCGGTCGTCGGCGACCGAGAATTGATGCGAACAGGTAGAACAGCAATACGCCGAAGAACGCGCTCGACCCCGGCGAAATGCGCTCGGCCGCACTCTCGTAATACGCCGCCGCGCGGCCAGGCTCGACAAAGTAGGCCTAGGCGGCGACCACGCCGAATGCAATCGCCACTTTGAGGACAAGGATCGCCAGCGCCGCGACGGCAGCCTTGAAATAATCGCCCGACTTCATGGCGTCACGCCCTCTTGGCGACCTCAGCGAGCTTATTGAGACACTCTATCCAGCCGAACGGATAGTCGCAGACGTCGACCGCGCGCGTGAAGCCGACATGCTCTAAGAAAACCTTGGTCTTGCCGCCTGGCGGCGGCGACAGCGTCCAGCCGACTCGCTGTTCCGGCACGGTCGGGTCCATGCGCCAGTCCGGCCAAGTGATGAGGAGTCGGCGATGCGGCGCGGCGATATCTCCGACTTCTCTGCAAACCAGATTTCGATCGCGTCTTCGCTCGTCAGTGCACGAAATGTCTCTTCGGGGCGAGTCGGCGGAGGCACGGGCGTCTGGCATTCGTCGACGTAAGGCTCAGCTGGGGCCGCCATCATCATCTCCCGTATTGAATTGGTTGCGTTGACGTTTTGTCGCCTCCGACCGGTGCGCGGCTTCGACAAACGACTTGAGATCGTAATTTCGCGCTGATCAGAACAGGCGATAGGGCGCGAGCCAGCTATCGACGTCGGCGAGGCCCTTGGGATCGAGCGCGTAGAATATCGTCTGCGCCTGCCGACGCTGCTTCAGCAACCCCGCCTGTCGCAACACGCGCACATGCTTGGCGATGGCGGGGCGGCTTACAGGGAACCGTCGGGCGATGTCGCCCGCATTCATCTCGCCGCCGCGCAGGTGGTCGAGGATGGCCCGCCGCGTCGGATCGGCGATCGCGTCGAAGGGCGATCTGGCGGGGTTTTGTGTAACCATACGGTTAAATAGACGCAGAATCAGAAGCTTGGCAAGGGGGTTCCGGTGTCGAGTTTTCAGCCCTAGGGAGAGACCCAGGAACCAAAGGAGCTACGAGCGCCCCATGCGCGTCCATGTCCTTGCCGCCCTTGTCGCGACGACCGCGCTTGCTCACGCCGAGGACGTCTCGAAGGCGCCTCACGCCGAGATCCTGTCGCGCATCGACGCCCGCAACGATGAAACGGCCGACCTTGCGCGAAGGCTCTGGGAGTTCGCCGAGGTCGGTTACAAGGAGACGCGATCCTCAGAGACCTTGCAGAATGCTCTGAAGGCGGAAGGTTTCGCCGTGAGAAGCGGCGTCGCCGGCATCCCCACCGCCTTTGTGGCGGAATGGGGAGCGGGGGGGCCGACGGTCGGGATCCTCGCTGAGTTCGACGCCCTGCCCGGGATCAATCAGGACGCGACGCCGTTTCGACGGCCGATCGAAGGAAAGTCGGCCGGCCACGCCTGCGGCCACAATCTCTTTGGCGCCGGCTCGGCCGGCGCGGCGATCGAAGTGAAGCGATGGCTGGAGGAGACCAAGACCCCGGGGATCATCCGGCTCTATGGGACGCCGGCGGAAGAGGGCGGCAGCGGCAAGGTCTACATGGTGCGCGCCGGCCTCTTCAAAGGTACGGACTTCGTCATTCATTGGCACCCGGACGATGAGAATTCGGCGGAGGCGCAGACGACGCTCGCCAACCGCTCGGCGAAGTTCCGCTTCAAGGGCCTCTCGGCCCATGCGGCCGGCGCGCCTGAGCGCGGTCGCTCCGCGCTCGACGGGGTCGAGGCCTTCAACATGATGGTCAACATGATGCGGGAGCACCTCCCGCAGGAATCGCGCGTCCACTACGTCATTACCGAGGGCGGAAGCGCGCCGAATGTCGTGCCTGATGCGGCCGAGGTCTTCTATTATGTCCGTCACCCCTCGGCCGAAGGCGTCAAAGAGATCTGGAAGCGCGTTGAGGATGCGGCGCGCGGCGCGGCCCTCGGCACCGGCACCTCGGTCGATTGGGAGATCATCCACGGCAATCATCCGCTCCTCATCAACGAGGCCATGGCCAAGATGATGGATGAAAAGCTGCGCGAGGTCGGGGGCGTTCAGTATACGAAGGAAGAATCGGCGTTCGCCAAGGCGATATATGCGACGCTCGGTCCGACCGAGCGGAGGCTGGGTGACGAAGCGAGGATCGAGCCGTTCGAGCAATCGCTCGGCTACGGCTCCACCGATGTCGGCGACGTTTCGATCGCGGTGCCGACCGTCGGTCTTCGGACCGCGACCTGGGTGCCGGGAACTTCGGCGCATTCCTGGCAGTCGACGGCGGCGAGCGGCATGTCCATCGGCTTCAAGGGCGCCCAGGTGGCGGCCAAGACGATGGCGCTCGCGGCGATTGAGCTCTATCTGAACGCTGATTTGCGCGAAGCCGCGAAAGCCGAGCACCGGACCAAGCTCGGTCCCAAATACAAATATGAAGCGCTGCTTGGCGACCGCGAGCCGCCGCTAAACTATCGCGACTAGATCTATTGCGGCGGCGCCGGGTTCCGAAAGTCGGCGACTCGATCGGGTCTCGCCCAAGCCGCCTGCACTTTGGCCGCTGCGCGAGAGTCAGTCGCGCAGCAATTCGTTGACCCCGGTTTTTGCGCGGGTCTTCGCGTCCACTTTCTTGACGATGACCGCGCAGGCCAGCGAGGGTCCGCCCGTCGATGGAAGCGCGCCGGGCACGACGACCGAATAGGGGGGGATTCGACCGTAGTGAATCTGACCGGTCTCACGCTCGACGATCTTGGTTGACTGCGTGATGAAAACGCCCATGGCGATCACCGATCCCTCGCCGACGATGACGCCTTCGACGATCTCCGAGCGCGCGCCAATAAAGCAGTTGTCTTCGATGATGGTCGGGTTGGCCTGCGGCGGTTCGAGCACGCCGCCGATGCCGGTTCCGGCGGAGATGTGGCAGTCCTTGCCGATCTGCGCGCAGGAGCCGACGCTCGCCCAGGTGTCTATCATCGTGCCGGCGCCGACATGCGCGCCGATGTTGACGAAGGACGGCATCAGGATCGCCGACGGCGCCACGTAAGCGCCGCGCCGGACAATTGAGCCCGGAACGGCGCGATAGCCGGCGCGCTGAAAATCCTCCGGCCCCCAGCCGCCGGCCTTCATGCTCATCTTGTCCCACCAGGCGGCGCCGCCGGGCCCGCCGTCGATGATCTGGTTGTCGAAGAGCCTGAAGGAAAGCAGGACCGCTTTTTTCAGCCATTGATTAACCGTCCAGCGTCCGTCGCCTTGCTTCTCGGCGATGCGGGCGCGGCCCTCGTCGAGGAGGAGGATCGCCTCGTCTACCGCGTCACGGATCGGTCCCCTGGTCTCCGGCCCAAGTTCCGCGCGCTTCTCGAAGGCCTCATCGATGACGGCGGCCAGTCTTTCCGTGTCGGTCATGCCGGGGTCCTTTTATCGAGCGGTTCTGACGGCGGACAGGAAGGCCGTCAAATCGTCGGTCACGTGATGAACATGGTCGTGGCGGTCGCCGGGAAGGGCGGGCCGCTTGCCGGTCGGCTCGTCGGCGATCCAGTCGGCGGCCGACGCGACCAGGACCGTCGTCATGCCCAGCGCATGCGGGACCTCAAGATTGTGAGCGATGTCTTCGAACATGGCGGCGGCGGCGGCGGATACGGCGTGGCGCCCGAGAAATTTCTCGTAGGTCGGACGGTGGGGTTTCGGGAGGTAGTCCGCCGCATGAATGTCGAAGATCGAGTCGAAGACGCCGGCGAGGCCGAGCCTGCCGATCACCCGCTCGGCGTGGGCGACTGATCCGTTCGTGAAGATGAATTTTCGTCCAGGCAGATCGACAAGGCGACGAGCCAGCGTCCGATTTTCGGGGACGACCGAAAGATCGATGTCGTGCACATAGTCGAGAAAATCCTGCGCCGGAACCTGATGCTCGCGCATGAGGCCGGCGAGCGTCGTGCCGTAGGCGACGTAAAATTCCTTCTGAAGCCGGCGCGCCGTCGCGGCGTCCACCGTGAGCCGCGACTCGATGAATGCGCACATCCGCGCGTCGATCTGCCGGAAAAGGTTGCACTCCGCCGGATAGAGCGTGTTGTCGAGGTCAAAGACCCAGGCTTCGACGTGAGAGAGATCAGGCATCAGGCGTCACAAGTCGGTCCTGGGCGTTGTCGGCGATGCGCCGTCGCAGCCCCGCCTCGGGTCAGCCGATTATTGAGTCGGCGGCGCGACGAACATGTCGCTCTTGAAGTCGAATGTCGAGGTCGGAACGCCGCCGACATCCACGCGGCGGAATACGGCCTGGTCCACCTCGAGATCGGCGCAGTTCTGGTCGCTCTTGAATTCGAACTTGACCGCGTTGACGCAGAACTTCCGGTCGCCGCCGGCGAGGCGACGCTCGACCTTGCCGTCGTCAATCAGTCCGTAGACGTAGTAGTGGTCTTTGGTCAGCTCGCCCTTGAGGATCTTGGCGCATTCGTTCGGTTCAAGCTTCCACCAGCCGCGCGAACTGTACTGGGATTCTCCCTCGGGCACCGCGATCGCCGACCAGACCGGCGCATCAGCTCGATTGCAGTAGAAGAAGCCGAGCTTGGCGTCGCGGGCGTTCGCGTCCTCAATTAGAGCGTCGATCAGCGCATCATCGATGGCGCCGGTCTCGGTGAGATTCTTCTCCTTGCGGTAGGCCGCAATGATGCGCTGGGTCTCCTTGCCGAGCGACCCGTCCACGGCGGCCGTCGACTTGCCAATATCCGAAAGGAGCCGCTGCACGCCCGCGACTTCCGCCGTGTATACGGTGAAATTGGCGGCTTCGGCGAAGTCGGTCTGCCAGTTCCCGGCGGCGGCGGGCGTCACTTCGACATCGAAAAAGTTGCGCTGCCGCAGGGGATCTTCCGGATTTCGGCAGACTTCCTGATTGCGCAGGTTGAAAAAACCGGAAGGCTCGACGCAGAGATTGTTATCCCCCGACCAGGCGCGCAAAGGGCCGCGATGGCCGGGAATTCCTTCGGCGTAAACGAAGTAGCGCCCGGGCGTCGTCGGATCGGTCAGGACGACTTTGCACTGTCCGGGGCGGAGGCGCCACCAGCCCTTCGTCGCCAGGCGGTCGCCGTCGACATACCCGATGGCTGCCGAAAGCGTATAGCTCGTCTTGTTGCAGAGACTGTATTTGGCTTCCGCGGGGACGGCCGCGAGTACAACAATGGCTGTCGCGAGAGCCGATAGAACGATACGCATGAAGCAGGCCGAGCCCCGAACTGACCGAGCCGCTACTTCACCCCAAACCCAAGGGCATATCAAGCCGTGAACCGGACGGCCGAGAGACCGACAAGAGACGTGGCGCCCGAAACCGGGACCGCGCCGGGGCTTGAGCGCCTGCCGGTTCTGCTGCCCTTACCCCTGTTCAAACCGTACGACTATCTGGGGCCGCCCGGCCTCCAGCCGGGAGATTTCGTGGCCGTGCCCATTGGCGGGCGAGTCTCCCCGGGCGTCGTCTGGACGCAGGGAGGGCCGGCCGAGCGGATCGACGGCAAAAAGCTGAAGCTGGTGCTCCGCCGGTTCGAGGCGCCGCCGCTGACGGCCGAGACTTTGAGGTTCGTCGAGTGGTTTGCGCACTACAACATGTCCCCGGTTGGGGCGGTGCTGCGACTTGTCATGCGCTCGGGCGACGTGCTCGAGCCGCCCGCCGGCGTCCTTGGTTACCGCGCGACGGGGATGGCCCCGGCCCGTCTCACCCCCCAGCGGGCGGCGGTTCTTGCCGAGGCGACAGGATGCCCCGTTCCGGCGGCATCTCTGATCCAAAGGAGCGGCGTTTCGCATGTGGTGTTGAAGGGGCTCGAGCAGGCCGGCGCGCTGGAAGCGGTGCGCCTTGACCCTGATCCTCCGTACGCGGCCCCCGATCCCTTAAGGGCGAGCAAAGAGCTGTCGCCAGCTCAGCACGAGTCCGCGCAGTCGCTGAGACGGGCGGTCCGGGAGGGACGGGGCGGCGCCATTCTGCTCGACGGCGTCACGGGATCGGGAAAGACCGAGGTCTATCTTGAGGCTGTCGCTGAAGCGCTGTCGCGCGATCCGGCCGCGCAGGTTCTCATTCTCCTGCCGGAGATCGCCTTGACCCTGCCGTTTCTCAGTCGCGTCAGCGAGCGGTTCGGCGCCGAGCCCGCGGCTTGGCATTCCGGAATCGGCTCGGCGGGCCGGCGGCGGGTGTGGCGACGCGTGGCCGAAGGCAACGCCCGGCTCGTCGTCGGCGCGCGCTCCGCCTTGTTCCTGCCCTTCAGGAAGCTGTCGCTCATCGTCGTCGATGAAGAGCATGACGGCGCCTACAAGCAGGAAGACGGCGTCATCTATCAGGCTCGCGACATGGCGGTCGCACGGGCCGCGCTCGACAAGTTCCCGGTCATCCTCGCCTCGGCGACGCCCTCGCTGGAGAGCGTCGTCAATGTCGATCAGGGCCGCTACGGCTATGAGCGCCTGCCGGCGCGCTTCGGCCGGGCGCAGCTGCCGCATGTGGCGCTCATCGACATGCGCCGCGACGGGCCGGCTGCAGGAAGATGGCTGTCGCCAATTCTTGTCGAAGGCGTGAACGAAACGCTTGCGCGCGGAGAGCAGGCGCTACTCTTCATCAACCGACGCGGCTACGCGCCGCTCACCATTTGCCGGCGCTGCGGCCATCGCATGAAGGCGCCGCACTCGGACACGCTGCTCGTCGAGCACCGGTTCGAACAGAAGCTTGTCTGTCACCATACCGGCTTTTCGATGCCCAAACCCGTCGCCTGTCCGGCGTGCCGAGCCCCAGGAGCGCTGGCGGCCTGCGGGCCGGGGGTTGAGCGCGTTGCTGAGGAGGCCGCCGGGCTCTGGCCGCAAGCCCGATTGACGACGCTCTCTTCCGACACCGCCCCGTCGGCGTCGTCGATGCGGAGCGTGCTCGACGCCATGCATGCAGGCGAGATCGATATTCTCGTCGCGACCCAACTCGTCGCGAAGGGGCATCATTTCCCGGGTCTGACTCTCGTCGGGGTCGTTGACGCCGATCTGGGGCTCGCTGGCGGCGATCTGCGCGCCGCAGAGCGCACCTATCAACTTATGAGTCAGGTCGCCGGACGAGCGGGGCGCGCCGAGAAGCCCGGCCGCGCGCTCATCCAGACCTATGATCCCGGCGCCGCGGTGATGCAGGCGCTGGCGAGCGGCGACCGCGAAGCGTTTCTCGCCGCGGAGGCGTCTTCTCGGCGCGCCCTGCAGTTCCCGCCGTTCGGGCGGCTCGTCGCCGTCATTCTGCGATCGCGAAATGAAAGGGTGCTGCATGAGACAGCGGCGGCGCACAAGGCCGCGGCGCCGCCCGCTGACGGAATCGACGTTTGGGGCCCGGCCCCGGCCCCGTTCTACCGAATTCGCGGCGAGGCGCGGCTGCGTTTCCTCGTAAGGGCGCGCCGGGATATTAACGTCCAGGCCTTTGTCGACGCTTGGCTTCGTCGCACGAAGCTCCCTGGCTCGGTAAGGCGGGCAGTCGATGTCGACCCTTATTCATTCCATTAGGGTGCCGGGCGATGGAATCACGCGCGAACCAAACCGTTTGGATCGACGGCGAAGCCGGTCGATCTAGGGACCAGCGGTCAGCGCCTCGCTGAACGCGGCGAACGTGGCGTGCTTGTATCCGGCGCTGGTCAAGGAGTCCGCAAGGGCGCGTGCGCGGGCGTGATCTCCAAGCCCGAAATACAGTTGCGACAAACGGAATTTTGCCTGGAGAGACAACGCATGGGCTGGGCGCGCTAGAAACGCCGCGGTCGTTTGGCGCGCAGCCCGAGCCGCCTCGGGGTCGCCGGCCCGGTCATAGTAGTCGGCGAGCGCGACGGCGGCTTCCCCGATCACGGCGAAATTCGGTTTGGGAACTGCTTGTTCGGCCGCCAGAAGCGAGTTGAGAAGCTGGATGGATTGCTGCATCTCGCTGTCGAGAGCCGCGCCGGCGATGACGAAAGACAGGGCGCTCATCAGCGCCGCCCCGGCGTCGCGGTTGTCTTGTTGAGCGGCGAGCACCCTCTCGACCAGGCCGAGGGCCCGGGTGGCGGCCTGCGTACTTGCCGCGCCGTTGTTTCGGATTGAGGAGATCGCGGCGCTGGCGAGTTCGATATGCGCCGCGTTCATGAGCCAGTTCGTATTCGATGGATCTCGCTCTAGGAGACGCGCGGCGGTGGCTCGCGCTCCGTCCAGCGCTTGCGCCGCACCCGCGACATCCCCGACGCCGAACCGTGCATCCGCGAGCCGGCGCTGTGCGGTCACCAGCGGATCGAGCACCTGGAAATTATCGGGGTCCTTCCGCAGGATAGGCTCGTAGACTTCAAGCTGAGCCTCGATCTCCTTCGCAGCTCGCGCGAAATCCTCAAGTCGCAGCGCTGCAAAAGCGATCCATGAAAGCGCATAGGCGTAAGCAAGCGAATTCTTGACGTTGTCCGGCGCGGCCATCGACAGCGCCCGCCGCGCCTCGGCTGAGCGCTCATAATAGGGGATCGCGGCCGCGAATTCTCCGGCGCCGAATCTGACCGCGCCGATGTTGCTGGTGGCGTAGGCCAGCTCAAGTCGCCAGTCCGGATTGTCCGGATCGAGCGAGACGAGCTTCTCGGCGAGGCGAAGATACTCGAGCATGTTGCGTTCGGCGACATCGTTGGCGTTCCGCTTCATGGCGATTTCGCCAATGTAGAAGACCGTCTGGGCCTGGTCGAAGATCAGCTGCTGGTTGTCGGGGTTCCGTTTGAGCAGAAGCTCGCCGGAGCGGGCCGCCTCTTCGAACGCGGCCAGCGCCGTATCGAGAGAGCCTCGGCGCATGTCCATTTCTGCGATGAGCGCCAGGGAGCGCGCGCGCTTTCCGAGCGCCGCGTCATCGAGCGACCCGCGGTCCTGGTTTTCGTAATAGGCCAGGGCTCGCTTCCCCACCGCCTGAAGGACATCCGTTCGACCGAGAGGCTCGACCTTGTCGCGCAGCTCTCCGATCATGAAAGTGATGAGGCCCTCGGCCTCGCCGCGCATGCGCCGAGCTTCGTCACCCTGATAGTCGGCATAAAGGGCAAGGCCCGTCATCGAGGCGGCGAGCGTCGTGGCCACCCCCGCCACCGTCCACGCCTGGCGGGTGCGCCTTTGGACGTCGCGCCGCACCAGATCGTCGAGACCCACGCCCAGCAGACCGGCCGCAAGCTTCAAGATGGCGTAGCGGCGGCCGTCTCCGTCGCGGCGCGCGTCGGCGGCGACCGGCTCGGCGGGATCGGCAGTGATCTCGCCGTTTTCATTGACCCGAAAGCGCAATGCTGGCGGGAAACACTCCTCGCTCTCGCGTCCCGATTTCGCGGAGGCTCCGGGCTCCCCGGCGACGATGATTGCGAGCGTCCGCTCTTGGCCGTGCAGCTTTTTGAAGAGTTTGATCTCTTCATTGACCCAGCGCGACGCCGCCGCATTCGGCGAGCACAGCACGATCTGGTACTGGCTTGCCGCAAGCGCCGCCTGGATTTCGGCGTTGAGATTGCCGGCGGCGGGCAGGTCGTTGCGGTCGCGGAAGATGGGAGTAAGTCGGCTGGGGACTTCGCCCGAGCCGGTGACCTTCCCGACAAGCGAAATCGGCGTGCGAAACTGTTCCAGCGCACGCTGCAGCCATTCGCCGTGCCGCTCATCAGCGTGGCTATAGCTGATGAACGCCTTGAATTTGTATTCAGTCACGTGACGCCCGAACCTTGGCCACTATAGGCGAGCGAAACCGGGAAGAACATCGCCGAGGCGGCGCCGCTCGGCTAGATTGTCGGCGTGGCCGATGCAGGGGCGCGCGAAATGCCGGAGCTTCCGGAGGTCGAAACGGTGCGCCGAGGGCTCGCTCCAGCCCTTGAGGGGGCGACCATTGATGCGGTGAAGCTCGCACGTCCCGACTTGCGCATCCCGTTCCCGCCGGAGTTTTCGCGGCGGCTCGAGGGAGCTCGGATCGCGGCCCTCACGCGCCGCGGCAAGTATCTTGTCGCTCCCCTGTCGACAGGGGAAAGCCTGATCATGCACCTCGGCATGACCGGGAGATTCCTGCTCCCAAACGGTCCCATAGAGCGTCCGGGAGAGTTCTACTACCTTTCGCCGCCGGACCCGGCTCACAGCCACGTCGTCTTCACGCTGAGATCCGGGGGTCGCCGGTTCGAGCTCGTTTACAACGACGCGCGCCGATTTGGCCTAATGGACCTCGTTCCGAGCAGCGCCCTCAGGACCTCGCGCCATTTCGCACGGATGGGACCTGAGCCGCTCACCCCGGAATTCACGGCTGGGGTATTGGCCGCCGGCCTGGCGGGCAAGACAATGTCGATCAAGGTTGCGCTCCTCGACCAGCGGGTCGCGGCTGGCCTTGGAAACATCTATGTATGCGAGGCGCTGCATGCGGCGGGCGTGTCGCCCAAGCGCGCCGCGGGAAGACTGGGTCCGCGTATCAGCGACCTCCATGCCGCCATCTGCTCCGTCCTTGAGGCGGGGATCGCGGCCGGAGGATCAACCCTGAGGGATTTCGCCGCCGCTGACGGGCGGACCGGCGCATTCCAGGAGAGGTTCGCCGTCTATGACCGCGAGGGCGAACCATGCCCGGCCTGCGCGAAGCCTGTTCGCCGGATCGTCCAGGCAGGTCGGTCCACCTTCTATTGCAGCGCCTGTCAGCGCTGATCCGCTGGGCGCCATCCGGCGCGTTGACGGCCCAAGGAGCCCTCGCTATACACCGGCCCCTTCGCCCCGAACGGGCTGCCCCAAGAACGGTTCCAGAGCCAATGGCCAACACGTCCTCAGCCAAGAAAATGGTGCGCAAGATCGCGCGCCGAACTGAAGTGAACAAGTCGCGGCGCTCGCGCGTTCGGTCGTTTGTGCGCAAGGTCGAGGAAGCGATCGCTTCCGGCGACAAGAAGGCTGCCGCCGAAGCGTTTAAGGGCGCCCAGCCTGAACTTCATCGGGCTGTCACCAAGGGCGTCATCAAAAAAGAGACGGCCGCCCGCAAGCTTTCACGTCTTTCGTCGCGCATCAAGAAGCTCGCCTAGCTTTCCCGCGGAAAATTCGTGTTCCTGCAAAACGTCGCCGGTTCGAGCGGCCGTAATCGCGTTTGATCCCGCGGCGCGCTTGGTCGCGCATTCCTTGTTACCCACTATTGGGTGCTCGCGTGCCCGCGTCGTCAGGACGTCGACACGACGGCAATCCTGATCGCCTGCGCAGCTCATGTTTTTTTGTAACGAGACCATGCGCCGACAGATGCAACGCCGCGCTTGTTCCCATCGAAAATTCTTTTCCACGAGCCCGCGTTGTTAAACGCCTGATTTGGCGCACAAGTTGCGCGCCGCTCCAAACCGCTTCCGCAAAATTCATGCGAAGCGCGCGAATGCGCGCTTGACGTTCGCGAAAGCTTCATATTTAAATAAAACATCAAATGCGCCGCATACTGATCAATTTGGCGCGGGACGATTTGTCAGAGTTGTAAGGCGCGCTGCAGGGGAGCTTCGAAGCGGCGCGATCAAAGGCGGCGGCGGCCGCGACAAGAGGCGGATCGAATGCGACGGGGAAACGACTTTACATCGGCTATCGTATTTAAGTCTGGATCGACCTGCTCGGGTTGCGATCAACCCGCACGCTACAGTTCATAGTCCAATTTAGCGCCGGCTTGTCTGTACGGCGCTTCGTCACAAAATGCAGTTGGGGATTGCGGCGCGCGGATGGTCCGCAGCGCGCCGCCGGGGTGTTTCTTGCGGGCGGGCGTATCAATCGGGATTAGGCTGATGAGCGACGTAGTGAACGGCGGCGGCGGCGGGGATTCGGAACGGTTGCAGGCGGCTCTCGTCCGCCATTTCGACCACAGGGTTGTCTCGTCCTGGCTTTCCGATCTTGAGTGCGAAGATATGAGCGACGATACAGCGACGCTCTCCACGACGTCTCCGATCCGTCGCGACACCATCTCGCAACGCTTCGGCCCCCAGCTCAGGGAGGCCCTGATGGACGCGTTTCAGCGCCAGTTTCGAAAAGTCCGCATCGTCACGCGCGGCCGCCGACTGTCGGACGACGCGCGAAAAATCGATGCGCTGAAGTCTGCACTGGCGCAGGCGCCCCTGAATGCGCGTCCCGCGGCTTCGGCCTCGCCGGCGTCAAAGAGGGCGTCGGACCGCCCGGCGGTCGGCCTCGAAGACCTGTCGTCGGCCGTCAGTCCGCACGCGACGTTCGACGCTTATGCCGTCGACGAAACCAATGACCTGGCGTTTGCGGCCGCCCGGCAGGTCTTCGCCGAGGGCGCTCCTCCGGACATCGTCTATCTCAGCGGACCGAGCGGCGTCGGCAAGACCCACCTCCTGTTCGCCATCGCTAACGAGCACCGCAGCCGGTACGGCGAGGGCGGCTGTCTCTACATCACCTACAACGCCCTCCAGAACGGGACGGTCAACGCGGTATTCGGCAACAACATGATGTCGCTTCAGCGCGAACTGCTGTCGAAGGATGTCCTTCTTATCGACGACGTCCACCTGCTGCAGACCTCGCCGCGAACGCAAGCTGAGCTCCTGAACCTGGTCAATGCGGCGCTCGCCAGCGGCAAGCGACTGGTGGCGGCCGGCGAGTTGACGCCGCAAAAGCTCGCCGCGGCCGGCTTCAACGAGCGCCTCGCCGATCGCCTTTCCGGCGGCCTTTCTGTGCCGCTGCTGGCCGGCGATGCGGCGCATCGCGCTCGCGTCCTCAAAAAGCGGCTGTCGATAATGGACGCGTCGCCGCGTATCGACGACGAGGCGATTGAGTATATCGCACAGAATTTCACCCAGAGCCTGCGTGAAGCGATAGGCGCCTTGAAGCAGCTGCAACTGGCCGGCGCGGATCTGGGGGAGAAGATTGGGCGCGCAGACGCCGAGCGGATCTTGCGAGCCCGCGCACTGGAGACCCGCCGCACCCCAAGCTTTGAAGAAACGGCTGCCGCCGTAGCGGCGGAGTTCGGCCTGACCCCGGAAGAGTTCCGCTCCCGCGGCCAGCACCAGCGTCTCGTTCGGGCTCGGCACGTCTTCGTGATGATCTGCCGAGAGAACCTGCAGGAGAGCTTTCCGCGGATCGCCCGCTTTCTTGGACGCGACCACACCACCATGATGAGCGGTTATCGGCGCGCTCAGGCTCTTGTCGCCCGGGACAAGACTTTGAGGGAACAGATCGGCCGAATTCGAGAGGTCCTGTGGCGCTCGCGATGACGGGCGCGCGCGACAACCCGTCGAAAGCGCCGTCGGGTCGCTCCGACGGCTTCTGCCGATAGGCCGCCAACACGCTGAAATTCAAGGCGGAATCCGCGCCGAAATCGTACTCGATTGGCTGGATTTCCATGCGCGAAATCGGCTATATTTCCGTGTTATTCCAGTGCGGCGATTCCGGGGCCGCCGCCGTCTCCAAAGCGAGGCGGCGGGCCTCCCCGGGGATCGCCGAAATTTTCAGCCAAGCCCCCGCTTCGAATGGGCGAAAACGAGGTTCGCGCCGGCATGAAAGTCACGATAGAGCGGTCCGCGCTGGTCAAGGCGCTGGGGCATGTGCAGAGCGTCGTCGAGCGCCGAAATACGATTCCGATTCTATCCAACGTGCTTTTGAACGCCGAGGGCGGCGCCCTCACGCTGACGGCGACTGATCTCGATATTGAAATCTCGGAGCAGGCGCCGGCCGATGTCGCCGCAAAAGGCGCAACGACCGCCTCCGCCGTCATGCTGCACGACATTGTGCGCAAGCTTCCGGACGGCGCGCAAATCCGCCTCCAGCTTGTGCAAGACGAGAACCGTCTTCAGATAACGTCGGGACGTTACGAGGGTTCGCTGGCGGTTCTGCCGGACGAAGATTTTCCGACGCTCGCATCCGATGACCTGAAAGTGCGGTTCTCGATGCCCGCCGCGGAACTGAACCGCATCTTTGGGAAGGCGCGTTTCGCCATGTCGCAGGAGGAGACGCGTTATTACCTGAACGGCGTCTACCTGCATGCTTACTCCGATGGCGGACGAAAGGCTCTCCGCGCGGCCGCGACGGACGGCCATCGCCTGGCGCGCCTTGACGCGGCGCTCCCGGCAGGCGCCGAGGAAATGCCGGGGATCATCGTCCCGCGGAAAGCCGTGGCCGAGCTCGGGCGCCTCCTCGCCGACGCTGAAGAGACAGTCGAGGTGGCGGTTTCCGCCGCGAAAATTCGCTTCGGTTTCGGTCCCGGCAGACTGACGTCTAAACTCATCGACGGCTCGTTCCCCGACTACGAGCGCGTGATTCCCAAAACGAACAAGAACATCCTGAAAGTCGATACCAAGGATTTTTCTGCAGCCGTCGACCGTGTCTCGACCGTTTCCGCCGATCGTACGCGCTCGATCAAGCTTGCGCTCTCGGCCGACCGGCTTCGTCTGACGGTGAACAATCCCGAGGCGGGCAGCGCCATGGAAGAACTGTCGGTTGATTACGGCGGCGACCCGCTGGAGATCGGCTTCAACGCGCGTTACCTCCTTGATGTCGCGACGCAGATCGACGGCGAGACGACCACCTTCCGGCTCGCCGATCCGGCTTCGCCGACGGTTATCGCAGATGAAGAAGACGAACGCGCACTCTACGTGCTGATGCCGCTGAGAGTTTGAGCGCTGGAAGCGCTGCGCTCTTTAGTAGGGCCGGCGCGCCTTTTCGGTTGGGTCGTCCAGCAAATGGAAAGTGAAAGAGTCGTGGCGACGGCCGCACTAAGGACTGAGTCATTTGCGGCATCGGCGTCCGCGGCCGGCGCGCGCTTCACGCGCCTGGCGCTCGTTGATTTCCGTTCCTATGCGGACGCCGACATCCGGTTTGACGGCCGTCCGGCCTGCTTTTTCGGACCGAACGGGGCCGGCAAGACCAATCTCCTCGAAGCGCTTTCTCTCATTGGGCCGGGCAGGGGCCTGCGCGGCGCTCAACTTGACGAGCTGGCGCGTCGGGGCGGGAGCGGCGGCTGGGCCGTGTCGGCGGAAATGCGGTGCGGCGGCGACGAGCGGCAACTCGGGGGCGGCATGGGCGTGGAAGCGCCCGATCGCCGGCAATGCCGCATCGACCGTCAGCCGATCGCGGGTCCGGCGGCGTTCTCGGATCTCGTTCGCTTCATGTGGCTCACGCCGGCGCAGGACCGGCTGTTCGCCGAGGGCGCCGGCGAGCGGCGACGATTTCTCGACCGCATGACTCACGCGCGCGACCCGGCGCATGCCCGCGTCGGCGCCGATTATGAGGTCGCCATGCGCCAGCGTCAGAGCCTCCTCGTTCAGGGGGAACGAGACGAGGCCTGGCTCACGGCGCTTGAGGCGCAAATGGCGGAAGCCGGCGTCGCGGTCGCCGCCGGTCGGCGGGAGACCATCGGCGCCCTCGCGGCCGCCGAGATCGCCGGCGCCGACGATATTTTCCCAAGCGCCGATCTTTCGCTGCAGGGCGATCTAGAAGCGGCGCTCGATTGCGGACCTGCCGCCGACGTCGAAGAGGCGTTCATGGCGCGCCTTCGGGCCTCACGCCGCGCCGACGCGGAAGCCGGACGGGCGACGTACGGGCCGCATCGCAGCGACCTCCTTGTCGTCCATCGCGCCAAGGGAGCGCCCGCGCGGCTCTGCTCGACTGGAGAACAGAAAGCCTTGCTCATCGGCGTCGTTCTCGCCAACGCGCGGGCCCTCAGTCTCTCCGCACGTTTTTCCGGAACGCCGTCGCCGCTGGTGCTGTTGCTCGATGAAATTGCGGCGCATCTCGACGCAGAGCGCCGCGCGGCGCTTTTCGACATTCTCGAAAGCCTGAGGTTCCAGGTGTTCATGACCGGAACCGACCGGTCGCTGTTCGAGGCCTGGGGCCGTAGAGCGCAAGGATTCGCCGTGGAACAGGGCGGCGTCAGGGAAGTGAAGATCAGCTGAAGATGACTGCGATAGCCAAGGACGAGGAATACGGCGCCCACTCCATCAAGGTCCTCAAGGGCCTTGATGCGGTCAGGAAGCGGCCGGGCATGTATATCGGCGACACCGACGACGGGTCGGGCCTGCATCATATGGTCTATGAAGTCGTCGATAACTCGATCGACGAAGCGCTGGCCGGCCATGCCGATCTCGTGGAGGTGATCTTGAACGCCGACGGGTCGTGCACGGTGCGCGACAACGGGCGCGGCGTGCCGACGGATATTCATCCGACCGAGGGCGTCTCCGCCGCCGAAGTCATCATGACCCAGCTCCACGCCGGCGGGAAATTCGATCAGAACTCCTATAAGGTCTCCGGCGGCTTGCATGGCGTCGGCGTCTCGGTCGTCAACGCGCTCTCCGAGTGGCTGGACCTGCGCATCTGGCGCGGCGGCAAGGAACACCGCATGCGCTTCCGGATGGGCGCGCCGGAGGCCCCTCTGAAGGTGGAGGGCCCGTCCGACAGGAAGGGCACGGAGGTGACGTTCCTGCCGTCGCGCGAGACGTTTTCAAAAACCGAGTTCGACTTCGAGACCCTGGAGCATCGGCTTCGCGAGCTCGCCTTCCTCAATTCGGGCGTCGTCATCCGCCTGCGCGACGAGCGTCACATCGAAGCCAAGGAGGAGACCCTCGCCTACGAAGGGGGCCTTGAGGCTTTCGTGCGTTACCTTGACTCGTCGAAAACGCCGCTCGTCGAGGCGCCGATCTCTTTTCGCGCCGAACGCGAGGGGGTCACGGTCGATGTCGCCATGTGGTGGAACGACGGCTATCACGAAAAAGTCCTCTGCTTCACCAACAACATTCCGCAGAAGGACGGCGGAACCCACCTCGCGGGCTATCGCGCGGCGCTAACGCGCATTGTGAACAATTATGCGGGAGAATCGGGCGCCGCAAAGAAGGAGAAAGTCGCCCTGACAGGCGACGACGCGCGCGAGGGTCTCACCTGCGTGCTGTCGGTCAAGGTGCCGGACCCGAAATTCAGCTCGCAGACGAAAGACAAGCTGGTTTCCTCCGAGGTGCGGCCCGTCGTGGAGGGCGTCGTCGCCGAGAAGCTCGGCGCGTGGTTCGAAGAAAACCCCGGCGAGGCCCGCAAGGTCGTTCAGAAGATCGTCGAGGCCGCCGCCGCACGCGAAGCGGCGCGCAAAGCGCGGGAGCTGACGCGGCGCAAATCCGCGCTCGACGTCTCGTCGCTTCCCGGCAAACTGGCCGACTGCCAGGAGCGCGATCCCGCAAGGTCGGAACTCTTCATCGTCGAGGGCGACTCGGCCGGCGGTTCGGCGAAACAAGCGCGCAACCGTGAAAACCAGGCCGTGTTGCCGCTGCGAGGCAAGATTCTCAACGTCGAGCGCGCGCGGTTCGACAAGATGCTGTCAAGCCAGGAGATCGGCACGCTCATTACGGCGCTCGGCGCCGGAATCGGCCGGGACGATTTCAACATCGAGAAGCTGCGTTACCACAAGATCATCATCATGACCGACGCCGACGTGGACGGCGCCCATATCAGAACGCTTCTGCTCACGTTTTTCTTCCGCCAGATGCCGGAGCTGATCGCGAGAGGCCATCTCTACATCGCTCAGCCGCCGCTGTTCAAAGCGACGCGCGGCAAGTCCGAGCGTTATCTGCTCAATGAACGCGAACTTGAAGACTATCTTTATACGGAGGGACTGTCCGACGCGCAGCTGGCGCTGGCGGGGGGAGAGCAAGTCGCCGGGCGCGACCTCGCCGACGTCCTCGCGAAGGCGCGCAAGATCGACGAGGCGCTGTCCGAATTCCCTGCGCGCTATAACCGCGCCGTCATTCTGCAGGCCGCGCTTGCCCGGGCCCTCAAAGAGGCGCCGCCGGGCGCCGCGGGCGAGGCGTCGGCGGCGAAGGTCGCGGGCCGCCTCGATATGGTCGCAGAGGAGTATGAGCGGGGCTGGAGAGGCCGTCTCGACGGCGAGGGCGGCTATGTGTTCGAGCGCGAGCTCCGAGGCGTCCTCGAACGCCACGCGCTCACGCGCGAACTCCTGAATTCGGCGGATGCGCGGCGAGTTCAGACTTTCGTCGACGGCGTTGCCGACTTTTTCGAGAAGCCGGCGCGCTGGACCCGCAAAGATCAGAGCGCGACGGTGTCGGGGCCGCAAGACCTCCTCAAGGCCGCTCGCGCCGCCGGGGAAAAAGGCGTCGCCGTGCAGCGCTACAAGGGTCTTGGCGAAATGAATCCGGATCAGCTCTGGGAGACGACGCTCGACGCCAATGCCCGCGTGCTGCTGCAGGTCAAGGTGAAGGAGGCCGACGCGGCGGACGATATCTTTTCACGACTGATGGGCGACGTGGTCGAGCCGCGCCGGGAGTTCATCCAGGAGAATGCGCTGGCGGCGGCGCTCGATGTGTGAGGATCGTATCGTGCGCGCAAACGCGGCGGGTCGGACGGCCAGTCTTGGCGGCGGCGCATGACAAAAGCCCGGAGGAAGGCGACGAGGAATATCGCAATCGTCGCGCCGGCCTGCGCACTGAAGCCGGACGCGGCGGCCCGGGTCGCGGCGCTCGCCGAGGCGAATTTCAGCGACGCTGGGGCGGCGCTCCACTTCCATCCGCAGTGCTTCCTTTCGGAAGGGCATTTCGCCGGATCCGATGAGGCCCGAAGCGCCGCGTTTCTCGAGGTTGCAAACGATCCTGCGTTCGACGCGGTCTGGTTCGCCCGCGGCGGCTACGGCTCGGCAAGGCTCGACGACGCTATCTATGCGAGGCTCAACGCGGCGGCGCGACGCAAGGTCTATATGGGCTACAGCGACCTCGGCTTCGTGCTTGGGCGGCTCTACGCCGACGGCATTGGAACGCCCGTCCACGGACCCATGCCGGCCGACATCAATCGCGCGGGCGGCGAGACGGCGATCGCGCGCGCGCTTCGCTATTTGGTGCAAGGCGATCAAGCCGATGTCGAGCCCGCAGCGCGCGGCGGCGCCAAAGTCGCGGCGTTCAACCTCACAATCCTCGTGCATTTGATCGCATCCGGGCGCGCGCCGAATTTCTCGGCGCACATCGTGATGATCGAAGAAGTCAGCGAGCATCATTACCGCATCGACCGCGCTCTCGCGGCAGTTATGTCAAGCCCGAACATGCGCGACGCCGCCGGGCTCATGCTCGGTCGCTGCAGCGACATTCCGGAGAACGACCCGCCCTTTCTCAAAACGGAAGAGGAGATCGCGAGGCGCTGGTGCGCGCGCGCGGGCGTCCCATATCTCGGCCGCGCCGACATCGGCCACGATGTGGAGAACAAGATCGTCCCGTTCGGGGCGCCGGCGTTGGTGGCCTGAGCCGGGCGTCGCCCTCATGCCCCGGCTTCGCTGGGCGCCAGAATCGAGAGGCGAGAAAGCGGGTCGCCCGCCGATCCCGATCTTCGAGTCGAATCCACTTTTCGCCCGGCGCTCTATTTTCCAGCCGCGATGAGCTTAACCTCGGTCGGCAGAATCGCTGACGCGACGGGTTTCACCGCGCCGCCCATGCGCTTTTCGAGCCGGGCGGCGAACCAGTCGATGATGCGGCGATAGAGTTCGTCCTTGAGCACCGCATCTTCGTAATCGGCGTCGATATTGGGGTTATCGTTGATCTCGATGACGAAGATCCCGCGCTCGTTCTGCTTCAGGTCGATGCCGTAGAGGCCGTCGCCGATCAGACGCGCGCACCTGACCGCCGTTTCAATGATGTCGCGCGGGGCCTGCTCGACTGCAATCGTGTTGGTGCCGCCGAAGGTGAGGCCTCCGTCCTTCTGCTGTTTGGCGATCTGCCAGTGACCACGCGCCATCTTGTACTGGCTTGCGAACAAAGGCTCGCCGCCGAGCACGCCGACGCGCCAGTCGAACTGCGTCGGCATGTACTCCTGCGCGAGGATGAGGGCCGTATCCTCGTAGAGCTTCTTGGCGGTGGCCTGGAATTCCTCGAGCGTCGCAACCTTGTGCACGGAGCGTGAGAACGAGCCGTCGGGCGCCTTTAGGACGAGGGGCGAGCCGAGGCGCGCCATCACTTCCGCAAAATTCGCTTTTTCGTCGAGGATCTCGGTCTTGGGGGCCGGAATGCGGGCGTTGTCGAGGAGCTCCTTCAGATAGACCTTGTTGGTGCAGCGAATCATCGATTCCGTGTCGTCGATGACGGGCATCCCCTCCTGTTCCGCGCGCCGCGCGAAGCGGTAGGTGAAATTGTCGATCGCCGTCGTCGAGCGGATCAGCAGCGCGTCGAATTCCGCGAGTGAAGAGAGTTCGTTCGGGTATAAGGGTTCGACTTCGACGCCCATCTTGTCGGCGACCGACGCGAGGCGCTTGATCGTCGCAGGCGATGAAGGGGGCTCTTCCTCCTTGGGATCCAGGAGAACTGCGAGCGACCATTTCGCCGCCGCCTTCGCTTTCGGCGCCGTCCAGCGGCGGGAAGTGTGCTGGTCGAGCGCGGCGAGAAAGAATCGGCGCTCTTCGCCCTTGAGCTTGTGGGGCGAGACGATGCGCAACGACTGGATGGTCGGCCACACCCCGCCCGTGATGATGACTTCGATCACCGGGGCCCGGAACCAGTCGAACAGGAGTTTGGCGAACCGGTCATAGCCGCGCGGCCATGTCGTCGTGAAGGCGACCAGCATCTTTTCGACGGGCGCCGAGCCGTTCTCGATGTCCTTCTGGATGGCGGCTTCGAGCTCGGGGACAGCATGGGCGTAGAGAGACTTCTGCCGGAGCTCGACCATCGCCTGCACGGTGGGCGCCACGCGGTGGCGGCGCGCTTCGGCGAGCAGCGACGCGTAGTAGCCCTCGGACTGATAGGCGTAGCTGCGGCCAAGATTGATGATGTTCGGCCGACGACCCGTGAAGAGATTGGGATTGGTGAGATAATCCCTGATCCGCATCACTTTGTGAGGCGTTTCGTATTGCTGGAGGTCTGACGCGTTCTCTACGAGGATGAGCCAGTCGCTCATTTGCGTCGTTCCTCAGCGGTCGCGAGGCGCTTTTCCATCTTCAGAGCCGTTTCCCCGTCCTCATAGTATCCCGGCGATTCCTTCAGAATCGAAAAACCAGCCTTCGAATATAGAGCGATCGCCGCCTTGTTGGAGACCCGCACTTCCAGGCGGAGCCTGTCCGAGCCGCGACTTTTCGCGCACGCGGCGGCCGCTTTGACCAGGGCGGCGCCAACGCCGCGTCCGCGCGCGGCTTTCGACGTGGCGATCGAGTACAGCCGGGCGACGCCCGCCCCCCGGCGGAACAGCACGAGCGCATAGCCGAGAGGCGGCGCGCCGGCGATCAGGAACGCGGCGCTGCGCCGGGACAGGAGCCGGCGGAGATTGCGCCGCGGGAAGCGGTCTGTCCCGAAACTCTCGGTTTCGATGGCCCAGACGGCGTCGAAGTCGCGCGCCCGCGCGGGGCGCACGGGCGGGGTCGGAGCGCGGCTGCGGGGTCTTCGGGTCAGACGCTGATCGTCGCCATTTCGTAGAGGAAGTCGACATAGCCCATGGTCGCGTCGATAAGCCCGGCGACCTTCGGATTGGTCGAGTCGATGACATAATATTCATCCGGCGCGTGGGCCCCGGAGCCATGTCCGAGGCCGAACTGCCCCGCCGGCAGATTGAGCGGCGCGCCGGTGAAAACGCAGCCGGGCCACGAGCCTGCGTTGCGCGGATACAGGGTGTTGACGACGCCGGCCCTCGTATAGACGGCCTGCTGAGCCCGGATGACCGCGCTGCCCTCGGGCGTTTCGGTCGGGTCGTAGCCGCCGGTCATGTTCACTTCGACGTCGGGGAAGCCCTCATTGGCCAGATGCCGCTTGAGCTTTGCAAGGCAATCCTCGGCCGTCATGTTGGGCACGAGGCGCAGATCGAGCTTGGCGACCGCGCGCGCCGGCAGCACCGTCTTGCCTCCAGGTCCGGTATAGCCCGCAACGAGCCCCTCGATGTTGACGGTCGGCTGCGAGGCGAGGCGTTCGAGGGATTTCTCCCAGGAGAGGTCGTCGATCCAGCGCGAAACGCCGAGAGATTTCTTGCGGTCCTCCTCGCTAGTCGCCGCCGCCGACAGGGCGATCAGCTCCTTCTCGCGTTTCGTCAGTGGGCGGACATTATCGAACCAGCCTTCGATCGCGGGCGTGTTCCCCCCATCCCTAACGAGCGTTTTCAGGGCCTCGACCAGACGCCAGACCGGGCTGTCGACCTGCGCCTTGAGGCTCGAGTGAATGTCCTTGACGGGTCCGCGCCCCCATTTCTGGCCGCTCGCGATCAGCTAGCACTCGATGATGCCCTTGGAGCCGAGATTGATGGTGACCGAGCCGTTGGGATTTTGCCAGCCGGCCGGGATGATGACCCCGAGGCATTTCCGGAGCGCCGGCAGCAAGGTCGGATGACTGACGATCTGGCGAAAATGCGGCGAGCCGATCTCCTCTTCGCCCTCGCAGACGAGCACGATATTGACCGGCGGCTTCTTGCCGGCCGCGCGCATGGCGTGCAGCGCGGCGAGGAAGGTGGCCTCAGGACCTTTCTGATTGACGGCGCCGCGTCCCATGATGACGCGGCCGAAGCCCCCCTTCTCGACGATTCGGGCTTCAAGCGGCGGGGAGGACCACTCGGTCGCGTCGAACTGCTTGACGTCGTACATGAAGTAGATGCCGACCGTGCGCTCGGCCCCGTTATCCATGAAGCCGAAAACGCCGGGATGGCCGTCGGTCGGGGCAAGCTGAACGTCTGTAAACCCCGCATCCTTCGCGAGTCGCGACATGTAGTCGGCGCCCTCGGCCATCTTGAGATTTTCGGCGGCGATCGAGGGGTTCCTGATCCACTCCTGAATGCGCTTGACCGAGGCGTCGTAGCCCCGCTCCGCGGCGGCCCTGATCGCGGTCATGTCGCCGGATTGTGCGAGCGCGGCGCCGGGACGGAACAATGCGGCGCCTGCCGCAGCCGTCATCAGCGTTCGTCGGTCGATCGGAAAATCGGTCATGAAGGCCTCCGTAAAAGGTCGAACCTCAGTCCCCAGCCTATTCGGCGGCCTGGGTGGCGGGGATTTCGCCGCGTGCGGTCGGCGCAGTCAGGATCCGCGCCTCACCCCGGATGAACTGCGGCAGGCGAACCTTCGCATCGCGGCGGCGCGGGAGCGTCGCGCACGCCACCGTGCCCTTGCCGGGCTGGCTCGCGAGCGCGAGGATGCCGCCCTGGAGTTCCATAAGGGCCTTCGAGAGCGCGAGCCCGAGGCCCGCGCCGGCGCGGTTGGCGTCGAACTGATCGGACACCTGGGTGAACGGGGCGCCGAGACGGTCGAGTTGCTCCCGGCTCATGCCGGCGCCGGAGTCGGCGACCACGATCGTCACGCCGTCGAGATCGGCTTCGGCCGTAATGGCGACCTCGCCGCCCTCGCCGGTGAACTTCACGGCGTTGGAGAGGAGGTTCAGCGTCACCTGCTTCACGGCGCGGGCGTCAGCCCAGACAGCGGGCGCGTGGCCGACCGAAGCTGTCAGCTTCACGCCGCCGTCCGCCGCCCGCTTGGCGATGAGGCGCACGCATTCCTGAAGAATCTTTTCAAGATCGATCCGACGCGGTTCAAGTTCGAACGTGCCGGCCTCGATCTTCGACATGTCGAGCACGTCGTCGATCAGTTCGAGCAGGTGCCGGCCGCTTTGGAGAATGTCGTCGACATACTCCTTGTACTTCTCATCGCCGAGGGGACCATACAGCTCGGAGCGCATGATCTCCGAGAAGCCGTTGATGGCGTTGAGCGGCGTCCGGAGCTCGTGGCTCATATTGGCCAGAAACTCGCTCTTGGAGCGGTTTGCCTCTTCCGCACGATGCTTCTCCTGCTCGTATTTCCGCATCGTCTCGGACAAGGCGGACCGCGAGCGTTCGAGGTCGTCGACAGTCTCCTTCAACTCGCGCTCTTTCTTCTTCTGCGCGCGGGCTCGGCGCTTCAGGTCGGTCACGTTCGAGGCGAGGCAGACGAGACCGCCCTCGGAGGTCCGGCGCCGCGAAATGTGGAACCAGCGGTCGCCCGGCAAGGGCACTTCGACACCCTGTTCGCCGCACGGAGCGTCCGGCGCGAAGTACTGGGTGATGATGTCGCCGCGGGCCCGCGCGATCTGAGCTGTCTCCATCGGGGTCAAGCCCGCCTTCAGCGCCCGCTCGGGAAAACGGAACAGCATGGCGAAGCGCTTGTTCCAAACGGCGAGCCTGCCTTGCGCGTCCCAGAGGACGAAAGCTTCCGGAATATTCTCGATGGCGTCCTTGAGGCGGGCTTCCGCGAGCGCGGCGCCAGGCGGCTGCGCCTTGGCGCCCGCAAGGTCGAATGCGACGCCGGCGCGCTTGAGGCGCCCCGCGGCATCAGCAGTCCGCAGATAGATCGCCGACCAGGCCCCGGCCGGATCGCGCAGCCGCACCCGCCCCTCAGTGACCGCGCCGGCTTCGCCGGTAAGGATCGAGAGCGCGCTGCGGAGGTCTTCCGGGTGCACGAGCGCGGAGAGCTCCCGGAGGGAGAATGTGCGATCGCGGCCTCCAAGACCCAGGGGCTCGAGCAGCGCCCGGGCGAGCGTAATCGTCCGCGCCTTGCCGTCGTAGAACCAGGGGCTGCACCGCCCGCCCGCCAGCGCCTCGGTATAGGCCTCCAGCGTCCGCACCGCGCCGGCCGCCTCGGCGGCGGCCCTGCTCTGCCGAAGGAAGGCGGCCATGAGCGAGCCGATCACCAGGATGATGGCGGCGAGGATCAGCGCGTAGCTGATCCAGATCGGCGTGCGGGCGAAGATGTCGGCCTCCGGGGCTGCCGCGAGGATTGTCTGGTCGTCGTCGAGCGGGCGCCAGGCGGCGATCGATTTGCCGCTCTCAAGGTCGAGAATCCCCTGGCCGCGACTATTCAGCTTGAGCGCGCCGATCGTCGCCGCATCGAGAGCGTTGTGGTCGGTCGCGCCGTATGCAGCCACGATATCGCCATTGGCCGCGAGGAGGAACAGGGCTGCGCGACCCCCGGGGTGGCAGGCGGAAAGGGTCTTGCGAGCCGAGGCGCCGGTCATCAAGGCGATGTTCATCTGGCCGGCGCAATCGGCGGCCGCCGCGGCGACCCTCAGGGCGGTTTCAGTCTTGCGCGCGGTCGTTTCCTGGCGGAGCTGCAGGAAGATCAGCGACGCCAGCGCGCCGACGAACAGGCCGGTCAGGACCATCAGACGACGCGGCGCCAACGCGTCGATGCGCGCCTTGTGGTCGTCGGTCTTGAGTTCTTTATCCCCCGCCATCGCGCTCGCAAGGCATTTCGCGCGCGCCGGGCGGCGCACGTTCATGATTTCGAAACTATTCCCGTTCGCGCGCGGCTGTCACGTGCCAATCGTGCGCGGACCGCCCCGGTCTGCTCATGCCTTCAGGAGCTTGGCTGTAATCTCGAAGAGGTTTGTCGAGACGCCCCGGGTCTCGGCGAGTCGGAGCAGGCTCGCGCTGAGGGCGTCGCGTCGGATCGGTTCGAGCTGGCGCCAGTTTTCCACAGCCGTCACCAGCCTGGCCGCGAGCTGCGGATTGCGGGCGTCGATGCCCCTCACCTCGTTGAGGAAGAAATCATAGCCCGCGCCGTCGGCCCGGTGGAACGCCTCGAGATTCTCGCGGGCGAAGGTCCCAAGGACGGCCCGCACCTTGTTCGGATTCTTGGGGTCAAAGGCTTCATGCGCCAGCAGCCGGCGCACCTCCGCGAGCCCCTGCTCGCCGGGGGCCATCACGCGCCAGGCGAGCCATTTGTTCACGACGAGGAGGTCGTGCCTCCAGCGCGCATAGAAGCGCTCCAGCGCCTCGGCCCGAAGGTCGCTGTCGCTCATCGCCAGCGCCGCGGTCGCCGCCGCCTCGTCGGTCATGTTGGCGGCGCGCCGCGCCTGCTCGAGCGCAAGGGCGTCTTCTCCGGCTTCGACGAGCAGCGCCAGCGCGCCGTTCTTGAGCGCGCGTTCTCCCGCCTGTTCGGCTGTCGGCTCGAAGGGACGATTTGGCCTCAGCCGCGTATAGGTCGCCAGCAGGTCGGCCTTGAGCGACAGGGCGACGCGCCGACGGACTTCCTTGCGGCCGGCCACGACGGCGGACGGATCAAGCTTGTCGCAGTTCCTCGCCAGATCGGCCGCGCTTGGACAGCGAAGCAGCTCCGCGGCCAGCGATTGATCGGCGCTGTCCAGCGATTGTCCAAGCGCTTGCGCAAAGCGCGCGAGCGCGCCCTCCCAGTCGGGCATGGCTTTCGCGCCGCCCGCGGCGAGGCAAAGGTCGCGCCAGAGATTTTCCGTTACGGCCCAGCGGCTGAAGAGGTCCTCGTCGCGTGCCGCCAGGAACAGGCGCTCATCGAGAGAGAGGTCGTGATCGAGCGTCACCGGGGCGGAGAATCCGTTGAGCAGGGAGAGAATCGGCGCCTCGTCCAGGTCTTCGAATCGCCGGGTCGCCGCACCTTCGATCATTTCGACGACGCCGGCGGCCAGTTTTCCGCCGCTCCGCGATCCGTAGAGGGCGTAGGAGACAGGAATGTGCCGCGGCTGTTTCTCAGGCTGGTTTGGCGTCGGCGCCGTCACCTGCCGAAGCGTCAGCGTCGCGGCGCGTCCGTCGCTGACGAACTCGGCCCTGATTTTCGGGGTGCCGGCGTCTGTATACCAGCGCCGGAATATTCCAAGGTCGGCGCCGCCCGCATCCTCCATCGCCCTGACGAAATCTTCGACCGTCGCCGCGGTTCCGTCATGGCGCGCGAAATAGAGATCGCAGGCCGCGCGAAACTTCTCCGGGCCAAGCAGAGTCTTCAGCATCCGGACGATCTCGGCGCCCTTCTCATAGACTGTCGGCGTGTAGAAATTGTCGATCGTATAGTACTGCTCCGGGCGCGGCGGATGGGCGAGAGGGCCGGCGTCTTCCGGAAACTGCTGGCTCCACAGGCGACGGACCTGCTTGATGCGCTGCACCGGGCGCGAACGCATGTCGGATGAGAACTCCTGATCGCGGAAGACGGTGAAGCCTTCCTTGAGGCACAGCTGGAACCAGTCGCGGCACGTGACCCGGTTGCCGGACCAGTTGTGAAAATACTCATGGGCGACGATCGCCTCGATGGCCTCGTAGTCCGCGTCGGTCGCCGTCTCGGGCGAGGCAAGCACATAAGCTGAGTTGAAGATATTGAGGCCCTTGTTCTCCATGGCCCCGAAATTGAAATGATCGACGGCGACGATCATAAAGACGTCGAGGTCGTATTCGCGCCCGAACGTCTCCTCGTCCCAGCGCATGGCCCGCTTCAGGCAGTCGAGCGTGTAGGCGCATTTGTCGGTGTTCTGCGGCTGGACGAAGACCTTGAGCGCGACGTTCCTCCCGGAGCGGGTTACGAACCGGTCCTCGACCGCCGCGAGATCGCCGCCGACCAGCGCAAAGAGATAGGAGGGCTTGGGGTGCGGATCGCGCCATTGGGCGAAATGTCGGCCCTCGCCGAGATCGCCGAACGCCTCAAGATTTCCGTTCGACAGCAGCACCGGACAGGCCGATTTGTCGGCCTCGATGCGGACGACGTAGCGCGCCAGCACGTCCGGCCTGTCGAGAAAATAGGCGATCCGGCGAAAGCCCTCCGCTTCGCACTGGGTGCAGAACATGCCGTTCGACATGTAGAGGCCCGAGAGCGCGGTGTTGGCCTCGGGCGCGCAGGCGCTCTTGATCTCCAGCGTGAACGCGTCGCCGACGCGGGCGATGGTGAGATGTTTCTCATCGACGGCGTAGCGGCCGGACGACAGCGCCTCCCCGTCCAGCGCCACGGAGATGAGGTCCAGCGCCTCTCCATTGAGAACTAGCGGCGCGTCCGGAGCGGCGGCGGCGCTCCGTCGAAACGCCATCTTCGACGAGACGATGGTGCGGCCCGGATCGAGCGCGAAATGGAGTTCGACGCTGTCAATCTGGAAATCCGGCGCCTTATAGTCCGAAAGGCGGATCGGCTGCGGCGCGACGTCGGTGCGCATGGATAACCCTCGTGGAGAAGAACCCCCATGCGCGCTGGATGTAGCGCGTAAACCGACGCCTGTCCCGACAAACCGCCGTCAGCCGGCGGTCTTCCGGAAGCCGTCGAGGTCCATGACGCGGCGGTTCCAGGCCTCGACGTTCGGATGATCCTTGAGGGGGAGGTCGATGGCCCTGGCGTGGGTGAGGCCGGCCGCGACCGCGAAGTCGGCGAGCGTCGGTCCTTTCCCGACGAGGAAATCGCGGTCCTTCAGCCGCGCGTTCAGGTATCCCGCCTCGCGGGCGAATTTTTCCAGCGTCGCGGCGACGACCGTCTCGTCCGGCGGGCCCATGTTCAGGAGGCCCTTCACCATCCGCTCGAACTGGATCGGCTGGTAGGAGGGAGTCCAGTGCGCCACATCCCACAGCAGGAACTGGTGGATTTCGCTGCGGGCCCTCTGATCATCCGGATACAGACTGTTTGCTTTCTTGGCGGCAAGATGCAAAAGTATCGCATTCGACTCGCCGAGCGTGAAGCCGTCGTCGTCCATGGCGGGGATCCTGCCCATGGGGTTGACGTCCCGAAGCGCGGGATCGTCCGGCCGGCAGGGCGTCAGTTCGACCGCAATGCCGAGATGGGCGGCGACCGCCAGCGGCTTGCGAACGTTCGGCGACAGCGGCATGCCGTAAATCCTGATCGTCATGGAGCGCTCCTCTTGGCGTGGCGGCGCGGACGCTACGCCCGGGACGCCGGCAGCGGCAAGGCTCGCGGCGGCCGCTCTTTCCAGCCTGGCGCAAAAAACCCGATACCGTTTTTCCGCGCAGGGCTCTAAAGAGCCGCCATGAGACATTTTCTGAACACCGCCGACTGGTCCCGCGCCGAACTTCAGGCGCTCATCGACGACGCCCGCGCCATGAAAGGGGCGCCTTTCGGCGACGCCCTGAAAGACAAGACCATCGCCCTTTTGTTCTTCAACAACTCCCTGCGCACGCGAACCTCCTTCGATGTGGGGATTCGGCAACTGGGCGGCCATGCCGTGGTCCTGTCGCCGACCGGAGGCATGTGGCCCCTCGAGTTCCGCGAAGGGTCCGTCATGGACGGCGAGGCCGAGGAGCACGTGAAGGAAGCGGCCAAGGTCCTTTCGCGTTACTGCGACATGATCGGGGTCAGGGCCTTCCCGAAGTTCCAGAACTGGGAGGAGGACCGCAAGGACGCGATGCTGACGGCCTTTGCGCGCCACGCCGACGTGCCGGTCATCAACATGGAGACGATCACCCATCCCTGCCAGGAGCTCGCCCATGTGATGGCGCTCCAAGAGCAATTCGAGCTCGAGGGGCGCGCCGGGCTCGGCGGCAAGAAGTTCGTCCTGACCTGGACCTATCATCCAAAGCCATTGAACACCGCGGTCGCCAATTCGGCCCTCATGATCGCCGCCAAGTTCGGCATGAAGCCGACGCTGCTCTGTCCGACGAAGGATTACATCCTCGACGAGCGCTACATGGACCAGGCACGGAAGGACGCCCGCGCCAACGGCTTCGACGTCGAGGTGACGCACGACATCGAGGAGGCCTACAAAGGCGCCGAAGTCGTCTACTGCAAGAGCTGGGGCGCGCTCCCTTATTTCGGGAACTGGGAGCCGGAGAAGAAGATCCGCGACGGCTTTAAACACTTCATCGTCGACGAGGCGAAGATGTCGCTGACCGACTCAGCGCTCGTCTCGCACTGCCTCCCCATGCGTCGCAATGTGAAGATGACTGACGCGGTGTTCGACAGCCCCGCGTGCATCGCCTATGAGGAGGCGGAGAACCGCCTCCACGTGCAGAAAGCGATCATGAAGGCGGTGGCGAGATGACCGCCCCCACTCTCGCCACGCGCCAGACCATCGTCGAGCTCCTGTCGAACATGCAGGATGCGAAGGAGATAAGGTCTTATCTCCAGCGCTTCTCGGCGCTCGACCAGACGCGGTTCGCGGTCATCAAAATCGGCGGCGCGATTCTGCAGGAGCAACTGAAGGAAACCGCCGACGCGCTAGCCTTTCTGCATACGGTGGGCCTGACGCCGATCGTCATCCACGGCGGCGGGCCGCAGCTTGACGCAGTGCTGAAAGAGCGCGGCGTCGAGACGCCGAAGATCGACGGCCTGCGCGTCACCGACGCGGCGACCATGGATGCGGCGCGCGACGTCTTCATCGGCGAGAACATCAAGCTCGTCGAGGCGGTGCGCGCGGAAGGCGTCGAGGCGGACGGCATTGTCGCCGGCGTGATCGAGGCCGACTATCTCGATAAGGAGAAATACGGCTTCGTCGGCGAGCCGACCAACATCCGCCTCGGCATGCTGAAGTCGATCGTCTCTTCGGGCGCCGTGCCGATCATGACCTGTCTCGGCATCGCGCCAGGCGGCCAGCTCCTCAACATCAACGGCGATTCCGCGACCCGCGCGGTCGTGCAGGCGCTGCAGCCGATGAAGGTGATCTTTCTCACCGGCGCGGGCGGCCTTCTCGACAAGCACAAGCGGCCGATGCAGTCGATCAACCTCGCCTCCGACTACGAGAAGCTCATGAAGGCGGAGTGGGTCAATGGCGGCATGCGATTGAAGCTCCAGGAGATCAAGAGGCTTCTCGACTCGCTGCCGCTGACGTCGTCAGTGTCGATCACGACTCCGAAGGAGCTCATTCGCGAGCTCTTCACGCATGGCGGGTCGGGCACCCTGATCCGCCAGGGCGAAGCGATCCGCACGTTCACGTCCAAGGCGCGGCTCGACCGTCAGCGTACGGAGGGCCTGATCGAGCAGGCGTTCGGCCGCAAGCTCAAACCCGACTGGTGGGACGGGCTCGACATCCATCAGGTCTACATGTCGGAGAAGTACCGGGCCGGGGCGATCCTCGCCAGGATCGATGACTTCATCTATCTCGACAAGTTCGCGGTAACGGAGGAGGCGCGCGGGGAGGGGCTGTCGCGCACGATCTGGCGTCAGTTCACAAAGCAGAATCCGGTGTTTTGGTGGCGCTCGCGCACGGTCAACGGCTTCAACGCTTTCTACAACGACGCCTGCACCGGCTCGGTGAAGCGCGGCATGTGGACGGTGTTCTGGATCGGAGAGAAGGACTGGGGGCGGATCGAGAAGACCGTCGACCGCGTCGCGTCGCTCCCCGCTTCGTTCGAGGGATAGCGGGGACGATGTCCGAGCCCTATCTCGTCGGTCTTGTCGGCGCCCGCGGGCATACGGGGCGCGAACTCATCCGCCTCATTTCTCAGCACCCGGGGTTCATGCTCGCTTACGCGGTGTCGCGCGAATATGCGGGCCGCAGGGTCAGCGAAATCGCGCCCGAAGACACGGACGAATGCATCTTTGAGGCGCTCGCCCCCGAGGAGGCGGCCAAGCGCCGCGTCGATGCGATCGTACTGGCGCTCCCCGACGGCGCGGGCGCGCCTTATCTCGCCGCCATCGACCGATACGCGCCAGGCAAGGTTGTCGTCGATCTGTCTGCGGATTATCGCTTCGACGAGCGATGGGAATACGGCCTTCCCGAACTGCGCCGCCTCATGGGCGAGGGCGGGCGCCTCAAGGGCGCGACGCGCATCGCCAATCCGGGCTGTTATGCGACGGCGCTTCAGCTTGCCGTCGCGCCGATGCTCGAAAGGCTTTCCGGGCCGCCGTCGGTCTTCGGCGTCTCGGGCTATTCGGGGGCCGGGACGAGCCCTAGCCCCCGGAACGACGTTGAGCGTCTTAAAGACAACCTCATGCCCTACAAGCTCGTCGGCCATAATCATGAGCGCGAGGCCGCGCGCCATTTGCGCCATCCGGTGCGCTTCACGCCCGCCGTGCACCCGGCTTTTCGCGGCATCGTCGTGACGGCCCACCTGCCGCTGAAGGCGCCGATGTCGGCGGCCGAGCTCAAGGCCGTCTATGCAGATGCCTACCGGAGCGAGCCGCTGATCGCCGTTGAGGACGATATCCCCGAACTGAAGGACGGCGCCGGCGTTCCCGGCGTGATCGTCGGCGGCTTCGCCGTCGCCGCCGACGGCGGCCATGCGGCGGTCGTCGCGGCGGAAGACAATTTGCTCAAAGGAGCCGCCGTCCAGGCGATCCAGAACCTCAACCTCGCGCTCGGCCTTCCGGAGTTCCTCGGGGTGAAATAGCCGCCCTCACGGCCGGGCGAAGCGGAACGTCATGCGCTTTCCTTCCTGAAGAACCGGTTTCCCGTTCACGGTTCGGGGCGCGAAGCGCAGGTCATAGGCCGCCTTGAGAGCCGCCGAATTGAAACACTCGTTCGACGACTGCGCGACATAGACTCCGGTCGCGGTCCCTTCGGCCGTGATGACGAAGGCAAGCTCGACCGTCTCGACGGCGGCGGCGCGGCGCATGCAGCGGTCAGGGTATTCAGGCTGGACGTTGCGGCTCAGCTTCGCCTCGACGACGCGCTGGTTTGCAGCCGGCGTCGCCGCCTGCTGGGGCTCCGGCGGGACCACGGATGCCGCCGGCTGGCGAGCGGACGGGCTCGCGGATGTCATTGCAGGCACTTGCGTCGGGTTCGGCGCCGCGACTGAAGCCGCCTCCGGCGTTGCCGGCCCGGCCGGCGGCGCCGCCTCGGAGGCGTCGGTGTAGGATGCCGGTTGCGACGCCTCCTCATTCTCGCGGCCGACGTCCTCTGCAACCGCCGTTTCGGGTGTCGACGTCATGACCGGCGGCTTCAGCGACGGGGCCGCCGGAACGGGAGCCTTCGGCCCTCCCGAGGGGTTCAGTGCGGCCGCAAGGGCTTCCGCTTTCTGGCGTGCCTCTTCGCTGAGCGTTGGCGCGGCCGAGGAGTCTTGAGGGTCGTCGGCGAGCGCAACCATTGTCTGACCGCCTGGTTCTCCCTGGGCGGTTCCCGCGGAACCGGCTGGCGCAACCGCGGTCTGCTTCAGCGACGGCGCCGCGGGGGCGGCTGCGGCGGCGGCCGCCGCTGAGGGGGCGCCAGCTTCAATTCGAGAGGGCGGCGTCGCCGCCTCTCCTTTCGGTGAAACGATGCGGGCGCCGATCCAGAGCACGCAGAGCACGCAGGCCCCGATCCCGAGCCAGGAGACGAGGGTCTCGGGCGTTGCGGAGCGGGCCGTGCGGGCGATGGCAGGCTCCGGCGCTTCGAGTGCAGGCGCTGCAATCGGCGGCGCGGCCGCTGGAGCCGCTGCGTCCCCGGGTTTGTGCGCAGCGGCCCCCGCGTGGAAGCATTCCGCGCGGTAGTCGGACGCGTAAGCCTCGGGGCTAAGGCCGAGGAACTGCGCATAGGCTTTCACAAACCCGACGGTGAAGGGGACGGCGGGCAGCGCTTTATGGTCGCCGGTCTCGATGGCGGCGATATTGGCGATCTTGATCTTCGTGCCGTTGAAGACGTCCTGGTAGGTGAGGCCTTTGGCCTTGCGCGCCGCCGCAAGCCGGTCGCCGACTGGGGCGCGGCCTGTGGTCCATTCCGCGTCGAAGGCGTCAGCGGCGTTTGGCGTTTCCAGCGAGGCGTCTTTCAGGGGCATGCCCATATATTAACCCTCTCACTTGTGCGAAGGCGAGGCGAGGAACTCAACCCAAGCACGAACGGCGCCATCAGCCCGGGCGCCGAAATCAGGCCGATTGAAGCCAATAGTTCGCGTGAGGACTATTGCCATGGCCGGCGGGCTTCTGCATGAGCGGAGTCATGGCGGCGGAAGCAGACGGCGGATTCCTGGTCCAGGCGGCGACCTACCTCGGCGCCGCCGCCATCGCCGTTCCGCTGTTTAACCGGTTAAGGCTCGGCTCGATCCTCGGCTACCTGGCCGCCGGCGTGGTCGTCGGGCCCAGCGCCCTCAATCTCCTCAGCCATGAGGAGGGCGTGTTTCACGTCGCCGAGCTCGGCGTCGTCCTGTTCATGTTCGTCATCGGGCTCGAGTTGTCGCTGGCGCGGCTGTGGGCGATGCGGCGCAGCATTTTCGGGCTCGGCCTCGCCCAGGTGGCGGTTACGGGCGTCGCCATCGCCGCGATTCTGGTTGCCGCGACGGGCATGCCTGCGCCGGCGGCCGTGATCGCCGGTCTCGCCCTCGCCTTTTCGTCGACCGCCCTCGCCATGCAGCTCATCAAGGACCGACGCGAGACCGGTTCGAAATATGCGACCCGGGCCTTGCCGATCCTGCTGTTCCAGGACCTCGCATTCATTCCGCTGCTCGCGGTCATGCCCCTCGTGGCCGGCGAAATGACGGCCGCCGACGAGCAGTCGCTCGCCCTTGATGCCGCCAAGACCCTCGGCGTCATAGCTGCGATCGTGGTGGCGGGGAGGTTCCTGCTGAACCCCCTCCTGCGCGTCGCGGCGTCTTCCGGATCGCGCGAGGCGTTCGCGGCGATCGCGCTGTTCATCGTCGCGGGCACGGCTCTGCTCGTCGATTGGGCCGGGCTTTCGATGGCGCTCGGCGCGTTCCTCGCCGGCGTGATGCTCGCCGAATCCGCCTACCGTCACCAGATCGAGGCCGACATCGAGCCCTTTCGAGGTCTTCTCCTCGGACTCTTCTTCATTTCGATCGGCATGCGGCTCGATCTCAACGCGATCGTCGACGCCTGGCCGATCGTGCTCCTTGGCGCCGCAGGCCTCGTAACGTTGAAGGCGATCATCGTCTATGCCCTCGCGCGAGCCTTCAGAGCAGAGCATCGCGAAGCGGCGAAGGCCGGGGCCGTGCTCAGCCAGGGCGGCGAGTTCGCCTTCGTCGTTTTCAGTCTCGGCGGCGCGTCGCTCCTGTTTACGGCGGAGCAGGCGACGCTGCTGTCGGCGGTTGTCACGCTGTCCATGGCGGCGACGCCGGCGCTTCTCCTTCTCGCCGACCGCTTCACGCGGCCCAAGGGCGCGGGCGCCGAAGGGCTCGACGGGCCCTCCGCAGACACGGACCACGTCATCATCGTCGGCTTCGGTCGTGTCGGGCAGATAATCTCGCAGGTGCTGATGAACTCCGGCGTCAGGGTGACCGCGATCGACCGCAACCCCGATCACATCCGCAACGCCGAAAGGTTCGGGTTCAAGGTCTATTACGGCGACGGCGGGCGCTTCGACACGCTGTTCACGGCCGGCGTCCTCGAAAGCCGGGGCGTCATCTTGACCATGGACGACCGCGAAGCCGTCATCCGCGCCGTCGAGGGCGTGCGAGCCTGGACCCCGGACCTGCCCGTATTCGTGGTCGCGCACGACCGGCTGCACGAGATCGCCGTGCGTCCCTTGGGTCCGGACGTGGTGGTCCGGGAGACGCTCGAATCGAGCCTTCTGATGTCGCGCGAGGTCTTGCGCAGCCTTGGCTTCGCCGAGGCTGTCATCGACGAGTTCATTGAGGAGTTCCGCCGCCGCGACCGGGAGCGCCTGCTCGCGCAGATGGACGAGGGGCCGGAGGCGGGCGCGCACCTGATGCACCAGCCGTTCGGCGCGGCGAAGGATCCGCGCTGAGCGCGGCATGCACGAGCGCACGGCGCGGCCATTCTGTTCACGATGTCAAAGAGCCAAGGCCTCCGCCCTGCGATAGCCAAACAGGACAGAACGACTTCGCATTCTAAGGCCGTTGGCGGGGTGTGGGATAAGTTCGGCCTGTTTCCCCGGCGAGGCGAGTCCGCTCGTTGATTTTGCTGGATTTTTCTTGGCGCCCCTGGGGCGTTTTCGGGGCCTGCTCAGACGTGTCGACGACAGCGTTACGCCGCCCGCTCCTCGATCGCATGCATCTCCTCGTCGGAAAGTCCGAAGTGATGGCCGATCTCGTGGACGAGGACATGCGTGACGAGTTCGCCGAGCGTGATCTCGCCATTTTCCGCCCACTCGTCGAGCAGGGGGCGGCGGTAGAGGTGAACATGCGCGGGACCTGAGGGATTGGTTAGCGAGTCGGCGGTGAGGTCGACTCCCTCGTAAAGGCCGGTCAGGTCGAATGGATCCTCAATGCCGAGATCGGCGAGGAGATCGTCCTCTGCGAACTCGGCGACGTGGATCGCGACATTGCCGCAAAGCGTGCGGAATTCCGCAGGCAACGCTGCAAAAGCCTCCGCCGCCAGCGCCGACAGATCCTCGATCGTCGGCGCGGTTCGTGATTTCCACGCGTTCATTCGTCGGCGGCTTCAGCGAGGGGCAGATCCCCGATCGCCCCGGCGAGACGCGCCGCGACTGGACCCGCGACCTCGATCGGCACGGCGCCGCGGGTCATTCCGAGGCGAACGATCACGGCGTTTTTCTCGGGCATGATGAACACATACTGCCCTTCATGCCCCGCCATGTAATAGACGCTCTCCGGCAAGCCCGGGACAAAGCGCTTGCGCCCAGCCCCGTCGAGATTGAGCCAGAAATGCGCGCCATACTGGCCGCCGGACGCCCTCGTCGGCGTGCTCGCATATCGCGACCAGTTCTCGGGCAGGAGACGCGCCCCGGCCCATTCGCCGCCTCGCAGATAGAGCTCGCCGAGCTTGGCCCAGTCGCGCGCCGTCGCATACACATAGGAAGACCCGACGGGCGTTCCCGCCGAGTCCGGCTCCAGCGTAAACGAAGCGGCGCCGATCGGCGCGAAAATCTTCTCGCGCGCGAAGGTTTGCAGTTCAACGCCGCGTTCGGCGAGAACCTGGCGCAAGGTCCGGATCAGGAGGTTGGTCGTCCCGCTCGAATAGGCCCAAACGTCGCCCGGCGCCGCCGCGAGTTTCTTTTCCGCAGCGACGAGGCCGGCGTCGCTGGCGCGGAACAGCATGTGCGAGACGTCCGAGGTCGGATCGCCGTATTCTTCGCTGAACTCGAGGCCGGTCTGCATCCGAAGCAGATCGTTCCAGGTGATTTTGGAGCGCTCCGGATCGTCCTTCCATTCGGGAACCGGCGCGGGATCTTCGACATTGAGGTGACCGGCGAGCGCCGCGGCCCCGACCAGCGTCGCGGTCACGCTTTTGGCCATGGACCAGCTCAGCATGGGCGTGTCGGCCGAGAAACCCGGCGCGTAGCGCTCGGCGACCAGTCGTCCGTCGACGATCAAGACGACTGCGCGATGGCCGGCCGACGCATCGGCGAAAGCTGCGTCAAGCGCGTTGTCGAGTTCGGCGTAGTCTACGCGCCGGAGGAGGTTGGGGCTCTCGAGGGCTTCCGGCCACGGAACATCGGCCACACGGGGCGGCGGCGGAAGTTCTTCAGGGACGCCGCTGGCGATCGTGCAACCGTAACCTTCGCGATAAAAAGCGCGCGCCTTTCCGAGCCCGAAAAGGGAGGCGCGGGCCTCCTTCTTTTTGCGGTCGACATGCGCCGCGGCGCGATCGATGAAGGGGCTGATCCCCGCGAATTCCACCGAGGCGATATCGACAGGATCGCGACCGGCAAGGAAGACCTCCGAGCAGAACGTCTTGGCTTTGTAGGCGGCGGCGATGCGGGCCATGGCGTCCGTGCGCTGGAGACCATAACCGCCAAGCGCAAGGACGATCAGTCCTGCGGCGGCGACGAGAGGGGAAAGCTTCATGGCGTCTCACGGCGGCCGTGCGGCGGGGCCTTGGAAGAGAAACCGGTCAAGCCCGCGCCGCGGGACCAACGGCGATCAAGCTCAGTCCATCGGCCGGAAAACGAGGGTCAGCACGACGCCGATCAGTCCGACAACGGCCCAAAGCGGGATGCCGAGCAGCGTGATGATTGCCTGCGCCACGCCGCCGGGCGCAACGTCCGCGATGCCGCGTCCGTTGATGCCGAACAGTTCAAGAATGGTTCCCGTGGTCCTGACGACAGGCACGCCCTTTTCAAGCGAGCTGACCGCGTCAGCGCCGAGCAGCGCCACGGCGACCGCGACAAGCACCCAGGCGATAAAGCGAAAAGCCGTCATAAACTCTAACCCGCCCCTCTGGCCGATCGGCGCCAGGACGCCGATTTTTCAGGGGATTCTAGACCGGCCGGGCCCGATCCGCAATGTGGCGCCGTTAACCGCGGTCCGCTTGCGCGCGCCCCAACGGTTTGTATAAGTCGGCGGCTTTTTCCCGGAAGGATGGGTGGCCGAGCGGTCGAAGGCGCACGCTTGGAAAGCGTGTAGGCTCCTAAAGGGTCTCGTGGGTTCGAATCCCACCCCATCCGCCACTTCAGAACAAAACTGCGAACGCCGCCGGGTACCGTAGGCGGGAAAGAAAGACAGGAAAGCGGCGGCGTTCGCGGCCGGTCGGCGGTCAATCACGACGGAATCCGCCCGCACATCTCTCATTCCTTCCGGCCTGCTCGCGGCGAAACCGCAAGCCCAAGAAAGACGATGACGGCCTGGTTGAGTCGCAGCACGTCTTCGTCATCCAGGCGCCCAACCTGCGATCCGATCTTGGACTTCGGCACAGTCGTGACCTTGTCCACCATCAGCCGGCAAGGAAAGCGCAAGCCGTTCCGTTCGCTCGGCTCAACCGGCACGCGGAAGAGAGGCGCGTCGGTCTCGTCGGTGGTGAAGGCGCAGATGGTGATGGAGTCGGTGGCGTCGAAGCTGTCATCCTGGACGATGACAACGGGGCGTGGCTTGCCCGCATAGTCCTTGCCGCCGGATACCGTCCAAATCTCGCCGCGCCTCATTCATCGCCGCCTTCCTCGAAATCAACGGCGGACACGGCGTCGATGAACGCTTGATTCTCGCGCGCATGGGCGCTCGCGGCCACGGCGAGCGACTGGCGGTGCGCCTCCGACTTGAACGACGGCGCCCGAACGTCTGGCACCCAAATCTGGATCGGCCGCAGACCTTGCTCGCGCAGCCTCTCACGATGCCTGCGCACCTTCATGTGCGACGACTTGGCTCCTGACGCTCCGACCATGCAACCTCCGTATGTGGTTACATGTAACCTATCATGACGGAGGACATTTGGCCAGACGCATCAGGGCTCGCTCATGGCTAAAAATCCGCACATCCCATCAAGGTACTGAAATCATTGCCAAAACGCCGGAGTCGCGAGGTGATCTGCTCAGGCGCACCTCGCGAAATCGCAACGTAAGTCAATGAAAACCCAAGACCGGAATCAGCCGCACCTCGCGGCCCGTTATCCTGCCATCGTGGGCCACGCAGGCTCGTCCTTCTTAATTTGCCCCTTAAAACTGTTGATACTAGCAATTTAAGTAATTAGCACTAAGTCGCAGATGGCCATGGGCCTCGGAGCTGAGGATGTCATGATGCAGTACCGTCAGATCGAGATCGACGTGGATGTCAACCGCTGGATCGAGAGCAAGCGTGTTTCCTTCGAGCAAACGCACAACGACATCCTACGAAATGAAGCAGGTTTGCCGTCACTGTCGCCACGATCCAACGCGGTCAACAAACCATCGAACGGGGAAGCTGCTGGCGCTTGGAGTGCGAAGGGAGCTACCTTGCCTGCGGGAACCCGACTGCGCATGTCGTACAAAGGCAAGACCTATGGCGGTGCGATCGAGAGTGGGAGTTGGCTTATCAACGGCGCGCGGTACGTCAGCCCCTCTGCAGCGGCAAGCGCATTGGCGGGGGTATCGCTTAACGGATGGATCTACTGGGAAGCGCAGCTACCTGGCACAGAAAGATGGCAGCCAATATCGAAATTCCGGACGGAAGTTGCGCGGCGCAGACGCAAGTGAACGCGCCAGTTCTTGCGCAAACGAAGATGAAAGCTCTCGTTATGTCGCGGCTGTTAATGGGCGACATCGGTAGTTGGGTTGCGTTCGAAAACGAGCGGAAGACAGCAGACCAAATTACAAATCGCCGTACTGCGCGGAGCGTTTCATCACAAATCGGCCGCAGTTATCGAGATCTGGCGAGGGAGGTTCAGAAGTTCATCGCCAAGAATTTCGCCCGCTGCGAATTCGCTGATCTCGCCCGGCTGTGCGATGCTGTGCCAGTCGGCACCGGCATGTCTCTCCGGCTGGAGGATTTTGAAAAGCGGTTCTTTCCGCTGGCCGAGTCCGTGAAGGGGCGAGTCCCATTTTACGCCCACGTCCACATCTCAACCTACGGTCTGCGATTTGAGTTCCCCGAGCATCACTTTCTCAGGGATATAGAAACGGGTGCGGGCCCTTCGCGCCCGGCAGCCGGTCGACGAGGCCGGCCGCCCCATAGGTCTGGAAGTTGCGGCGGATCTCGTAAAACTGCTGGCGCGAATAGCCCATCACCTTGCAGGCGCGGCTGACGTTCGAAAGCTCCTTCGCAAGGTCGAGCAGCGACAGCTTCCTTCGTGCCGCTTTCTGTTCCGTGGTCATGTCGTTCTCCGTCGTGGGTTCGGGTGAAGCGTGGAAACTCCATCCTAAAAACCCTCGGGAGCGGCATGGCCCGCCCGGCCGGCGCGCCGCGACTCTGGCGGTCGCGCGCCGGCCTCACGAACCAAAACTGTCAGGTGATTACGATCTCAGGGCAAACAGCGAGATTCATAGGGCTATGGCGTAAACGTAGTGCTCATCATCGTCGGTCGTGGCCCGCCAGGCTGGCTTCACTTAAATCCCCGCCTCCGCCGCCGGCGGACTTTGTTGCCGGGTCGCGTCTCCGCCGGGAAGGACGCAACTAGAGCCGGGCTTTCGTGCGGCCCTCATGCGCCTTCGCCGTCGCCGGATCGTCTGGCCAGTCATGCTTGGGGTAACGGCCGCGCATGTCCTTCGCCATGTCGCGGTAGCCCCCGGCCCAGAAGCCCGGAAGGTCTTTGGTGAGCGCGATCTGGCGATGGGCGGGCGATAGCAGCGATATGACCAGCGGCACGCGGCCCCTGGCGATCGCCGGGTGACGGCCAAGGCCGTAGAACTCCTGCGCGCGCGCCTCGACCGTCGGTCCCGCCGGCGCAAGATAGTCGATGGCGAGCCGTCGCCCGCTCGGCGCTTCGAAGGCGACCGGCGCGATGTCCTCGAGCTCGCGCGCGCGCGGCCAGTCGAGGAGCGCCAGGATCGCGCGGCGAATATCCTCCGCTTGCGGACGATCGAGCGAGGGCGGGTCGCCGAGCAGCGGCGCCAACCATTCGCCGGCCCGCGACAGGAGCTCCGCGTCGTCAAAGGCCGGCCACGCCTCGCCGAACTCGCGTCGGGCCATCGCCAATCGGGCCTGCGTTTCGCGAACGGCTGCGACTGCGGGCAAGACGGCCAGCCCCTCCTCCTGCGCCGCCGCGAGAAGCGCCGCGCGCGCGGCGTCCGCCGTCGGACGCGGCAGCGGCGTTTCCGAGAGGACGATGGCGCCGATGCGGCGCACTCGCCGCGCCTTGATCGATTTCGTCGCCACATCATAGCGGGCGATATCGGCAGTCTCGACACGGCCAAGCGCCAGCGCGTCCTCCTCGGAGAGGCGGGCGGCGGCGACGATGCGCGCTTTGGTCCGCGCGCCGGTCACGTCCGCGACAGCGAGCCAGGCGGCGCCGGCGAGGGGATCGACGGCGTCGAGCGCGGCGGCGCGGCCGCCGGCGAGAAGATAGGCGCCCGGCTCGGAGGACTTGGCGCGGGCGATCCGGGAGGGAAGGGCGGCGGCCAGAACGCGTCCGGCTTCGCTG